>NZ_NFKS01000009.1 GCF_002160515.1 Anaeromassilibacillus sp. An172 | reverse complement strand
CTTATCCATCGACTTGGACTTTTTGTTCAGGTCTTTTTGTCTTGCATATTTTTTCATCCCTTATTCGTTATTTTTTTATTTTTCCTATTGACTTTTTATAGTTGGTCTTGTATTTTGAGGGCTTGAAATTGACCCATTTGGGGCTTCCGTCAATCTATATATATATATGCCGAAAACTTTTACAGTTCCGACAACGGGAAAAAAGAGTGGTAAACGCAAAAAAGCGGAGTTCCCAGCCTGAAAAATCAGGTGAAAACTCCGCTTATGCTCATAAAAAGTCTTTGTTTTGCTATTTTTTGGAAAAGGCATCTATGGAAAATCACTTTGGATTTTGCGCTCTAAAAAGCCCGCAAACCCGCATGAATACTAAGAAAAATGTGCCTGACAGTAAAATCAGGCACATAATCTGGTGGGAGAAGGTGGATTCGAACCACCGAAGTCACTGACAACAGATTTACAGTCTGCCCCCTTTGGCCACTCGGGAATTCTCCCATATTTAAGGACTGCATTTAGCAGTCCTCTTTTGGAGCTGGTGGACGGACTCGAACCCCCGACCTGCTGATTACAAATCAGCTGCTCTACCAACTGAGCTACACCAGCGTTTTTGGTGTTTGTTTTTGTTTTGTTTTGTCGCTGTCTCCCTGCGACTGTTATATAATACCACAGGGTTACCCATTTGTCAACACTTTTTTCAAATTTTTTTTGAAAAATTTCCGACAAAATGATTTTATTTTAAAAAGCTGCATTTTCCCTATTTTTGTAGTATATTTTGCACAATCAAACAGGTAATCATCGCACCTTTATATAGTCAAAATCACATCTATTCTCATAATCAAAAACTTTAGATAAATACTTAATTTTTAAAAAAATATTAAAACACAAAAAAATTTTTTTATTTTTTCAAAATTATTTTTTGTTTTTTCCTATTTTTTATTCAACAGAAAATATTATTCTCAAAAAAATTTTAGAAAAAACAGTTTCCTGAAATTTATTTTTTTAAGAACAGATAATTTTTTATTTCTAAATTTTATTTTCAACCCAAATCCGCAATTTAGCAAGAGAATTATTTAAATATTTTTTGTAAAATTTTCAAAATAAAAACACTCCTACGTGCTATTATTTCCTCTCTCCTGCATTTTTTATTTTAAGATATAAGAAAAAACTCACTTCCATATAAAATGCATAAGAGACGCTTCACAGCCTCAAAAGCTTTACCATAAAAAATCCCAAACCATGAAAAAACAGCCGCAGCAAAAGCCACGGCTGTAAAAATTATTTATCAATATTCGCCTTCAGGAAGCGGAGCTTTTTCTTCAAAAGTTCCGTTTACCATTGCTCTGAACTCGTCACCGCTCATCTTCTCATGCTTGATAAGATACTGGGCAACATTGTGGAGCTGGTCAATATGGTCTTTCAAAAGCTTCTCACAAGCCTTGTAACCGTTATTGACAATTCTCAAAATCTCCTGGTCAATCTTAGCGGCTGTCTCCTCGGAATAGTCCTTTACCTGTCCCATATCCCTGCCGATAAACACTTCATTGTTGCCTGAACCGTAGCAAACAGGGCCGAGAACATCGGACATACCATACTTAGTAACCATTGACTTTGCGGTGCTTGTAGCTCTTTCTATGTCGTTAGAAGCGCCTGTGGAGATATCTCCCATAATAAGAGCTTCTGCCACACGTCCGCCCAAAAGAACCACAATATCCTCCAGCATTTCATTTCTTGAGCTGTAGGTCTTATCCTCTGTAGGAAGGCTCATAGTATAGCCTCCTGCTCTTCCTCTCGGAATAATTGAAATCTGGTGAACAGGGTCCTGTGTCGGACAATACTGAGTACAGATAGCGTGACCTGCCTCATGATAAGCTGTAAGCTTCTTTTCTTTATCAGACATAACCTTGGATTTTTTCTCAGTACCAACAACAACCTTGATTGTGGCTTCCTCGATTTCCTCCATGGTTATAGCTCTTTTATTCTTTCTTGCAGCAAGCAAAGCGGCTTCGTTCAAAACATTCTCCAAATCAGCTCCGGTAAATCCGGCTGTTGAAGAAGCGATAGTTCTAAGATTTACATCAGGAGCCAAAGGCTTCTCTCTTGCGTGAACCTTCAAAATAGCTTCTCTTCCGTTGATGTCAGGATATCCAACAACAACCTGTCTGTCGAAACGTCCAGGACGAAGGATAGCCGGGTCAAGAACGTCAGGTCTGTTGGTAGCTGCAATAACGATTACACCTTCGTTTGCGCCGAAACCGTCCATCTCAACAAGAAGCTGGTTAAGTGTCTGCTCTCTTTCGTCGTTGCCGCCGCCAAGGCCTGCACCTCTCTGACGACCAACGGCGTCGATTTCATCGATAAATACAATACAAGGTGAATTTTTCTTTGCTGTATCAAAGAGATCTCTTACACGGGAAGCACCGACACCTACGAACATCTCAACAAAGTCAGAACCTGAAATTGAGAAGAAAGGAACACCGGCTTCACCTGCAACAGCTCTTGCAAGCAATGTTTTACCTGTTCCAGGAGGGCCCACCAAAAGTACGCCCTTAGGTATTTTTGCTCCCAATTTGTTATACTTTTCCGGTGTTTTAAGGAACTGAACAATCTCTTCCAATTCTTCCTTTTCCTCATCAGCGCCGGCAACATCTGCAAAGGTTGTCTTTTTCTTTTCATCGTTGGAGTTTTTAAACTTAGCTTTACCAAAGGTCATTTCTTTGCCGCCAAGTCCTGCACCCATTTTCTTCATCAAAATGAACCAGAACACACCGATAATTACGAACATTATCAATGTAGGAAGCATTTCCAGCCAAATAGACCTGTCAGCAGCTCGCTGAATATCGAATGTAAGCTTTTCACTGTCAGGCTTATCGGCGTTGTACTCGTCGATATACTCCTTTACATCGCTGTAGAAAAGGTCAACACTTGCCAGCTTATACTCTACTATAAGGTTACTGCTGGAATTTCCCTCTCCGAAAAATCCCTGATTCTGCATCATTTGCTTATCCTCAAGGCTTGGAATTTTTGCGCCTTCCTCAAGCTTCATTGTGAGGACGCCGGTTCCGGCATCGACGCTGAATTCCTCTACTTTCTGTTCCTCAAAAAGATACAGCACATCGGAATAAGTCATGGTATTCGACGTGCCGCCTCTCAAAAAGAACAAAAGCAGCAGAATAACCAAAATCGGCAGACCCAAATACAAAAGTAGATTCTTAATCTGCTTGTTTTTGTTCAATATCATCCACTCCTTTGTTTATTATACTAAATCCTCTCTATATTATGTAAACGAAGAAACAGTTATTTTCTCATTCATTATGAATACACAGAAGGCTTGAGTATTCCTATATACGGAAGATTTCTGTAGTACTCAGCAAAATCAAGTCCATAACCCACAACAAACTCATCAGGGATGTCAACGCCGACATAGTCCACAGGGATATCAGTCTGACGTCTTGAAGGTTTATTGAGCAATGTACAGATTTTAACTGAGCCTGCATGTTTCGCCGCAAGATATTTTGAAATAAAGGAAAGTGTGTTTCCGCTGTCGATAATATCCTCAACAATAAGGATATCCATATTTTCAACAGACTGAGAAACGTCCTTCAGAATATTAACTCGTCCCTTACTTACAGTACCGTTTCCGTAGCTGGAAGCTGCAATAAAGTCGATTTTACATGGTACAGTGATTTTCTTCATAAGATCAGCCATAAAAGAAATGCTGCCTTTAAGAAGACCAATGAGCATCAATTCTTTGCCCTGGTAATCCTTGTTTATCTGGTCAGCAATTCTGTCAACGATTTGTGCAATTTCCTCTTCGGAAAGCAGTATTCTTTCAATATCCTGATGCATAGTAAATTATACCTCCGTTTAGTGACGAGAAACTGAAATTTTAATTCCTCTTTTTGAATTTTTACTGAATTCAACATCATATGCCGCTCCGATTCCGTCTATCCACAATACATTGTTGTCAACAGCCACAAGAGGAACCGAGTATCTTTTCTCAGCAGGCATTTTTATTTCATTAAAATATTTTTTCAGGGACTTAGTAACCTTGCGTTTTTTTAGTGTAAAAACATCGCAGTCATCCCTTGTTCTGAAAACTGCGCCACGGCACTTTTCAACATCTAAAACCACCCCGTCGTCTTCTAAACAATCCACCAATTCAAAGCTGTAAACAGTACCCTGAACAGTGATTTTTTTAGGGTAGCTACCATTTATTATATCATCTAAATTCAGATATACAAGTCCTTTTTTTATTTCCTTGTCAAAGCTGTTTTCTTTGATTTTAAAACAGCCTTTTTCAATACAGGCTGTGTATTTTTCGTTAATCTGAACAGCGCCTTTTTCCTTAGAAATAATATCAGAGCAAAGCTCAACAAGCCTGTTCTGATTTATATTGTCCCCTGTCTTTTTAAAATAAATATAATTTATACAGTAACTCAGTAAAGCCGGATGAAGCTCCTTTAAAAGACTGCACCTGCACTCCGTATTTTTTACGGCATCCTTGGCACACTGGGTCATAAAATCGTCAACAAGTCTTGCAGACCTTGAAAGTCTTGTAATATTCCCGTTGACGCCCTCGTTTATATCCTTTAATACAGGTATTACTTTGTGCCTTATTGAGTTTCTTGTATAGTCATCGGTAAGATTTGTACTGTCTGTCACAAAAGAAAGATTGTTCTCAAGGCAATAACTTTCCACCTCTTCCCTTGTGACAAAAAGCAAAGGACGGATTACCTTTCCCCTTATAGGAGGGATACCCGCCAGTCCTTTTATGGAAGAGCCTCTCGCCATATTAAAAATAACGGTTTCACTGTTGTCAGAAGCTGTGTGAGCAGTAGCCACCGCCGCTTTTAATGACTTTGAAAGCTCCTCAAAAAATTCATATCTTTTAATTCTTCCGCTGGTTTCAGTGCTGACTTTGAGCTTTTTCGCCCATTGCGCCACATCCACAGTTCTCGAAAAAAATTCACAGCCTAAGCTTTCTGCAAAATCCTTTGAAAACTTCAAATCTCTTTCTGCCTCTTCACCACGCAGATTGTGGTTTAAGTGAGCCGCCGAAAGCTTAAAATCATATTTTCCGCTGTTTTTAAGCATATACAGACTGTGAAGCAAACAAACCGAATCCGCTCCGCCGGAAAGAGCCACAATAATATGTTCCTTTCCTTTTAAGATATTATAACGGTGGTCGGCTTCACAAATCTTATTTAAAACCAAAACAGAAGCTGTTTTTTCAGCTTCTATATTATTAAAAAAAATATTATTGGTCACGGTTTGCCTCCACAGAAGTAAAACGCATAAATTCGCCCTGCCAATGGAGCTTTACTGAGGTTGTCTCGCCGTGTCTGTTTTTAGCAACAATACATTCACCGGAATTTCTGTCCACATTTGGCTGAGCCTGAGCTTCTTTGGACTTATCCTCATAATAGCCCTCTCTGTACAGGAACAAAACAATATCTGCGTCCTGCTCGATAGAACCTGAATCTCTCAGGTCGGAAAGCTGAGGCTTGTGCTCCGAACGCTGTTCACTGGCACGGGAAAGCTGTGAAAGTGTGATAAGGGGAACATTTATTTCCTTAGCCATAATTTTCAGATTTCTGGTAATTTCAGAAACCTCCTGAACACGGTTGTCTATTCTTCTTCCGCTGGACATAAGCTGGAGATAGTCAATGATTACCAAATCCACATTTTTAAGACGGCGAAGCTTTGCTTTTATCTCAGGAACTGTGATACCAGGCGTATCGTCAAGATAAATCTCGGTTTTACTCAGAATATCTCCGGCAGAAATAAGTCTCTGCCATTCATCCTCGTTGAGCTTTCCTGTTCTAAGCTTTGTACCGCCTACAAGAGCTTCTGTGGACAAAAGACGTGAAGCAAGCTGCTCCTTTGTCATTTCCAAGGAGAAAAACGCCACCCTCTTTTTTGCTATGCATGCCACATTTTTGGCAATGTTCAAGGCAAAGCTTGTCTTTCCCATACCTGGACGAGCCGCAAGCAAAATAAGGTCGCTTCTGTTAAGTCCTGTTATAACTCTGTCAAGGTCACCGATTCCCGAAGGTATCGGCTTCATGCTGTCATCATCATCGCTGTTTAAAAGGTCAAGTCTGTCAAAGGTCTTTAAAATAACCTCATTGAGTCTTTCCAGTCCGTCAACGGTTTTGCCTTTTCTTATGTCAAAAATCTTTTGCTCCGCAGAATCCAAGAGAATTGACGGCTCGTACTCGTTGCCCGACGCCTCGTCGATAATCTCCCTTGCGGCGTTTATCAAGCTGCGGACGTCATATTTTTCACGGACAATTTTTGCATAAATATCAACATTTGATACAGCAGGACAGTTCTCGGCAAGTCTTACTATGTACGCCTTTCCGCTGGTTTCATCAAAATTTTTGTCCATCCTCAAGGCTTCCATCAAGGTGACATAATCCACCGTTTTGCCTTGGGTGTACATGCTCAGCATTGCTGAATATATTGTGCGGTGTAAGGAAAGGTGAAAATACTCCGGCTTAGTCAAAATTCCCACAATCCTGTTAAGACAGTCCGGCTCCATTATAACTGCACCCAGCACCGCCTGTTCAGCCTCAGGACTGTAAGGCATATTTATTCCGTCCAAGCCACCCGACATATTCAAATCGGTCATATTTTCACCCTCCTTTTAATTCAAACTACTAAAATCAAGCTTCGCTTACCTGAACCTTTACCTTTGCAATAATTCCGTTGTAAAGCTTGATTTCTGCATTATATGTGCCAAAAGCCTTGATATCAGCGTCAAGAGTAATCTTTCTCTTGTCAACATCGATACCCTTCTGCTTTTTAATCTCTGCGCTTATCTCCTTTGGAGTTACGCTTCCGAAAAGTTTTCCGCCATTGCCGGCTTTAGCTGTCATCTTAAAGGTTTCACCCTCAAGCATAGCCTTAGCTTCGTTAGCTTTTTTGATATCTGTTTCAATTTTATACTGCTTGGAATTTTCAGCATTTTTAAGCTCGTTCATAGCCTGAGCGTTAGCTTCCTTTGCAAGTCCCTTTGGGAAAAGGAAATTTCTTGCGTATCCGTCGGAAGCCTTAACAAGCTCGCCTTTTTTTCCTAAAGATTTTACGTCCTGAAGTAAGATTACTTTCATTTTGTTCACCTTCCGTAAATTATATTTTATGCAAGAAAATCATCAATAGCGTCAAAGAGCTGTTGTCTTGCACTTTCCATACTGGTGTCAGGCATCTGAGTAGCCGCCATAGTCTGATGACCGCCGCCGCCCAGTTTTTCCATAATAACCTGAACATTTATTTTTCCGTAGCTTCTGGCAGAGATATTCGCCGTGTTTCCGTTTGTCATAAACAGAACAAAGGAAGCCGAAACATCCTGAACGCCCAAAAGCTCGTCAGCCGCCTGAGCGGCAACAAGACGTGGGTCTTTTATTGTGTCGTCGGCAAAAGCCACTGCACAGCCACGGTAAATTTCCGAAGCGGAAACCAGTTTGTATTTTTCCTTATAGGTTTTGATATTCTCTGAGAAAAGCTTTTTAACTGCAACGGTATCAGCACCACGTCTTCTCAAAAACGCCGCCGCTTCAAAGGTTCTTGCACCGGTTTTTACAATAAAGTTCTTTGTATCAAGCATAATACCAGCCATAAGGGCGTCAGCCGCATAGGAGGTAAGACACTTTTCTGCAAGATAATTTATAATCTCGGCGCACATTTCCGAAGCAGATGAAGCTGTGCTCTCGTGATAGAATATCAATGTATTTGATATGTAGTTGACCATCTTTCTGTGATGGTCAATAACAATAACCTTTTCAAATTGCTTATAAAAGCTTTCGCTTTCCAAAAAGCTTGGTGAATGTGTATCAACAACAATCAAAAGAGAATTAGGAGTAACCTTAGAGCTTACATCGCTTGGAGATTTGAAAACATCCTCTTCCTCGTTTTCCTCAATCATATCAATAAGGGATTTCGCCATTGTCTTTTCCTTATTGATAACAACAAAGGCAGGCTTCTCCAAAGCCTTGGTTATCATGCAGTGCAAGCCTACAGCGGCGCCCACACAATCAAGGTCTGAAAATCTATGACCCATAATAAATACCTTGTCACAGGCGGCAATATAGTTTCGCATTGCGTTGGCGATAACCCTTGTTCTTACTTTGCTTCTTTTCTCTACGCCCTGAGAAACTCCGCCGAAAAACTCATAACCGTCGCTTTTCATAACGGCAGCCTGATCTCCGCCTCGTCCCAAAGCCATATCCAAAGCCGCACGGGCCATCATTTCACTTTCCTTTGCGGTTGTAGCGTATCTTCCCACGCCTATAGAGATAGTTGCGCTTAAATCGTTATATTTAATAGTTCTAATTTCGTCCAGTATTTTAAATTTTTCTTCCACCAGCTTTTGAATATCTCTCTCCTGAAAGATAATCATATATCTGCCGCCGGAAAGCTTTTTATAAAGAGCCTTGTAGTTTGCCGCCCATCTCTGCAAAGTATTTTCCAGAGTAAGCAAAACTCTTGCGCTCTCCTCTTCGTTTTCGTTTATAAACTCTTCTCTGTTATCAAAGGCAATAGAAGCCACAACGCTTCTGCTCTCTGAGTATTCCTCTTCAATATTTTTAAAATAGGTATTGTCGAAGAAATACAGAAGAGTTCCTTTTTTGCAAGTGTTTGCATAAACAGTAAATTTTCTCCCGTTGCACTCAATGTCTGTTCCCGCCTTTTCAAGAACATCAGCCACCCTTTTGTGACTTATATAATCGGAGATATCCTCTCCCGACGGGTCCAGCATATTTGCCGGGCTCTCCAAAAACATCTGGTTATACCATATAATAGCCCCGTTGTCGTCAACAAGAACAACAGGAAAACGAAATCTTTCCAGATACTCTGCGTCAGCGTTGTGAAGACTTCTAAAGGCACTGCGCACAGTTTCATAAATTCTGCTTTTAAACTTATAGGTTTCATAAATGGTAACGCCCATAGTTACAATCGAAATAGAAACCTCGATATAACCCATAAGCTGACTATATTGAAAAGTATAAAGCGCCATAAACAACATAACCACAGAAAAGATTCCGAAAAACGGTATGACCGTCCAACTTTTGTTCTTCATAGCTAAACCCCTTTTTAAAAGTGGATTATACTTCCATTAAGATTGGCAAAATCATAGGACTTCTTCTTGTTCTCTGAGTTATAAGCTTTGAAACATCGTCCTTGATTTTGTTCTTGATTGTTCCCCACTCGTGAACCTCGTTCTTATAACAATCCTCCAGAGCTTTATAGGCAAGCTGTTTTACCTCGTCCAAAAGTGACTCGCTTTCTCTAACATAGACAAATCCCCTTGAAACAATGTCAGGACCGCTTATAAGTCTTCCGTCATAGCTGTCTATTGACGCAACAATAATAATAAGTCCGTCCTGTCCCAGGTGCTTTCTGTCTCTCAAAACTATGCTTCCTACATCTCCAACTCCGAGACCGTCAACAAAAATCTTGCCGGCAGGAACCGGAGCAACCTCTTTCATATGGTCAACTGAAAGCTCAATACTTCTTCCGATATCGCCCACATAAATTCTATCCTTGCTCATACCCATAGACGCAGCTAAGTTAGCGTGTTTTATAAGGTGCTTTTGCTCTCCGTGTACCGGAATAAAGTACTGAGGTCTTACAAGACTGTGTATTATTTTAAGCTCTTCACTGCATGCGTGACCGGAAACATGAACCTCATACATGGATTCATATACAACCTGACAGCCTCTCTTTAAAAGCTCGTCAACAACGTGACCCACAGTTCTTTCATTTCCCGGAATCGGATTAGCTGAAATAATGATAAAATCTCCGACGCCTACTTCTACCTTTCTGTGGTCTGAGTAAGCCATTCTGGAAAGAGCTGACATAGGCTCGCCCTGACTTCCGGTTGTAACAAGCACAATCTGCTCTGCGGTATACTTATTGAGCATATCAATATCGATTATAACACCGTCAGGCACATTTATATATCCCAACTCACGGGCAACGGTAAGATAGTTTATCATGCTTCTTCCGGAAAAAGCAACTTTTCTTCCGTACTTATTGGCGCAGTTGATAATCTGCTGTATTCTGCTTATGTTGGAAGCAAAGGTGGCGATTATAATTCTGTTCTTTTCGGCACGTCTGAAAAGACCGTCAAAGCTGTCGGAAACCTTTGCCTCAGAGGGAGTAAAGCCGGGTCTTTCTGCGTTGGTACTTTCAGCCATCAAAGCCAAAACACCCTCGTCGCCCAGTCTTGAAAACTTAGGAAGGTCAATCATCTTTCCTGATACCGGTGTAAAGTCGATTTTAAAGTCGCCGGTATGAACGATTGTACCTGCCGGGGAATGAATTGCAATTCCCACCGCATCCGGTATGGAATGATTTACATGGATAAACTCAATATTAAAGCATCCCAGTTCAATGTTGCTGCTTTCTTTGATAACATTAAGTCCTGTGGAATGATTTATACCATGCTCTTTAAGTTTGTTTTCCACAAGACCGATTGTCAAAGCAGTTCCGTAAATCGGAACATTGAGTTTCTTCAAAAGGAAAGGAATACCTCCTATGTGGTCTTCATGACCGTGTGTGAGAACCAAACCCCTGATTTTATCAAAATTCTGTTCAAGGTAAGTAAAATCAGGGATAACAAGGTCTACACCAAGCATATCACCGTCAGGGAAAGCCATTCCGCAGTCCAAAATAATAATATCGTTGTTACATTCAAAAACAGTGATATTCTTTCCTATCTCATTAAGACCTCCCAAAAAGGAGATTTTAATAACCGGAGCTTCCCTTTTTATCTGTTTCAAAGAGCCCTTTTTGTTTTTATATCTTTTCTCAGGTTCATTTTGAGAAATATACTCAAGCCCCATATCCCCAGGTTTTTTCATAACGCCGTCACGGTTTCCGCCCTTTACATATCCGGCGTTTCTGGTGTTTTTCTTTCCTGTCATACGGGGTGCGCTCTTTTTGTTATATTTACTTTTTTCTTTAATCACTTATTTTTACCTCCGTAAATAAATAAATTATTCTCGTTCTGATTCTATATAATAATGCACCGTTAACCATTTAATTTCCCGAACAATTTCTCAACGGTGCTTTAATGCGTAACAAATAAAAGGTCAAACTAAACCCTTTTTATCAGCCTAAAAGAGCAATCACACAGAAGTTTATCTCAAAAACTTAAAATTCTAATGTTCATTTAGGCATAGATTCCGAGCATATAAATCATTACCTATATATTAACCTTTTATTTCTTTTATGTCAAGTCCCAGAGGAATTACATTAAACCGCCTTAAAATACCCTTGTTTTTGTTGACGTGACAGATATTAACGGATATAATTATATGTAAATAAAGTCAAATCCGGCGATTCGGATACTAAATAAAAGTGATAAATAAGGAGATAATATGAAAGCTGTTGAAATTTTCACAGACGGAGCTTGTAAAGGAAACCCGGGTCCCGGAGGCTGGGGGGCAATTCTCAGATATAAAGATAAAGAGAAAGAAATAAGCGGAGGAGAAGCCAACACAACCAACAACAGAATGGAAATCACCGCCGTTTTAACTGCCCTTAAAATGCTCAAGGAGCCCTGCGAGGTAACACTTTACAGCGATTCTCAGTATGTTTGCAACGCACTGAAGCTGGGATGGGCTAAAAAATGGAAGGAAAACAACTGGATGCGCAATAAAAAAGACCCTGCTCTCAACCCGGATCTTTGGGATGAACTTCTCAAGGAATACGACAAGCACAAAGTAACCATCGTCTGGGTAAAAGGTCATGCAGGCCATCCAGAGAACGAGCGATGCGACCGACTTGCCGTAGCTCAGGCTGAAAAGTACAGTTAAAATAATTTTATATGTACGGAGTGCATTAAGCACTCCGTTTTTAATTTTTTACTTCCTTATCCTTCATATAGTTCTTGTCCTTAATTCCACATTCTCTTGCGACAACAGAAGCGATATTTCTGTAATTCTCCATTTGTTTCCTTGAGGGGGCAAGCTTATCCATAACACTTTTTCTCTCGTCGTCGATATACATATTGTTGTTCATTTTCAACTGCAAACACTCCTTTCAAAATATCTGAAAATATTATTGTCGGGAACAAATACAGTTATGCAAAAGAAAAAGGCGTGAACATAAAATTCACGCCTTAAAATATTTTATATTACTTTTCAGACATAAGCTTGTTAAGCTCTTCAAGGAAAGTATTTATATCCTTAAACTGTCTGTATACAGAAGCGAAACGCACATAGGAAACCTCGTCAACCTTTTTAAGCTCTTCCATTGCAAGCTCGCCAATAAACTGAGAAGTAACCTCTCTGTCAAGAGAATTTTGCAGTTTCATCTCAATATCGTCTACCATTTTTTCTATCTGCTCGATTGAAACCTTTCTTTTCTCGCAGGCTCTGAGTATTCCGGACAAAAGCTTATTTCTGTCGAAAACCTCACGGGATCTATCCCTTTTTACAACAATTATAGGAACTGTTTCAATCACTTCATGTGTTGTAAATCGCTTGCCGCAGCCGAGACACTCCCTGCGTCTTCTTATACGTTCACCGTCATCGGCAGGTCTGGAATCTATAACTTTGCTTTCCTCATAACCACAGTATGGACATTTCATTTACAACACCTCTTTGTCTAAAATAACATCATCATCATGTAATATATTATATCAAAATATTCAATTTATTTCAATAGTTTAAAAGGCTATTTTGACACAAAAAGACCGTTTTCCCCTATAAAATCATCATATTTTAATATTATCTCCAATTAGACTTAACCATTTTTTTCTTTCCTGACAGAGCGTCATTTATGTTCAAAAAGGAATATCTGCGACAATTAAGCAGTTCCTTTCTTCCCTGCTCTGTTCTCGTGTATATGAGATAATATTTGCCCATAATTTTTTCAATATTTTTTCCTAAAAGCTCAGCGGTTTCCTTATTTCCTGCAAGAATACCTGGACATGAATAGCTTTTACTGTAGCTCTTTCGTCCGCCCAAGCCCTTTTTCACAAACACATATCTGGGATTATCAATAGAAGAAAACATTTCTCCTATAGCCTGAGAAAAAATCTGTTTTTCTCTTACAGATGCATTTTCCAAAGTACAGTAAATAAATGTGTTAGATGTATCAGAAGCAACTGTCACATATCCGCCCTTTTGAATTTTTCCGGTTTCAGTAAGAGTTTTTAAAACACAGTTTGCTAAAGATTTCATAGCCTTTTTAGGCGAAATCATTCTGATAAATTTCAATATTCCGGTTATACAAACAGGTACTGCCACCAAAGAGAAAATTACAACTAACATTATCCATACAGGCTCTGAGAAAAACAACAAACTGCTTCCTATACGACAATACAAAACATAAAACACTATAAACAAAAACTCACCGATAAAGTTTCTATACACAAAGCCTCTCGGGAACTTTTCTTTCTCTATTTGATTAACCTCAACAACCGTAGTGTATCTACCGTTACCCATGGACTCAAACCAGCTTTTTGCTGTTCTATCTCTCTGAGAAGCCAAATAGAGCATTTTAATATTTATATTCTTTATTCCCTCTGCATCATACGGCGGTTTAATAATATCAAGCCTTGATATTCCGCTTTCAATAACATTTACACTGTATGCAGGAGCCATAAAACATTCAAATCTCTTTTTTACAGTTTCATAGTCTGCGCCGAATATTTCATCAGGTTTGCCCTCGACAATTTTATTCAAAAGCTGAGACTTTTTATCGCTGACACTTTCCGGCAAAACCGTCACAAGATGCCATATATTTGAAACCTTATTAGGGTTATTCCTATCTACTCTAATAGCTCTTCCCCTCATCTGATTAGAAAGCATAAAACTGCCGACAAAGCTTGCTAGAATCAGAGAATTTATACACGGAGAGTCCCAACCCTCACCCAATAAAGATTTTGTACCAATGAGAATATTTATAAAGCCTTTTTCAAACATTTCCGTTAAAAGAGCGACACGTTCTTTTGAAGTTCCCTCAATTTCAACCTTCAAAAATCCTGTTCCGTTAATTTCCGAAGCCGATACCTCGACATTATCCCTCTGAGCAATCTCTTTTAAAGCCTCAATAATCTCACAGGGTATCACCACAAGGGAACCGGTTAAAATACACATCTTTATTTCCCCGGAAATACTGCGTCGTAAAGTTTCAAATATAGGAACCGTTCCCATTGTATGAAAAGGAGTGTCATTGCCCACTGAATCCAAAAGCTCTTTTTTGATATAGTCTGTCAAAATCAACATTCTTAAACCTTTATTCAGGTTATTCCATTCACTTTTTACAATTTCAACCATACTGTTCAGTTTACCAAGAGATGAAATTAAAAGCTTATCGGTCTCTTTACTTTTAGTCAAAGCCACCGTATTTTTTTCAATAAGTCCATTCCTCTTTAAAATATTTTTGATTTCTTCAGAAATTTCTTTAGTAAATATTTCCTCATGGTCTATGATAAACTGCAAAGCTATCTGACAATAATTAGAATTAAATCTTGGCAAGCCTTTATTAACGGTAATCAATTTTACAATTTCTCCCGGAACAAAAACTCCGCATTCCTCACAAGTTGTCATAAAAGCGGTAAATTCCAGCGGATATTCCAAAAAACAGCTTTCATTTTTATTAAGATTAAAAATTCCCGAAACGTCTACAGCTCTTGCCATAAAATTTTCTGAAACAAATTTTTTTATAAACTCATTTGATTTCTTTCTGTATAAATCTATTATTTCGAACTCTTCATCAGTGGGATAGTTGAAATATATAAAATCCTGATGAGGACAGAGTGTTCCCTGAGCCACAAGCTGAGGCACAAAAATTTCTTCATCAATTTCTCCGCAGGTAGAAATATACCTGTCCCACTCAGCAGGCGTACTGTCATAAGGAGGAGTTGCAGTAAGGGAAACCACAAAAATATCATCGCCCATAGCTTTGATAAATGCTTCAAGAGCTTTCTGCCACTCACTTTTAAGGTGGTGCGCCTCATCAAGGCATATTGTTTTTATTTTCTTTTCTTTAAGCTCAGCGACCAAGTCAAAATTGCTGTAGTCCTCTTTTTCAGTAAACTCAGTTTCCTCTACGCTTTCAACATCCTCAATTCTCTTCATTGCTGCATGCAGAGCCTGATAGGTCACGCAGGTGATAAGAGCCGGATTTTTCAGAGAGTATGAAACATATTCTGCTCTGTCATTTTCCTTGACAAAATGCTGATTAAATCTTTCACCCCACTGCTGTCTAATGGTTATCGACGGGGTTAAAACAATTGCAGGCTCATTTAATCTTCTTATAATCTCCAGTCCTAAAACAGTTTTTCCGCTTCCCGGAGCAGCCACTATATGTATTTTTTTATCATCCATGTGCTTTCCTAAATTGTTCAGAGCGGACTGCTGATAATCACGAAACTTCCCGGAAAATAAAATATTTTTAAAATTCTCCACCAAATCACCCCTAACTTATTTTTAATATAATACCATAATATATCCTGCTTTGACCATAAAATATTCAAAAAAGAACGACCCCGCATTTCTGCGGGGCCGCCGTGTAAAGCTTTTTCACGGGAAAAGCTTTGCTATTCTTGAAAAAGAGATTTTAAATTAGAAAACAGGATCTGTGTCAGCTGTATAGATTTTAACGTTGTCAATCTGGAAGGAGTTAGCATTTCTGCACTCAAATCCAAACCAACCGCCGTCTGTTGGTATTCCACCAGTGACAGTTGAGTTAACCAAAACAACATCATCTACTGTAAGCTTAACTCTATTGTTGCTTATTTCAGCTACAACATGAACTGTATTGCCGCTTGTGAAGTACTCATTATTGCTGAACATTGATGACCAGCTGTTAGCTGAACCATTCCACCACTCATAGAAGTACTGGTTGTTAGCATCGCCTACACCTGTCCAGATTCTCTGGTTCATATTTGCTGCACGGAAGTTAACACCAAATCTGATACCGTTTGCGGACATTGTTGTAACGTCAAATTCGATACGACCATTCTTAACTCTGTCAAGACCTTCGTCCTCGATAAATACGTTAGCTCTGCCGCCGCCAGGGAATCTAATCTGAGCCTTTCCGTCAACTGCTGTAACTGTTACATCGCCGCCTGCATTGTCTTCCTGGTTAACAAGCATTGAAACGTCACCGTCATCAAAGTTGTACTCTGCCAAGAGACCGTCAGCACTTACTGCGTTAAGAACAACGTCTGTATTTGTAACCTCATTAAGAACGATAGGAGCTGTTACGCCGTATCTTGTTGTATAGCCGTCAGCAGATGCGCTTGCGCCATACTCTCTGTTTCTGAGATTCTCAAATGTAACCATACCATTCTCATCAGCTACGCCTGTCTGCTTTGCGATTGAATCATCGTTATAGCAATCAAGAGCAACCTTTGCACCTGGGATTACTTCGCCCTCTTCGTTCTTAACTGTGATTGTGATTGTGCCGTAAGCAACTTCAAGAGCTTCTGCTGCATCGATGAGAGCCTGTGTAGCTGCATCAACTTCTGCCTGCTCTGCATCAGAATTCTGGAACAATGCCTCTACATTTGCGAGAGCCTCTGCGAATACTGCCCACTGATCTGGAGCGTAGTCAACCTCGTTGAGGCCGGAATACTTCTCATATGCTGCCATCATTTCTGATTTGTCAGACTTACTAACCTTAATGCTTACATTATCAATTACGAGATCCTTATAACCGATGAAGGAGTCTGTATTCTCAGGAGCCTTAGATGTTGAGTAGATACCGAACCAAGTCTGTCCGCTCTCACCGCCGATAAGGCTGAAGGAGAATGTATGCTTGCTTGTACCTTCATCTGTGATAGCCTGCTCGTTGAGTGGGAGGAGTGAATAAGACTTGCTTGAGCTGTACTCGCCTTCTCCGTATACAACGCCGTATGTACCGGCTGTACCGATTTCATAGTCGAAGGAAATATCGTATGTTACGCCTGGCTCGAAGCGGAAGTTCTGAGGAATTGTCTGCATAACCATTGCATTTCTCTGAACAAGACCGTTAACCTTTACGGACCACTCGCCGTCGATAACGTCGTCAAGCTTCTTGATATCCCAGCCAGCCTGTGTGTAAGGATCGTGGAGCTCGGAGAGGTGAGTTCTGTTATCCTCAACGCCTTCGATTCCGCCGATTACGAATGGGTAAACACCCTGAACGTTCTTCTCGAAATCATTGTAGAAGCTTACTACATTGCCTTCTTCATCGTACTCAAAGAAGGAAGCGTCGCTCTCTGTGATTCTGATATCGTCGAAGTAAACATTGCCTGTACCTGTCTGCTCGAGCTGGAGGTAATACTTCTCACCTTCAACAGGAGTGAAGAACAAGTAAATGTTCTGGAAGTAGCTTGTGCCGCCGATTGTAGCACTTGAGTTACTATGTGTATAAGCCTTGATATAGTTCTTAGCTATAGATCTGTTTGTGTAGTTTTCTGCTACAACATTGCCGTTAGAATCAAGGATTCTTACATATGCATTGCTGTTGCTTCTGTTGTCAACGCCGAGATATACAGCGTACTGTGTACCTGCTGTAAGATCTGTGAGCTCCTGCTTTGCGCTGATTTCGCCGTTAAGTACGAACATTGGGTTGCTGTACTGGCTCTTCTGAACTGTAGCTGTACCAGAAACTGTAGGAGCCTCTGTTCTGCCTGCTGCGATAAGCTGAATTGCTGTTACGTCAGCAACTGTGATGATACCATCTCTGTTAACATCAGCAATTTTCTCATCAACTATTGTTCCCTCATTCTTATTGATGTAGAGCTGAACAAGTGATGCGTCGTTAATATTAATAACTTTATCGCCGTTTACGTCACCGTAATTAACGTTTTCTGTTTCTACATCCCACAATGTGAGAATATTATCGATACCGCTGTTGAAGCCAGCGTCTACAATGTGCATACCCTCTGACCATACGATCTCGAGTTTTGTAGCGTCACCCTTCTTAACTATGTAAGGAGTTTCAGCGTCTGCCTTAATTGTAATCTGACGGTTTTCGTCAACTTTGATAATCTGCTCTTCTACTGCGCCGAGGTCTGTAAGCTTGTAGTACTTAACTTCTGATACATCGCTCCAAGACTCAGGAAGTGTCCAAGTTGTTGTGCCGCCTGCTGTGTTCCAGTGATAGAGTTTCTCGTCCTTAGAATCAAGGAACTCACCTGTTGAAGAATCCCAAAGCCATGGGATGAGGTATGTCTGGTTACCCTTAGAGTTGTCGTTGTCACCACGGTTTTCAGAACCGTCAAGAACTGTAATACCGTTAAATGTGATAACTCTCTCTCTGAATTCTGCGCTGTTAGGATCGCTTGACTTTCTTGTTACTACTACTTCGTTGCCTGCATCGTCACGGAGAACAGCCTTTACAGAAGGTGTCCAATCAGCTGATGTAGGAACTGTAGGATCTGCGTCATTTGCATACTCCCAAGATACTACTTCGAAGTGCTGCAAGAATTTTGTTGAAAGATTGTGTGTATAAAGGTTTCTAATCCAAGCATCGTAGTCATTTCTACCCTGCCAGCCTTCGAAGTCCTTCATGTTCATACCACCGAGGAGAGGAGCCTGAGCTTCGCCGCCATATGAAGGATAGTCGCCTACCCATACGTCCTTCTGATGGTTTCTGATAAATCTGATAAGTGTGGAGTTAACACCCTTAAGGTCTGCTCCGCCGTATGTAAGGTCTGTTGACCAGTGTGTAAATGTTGCATCCCAGTCGTTTGCAACACCCCACTCATTAGCCATTCTCCAGCCTCTCTCTGTGATTTCCTGAGAAATTACTCTTGTTCCCCAAGTACCGTCAGAAGGAGTCTGTCCGTTGCCCCAAACGTCAACGTATACGAAGTCGAGGTTTGTGCCAACCAATTCATAAAGCTTCTGGAAACGATTTTCTCTGTAGAGATCATCATATGTTGCATCAGGATCATAGTTAGCCATATCGTACCAACCGTTCATGTTGATACCCTGGTCAATCCAGTTCCAACCGTAGTTAGGTGTACCTGTAACATTCCACTTAATACGATTCTCGTTGAATGCCTCTGCTTCTGGATAGAACTCGGAAGCATTTACATGGATACCGAATACTGCGCCGTATTCCTTACCCTTTGTAAGGAGTGTATTCATATCCTCTGCTCCACCGATTCTCTCACCGATATTCCAGTAGTCTGGGTGACCTGAGTCATGACCTTCACTTGCATAACCCTTGAGGAGGATTGACTGTCCAAGACCGTCTGTATGAGCAGCAACTCTCTTAACGTTATCAAGAGTTGTGAGGAATGGGTTCTGAGCCTGTCCGCCGAAGTTCATGGAAATACGATATCCAACCAACTCAGGAACTTCGTCAGATTTAGCGATTTCGTGAGAAATATCACGGAAAGCAATAGCACCATCGTTCCAGTTGATAACTTCGTCGCCATTCTCGTCGCCTGTGATTACAACTCTTACATATGGGAGTTCAATAGCATTATAAACATATGTTGTTGTGTTTGTAGCGCTTCCAACATTTGTTGTTACTCTGTACTGATAGTCCCATGTATTACTCTGAAGTCCGAGAGTCTTAACTGTCTCATATTCGCCGTCTGCGTTAGGAACAGCACCGTCGTAAACCTCAGATACGATTCTTGTGTTGTTAGCGCCAGCGCCGCCGAAACCATTGGATCTGCCGTCAACTGTTGAGTTTGATTCCATTGAAGCACTGATCTTAGAATCAGAGATAACTGCGTATGCGTAGTCAGTTGTCTTGTTTGCAGATGTGCTTGTAAGCTTGAAGTACTCGTCGCCGTCAACCTTTGTCTTTGAAGAAATGATTGCACCGAAGAGGTTTGAAGCCTCGTCATTTGCATTTACAGATACCAAGCTGTGCTGTGGAATGTAAATCTTCAAGATTGGGTTAACCTGAGAATCAAGGTTATTTTTGATTTCTGTAATGTTGAATGCCAAAGTGTTATTCTCAATAACAAGTTCGCATGTCATTTCCATATCAATTGTGTTGTCCTCTGACTTGAGAGGGAACTTATATGTAACCTTGTCAGCAGCTTCTGTAGTTACTACTGTTTCAGGATCTACTGTAAGATCAACACCGTTGATTCTGATAGTATCAAGAGTTTTTGTCTGACCATAAACAACGTTTCCATTTGCAAGGTCGTACTTAATAACTCTCGGGAACTTAGCGTCTACAGTAACGCTCATTGCGTCATTTGTAAGAACAACAGTCTCTCTGTCAGGATCTACAGGAACCTCTGGAGGCTCTGTGCTTGAAGTTGGCTCTGTTGTAGGCTCTTCATCCTTATGCTCTCTTACATAAACTTCTGTAAGCTCCATACCACTTGTGCCGTTGTAAGAACCGCACTTGATAGCAATCTTGTCGCCCTGTGCATATGCAAAGTCAGGAATACTACCTTCAAAGAGGCCTTGACCGTTAACTGTAGCTTTAATAAACTTATTGTCTGTCCATGTAAGCTGAAGTCTGACTGTTTCGCCTGCGTTAGGACCCTTTACTCTGGTACCATTGTACCATGTTTCACCTGTTGCACCGTAGTTCTGCCAGAACCAACCACCTTTATCGTAACCGATGAACATGCCATTGTTGGTATCTGAGTATTTAAGCCAAATACCAAAACGTGTAGTTGAAGCATCGTTTACAGCCTTAATATCCCAATCCAAAGTACCCATATTTTCAATTACCATTGTGTCGTTAACAAAGGTAGCTGGGTTCTTGCTTGGATTTGGGTTGTTTCCGTTGTTAGGACCGGATTTAAAATGCCACCAACCATCTTCAGTCAGCTCATTGATGACGTCGGTTGTGTCAGATTTTTCCTGAGTCCAGCCGGAACCTTCGCCTTCTGCAAATACCATAGATGGAACTATGGATAACAGCATGCAGATGCTGAGTATCACAGAAAGCACTTTTTTGAACTGTTTGTTTTCTGTTCTCATTATTAAATCTCCTTTCAAAAATTCCCGAAAAGATCCGCATACTAATCTTGACGGGTACTGGCAGTACGCAGACTGCCTCTTGTTCTAATTATATCATCAAACGGAAAAAAGTCAACATTTTCACATGTTTTATTTAGGATAAATCACCCGAAAAATTCGATTTATAAGAAAATGAATGTATATAATACACAAAAAAATCAAGTCAATAAATGAACAAAAGGAAAATAAAAGAAATAATTATTAAATAATGAATTTTTTTATAATAGTTACCGAGCAAGAAATTAACATTTTTTTATTTCTCTCATTTTCACATGGATATATTGTACAAAAATTGCCTTCTGTAAAACAAATTCATTACTACCGTACCTTAAACTGACTTTAAAAAAGAAAAAGCAGCGAGTTTTCTCACTGCTTTCCATTATATTTCATTCAAATAGTCAAACCTTAACGCTTGCTGCCCATCTTTCAAAATCTTCTTTTACAGAATCAAATTTGCTTGCTGTAGTTCCGAAGTTTACAAACCAGAAAGATTCTTCAGACTCATAGCAAACGCCCATGTAATTATATTCAACATCGCTTACGGTTGAAGAATACTCAAAATATGGAGCATCTGTTCCTGTAAGTGTTTTGATATCATCTGCACTGTAGCCATTTACTTCTGCCACAAGAGCTGCATACTCCTCAACTGTTGCATCCTCGGAAAGTCCCAATGACTGCAAAGAGCTTTTTGTCTCCTCGATAGCTGCTACAACAATGTCATTGCCAACCTGATAGCATGCAGTATAACCAAGGCTCTGATCCATTTCCTTAGCATTGCCCGGCAATGTAACGGTAAAACCGTTTGATGAAAACTCTTTGTCCTCGGCTGAGCCGCAGCCTGCAAAAACAGAAATCATCATTGCAAGGAACAGTACGAGAGATACAATTTTTTTTCTACTTCTCATTTTTAATACTCCTTAAAATATATTTTTCAATCAGGTATTCTTGTCCACCTGATGAAATTTCTTTAAGTTTCCTTTTTTAGCACTTCTCTTGTCCAGCTCTGCCATAACTTCTTCAAGAGTTATACCCTGCTGAACCATCATAACCATAAGGTGGTAAATCAAATCAGAGATTTCAAGAACAGTTTCGCTGTTATCACCGTTTTTAGCTGCAATTATTGTTTCGCTGCACTCTTCTCCAACCTTTTTCAGAATCTTATCCAGTCCCTTTTCAAAAAGATAGCAGGTGTATGAACCCTCCTCGTTGTTTGCCTTTCTGTCAAGAACTGTTTCGTATAAGCTTTTCAAAACTTCGTCTGTCATTTATGTTTACCTCTCAATTACTTTATTTTAGTATAGAAACAACTGTGGTTTCCTGTGTGACATGCAGCTCCTGTCTGCTCAACTGTTATAAGCAAAGTGTCGTCGTCACAATCGGAAAAAATCTCACATACCTTCTGGAAATGTCCTGAAGTAGCTCCTTTGTTCCAAAGCTCCTGTCTGCTTCTGCTGTAAAACCATGTATAGCCTGTTTCAAAGGTTTTTTCCATGGACTCACGGTTCATATAAGCAAGCATCAAAACCTCGCCGGTGGACTTTTCCTGAATAATGGCAGGAATCAATTCCTGCTTTTTAAAATACTTATCAAAATCCATTTTCTACTCCGCTCTGCAGTCATTGGCTGTTATCTATTATATATAGTATAGCGTGACTGCACTTTTATTTTAAACTTTACTGCAAATCTGAATTGCAAGGCGCAAATCCAAATCCCCTGTATAAATAGCCTTGCCGCATATTGCACCGAAAATATCAATTTCTGCAAGGTTAATAATATCCTTAAGATTGGCAACGCCGCCGCTTGCAATAATATTACAGGATACAGCATGTGCCAGCTGATCCAAATCATTGAGATTAGGGCCGGCAAGAGTTCCGTCCTGGTCTATGTCGGTGTAAATAATTGTATTAACGCCGAAGGACTCCATTCTTTTTGCAAGCTCTATATAATGAATCTCGGAAGAATCTATCCAGCCTTCCGCCTTAACCATTCCGTTTTTGGCGTCAATGCCAACGACGATTTTATCGCCGTAAACTTTCAAAGCTTCTTTTACAAACTCAGGTTTTTTAACGGCAGCAGAGCCGAGAATAACCTTTGATATACCGTTTGAAAGATAATATTCTATGGACTCCATATCTCTTATACCGCCGCCAAGCTCAATTTTAAGATCGGTATTTTTTGCAACATCAAGAAAAATCTGAGAATTAACCCTTTTTCCGTCCTTTGCACCGTCAAGGTCAACCATATGAATCCATTTTGCTCCTGCATTTTGGAACGCAAGTGCTGTTTCTACCGCATTTTCAGCAACTTTATGTACCGTTGAATAATCACCTTTAAATAATCTAACACAATTTCCATCCTTAATATCAATGGCAGGAATTACTATCATTTACAAAACTCCCTTCGCAGATAATACCTCATTACTTCCTCTTTGTTTTACGGCAAGTCTCATGGCATGAGCCACGGCCTTAAACATAGCCTCAACCATATGGTGAGAATTTTTTCCGTATTCAGCGGAAACATGAAGAGTTATTCCGCCATTAAAGGCAAAAGCTCTGAAAAACTCTTCAGTCATACAGCAGTCATATTCTCCGCACCTGTCCTGCGGAAAATCGCCTTTAAAAACAAGATAAGGTCTGCCGCTTATATCGACGGCGGCAAAAGCCAAAGCTTCGTCCATAGGAACGTAAAAGCTTCCGAACCTTTCAATACCTCCCTTGTTGCCCAAAGCCTGAGAAAAAGCAGAACCCAAAACTATTCCCACATCCTCTATTGTGTGGTGGCAGTCAACCTGCAAATCACCCTCAACCTTTACACAAAGTCCGAAACCTCCGTGAATTGCAAAGGAATTGAGCATATGGTCAAAAAAGCCAACTCCCGTGTTTATGGAAATTTCGCCTCCGTTCAAGTTAAGAGACAGATTTATTTTTGTTTCTTTGGTATTTCTTTCAATCTGTGCGGTTCTCATAATTTTCTCCTAAAGCTAAATATATTCAAAAATCAGAAATCAATTCTTCTTTAAATTTTTTAAATAGTTTTCAATCTCTGCAAGAACAAATGCGGTTTCTTCGTCTGTGCCGGCAGAAATTCTTATATATTCTCCCATATACCTTATAGCTACGGATTTCGACAAAAGGTATTTCCAAATGTCCAAAGCCATGGTTGTTTTTACAAAAACGAAATTGGTAACTGTTGGATAAACCCTAAAGTCATCGGTAAAACAGCTACAATTTCTCAATCCATTATACAGCAAATCTCTATTGTATACAATAGATGAAAGAGATTTTTTAAAATATTCCTTTTCCCTGTAAATTATTGTGCCTACTTTCTGAGAAACAGAGTTTACATTATATGGGGATTTTACAGCTTTCATGGCTCTTGTAATTTTCTCATTGGCAACAGCAAAACCAAGTCTTAAAGCCGCAGAACCAAAAGCCTTTGAAGCGGTTCTCAGAACAATCAGATTGTCGTAATTTTCTGTTTCGCCTATCATTGACTGATCCCAGAAATCCATGTAAGCTTCGTCGTCCACAATCAAAGCGTCAACGGATGAAACGATTTTTCTTATCGCCTCTCTGTCAAGTCCCTGACCTGTCGGGTTGCAGGGATTTGAGAAAATAACACATTTTGCGCCGCTGTCCTTAATTGCCTTTATCATTTCGTCGGCGGTGAATTCAAGTTCAGGATTTTTGTTAATCTGAACACATTCAGCCTCGCATATTGAACTGTAAAATTTATACATAGAAAAATCCGGAGCAATAAAGAGAAGCTTTTCCCCTTTCATTAAAAAGGATGTTTCAATAACGCTTATAAGCTCGTCAGAACCATTGGCGGCAGTTACAAGCTTTTTATCAACTCCGTAAAAATCCGCAAAAGCTTCGCAGAGTTCCTCAGCCATAGGGTCGGGATATCTGTTGTAATCAATAGTCTTTACGGCTTCGGCAATTTTTTCTTTGATTTCATCTGTATATGAAAAAGGACTTTCGTTAGCGTCCAATCTTATTTTATATGTACCGCTTATGGGTTCATAGGGTTCAAGGTCTTTAATTTTCTGATTAAGACTATATGCCATTTATATCACCTTCATAGTTTTTAATGTCACTGAATAAAAAGAAACCCGGCAGGAAAAACTTTCCAAAGCAACTGCCTGCCGGGATAAATTTAAAATCAATCTTCAAATCTAACTGTAATACTGTTTGCGTGAGCGGTAAGTCCCTCTTTTTTCGCAAACTCCTCGATAAGCTCTGCGTCTTTTTTCAGAGCATCCTCTGTATAGTAAATAAAGCTTGACTTTTTAACGAAGCTGTCAACGGAAAGCGGTGAGAAAAATCTGGCTGTTCCGCTGGTTGGAAGCACATGGTTAGGGCCTGCAAAATAATCGCCCAAAGGCTCAGGACTGTAATTTCCCAAAAATACTGAACCTGCATTGTGAAGCTTTCCAACATACTCCATTGGATTTTCACAGCAAACCTCCAAGTGCTCCGGCGCAAGCTCGTTTGCAAAGTCCACAGCCTGAGTCATGTCACTGCATACAATTATAGCTCCGAAGTTTGAAAGTGAATATTCGATAATATCCTTTCTTGAAAGCTTTTCAACCTGTCTTAAAACCTCTTTTTCGGTTTCAACTGCGATTTCATCGCTGGTTGTAAGGAGAATTGAAGAAGCAAGCTTGTCATGCTCCGCCTGGCTCATAAGGTCAGCCGCAAGGAATTTCGGATTTGCTGTTTTGTCAGCCACAATCAAAATTTCGCTTGGGCCTGCAATCATATCTATGTCAACCACTCCGTAAAGAAGCTTCTTTGCAGTTGCAACGAAAATATTTCCAGGGCCTACGATTTTGTCAACCTTTGGAACTGTTTCCGTACCGTAAGCCAAAGCCGCTACCGCCTGAGCGCCGCCCATAAGGAACACCCTGTCAACACCTGCGATTTTTGCCGCCGCCATGATGTTGGGATTAGGTTTTCCGTCCTTACATGGAGGAGTAACCATTATAACCTCTTCAACACCGGCAAGCTTTGCAGGAATTGCGTTCATAAGAACTGATGACGGATAAGCCGCTGTGCCGCCCGGCACATAAATTCCCACTCTTTTAAGACCTCTCACACGCTGACCCATAATAACGCCGTTTTCCTTGGTGGTAAGCCAGCTCTGCTGAACCTGTCTTGCGTGGAAATCCTTAATATTTGCCGCAGCTTTTGTTATGGCTTCCAAAAACAAAGGCTCGCAGTCTTTGATAAGCTCTTCTATTTCATCCTTTGTAATCTCTGTTTTTTCAGGGGCTTTGCCGTCAAACTTCACGGTGTAGTCATAAACCGCCTTGTCGCCCTTTTCCCTTACATTATTTATTATCTCTGAAACAGCAGGCACAACATCCTTGTCGGAGTTTTCAGCTCTCAATTTCAGTTCTTTTATAAAGTCATATTCCTTTTTGCCGTCGGCAATAACCTTTGGTATCATTTGGAAATTTCCTCCTTTATCTTGTCAACCAGACCTTCAATCTCCTGTTTTCTAAGCTTTAAGCTTGCAATATTTGCAATAAGTCTTGCAGAAACAGGAACAACGTCCTCAATAACCTCAAGTCCGTTTTCTTTAAGGGTAGAGCCTGTTTCAACTATATCAACAATTCCGTCGGAAAGTCCAACAAGTGGCGCAAGCTCCACCGAACCCTCTATTTTTATAATTCTTACGTCCATTCCTTTTTTTTCGAAAAAGTTCTTTGTGACGTTTGGATATTTAGTAGCTATTGTTTTTTCTGCGTAGCCCTGGTAAAAATCCTTTCCCTTTGGAGCCGCAAGGGCAAAACGGCATTTTCCGAATCCCAAATCCAGAAGCTCATAGAAAATTCTGCCCTGTTCCAAAATTGTATCTTTTCCTACAACGCCTAAATCGCATACGCCGTGTTCAACATATGTGATAACGTCGGCGGCTTTGGCGAGAACAACCTCAATTTCTCCGTTTCCTATTGGAAGAATAAGGCGTCTGCCTTTATTTATAACCTGTGAGCAGTCATATCCGATTGCTTCAAAAAGCGCAATGGTGGATTTCTCAAGTCTGCCCTTTGTAAGTGCAATTCTAAGTGGTTTCATCATTTTATCTCCGTTATATCTTCGCTTACTTTAATTATTTTTCCTATATTGCCGGCTTTTGCATAGGCTTTTGCATCCTCTTCCTTATCAAAGGAGGAAAGCTCAGCTTTAACACCTGTCTTTCTTAAAGAGCGGGCATACTTTACAGCTTCAACCTCATAGCCCTTTTCCGCAAAAACAAGAACCTGTGAAGGTGTTGAAGGCTCGAAAAATCCCGATTTAAACTTAACCTGAGCCATTTCGTCGATATTGAGTGCAAAACCTGCCGCACCCATAGGAACTGAGAAATTATCAAGAAGTGTGTCGTATCTTCCGCCGGAAAGAATAGCCGCTCCGCTTCCGTCCACATATCCGGAAAATACTATACCGCTGTAGTAGTCGTTTCTCTGCACAAGTCCCAAGTCTATTGTAATTTTGTCGCCGTAACCCAGTTCGCAAAGACCACGGTACAGATCCATTATATAGTTAAGCTCGCCGCTTGCAGGAGAAAATTCTTCCATCTCCAAAGCCTTTTCCAAAACATCAATTCCGCCGAAAAGCTTAGGAAGACTTCTCATAGCTCTGACGCTAAGACTGTCCTCAAGTCCGTCCAAAATATCGTTAAGAGCAGGATAGTTTTTGCTCTCAATGGCAATTCTTATATCCTCTCTAATCTCCTCGGAAACATTCAGATTGTCGGAAAGCACCTTAAACAGTCCCGCATGACCTATTTCAATTCTAAAATCCTCAAAAACAGAGGAAAGGCTCTCGATAGCCGCTGATATTATGTCAAGGTCTGCGCACTTTCCGACAGCTCCCAAATACTCAACGCCCATCTGCAAAACCTCGCAGCTTTTTCCCATAAGGGATGGCTTGTTCTGATAAATCGCCTGTCTGTAATAAAGTCTTATGGGCAATGTATGGTTTTTAAGTCTTGTAGCGGCCATTCTGGCGATTGGCAAAGTGGAATCCGGACGCATAACAAGAATTCTTCCCTTGCTGTCG
This sequence comes from Anaeromassilibacillus sp. An172, assembly GCF_002160515.1. GTDB lineage: Bacteria > Bacillota > Clostridia > Oscillospirales > Acutalibacteraceae > Limousia > Limousia pullorum. Next base: position 70,633 of record NZ_NFKS01000009.1, on the reverse strand, counting down.
GTGGCTTTGAACATATCCTCCTGAGGAATACCCCAGCTGTCCGCCGAAAACAAATCGAAAAACTCCACACCCGGAGTTATAACCTTTCTGTATCCGAAGTCCTCGAAAACATTTTGTATCTTGTCACAGATACTGTCAAACACATTACATTCCTCAAAGAGAAAATCCTTAGTTCCCTCGGGAGTTATCATCATATATTTTTTCATAACTTTCTCCTGACAGTTTATTTCCAATTATATAAAAAAGGCAGAACATACCTAAAACGCTTTAGCGTGCTAATATGATATCATAAAAAATTACCTTTGTCAACATTTATTCTTCATTATTTTCTTCTGTATCATTTTTAACATCAATCTTTTCTTCACTTTCAAGTCCGTGATTTACCACTTTGTATTTCAATCTTGTTTTTACATTCTTTCCCAAAAGATCGTAAATCACAGCAAACACCGGAACTCCCAGCACCATTCCGGAAACACCGAAAAGTCCTCCGCCTACCAAAACGCTGAACATAATCCAGAAACCGGAAACACCTATCTGATTTCCCAAAATCTTCGGGCCTATTACGTTTCCGTCCAGCTGCTGCAAAACTATAATAAACACAACAAACCACAGACACTGGATAGGGTCAATAAGCAAAAGCAAAAATGCGCTCGGTATTGCGCCGATAAACGGGCCGAACACAGGTATAATATTTGTAAATCCCACAATAACGCTGATAAGGGGAGCATATTCAAATCTGAAAATACTCATACCTATAAAGCAAAGAATACCTATAATAATTGAGTCAACTAATTTTCCTATTAAAAATCGTCCGCACATATTATTTGAAACGTTAACTATTTCAATAGCTTTATTCAAAACCCTTTTCGGCATATAAGCATAGGAAACAGCCTTTACCTGAGCGCAGAGCTTTTCCTTGCAGGCGAGGAAATATACAGAAACGATAATTGCAATAAACCAGTTGTAAATATTTGAAGCTGTATTGATAGCAGCCGGGAAAATTGCATTTAAAAGATCCTTATAGAAATTCTGCATGTCACTGCCTGTAAACAGTGAAACCATTCTTTCAATGAACTTGTTTAACTGATTTTCGCTGATAAGATTTAATCCAAAGGTATTGTCAAAAAATTCAAGAACTTCGTTGAGCGCTTCCTCGGCGCCGTTCAAATACCCCTGCATATTCTGATACAGGGACTCAAAGCTTTTTGAAACCTGAGGAACCAAAATCGCCACAAGGAAAGTGACAATACCGAAAGCCACAATGTACGTACAAATCAAAGACAGGGTTTTATTAAGACTTTTCAGCCTTCTGTTTTTCTCTTCTATTTTGAAAAACACACGTTTCTCAAAAAACAGCATAAGGAAATTAAGAATATAAGCCAGCAAAAAGCCATATATAAAAGGCGTCATTATTGAAAAGAATTTCAAAATTATATCCCATACTGTCTTAAAGTTCATCATCACAAATAATAGCAGAACTGCATATGTAATCCATAAAATAACATTTTTAAACTTATTGTCTTTCAAGTGAAACAACCCCGTAAAGAAAAATTAAAATACGGTTCTATCATATTACAATAATCACCATAATGCAAGAGTTTATCTACATTTTCTCACTTTATTCGACATAAATCTGTATATTTTGAGTAATAATTAAAGTTTAAAACCCCAAGCAAACATTTAGTCCGCTTAGGGTTTTTATAAAATCAAAACAGTGACATCTGGGAACTTTCAGGCAAATCCTTAAAGGCTCCCACCGCTCTCAGAGTTTCGATAACAGATTTTGAAACTTTTGTTATTCTCAGCATTTCCTCAACGGAAAGATACTTTTCTTTCTCTCCGCACTCCTCAAGGCTTTCGGCAGCCGCCATTCCAACGCCTGACAGAACGCAGAAAGGAAGTCTTATTTTTCCGTCCTCGATAACAAACCTTTTCGCCTTTGATTTATAAATATCAATAGGCAAAACCTCAATGCCTCTTGCAAGCATTTCGTTTATTATCTGGAGCATAGGAAGCTCCGCCTGCTCTTTCATGGAGGCTTCTTTTCCCTTGTTCTTAATAAGCTGCATCTTATTTAAAACCGCCTGTCTGCCCTTTATAACTGTTTCGCCGTCAAAACCGTCGTTTCGCACGGTAAAATATGCGGCGTAATATTCAACAGGCTTGTGAACCTTGTACCAGCCCAATCTCAAAGTAGCTATCATATAAGCCGCAGCATGGGCTTTCGGGAACATGTACTTTATCTTCATACAGGAGTCTATGTACCACTGGGGAACATTGTGCTCCTTCATTGCATTAAAATGCTCCTCTGTGAGAAGCTTTGTAGCTTTACCCTTTCTGACAATTTCCATTATTTTAAAAGCCATGCCCGGCTCCAGTCCCTTATGCATAAGATATGTCATAATGGAGTCACGAGTACCGATAACCTCTGAAATTGTGCATGTGCCGTTGTGAATAAGGTCAGCGGCGTTTCCAATCCAAACGTCGGTACCGTGGGAAAGTCCGGAAACCTGCAAAAGGTCGGAAAAAGTTTTCGGCTGTGATTCAACCAGCATGTTTCTAACAAAGTGAGTTCCAACCTCAGGCAGTGAGAAAGTACCTGTCTGAGAGTCGATATCCTCTGGAGTTACACCCAAAGCTTTTGTTGAGGTAAACAAGGACATAACCTCGGGGTCACTCATGGAAACATCCATAACTGAAATTCCGGTAAACTCTTCCAAATAATGGTAAATTGTCGGAACATCGTGTCCAAGCTCATCCAGCTTACAAATCGTATCATGGATGGAGTGGAAGTCGAAGTGTGTTGTTATATTGTCAGATTTCATATCGTTGGCAGGGTGCTGAACCGGACAGAAGTCGTAAACCTCCATACCCTTAGGAACAACAACCATGCCTCCCGGGTGCTGACCGGTTGTTCTTTTTATACCGGTGCATCCTATTGCAAGTCTTGCCTGCTCCGCCTTGTGGAAAGCAGTTCCCTTTTCCTCTTCGTATTTTCTTACGTATGCCAAAGCGGTTTTGTCCGCAACAGTGGCGATAGTTCCCGCCTTAAACACGTTGTCCTTGCCGAAAAGCTCTTCCGTGTAGCGGTGAGAAAATGACTGATACTCACCGCTGAAGTTAAGGTCGATATCAGGAACCTTGTCGCCCTTAAATCCCAGGAATGTTTCAAATGGGATTTCGTGTCCGTCACGGTGCATTTCCTCGCCGCAGTTAGGACAGTTCTTAGGGGGCAAATCAAATCCTGAACCCACACTGCCGTCGGTAATAAATTCGCTGTGCTTGCACTTAGGGCAGACATAGTGAGGACAAAGAGGGTTAACCTCGGAGATACCGGACATGGTGGCAACAAAGGAAGAACCAACGCTTCCTCGTGAACCAACCAGATAGCCGTGAGCCTCGCTGTCTGCAACAAGCTTCTGGGCGGTCATGTACAAAACGGAGAATCCGTATTTTGTAATTGAATTAAGCTCCTTGTCAAGTCTTTCCTTAACAATATCAGGGAGAGGGTCGCCGTATTTGTCCTTTGCCCTCTGCCATGTGATGCTTGTGAGCTGTTCCTCCGCACCCTCAATAAAGGGCGGGAAATTTCCCTCAGGAATAGGACGGACACGCTCTATCATATCGGCGATTTTATTTGTGTTTTCCACAACAACCTCGTAGGCTTTTTTCTCGCCCAAATAGGAAAACTCCTTGAGCATCTCCGCTGTGGTTCTGAAATACAGCGGCGCCTGATTGTCAGCGTCGGTAAATCCCTTGCTGAACTGGAGTATTTTTCTGTATTCGCTGTCGTGCGGGTCAAGGAAATGAACGTCGCAGGTGGCAACAACCGGCTTGTTAAGCTCTTTTCCCAGCTTTACAACAGCCTTGTTAAAGTTCTGCAAATCCTCAACAGAGTTTACCATTCCGTCACGAACCATAAACATGTTGTTACCTGTAGGCTGAATTTCCAAGAAATCGTAAAAAGAAGCTATTTCTTTCTGCTCGACTATGGATTTTCCCTCGATTATAGCCCTCATAAGCTGACCCGCTTCACAGGCAGAACCGATGAGAAGTCCCTCTCTGTGCTTTATAAGCTCCGACTTAGGTATTCTCGGAGTTTTATAAAAATAAGTCAGGTGAGCCATTGAAATAAGCTTGTAAAGATTTTTAAGTCCAACCTTATTCTTTACAAGAATTATCTGGTGATAAGGCTTCAGCTTTTTAAAGTCGCCGCCGTTTATCTTGGTATTTATATCGCAGACATGTGTTATATTGTAGTCCGCCTCAAGACGGCTGCAAAGAGATACAAAAATCTTAGCCAAAATCATGGCGTCGTCACAGGCTCTGTGATGATTAAAATCTCCCAAACGGAGATATTTAGCTACAGTGTCCAGCTTACAGTTTTTAATATCCTTTAAAACCGCACGTGAAATAGCCACAGTGTCTATATAGGTATAATCAAAGGCTTCCCCCATATTGTTGCAGGCGGCTCTGATAAATGATGTATCAAAACCGGCGTTGTGGGCAACCAATACATTTCCGTCGCAGAACTCAAGGAAGCTTCTCACAGCCTCCTCCTGTGACGGAGCGTCCGCCACCATAGCGTCGGTAATTCCGGTAAGCTCTGTGATTTTCGCAGGGATAGGCATTTCCGGATTTGCAAAGGTGTTGAACTCGTCGACAATTTCACCGTTTACAACCTTAACAGCGCCGATTTCCGTAATCTTATCCCTTGCCGCAGAAAGTCCCGTTGTTTCAATATCGAAACAGATAAATGTGCCGTTTAAAGGCTCATCCCTGTTTCCTACAACAGAGTTTACCAGGTCGTCAATAAAATAGGCTTCTGTTCCGTAAATAACCTTAATATCGTTTCCGCTTTTGTTCAGAGCTTCAACTGTGTTCATAGCCTCAGGAAAAGCCTGGGCAACACCGTGGTCGGTGATGGCAACAGCCTTGTGTCCCCACTTGGCGGCTCTTTTTACAATCTCCTCAGCAGAAGAAACACCGTCCATAGATGACATGTTGGTGTGCATATGAAGCTCTACACGCTTTGTTTCTGCGTTGTCAACAACCTCTTTTTTGCTTACAGTGCCGATTGAGTCGGCGTTTAACACAATTTCTCCGGCATACTTGTCATACTCCATGCTTCCGGCAACAACAATAGTTGCGTTTTTGCTTATGGAGTCCAGCACTTCGCAGTCTTTAATGGAATTAAAAACCTTTACCGTGGTTGAGCCGGTGTAGTCGGTTATGTTTATGGTTATGATATTCTTGTCGCCGGACTTGGTGGTTTTCTTTTCAAATCCGAAAACATCGCCCCACACAACGGTTCTTCCCGTATCTGCCGCCAGGGTTCTTATAGGCACAATCTTTCCCTTAATAACCCTGCCGTAAAGTGGTCTTATAGTTGAAGTGACAATACCCGGAGTAAGGTCGTCCCCTTCTCTTATTTCTATAGTGGGATTTTCCACCGCTTTTTCTTTTACTTTCTTTTCGTGAACCTTGTTTCTGTTTTCCTCTTCCTCAATATAGAACTGAGCGGCTTTTGTTTCAGCCTCTCTTTTTATTGTTTCCTGGGCGTGCTGCTGTTCCTGAATATAGACCTCGTTTTCTGCGTCCATTTCAAGAACACCTTTATATTCAATATCAAAGTGCTGGGAAAACTCTGTCTGCACCAGCTTTGAAAACTCCCTGTCAAAATTACAGGAGTCAAGCAGAGCCTTTCCCCCGTGCTTTAACTCAATGGTTATAACCTTTCTTTCATCGTCGCATTCCGCTTCAGCGTTGGCAAAGGTTCCGTTAATTCTTGGAATATGGCGTTTTAAAGCCTCCACCATATCGGGAAAATACTCTGCTTTAAAATTGTCGTTTATAAAACGTGGATTGATATTTGCGCCCATAAGATTCAATCCGGTTTTTTTGATTTTTTCTTCCGCATTGAATATGGCTTTTCTCTCTATGTACTGAGAAAAAGAAACATAAAGATTCAGTGTTCGCTTAGATTTATTTATTTTAACCCCGGTGATTTCTCCACGGGCAATTCTTTCATCAAACGGTTCTTCCAAATAATCGGAAAACACTCTTCCTAAAGTATTCATCAAACATTCCTTTTCTAAAAATTACAGCTTTTCAATTTCTTCAATCAGTGCATCTATAAGTTTATCCTCGGAAACCTTTCTCAGAATTTCGCCTTTTCTGAAAACAAGGCCGTTGCCGTCGCCTCCGGCAATTCCTATGTCGGCTTCCCTTGCTTCTCCCGGGCCGTTTACAACACAGCCCATTATGGCAACCTTAATATTTTTCTTGCAGTCCCTCAAACGTCTTTCCGCCTCGTCTGCAAGGCCGATAAGGTCAATCTTTGTTCTTCCGCAGGTTGGACATGAAACAAACTGAATACCGCTTCTGTCAATATCCAAAGCCTTTAAAATATCCTTTGCGGCATATATTTCCTTTACCGGGTCGGCGGTGAGGGAAACTCTTATTGTGTCGCCTATTCCCTTTAAAAGCAGAGAACCTATACCTGCGGCGGATTTAATAAGTCCCATTCTCTCAGTGCCTGCCTCGGTAACTCCCAAATGCAGAGGATAATCGCACTGTTCAGCCGCAAGCTCATAAGCCTTTACCATTGTTGCAACATCTGAGGACTTCATGGAAAGCACAATGTCGTCAAAATCAAACTTATTCAAAAGTGAGGCATGATAAAGTGCGCTGTCACAGAGTGCCTGAGGTGTTGGATGACCGTATTTTGCAAGTATCTCCTTTTCAAGAGAACCGGAGTTCACGCCTATTCTTATAGGGATGTTTTTTCTTCTGCAAGCGTCAGCCACAGCCTTTACCCTATCGTCAGAGCCGATATTTCCTGGATTTATTCTTATCTTATCAATTCCCGCTTCAACCGCCTCCAAAGCAAGACGGTAATCAAAATGAATGTCGGCTACAACAGGAATACTCACAGCTTCTTTCAAAGCCGGAATAAGGGCAACGGCTTCCTTGTTGGGAATAGCCGCTCTTATAATCTCACAGCCGGCTTTTTCAAGCTCAACCGCCTGCTTAACGCTGTTTTCAATGTCGCTTGCAGGAACATTCAGCATTGACTGAATGGTAATTTTTGCTCCGCCGCCTATTTTCACATTTCCCGCAGTAACCTGTTTTTTACTTGCCATAGCTCTAACCTCCTATTATCTGCCAGATATCCTTCATGGAAATAATCAGCATAAATCCTATCAATATAATAAATCCGGACGCATTTATTGCGTTTTGTATCTTCATAGAAACCGGTTTTTTTCTTATAGCTTCAATAATAAGCATAACAAATCTTCCGCCGTCAAGAGCCGGGAACGGAAGCATATTGAATATGCCCAAGTTTACCGTAATAAAAGCCATCATGAATATCAGCGTGTTAAGACCGTCAATAAATCCGCTTGAAGCAAGACTCTGTGAAGTAATCTGAGAAATTGCAGAAGCCGTACCTATTGGGCCTGAAAGCTCAGATAAACCGAATTTTCCCGTTACAATTCCCACAAGACTGTCCCATACCATCTTTCCTATGGAAACAGTCTGTTTGAAACTTTCACTGACAGCGGTCAAAAAAGTTCTCTCTACAGGAACTGTATAGAAATCCACCGCAACCATAGGCTGCTGTGTTTCTGAATTTAAGTAGGTGTAAAAGTCCACATCCTCCAAAAGCACCTGTCTGCCTGCTCTCTCCACAAGGATATCAACACGGAATCTGATTCTGCTTTCCTTAACCTCTATCTGAGGAACCTGTGCTTCTTCATCGGAAACATAAGCATACAAAGACTTGTATCCATCTTCATATGCGCTCTGAGCCTCTTCCAAAGTTTCAGCGCTGTTCACGTTTTCGACAATCTGCAAATATTCGCTGTACATTGCCTGAGCGTCCTGGTCGCTCATATAATCGGTTTCACCGTTTTTTATGGCTTCATTTCTTTCGGAAAGAGTTGTTCCCAAAAATGAGAAGAGATTTACCAGGCAGTCCTCTTGGTAAACGGTAAGCTCTGTTCCGTCAACCTCAACGGGCTTTGTGGTGGCAAGTGCAAAGGAAATATCCCTAGAGCTTACAATAGAAGTTCCGTTTATCTTCAAAAGCTTGTCGCCCGCCTGCAAACCGCTGTTCTGTGAATAGGAAAGCTCCGGAAAAGAATCAATGGTGGTGGATGAATAAGTAGACTGTTGTACAACCACAACAAACATGAGAATAAATCCCAAAAGTATATTCATCACCGCACCGGCGATTACAACAATCATTCTTTTCCACACTTTAGCCTTTTCAAAGGATCTGGGGTTATTGCTGTCCTCGTCCTCGCCCTCCATGGCGCAGTAGCCGCCTATAGGTATAAGCCTCAAGGAATACTGGGTTTCACCCTTTTTAAATCCGAAAATCTTCGGGCCCATGCCCAGCGCAAACTCGTTTACCTGAATTCCGCTTTTCTTTGCGGTTATAAAATGTCCGAATTCGTGAATACCAACTATCAATTCAAACAGTAAAACTCCGATAATAATAAGTATAACAGCTGTGATAAAATCATCTCCAATTTTATATAATCATTCACTCTTATTATCTACGGCAAACCTTAAAAAATTATGTCGGCATTGCGACGGTTTTCTTAAAATTCACCTGTAACCTTGCAGACATACTCTCTTGCTCTTTTATCTGCATCCAAAACCTCTTTCAAGGTTGTGTAGTCGCCGGCAGCCACATTTTCCACCGCAGACTCAACAAGGTTTCCGATATCCAAAAACTTAATCTTGCCTTTTCTGAACAAAGCGTTTGCCGCCTCGTTGGCGCCGTTTGCGATAGTCGGCGCAAGTCCACCTGCCTTTATGGCTTTTATGCAGGTTTTAAGGCACTTGAAAGTTTCATAGTCCGGCTCGTAAAATGACATTGTGCCGATTTTCACCAAATCAAGCTCCTGAGCCGGAGATTCAAACCTTTGTGGATATGTTATTGCGTACTGAATAGGTATTCTCATGTCTGCAACGCCAAGCTGAGCTATTACGGAATTGTCCACATATTCAATCATGGAATGAATAACGCTTTCCCTGTGAACTACAACGTCTATTTTCTCAACAGGCAAACCGAAAAGCCAGTAAGCCTCGATAACCTCAAGCCCTTTGTTCATCAGTGTAGCAGAGTCGATGGTAATTTTTGCTCCCATGCTCCAGTTAGGGTGATTTAAAGCCTGTTCCACAGTGACATTTTCAAGCTCTTCTTTTTTCTTTCCGAAGAAAGAACCGCCGGAAGCTGTTATTATAAGCTTTTTAATCTCCTTTTGAGAGTTTGCGCCCTGAATACACTGGAAAATCGCAGAGTGTTCACTGTCAACGGGAAGTATTGAAACTCCCTTTCTCTTTGCGGTTTCCATAACAAGCTTACCGCCTGCCACAAGTGTTTCCTTGTTGGCAAGAGCCAAGTCCTTACCCTCTTCAAGTGCCGCCAATGTAGGCTCAAGTCCCACCATTCCCACAACGGAGTTCAAAACTGCCTGTGCCTCTCTTACGCAGGCGGCTTCCATAAGTCCGTCCATTCCGGCAAGAACCTTTGTATTTGTGTCAGCAACATTCTGTTTAAGCTCCAAAGCCTTTTTTTCGTCAACTACAGCCGCAATTTTCGGCTTATACTTTCTTATCTGCTGTTCCAGCATATCAATGCGGCTGTTTGCAGTAAGCGCCCAAACCTTTAAATTAAGCTTATCTACAACATCAAGAGCCTGAGTTCCTATAGAGCCTGTAGAACCCAGAATAGAAATATTTCGCATCATAAATATCACCGTCTTTCGGATATAAAATAATATTCACTTTTATCTGTTACAATGCTGATTTAATTACTTAATAAAAACATCATAGCGGTTATCGAAAAACCGAAAACCGCTATCCTATAATACAAAAGCCTTATGAGCTTTTGTTTAATTTTTTAGTATGTTATATTGATACTGCCGGAGCGATAAGAACCGCATATCTGCAAAACAGATAAACAAGCGGTGCTGTAAAAATAACACTGTCAAATCTATCAAGCAAACCGCCGTGTCCCGGCATAATTGTTCCATAGTCCTTTATGGAACAGCTTCTCTTGATAAGTGAGAAACAAAGGTCACCCAAAATAGCTATAACGGAATTTAAAATTCCAATTAAAGCAAGTCCGCCGTAATTGATATAAACCTTGTCTGCTCCGTAAATAAAGGAAGAGAAAATCATTCCCGCCACAATACCGCTGAGCATACCGAAGATTATACCGCCCACAGCTCCCTCAACTGTCTTTTTAGGGCTGATGTTCGGGCAGAGCTTATGCTTGCCCAAAAAAGTACCGGTAAAGTACGCACCCGCATCGGAAAGCCATGGAACACACAGACAAATAACAACATAAAAGGAAGTATACTGTCCGCCGACACACATAGCGGATATACTTGTCATACCGCATGTAATAAGAAGGGTTCCCACTATGGCAAAAGCCGTATCATCGTAACTTAAGTGGTCGTGATAGAATATAAGCGAAATCATCATAATAAGAGCAAACGCATACATCACAACCATCAAATTCATATAAAAAACAAGTACAGGGGTTACAAGAGACAAAGCTATACAAGGAATTGATATCATGTATTTTCTGTGAAGCTTTTTTGCGCTCAGATACTCACCTGTCATTATTGCATTGACCAAGCCCAAAATTATTCCAATAAAAATAGGAAACATCTCTGCAACAAACAATACGCCGATAACCAGAACAATGCCCACAGCAGCAGATATTATTCTTACTTTCATCTTCATTACCCCTAACTTATATTTTAAACGCCGCCATAACGTCTGTTTCTGTTGGCAAATTCCAGCAAAGCACGGTTCATGTCCTCTTTGGTAAAATCAGGCCAAAGCTTATCCATAATAACATACTCTGTGTATGCCGACTGCCACAGCAAAAAGTTTGAAATTCTGTATTCTCCGCTGGGACGAATAACCAAATCGGGGTCAGGCTGAAAAGCGGTATAAAGATTATCAGACACTGTCTGCTCGGTGATATCCTCAACCGAAAGCTCTCCCGACTTAACTTTCTCTGCGATTTTCTTAACCGCCATGGTTATCTCGGCACGGCTGCCGTAATTCATAGCGATATTGAGTACCATTCCGTCACGGTTTGCCGACTCCTCTTCGTTTTCTCTGATAAGCTCCTGAAGCTCAGAGTTAAAGCCTGTTTTGTCGCCGATAAATTTTACAACAATGCTGTCGTCCTTAAAATCTGTCAAAGCTTCGTTAAGATAAGACTTAAAAAGCGACATTAAAGCGGAAACCTCATCTGATGGACGTTTCCAGTTTTCAGTAGAGAAAGCATAAACCGTCAGGTACTTTATTCCGATATCGCTGCAATATCTTGTGATGGTTCTGAAATTGTTGGCTCCCGCCTTGTGTCCTGCACTTCTGGGAAGGCCTCTTTTTTTCGCCCATCTTCCGTTGCCGTCCATGATAATTCCGACATGCTTTGGAAGTTCAATCTGAGAGATATCGGTAAGTTCTTCTGTATTTTTCTGAGATTTTCCTATGCCAAAGATTGCCATAATCAGATCTCCATGATTTCCTTCTGCTTTGCTTCGGAAACCTTATCTGTTTCTTTAATAAACTTATCTGTGATATCCTGAACTTTCTTTTCTGCCTGCTTCAGATCGTCCTCTGTAAGCTCGCCCTCTTTTTTCATCTTCTTGAGAGTATCCATGGTTTCACGGCGTACATTTCTAATCTGAACCTTTGTATCCTCAGCCATTTTTGCGGCTTCCTTAACGATTTCCTTACGTCTGTCCTCTGTAAGAGGCGGGAATACAAGTCTTATTGCACGTCCGTCATTCTGGGGGTTGATACCGATATCGGAACACTGAATAGCTTTCTCAATGCCTCTGAGCACTGAAGAGTCGTAAGGCTGAATCATAAGTGTTCTTGCCTCTGTTACGGAAACTGAAGCCAGCTGGTTAACAGGTGTAGCAACGCCGTAATAGTCTACAGCTACTTTATCCAAAACCTTAGGATTAGCTCTGCCTGCACGGATAGCGGCGTAATCCTTAACAAGGTGATCAATTCTTCTCTGCATACGCTCAGAGCATTTATTTATTTGTTCTTTCATGGTTAGTTCCTCCGTCAATTACAAAATTTAAAGTTACACAAAGGGACAAATGTCCTCAATTATTTTTTAACAAGGGTTCCGATTTCTTCACCGCAGGCTGCATAGTAGATGTTCATTGGCTCATCAACGCTGAACACAAGAATCGGTATATCGTTATCTCTGCAAAGTGAAGCGGCAGTGCTGTCCATAACAGCAAGTTCTCTGCTCAAAACTTCCTGGAAAGAAAGTGTGTCGTACTTAACTGCGTCAGGGTTCTTCTTAGGGTCAGAATCATAAACACCGTCAACCATTGTGGCTTTAAGGATGATGTCAGCCTCAATTTCAACTGCACGAAGAGAAGCCGCTGTATCTGTGCTGAAGAATGGATTACCTGTTCCGCATCCGAAGATTACAACTCTTCCCTTTTCAAGATGTCTTACCGCTCTGTTTCTGATGTAAGGTTCTGCAACCTGAGGCATGGAGATAGCTGTCTGAACTCTTACGTCAAGTCCAAGCTGCTGCTCCAAAACATCGGCAACAGCCAAAGCATTGATAACAGTTGCAAGCATTCCCATATGGTCTGCACGTGTTCTGTCCATCTTGCCTGAGCTTCTGCCTCTCCAGAAGTTTCCGCCGCCTACAACAACAGCAACCTGAATACCTGCGTCAACGCATTTTTTAATAGGCTCGCAGTATTTGTAAACTGTGTCGAAGTCTATGCCGTGGCCTGCTTTACCTGCAAGAGATTCGCCGGATAATTTCAAAAGAATTCTTTTATACTTTACGTCCATGGAAAACACCTCATTATACTTCATATTTAAGAACATAATACACTATTTTGCTAAATATGTAAATACAAATTACATATTTTAGTTGGATTATCGTCAATTATTTTTGCCAAAACCGCTGTGTTGACAGAATGAACAGCGGTTTACCATTTTCGCTATCAGTGAAAATTTTATACAATTAACACATTAAAGCTTTACAAGTTTAGCAAAGTTTGCCATAAGAATTTTAGTTCCAACCTTATCAAAGGCAATTTCCAGCATTGTATCGTTGCCCATTCTTTCGGTTTTCACAACCATTCCCTCTCCGAATACCTTGTGCTTAACCATATCGCCCACAGAATAGGAAGCAGATCCTGCTGCGCCTGCCGGCTGTTTAACAAATTCAGTGTGGCCCTTAAAGCCGGAGGTTTTTTCCGTTGCGTAAGGCTCACGGTTTGCCATAGGCTCTTTTATCTTTCTTTCCATACCGGTAAGCTCTACAATCTCACCCGGTATTTCCCTGACAAATCTTGAAGGCATATTTCTATTTGTTGAACCGAACAACATTCTTGACTGACACTTTATAAGATAGAGCTTTTCTTTAGCCCTTGTAATGCCAACATAGGCAAGACGTCTTTCCTCGTTGAGTTCCTCCGGGTCCATTGTTGATGAAAATGACGGGAAAATTCCCTCTTCCATTCCCGGAATAAATACAACAGGAAATTCAAGACCTTTTGCGCTGTGCATTGTCATCATTACAACGCTGTCCGCCTCTTCATCGTAGTTGTCAATATCTGTCTGAAGAGCTATATCCTCAAGGAATGTGGAAAGGTCTGCTTCATCTCCGTAGTCCTCTTCAAAGTTTTTGATATTTGAAAGAAGTTCCTCGATATTTTCAATCTTAACTTCCGCATGGTCCTCTTTTGTTGTTTTGAGATAGTTTATATAGTCGGTTCTGTCCAGGATTTCATTGTAAAGACCCTCAAGGCTGTTGTACTCGTCCTGAGCATATTCGCTGAGCTCCTCAATCATATCGCAGAAGCCTTTAAGCTTTGAAGCCGACTTTGAAATATCGGGATAGTCTGCGGCGTTTTTGATAACATTGAAAATACTCTCGCCCAAAGCGGAGGCAATGTCAGCCGCCTTATTGACGGTTGTGTCGCCTATTCCACGTTTAGGTCTGTTTATTATTCTCCTAAGTCTTACATCATCGTCCGGATTGTTGATAACCTGGAGATATGCTGTCATATCCTTTATTTCCTCACGGTCATAGAAACGGTGACCTCCGATAATTCTGTGAGGAATACCGCTTCTGGACAGCGCAAATTCCACGGAGTTTGACTGAGCATTCATTCTGTAAAGCACAGCAAAATCGGAAAACTTTCTTCCCTTTGCCACCTCTTCCACAATGACCTTGGCGATATACGCAGCCTCATCTCTTTCTGTGGAAGCTGTATGCAAAACAATTTTGTCGCCCACCTCGTTGTTTGTCCAAAGGGTTTTGCCCTTTCTTGATGTGTTGTTTGCGATAACATTGTTGGCGGCGTTTAAGATATTCTTTGTGCTTCTGTAGTTCTGCTCAAGTCTGATAACATTTGCGCCTTTAAAAGTATTTTCAAAGGACAGAATATTTTCGATGGTTGCGCCTCTGAATTTGTAAATACTCTGGTCGTCGTCGCCCACAACGCAGATATTGCCGTGTTTTTCAGCCAGCATACTTACAAATTTATACTGAACCTTGTTGGTGTCCTGATACTCGTCAACCATAATGTATTTGAAAAGGTTCTGATAATACTGCAAAATCTCCGGACATTTTTCAAAGAGCAGAACTGTATTCATAAGCAAATCGTCAAAATCCATTGCATTTCCGGACTTTAAACGCTCCTGATAAATAGCGTAAGCCTTTGAAATGGTTATTTTTCTGCTGTCACAGCCTGCCTCCGCCTTCATCATTTCAGGGGTTATCATCTTGTCTTTCGCCCTTGAAATTTCATTGAGCACTGTTTTATGGGAAAGGATTTTTTCATCAACGGAAAGCTGTTTCAAAATATCCTTCATAAGTCTTTTTGTATCGTCGGTATCGTAAACGGTAAACTTATTGGTATATCCCAGCCTGTCACCGTATCTTCTCAAAATTCTCGAACAGGTTGAATGGAAAGTGGCTGCCCAAATATCGTCGCCGCCCTCGTCAACCGCATTGCATATTCTCTCTTTAAGCTCCCCTGCCGCCTTGTTGGTAAAGGTTATAGCCAAAATCTGCCAAGGTCTGCAAAGTCCCGCCTTGAGTATATATGCTATTCTGTTTACAAGCACGGTGGTTTTGCCCGAACCTGCGCCTGCAAGAATAAGCAGAGGGCCTTCCGTACAGAAAACCGCCTTCTGCTGCATATCGTTCATTTTAGAAAACTGCTTTTGCAATTCTGTAAGTTCCATAGTTTCTCCTTAATCGCCTTATTATTTCGATTTATTATACCACACAGAGCGTGCTTTCACAACAGAAAATTATATGAAAAGAACCGCCGAAAAAACGACGGTTCTATAATTGTAAAAATTAAATCTGTGATGAAACGCCGGCGTTGAAAATCATTCTGTATCTTGCCGGAGTTATGGAATATTCGCTTTTGAAAACAGCGGAGAAGTGACCGGAGTTTGCATAGCCCAAGGTTTTGGCAATCTCCTCTATAGACATTCTCGTTGTTTCAAGGTATTCCTTTGAAGCCTCAAGGCGCATATACTTGTGTAGCTTCTTAGGTGAAGTACCCAGGTAGTCATTGAAAATATTCAAAAGCGTTCTCTCGTTTATATTCAGATATGCGCTTAAATCGTCAACGGAAAATGTACTGAGGTTTTCCCTGATATAGTTTGTAGCCGAGGTAATAACCTTGTATTTCTTATCCATAACGCCACGTTTTATCTTGTCCAAAGCTATGTAATACAAAGAAGCAAACAAGGTTGACGCCAAAACACGGTTTTCCTCTTTCAAAGCCTCCAAAGCCATGGAGCTCATCATAAGCTCTTCTTTTTTCATAAAGAAATCGTAAACCACATTGGGCGTCAGGCTGTTTGTGCTGTTTTTGTACTCAAAGAGCCAGAAATTCCAGCACTTACCCGAACATGAATAGCTTAAACTTTCCTTGGCGTTGACAACTAAAAGCTGGTTTGCCACCACGTTAATCTCCTTGCCGTCAACATAAAACTTGCCCTTTCCCTCCATAGTATAGACAAAAATATATTTCTCGGCATCTATGTTCTTATGCACAGACAGATAACCCGGGTCGGTATAAAGCTTGTAAATGACCTGAACGCTTATTCTGTCAGGATATTCCCAGACTTCGCTTCTGTGAAAATCAAAATACATAGACGAGTTCCACCTTTCCAATCAAACATTCAACTCAAATATTGCCGGAGTTATCTTCACAATTATTATTTTCCTCAGTTTTTAAACAGCCTGCGCATTTGGAGCAGTCTCCGCAGCAGCTTCTGTTCTTTTTTGAGAAAAACAATCTGTAAATAGTATAAGCCACCATCGCCGCCGCAAGAATAGCAATAATAATATCAGCAGCCATAAAATACCTCCACAAAAAAGAGAACAGTTTTTAAAATCTTATTCATCAATTCATCATTTATCAATAAATCCCTGTTATAGGGGAAATTCTGTTAAATAAACAAGCTTCCTATCTGGAACACGGCAAAAGACATAATCCAAGCCACTGCAAGCTGGTAAACTACAGAAACCGCCATCCACTTTCTGCTGCCGAATTCCTTTCTCATTGCGGTGAGCGCTGCCACACAAGGTGTGTAAAGCAGAACAAACACAAGGAAAGAAAATGCGGACAATGTGGAAAATGCGCCTGTAAGAGAACCGCCGTAAAGCACAGCCATTGTGGAAGCCACGCTTTCCTTAGCGGCAATTCCTGTCACCAGTGAAACCGAAGCTCTCCAGTCGCCGAAGCCGCACAGTGTAAACACAGGAGCTATCAGCATTCCGATTGAAGCCAAAATACTTTCGTCTGACTCCACCATTTGCAGGCTGAAATTAAAGCTCTGCAAGAACCAGATAAGTATTGAAGCGCCCATAAGAACAGTACCTGCACGAACCAAAAAGTCCCTTACCCTCTCCCAAATGTGGAGCAAAAGAGTTTTTGCGGACGGAAGTCTGTATGGAGGAAGCTCCATAACAAAGGGGGAATTTTTGCCTTTAAGAACCGTTGACTTAAACAAAAGTGCAGTCAAAACGGCAATCACAACTCCCAGAATATAAATGCCGAATATCACCAAAGGTCCGCTGTCCTTGAAAAACATTGAAACCATCAAAAGATAAACAGGCATCTTTGCAGAACAGGACATGAAAGGAGTTATAAGGATTGTAAGCTTTTTATCCTTTTCACTCTCCAAAATTCTTGTTCCCATAACTGCCGGAACGGTACAGCCAAATCCCATAAGCATAGGAACAAAGGCTCTTCCGGAAAGTCCTATACATCTCAAAAGCTTGTCCATAATAAATGCCGCTCTCGCCATATATCCGCTGTCCTCAAGGAGTGAAAGCAAGGTAAACAGCAGAACAATCTGAGGCAGGAATGAAATAACAGAACCGACGCCGCCTATGATACCGTCTATCACAAGACTTTCAGCCCATTCGGAAGCATTTACATTATGCAAAAATGTAGTAAGTCCTCCGGCAAGCAAATCGGATATAAGCCACTCTGCCCCGTCCCTTAAAAAGTTTCCGATAGGGCCAAAGGTTATGGCGAACACCAAAAACATTGTCACCAAAAACAGAGGTATAGCCAAATATTTGTTGGTAGCTATCCTGTCAATCTTATCTGAAACCGTAAGCTTGCAGGGGTCATGATTTTTATGTACGGCACGGCTTGTTATTGCGCAGATATATTTATATCTTTCATCGGCAATAATCATTTCCCTGTCGATATTTTTACTGGAGTTTACCTCCTCAATATGGGAAATAATGTGTTCCCTTTGTTCTTTTGTGAAATCGTAATGATTCCATGTAACGCTGTCGCCCTCAAAAAGCTTAACGGCAGTCCAGCGTTTTCTGTGATACTTGCTCTGTTTTACCTCCTCCAGAGCGTCCTCTATATCCAAAAGCACATTGTTTACTGATTTTGAATAAATATTTTTAACCGGCACATATTTTGAAGCCTTGGCAAGCTCCACCGTTTTTTCTATCAAAGCTTCTATTCCTATATTCTTGCTGGCAGAAATAGGGACAACCGGTATACCCAGTTCCTTTTCCAAAAGCTTCTCGTCGATAGTGTCGCCGTTTTTTTCCAGCATATCTATCATATTCAGCGCAATAACCATAGGTCTGCCAAGCTCTGCAATCTGTGTTGTCAGATACAGGTTGCGCTCTATGTTTGTGGCGTCCACAATATCAATGATAACCTGAGGGTTATCGTGAAGCAGACAGTTTCTTGTAACTATCTCTTCAGGTGAATAAGGAGAAAGTGAATAAATTCCCGGTAAATCTATTATGGACATTTCCAAACCAAATTTATTTTTTATTTTTCCTTCTTTCTTTTCAACAGTAACTCCCGGCCAGTTTCCAACATACTGATTACTGCCGGTAAGCTGGTTAAAAAGAGTAGTTTTACCGCAGTTGGGGTTTCCCGCCAATGCAATCTTTATAACATTCAGGTTTCCGTCAGCGGAACCCCTCTCTTCATTTGCCATATAGTACAGCCTCCGTATTGTAAGATTGCTTGTTATCAATTGTTTTTTTCTGTATTTGTCCCCGTACAGGCTTCGCATTTCTTAAAAATTTTAACATACTAAATCAAACCAAACGCAAATCAGCCGGTATTCAAGGTTATTAAAACAATCTCAGCAAAGCTCGACAAAAATTTCTTTCGCCTCGCTTCTTCTTATACTAAGCTCGTATCCTCTTACGTTTATCTCAATAGGGTCACCGAAGGGCGCAGTTTTTCTCTTGTAAATAATTGCGCCGGGAGTAATTCCCATGTCGATAATTCTTCGTCTGAGCATTCCGGAGCTTCCAAGGCTTACGACCATGCACTTCTGTCCGATTTTAATTTCATCAAGCGTCATTAAAGATTACCACCTATATACAAAGTACAGTTTTCAATATCTAACCCACTTTAATAATTCTATTACATTTGAGAGAGAAAATCAACATAGAAAAGTAACATATAACAAAACAATCTTTCCTTTTTAACTTTTTGTACAATTTTTATTGTAACCGAGCTTTAAATATGTTAAAATATAAAAGTGAACTTTTATTAAGCGTATTTCAAATAAGAAAGGGAGTTTTTTATGGTTGTCAAAGACTTGATAGATATTTTGAAAGCAAAAGTTATCCTTCCGGGAGATTTGGACGCTGAAATAAAAACAGCCTGCGGCAGCGACATGATGAGCGATGTTTTAGCCTATGTAAAGGACCAGTCCGTGCTTCTCACAGGACTTGTAAACCCCCAGGTTGTAAGAACAGCCGAAATGATGGATATGCTTTGTATTATTTTTGTCAGAGGAAAAGAGCCAAACGAGGATATTATAAACTTGGCAAGAACCAGAGATATAACACTTATGTCAACACCGTACAGAATGTTTACAGCCTGCGGACTGCTCTATTCCAATGGTCTGCGAGGAGGCTGTGAAGTATGAGTGTAATACATCTTACATATGAGGTTTCCGGCGATGATTTTACAAGAGCCGGCGAAGCCTCAGGAATGGTAAAAAGCAAGCTTAAAAAGCTTGGATACAATAAAGACGCCATAAGACGTGTGGCAATCGCCATGTACGAGGCTGAAATAAATATGGTAATACACGCCGACGGAGGCGTGGTAGACGTGGATATTTATCCCGACAAGGTGGAGGTTGTCCTTGCTGATAAAGGACCTGGTATCCCGGATGTGAAAAAAGCAATGCAGGAGGGCTATTCAACAGCTCCCGACAATGTAAGAAACTTAGGTTTCGGCGCCGGCATGGGACTTCCAAACATAAAAAAATACACAGATGAAATGAAAATAGAAACCACCTTAGGCGTCGGCACAACAATGTATTTAACCGTACTTGTTAAACAATAAAATAGTATAAAAGAGGTCTTAATATGCCCGAGTATTTTCACTCCGTTGTTTTGGAGGAGGATAAATGCTGCGGATGCACCAACTGCATAAAGAGATGCCCCACCGAGGCAATTAGAGTAAGGGACGGAAAGGCTCATATAATAACAGAACGCTGTATAGACTGCGGCGAGTGTATCAGAGTCTGTCCTCACCATGCAAAAAAGGCACGCTCCGACAGCATCGAAGAAATAGAAAAATTCAAATATAAAATAGCTATACCTGCACCGGCTTTATTCGGACAGTTTAACAATATGGACGATATCGACATAGTTTTAAACGGACTTTTAAAGCTGGGATTTGACAGTGTATACGAGGTTTCAAGGGGCGCTGAGCTTGTTTCTCAGGCAACAAGACAGCTCATAAGAGAAAACAAGCTGAAACACCCAATAATAAGTTCAGCATGTCCCGCTGTTGTAAGGCTTATAAAGCAAAGATTTCCGGACCTTTGCGAAAATGTAATGCCCATGAAAGCCCCAATGGAGGTTTCCGCAATGCTTGCAAAGAAATACGCCATGGAGGAAACAGGACTTCCAATGGAGGATATAGGCGCATTTTTCATAACGCCATGTCCCGCCAAAGTAACGGAGATAAACCGACCAATGGATGTAAATAAACGCTCCTACTGTGACGGAGCTATTGCAATTTCAAAAATATACCCGAAGCTCACCTCGGCTATGGATAAGCTGACAAGCATAGAGCCTTTGGCAAATTCCGGAGTAATAGGCGTAGGCTGGGCTACCAGCGGCGGAGAAAGTGCCGCAATGCTTGGGGACAGATACCTTGCCGCCGACGGAATAGAAAACGTAATAAGAGTACTGGAAGAGCTTGAAGACGAAAGAATAAGGAATGTGGATTTTGTAGAGCTTAACGCCTGCACCGGAGGATGCGTAGGCGGAGTTTTGACCGTTGAAAATCCTTATGTAGCTCAGGCGAGAATTCATACCCTGAGAAAATATCTTCCTGTTTCACAAAACCACTTAAAAGACGGTGTTCCCGATAAAATGATGTGGGATAAACCTCTTGAATACGATGAAAACGTATTGAGCCTTGACAAAGACATAAACAGGGCTATGGAAATGATGGAGCAGATAGAAAAAATAGAAGCCAGTCTGCCGGGTTTGGACTGCGGTTCCTGCGGTGCGCCATCCTGCCACGCAATGGCGGAGGACATCGTAAAAGGCAGTGCAAAGGAAACCGAATGTATATTTAAGCTCAGAGAACAGATACAGCAGGTTTACCGTGACCTAATGCAGATGATGTAATCCGCAATAAAAAAGAGAGAGAAGGAAAAAATATGACAGTAAAAGAACTTGCCGAAAAATTGGGAGCAGAGATTATAACAGGAAAAAACAGCCTTGACAGAGAGGTTGACGGCTGTTATATAGGCGATTTATTAAGCTGGGTTATGGGCAGAGCTGAAATGGACAATGTATGGCTTACAGTTATGGGAAATATAAACACCATAGCAGTGGCAACACTTGCCGACGTGTCATGTATTGTTTTAACTGAAAATGCAGCCCTTGACGCCAACGCCAAGGCAAGAGCTGTTATGCAGGATGTGGCTATACTGAAAACAGAGGAGAACAGCTATCAGACTGCCATAAAGATTTACAAACTTTTTGAGGAAGAAGCTTAAAAATGAAAGCCTTTTATGACCTTCATATGCATTCCTGCCTTTCTCCCTGCGGAGATCCGGACATGACGCCAAATAATATTGTAGGCATGTCCACCCTTTTGGGATTAAATCTTATAGCTTTAACCGACCACAACACCTGCCAAAACTGTCCGGCAGTTGAGGAGCTGGGAAAAGCCAACGGAATCTGTGTTTTAAGCGGAATGGAGCTTACCACCTCCGAGGAAATTCATGTGGTATGCCTTTTCCCTACCGCTGAAAAAGCCTTGAAATTTGAAAGCTTTGTTTCACAGCACAGAATGAAAATCAAAAACAAAAAAGAAATATACGGAGAACAGCTTATTTTAAATGCCCAGGATGAAAAAATCGGAGAAATAGAAGAACTTCTGATTTTAGCCACCGATATAAGTATTATGGATATAAAAAAGCTGTGCAGCGAATACGGTGGAACTGCTTTTCCCGCCCACATCAACCGTGACAGCTGTTCTGTTCTTTCCGTTTTGGGTGAGATACCGCCGGAATGTAACTTTTCCGTCGCCGAGGTTTCACAGAGCGGTGATATTGAAAAGCTTACAGCCTCTCACCCCATATTAAAAAACATGTACATAATAAGGGACAGCGACGCTCATTATCTCGAAAACATGCGGGATGCGGGCCCGTATATTGAGATTGATGAACTTACGGCTGAAAACGTGATGAACTTTCTCGAAGACCCCTTAAAATAGCGAAAACGCCCTGTAAGATTTTTATTTCTTGCAAGGCGTTTTCCCTTTCTATTTTATTTATTTCATTCTTTTGTATCGTAATAAAATTCTTCCAATGTATCAAGACAGATACAGCCAAGGGGATTTCCGAAAACCGCACCGCAGTCTATGGCGATGTGGTTGTTTTTCTGCCATATTTTCCCCGTATAACTCTCGTCAATAAATCCTGTGGGCGTGTGTCCCGTCACAAAAAATCTGTCCTTGTCATAGACCTTTTCGTAATCCACCTCACCCATGAGAAAATCACTCATTCGGCAGTCATCAAAGCTGTCCATTTTTTCTTTTTCAGGAATGGTGTGAGAAAGAAAAAAGTTTTTTCCGTTTACGGTAATTTCCCTGTAATAAGGCAAAGTCGCAAGATAATTTATTATCTTTCTTCTGTCCTGTTTGTTAAGCTTTTTAAAGGCTTTGTAGGTGGTATGTCCGCCATCTGAAATCCACATTCTGTAGATTTCCAAAAGGCTCTCTGTGTCGTAGGAGTCAACGGACATTCCCAGGTGTTTCAGCATAAGAAAAGCCGTGTGGTCGTGGTTTCCCCTTAAAGCTACTATATTTTTTCTGTCCATAAGGTCAAAGAGCAGCTTTATTCCGTCCTTTCCCCTGTCCACCATATCACCGAGAATGTACATTGTGTCATCATCGGAAAACTTAATCAAATCCAGCAAACCCAAAAACTTATCATAGCATCCGTGAATATCAGAAACCGCATAAATCATTTTTAACACCCCCGTTTTATTTATTATACCACAGTATATCACAGTCATTGTTCTTAAAAAGTAACATAAAAAGCTAAAACAGAGAACCACACAAGCAGTTCCCTGTTAGAATACAAATCTGTCCATGAAATAAAGATAAAAAATTCAGCAGACTTTAAAAAGAGGTTGTATTTGTCGGCGGTTCAAAGCTTCTTCCAAAGCTTCCGTCAGAAGATTAAAATCAGCCACAAGTGAATTTGGTTTGTTCACACAGTCATCCTGAGCCATTGGCACAAAGTAGATGTTTTTCACATTGAATAACCTGCCGATATTCTGAGCAGAGCTTCCCAAAGCGTCGTTTGTTGCAGGCGCAAGCAAAACAGGTCTTTGAATTCTCAAATGAGATTTAACCGCCATAGTAACGCTGGTGTCGGTAATCCCGTTGGAAAGCTTCGCCAAGGTGTTGCCCGTACATGGTGCAACAACCAAAATATCACACATTTTTTTAGGGCCGATAGGCTCTGCTCCGCTTATTGTGGAAATAATTTTCTTTCCCGAAATACCCTCTATTTTATCTGCAAAGTCTTTTGCCTTTCCGAATCTTGTGTCGGTGGAGTATGCGTTTTCCGACATAATGGGAATAAGGTCGTACCCCAGCTCCGACAAAAGCTCAAACTGTTTTAAAACCTTTGAAAAAGTGCAGTAAGACCCGCAAAAGGCAAAGCCGACAGTGGCCTTTTTCACATTTCAGCCTCCCTGAGCATATTTACAACAGTATCTTTAATTATTTTTCCGGCTGTATCAGGCGACATTTTTCCCGGCAGGGACAGGGCATGTATAGTTTTTATTCCCAGTTCCTCTGCGGCTTGAAAATCCACGCCTCCGGGAACAGACGCCAAATCTATAATCAAAGTTTCTTTGTTAAGACGGGAAAGCAGTTTTCTGTCAAAGACCATATGAGGAACGGTATTGAAAATTATATCAAAATCAAGCTGGCAAATCTCCAAACCGTCGGTTCTAAGGGAATTCATGCCGTTTGCTTCAATCCAGCCTATATCCTCCGGCTTTCTTGCGCTTACCCAAACCGAAGCCCAAAGCCTTTTCAGCATAGGCGCCAGCACCCTGCCTATTCTTCCGCAGCCGCACACAAGACATCTGCTGGAACAAATGGTTTTCTCCGTATTGCCCATAGCCACATAAAGTGCGCCCTCGGCGGTAGGCATGGCGTTTCTCACGGCAAAATCCTCTCTTTCGCCGTAATCAAAAAGACTGCACTCCGAAAGCTTCGGATACAAAGCAAGAAGCTTTTCTTTCATAGGGGTAAAAACTTTCTTTCCTTTCAGAAAAGGCAGAATATCTTTCCCGAAATCAACGGTTTTTTCGCTGTAAACGCAGTTGAGATTTCCCTCTTTTATAGGAGGAACAGGAAACAGAACAATTTCACTTTCCTCAATGTTTTTTTGAAAATCGCTGAGAAAAAAACTGAGCTGCTCGGGATATTTTTCAAACCCCGAAGCCAAAACCTTGTATCCCTCTTTTTCAAGATACTTTCCGGTGTATACCAGTCTTTTATCTCCGCCTAAAATTCCGATTGATGGCTTACTATCTATATTCATAAAGCTTCACCGTCTTTCAAAAAACTATTTTGATTACAAAACATACTATGATAATCACCTTTATATTGTGAATTATCTTTGAACACTCTGTCCTCCACCTGCCAAATTTCAATCACAAATCACTCCACAAAAACAACAAAAATTCTGCCGCAGACCCAATTGCATCAAAACCATTGTCATTTCTAATAGAAAACGTCTCGCCCGCCTTGTAATGAGCTTCACTTCTAAATAAGAGTTTTTCAAGGCGGAGATAAAATAAAAGGTTTCGCCCGCCTTGTAATCAACTTTATTTTCCAAAACAACCTATGCAAGGCGGAAAAAAAAGACTCTGCCGCAAACTTAACTGCAACAGAGCCATTGTTATTTCTAAAAAGAAGGTCTCGCCCGCCTTGTAATGAGCTTCATTTCTAAATAAGAGTTTTGCAAGGCGGAGATAAAAAAGTCTCGCCCGCCTTGAAACGACGTTTATTTCCTAAAATAACCTTTGCAAGGCGGATATAAAAATCAACGGTTGAAGATTTTTATGTAGTCTTCGATTATGTCAACGCACTTTTCAAAACCAAGCTTGCTGGAATCAAGGGATAAGTCATAGTTTCTTGCGTTGTCCCACTCTGTGCCGGCATAATATCTGTGGTAATCGGCACGTCTTTTGTCGGTTTTTGTGATAATTTTCAGAGCCTCTTTCTCGTCAACACCGTAAAGCTCGCAGACATTTTTAACACATGCGTCCTGAGAAGCATATACAAATACGCTTATTACGTTTGGCATGTCTTTTAGAATGAAGTCTGCACATCTGCCTACGATAACGCAGCTGCTCTCCTCGGCTAAGTCTCTGATTATCTTTGCCTGATAATTGAAAAGATTGTCGTCGGAAGTAAAGTCGCTGCTGTCAGGAGGAAGGATTTTGTGGTCATAGACAAAATTCTTCTTAAAGAAAGATTTTCTCAAATTTTCATCTGCCTGACCGAAAAGAGCCGCATTTATTCCGCTTTCCTCAGATGCAAGGTAGATAAGCTCCTTGTCGTAAAAATGAACTCCCAGACGCTCGGAAAGCATACCGCCTATTATACGTCCGCCGCTGCCGAAGCCTCTGTTGATGGCTATTACAGTTTTTTTGTCGCTCATAAAATCCACCCCTGTTCTTACTCTCCCAGATATGCTTTCTTAATCTGGTCGTTGTTCATAAGTTCCTTGGCGTCGCCCTCCAAAACAATTTTTCCTGTTTCGAGAACGTAAGCTCTGTTTGCTATTGAAAGAGCCTTTTTAGCGTTCTGCTCAACCAAAAGAACTGTGGTGCCGCTTTTATTTATTGACTGAATAATATCAAAAATTTCAGAAACAAGCAAAGGTGAAAGACCCATTGAAGGCTCGTCCATCAAAACGATTTTAGGATTGCTCATCAAAGCTCTGCCCATTGCCAGCATCTGCTGTTCGCCGCCGCTGAGAGTTCCCGCAATCTGCTTTTTTCTTTCCTCAAGACGTGGAAAACGCTTGTAAATCATTTCAAGATTTTCTGCAATTTCTTTTTTATCTGAACGTGTGTAAGCGCCCAAAATAAGATTTTCATAAACAGTAAGCTGCTGGAAAATTCTTCTTCCTTCCGGAACATGAGCCATACCCATCTCAACAATTTTATGAGGCTGAGTTTTTGTAAGCTCCTTGCCGTTAAAGAGAATGCTTCCCTCTCTTGCCTTTAAAAGGCCTGAAACAGTGTGGAGAGTGGTTGTCTTTCCTGCGCCGTTGGCGCCGATAAGAGCGATAATTTCTCCCTCTTCAACCTTGAAAGAGATACCTTTAATAGCCTGAATCATTCCGTAGTTTACTTTAAGATTTGATACCTCAAGCATCGCCATAAAAATACCTCCTTATTCTCCAAGATATGCGGTGATAACTTCCGGATTGTTCAAAACCTCGGAGGTTTCACCCTTTGCAAGCTCCATACCGAAATTCAAAACGGTGAGCTGTTCACAGATACCGCTTACAAGACGCATGTCGTGCTCGATAAGCAAAATAGTCATGTCGAATTCATCACGGACAAAACGAATTGTTTTCATAAGCTCTTCTGTTTCATTTGGGTTCATACCTGCCGCAGGCTCGTCCAAAAGCAAAAGCTTAGGATGAGTAGCCAGCGCACGGGCAATTTCAAGCTTTCTCTGCTTTCCGTAAGGAAGATTTTCAGCGGTTACGGAAGCCTCTTTGTCAAGGTCAAAAACCTTTAAAATATCCATAGCTTCCTTGTTCATAGCCTTTTCCTGTTTAAAGTAGGAAGGCAGTCTGAAAACTCCTGCAAAGGAAGAATATTTATTATTGTTGTGAAGTCCAACCTTTACGTTGTCCAGCACAGACATTTTTGAAAACAATCTGATATTCTGGAATGTTCTGGCGATACCCTTGTGGTTAATCTGAGCCTGTGATTTTCCGTTGAGAACCTCTCCGTCAAGGGCAAAAGTACCGATAGTAGGCTTGTAAACGCCTGTGAGCAGGTTAAACACAGTGGTTTTTCCTGCACCGTTAGGGCCGATAAGACCATACAGGGTACCCTTCTCAATACGAAGATTAAGTCCGTCAACAGCTCTCAAACCGCCGAAAGAAATTCCGAGATTTTTTACTTCAAGCAATGCCATCAGACTTCAGCCCCCTTTGTTTCTTTTGGTACTTTTTTTCTTTTAAACTTGCTCTTAAAGATGTTCAATTTATCCTTAATAGTGTCGTTGTTGTTTATAATCATCATAACGATAAGGATAATAGCATAT
This sequence comes from Anaeromassilibacillus sp. An172, assembly GCF_002160515.1. Classification (GTDB taxonomy): domain Bacteria; phylum Bacillota; class Clostridia; order Oscillospirales; family Acutalibacteraceae; genus Limousia; species Limousia pullorum. The sequence continues at coordinate 43,223 of NZ_NFKS01000009.1, read as the reverse complement.
ATGAGCATTCTGTAATTGTTGATATTGTCGTTGAACTGTCTTAATACCTCAGGCAAAGCGTAGAGGATAATTGTAGCTATTACAGAACCTCTGATGCTTGCCATACCGCCGAGAACAACATAAACAAGAACCATGATTGACATCATGTAACCGAAGTTCTTTGTTGTTGCGGAAAGTGAAGCTGTGTTGTGTGAATACAAAGCTCCGGCAACGCCTGCAAAGAAGGCTGCAAGTGCAAAAGCGATGAGCTTGTACTTTGTAACATTTATACCAACGGAAGCTGCTGCAATTCTGTTATCTCTGATAGCAGTGATAGCACGGCCTGTTCTTGAGTTTACAAAGTTCATGATAACAATGAGAGTTATCATAACAAGGATAAATCCGATTACAAAAGTTGAATCTCTCGGAGTTCCTGTAATTCCCTGAGGGCCGTTCAAAATCATCTTTCCGCCGTTTGCATAGTCCAAATTGATATTAGCTGAATTTTCAATAGCAATCTGTACACCGTTGTTGTCAACGCCCACATAAAGAACATTTACTATATTTTTGATAATCTCGCCGAAAGCCAAAGTAACAATGGCAAGATAGTCACCACGAAGTCTTAAAACAGGAATACCAACGATAATTCCGAAAATAGCTGCACAGATTCCTCCTATGAGGATTGCAATGGCAAAGCGCAGAAGTGAATTGCCTATTGTATTCTGTGTCATAATTGAGAACATACTTGATACATATGCGCCGACACACATAAATCCGGCATGTCCCAGGCTCAGCTCTCCCAAATAACCTACAACCAGGTTAAGGGAAACAGCCATAATAATATAAATGCAGATAGGAACCAAAAGTCCCTGATAAAGACTTCCCATGCTTCCGGAAGCCTGCCAAATCTGAACAATAGCAAAAATAACAACGCACATCAAAAGTGTGATGAGATTTTTCTTTGTAAGAGGATTGAGATTTGAAACATTCTTTTTCATATCCAATCACCTACACTTTCTCTGCAATCTTTTTGCCCATAAGACCTGTAGGCTTAACAAGCAAAACGATAATAAGAACAGCAAACACTATAGCGTCGGAAAGCTGTGAACTGATATAAGCTTTTGAAAGGTTCTCGATGATACCAATCAAAATACCGCCTATCATAGCTCCAGGAATACTTCCGATACCGCCGAATACCGCAGCAACGAAAGCTCTGATACCAGGCATAGCACCGATGTAAGGTGTAAGTGTTGTGTATGAAGAACACATAAGCACGCCTGCAACAGCTGCCAAACCTGAGCCAATAGCAAAAGTAAGGGAAATAGTTCTGTTTACGTTTACACCCATAAGCTGTGCAGCGCCTCTGTCCTCAGAAACAGCAAGCATAGCTCTTCCGGGCTTTGTTCTGTTTACGAAAAGTGTAAGCACAATCATAAGGATAACGGAAACTATAATTGTAACAATAGTTTCGCCGGAGATTGTAACCTGTCCGTCAAACAACGAAATAGGCTTCATGCTTACTACAGAGGTAAATGTCTTTCCGCCTGCTCCAAACACAATAAGTGCCAGGTTCTGGAGGAAATAGCTCATACCGATAGCTGTAATAAGAACAGCCAAAGAAGTTGCGTTTCTCAAAGGCTTATAAGCAACCTTTTCGATTACAACACCGAGCAAAGTACAAAAAACTATGCCGATTAAGATTGACACCCATGTGGGCATTCCCATAGTAGTCATAGAAGTAAATACAACATAACCGCCTATCATGATAACGTCGCCATGGGCAAAGTTAAGCATTTTAGCAATACCGTAAACCATAGTATAGCCCAAAGCAATAAGGGCATAAATACTGCCAAGGCTTATGCCGTTTACCAAATATGAAATAAATTCCATACTTTTTCTCCTTTCATACCCAATAAAATAACAATTTTTATTGTATCACACTTTTTTCACCAATACAATATTAAAACCGATTATTTTGCATTTTAAACGCCAAAAAGGCTAATAAGTTACAGCTTTAAACAGGTAAAAAGCGGAAAAATAAAAAAAGGAGTCTAACTCAATCAAAACAAAACCCCGCCCAAGGGTTTTATACCTCAGACGGGGAATTTTAAAATTTTAATTTACAAAAGTATTATACCGAAATTACATTGCTTTGTAAGCGCCGTCTTCGATAATCATACCCTTAGGCTCCTTGTTAGGCTCACCGTCAGCAGTCCAAGTGATTGTACCTGTAACGCCCTCAACAGTGATTTCTGTCATAGCAACCTTGAGGATATTACAAAGGTCTGAATAGTTCATTGTTGGGTCTGTTACGTTGCCCTTCTCCAAAGCAGCCTTAATTGCATAGATTGCATCGTATGCGTCTGCTGCAAACTGGTTAGGAGTCTCGTTGAACTTCTCTTTGAAAGCAGAAACGAAAGTAACAGTCTTTTCATCCTGAGCGTCTGCTGCGAATGGTGTGAGGAGCATTACGCCCTCTGCAAGGCTTGTGTCGAAGTTATCCATAGCAAGGATACCGTCCAAACCGTCGCAGCCGAAGAAGAGTGGCTCATAGCCCTTGCTCTTAGCCTGCTGGAGGATAAGAGAAGCTTCCTGATAGTAGATTGGAAGGAATACAAGCTCTGCGCCTGCGCTCTGTGCCTTCTGGAGGTGAACAGAGAAGTCGGACTTAGCGTCAGATGTGAAAGCCTCAGCAGCTACGATCTCAAGACCGTCTTTCTCAGCCTCAGCCTTAAATGTGTTGTAGATACCTGATGAATATGGGTCAGAGCTGTCATAGATTACAGCAATCTTTGTAGCAAGACCCTGCTGTGAGATATACTCAGCAGACTTAGCACCCTGGTTAGGGTCAGAGAAGCAAACTCTGAAAGCGTTGTCTGTGTTGATGCTCTCTACTGCTGTAGCAGAAGGAGTCAAAAGGAACATGTTGTCCTGTGAAGCATAAGAGTTAACATTGATACATGGCTTACTTGTAACAGAGCCAAGGGAAATCTGCATACCCCAGTCCTTAAGAGCGTTGTAAGCTGTAGCAGCCTTCTCAACGTCGTTTTCGTCGTCCTGCATCTTGAACTCGAGCTGGTAGCCGTTTACGCCGCCTGCTGCGTTGATTTCGTCAACAGCCAGCTGTGCGCCGTTCTGAACAGCCTTACCGTAAACAGCAGTATCACCTGTGAGAGGGCCTGTTGCGCCGATCTTAATAGTACCGCCTGTTGCACCTGTGTTTTCAGAAGCACCGTCAGCTGTAGTTGTGTTTTCTGTAGCTGTGTTGTCTGTGTTGTCTGTGTTGTTTCCGCCGCATCCTGCAAGTGCGCCCACTACCATGAGTGATGCAAGTGCGAGGGCAATAAATTTCTTGAACACTTTAAATACCTCCATTTTATTCATTTTTATGCATAATCTTCGCAATGTTATTGCACTTTGAAATATACTACCATTTTCAGCTTTTGTCAATAAATAAGGTAAAAAATACAAGTGCTTTGTAAAAAACATGTAACTAAGATAAAAAATACAGTCTGAATATGTGCATTTTTATTCATAAATTTTCTTTTTCTTGTCATAACAAAAACAACAGAATGATAAAACATCCGCCTAAGCCCTTACATAAAAAGCTTTAGACGGATGTTTCTGCTGTTACTATTCAGTTGTTTTTAGCTTTCAGCCCGGATTTCCGTTGGTTTTTATTTTTGGAATGTGGTAAATTCTTCTGAGGAGAAAAGATAAAAACTTCGGTCTTTCAATAAGTATAACTTTCATAAGCTACCTCCTGCCACAGCTCAAAGCTATTATTATGATGGTTATGGCTGCAATCATGACTACACATTCACATTCAAATATACTCGCCACAATCAATCCGGCGCCGAAAGCAATAGCCACAGCGTTTGGGCCTCTTCTGCAGCGGCTCATAATCATCACCCTTTACCATAATATACAAAGGCAAAAAACTTGTTACATAAAATTCTTGAAGTGACATTCTTATCTTGGTATAATGATTACCGTAAAACTAACAGGACGGTGTAATATGAGAACCATTGAAATAAACAAAAACGACAGCGGACAAAGGCTTGATAAATTTCTTACAAAGAGATTTAAGACAATGCCTCTGCCATTGATGTACAAATATATAAGAACCAAATACATAAAGCTCAACGGTAAAAAGTGCGAAATATCCTCACGCCTTAAAGAGGGCGACGTTCTCACCCTGTATATTAAGGATGAATTTTTTGACGCTCCAGTATATGACAGCTACGACTTTTTAAAAGCTCCCTCAAAGCTTTCAATAGTTTACGAGGACGAAAACATACTTCTTGTGGACAAGCAGCCGGGACTTATAGTTCATCAGGACGAAAACTACCACTTTGACAGCCTTATTTCAAGAATACAGCATTATCTTTACGACAAAGGCGAATACGACCCAAAGGATGAAAATTCCTTTGTTCCAGCTCTTGTAAACAGAATAGACCGCAACACAGGCGGAATTGTAATTGCCGCCAAAAACGCCGAAAGTCTTAGAATTTTAAACCAGAAGATGAAAAGCCGAGAGCTTGAGAAATACTATCTCTGCCTTGTTTTCGGAACTTTAAAGAAAAAAGAGGATTTGCTCATAGATTATCTTGAAAAGAACGAAAGCCAAAACCGTGTTTACGTTCTTAAAAAGCCCACAGAAAATTCCAAAACCATAAAAACAAAGTACAAGGTTTTAGACGAACAAAGAGGACTGAGCCTTGTGGAGGTAGAGCTTCTCACAGGAAGAACCCACCAGATAAGAGCACACATGGCTTCAATCGGTCATCCCTTAGCCGGCGACGGAAAATACGGCTTAAACGCTCAGAACAGAGCTTTGGGACTTACACGTCAGGCTCTTTATTCCTACAAGCTTGTTTTCAAATTTGAAACCGACGGAGGAATACTTTCCTATCTTGACGGCAAAGAGTTTTCAGTAAAAACAATATGGTTTGCAAAAAACGGCAAAATCGACTTTACACCTTTTGAGAACATGAAAACTCTCCCCTCCTCAAAGGAAAACAGCTCAAAAAAATCTGCTCCAAAAAGTCAGAAAAATAAAAACTACAAAAAACCGGACAACAGAAAAAAGCCAAGGAAATAAAATTCCTCGGCTTTCAAAAATTTATTTAATACACATAAAGGCGCTCATTGTGCCTCTTTTACCGTTTGTGGCACGGTGGCTCCATAAAAGGTCGCTGTTGCATTTTGTGCAAAGGTCGCTCAAAACCACATTTTCGGGATTAACTCCGGCGCTCACCACAATCTGTCTGTTACATTCCAAAAGGTCAAGCATATACTTGCCTTCGCCCTTATCAAAGACAAACTTTGAGCTGTCCAGTCCCTCAAGCCCTAAAAACTTTTCAGCCACAGGACTGTCAACCTCGTAACAGCACTTTGAAATTGCAGGGCCTATACATACCTTTACATCCTGAGGGTTTGTGCCGTAGTTTTCTTTCATGGTTTTTAAGACCTTTTCGCCTATTCTGCCCACGGTTCCACGCCATCCCGCATGGGCAAGGCCTATAGCCTTATTCTTTGTATCCACAAAGAACAGCGGTGTGCAGTCTGCGTAATATGTAACTAAGGTAACTCCCTTTTCATTTGTCACCACAGCGTCAACGCTCTGGATATCACGTGGTTTATAGATTCCCACGCCTTTATCCGCCTTAGTCACAACCCTTACAAAAGTATTATGGTCCTGAGCGGAAGCCACAAGGCTTTCATAGTCAAAGCCTGCTGCGTCGCAGAAAATCTTATAATTCTCAGTAACATTTTCATCCGGGTCGCCTCTGCCAAATGAAAGGTTCATAGATGTAAACTCATTTTCAGAAACTCCGCCTATTCTTGTAGAAAAGGCGTGATTTATAAAATCAATTTTTTCAAGCTCATTATATTTGAGAAAGCAAACACCTTTATTTTCTTTAAGTGTCATGGTCTTTGAATTTATACTGAACATTAAAACAACTCCCTTTAAGTGATTTGTTTGATTAGTTTATTTTACTATATAAGATTATCACTTGCAAGAAAAAATAATCGATGATATAATTTAATTATAAACAAAAACTATATTTTTCTGCCAAAACAATAAAGCAAAGGACGTGTAAACATGAAAACACCGCTTTTCGGAGCTTCAATAGAGGTAAACTGCGAATACTGCCAAAATTCCGTAAGCAACGGAAAGGAGTTTCTTTGTTCCGCAGGAAAAACAATCAAAAACGGAAAATGCAGAAAGTTTAAATACAACCCAACCATGCGCAAGCCAAAAGGAGAACCCACCCTCTCCCAAACCTTCACCCCCGAAGACTTCATGCTTTGATTTTTATATCCGACCTGCCAAGGTTGGATATAAAAATCAACTTCTACACAGGTCGGACGAGACGTTTTGTTTAGTCTTTGGAATGGTTCGCTTTCATTTAGCTTTTTTATTTTTTATTTCCTATCTGCCGAGGTTGGATATAAAAATCAACTTCTACACAGGTCGGACGAGACGTTTTGTTTAGTCTTTGGAATGGTTCGCTTTCATTTAGCTTTTTTATTTTTTATTTCCGATCTGCCAAGGTTTGATATATAAATTAACTTCTGTACAGGTTGGGCGAGGCGTTTTGTTTGGTCTTTGGAATGATTCGCTCTTATTTAGCTTTTTTATTTTCATAAAAAATAACATTAAACGAAAGGGAAGCGTTAAAAAAAACACTTCCCTTTCTTCATATTTTAAAGTTCAATCAGATATAGTAATCCGCAATGTGGCGGATTTTTTTTCTTGCGTTTTGAATGTGTCTGCAAACAGTTGAAGGACTCAAGCTCATCTCCGTTGCGATTACCCTAATGGTTTTGCTTTCAAGATAATATCTTGTCATGCACACTCTTTGTTTTTCTGTAAGCTCTTCCCTCATTGCTTTTTGCAGGATTTTTTTCATTTTGTCCTTTCCGCAGGAAACTCCGCCTGAATTTGCGCAGTAATAATCAAAAAACACTGCGTCGGCGTTGTCGTCCTTAATATGAATTACATTATTCGGCATCTTGTTCCACTCTCCACACTTCTGTTTCTCAAAAATTCCGCTGTTTTAAGACTTTCGTAATATATGGTTCTGTATTTTCCCAAAAGCTCATAAAAAGTACTTTTTTTCTCTGGGGGCGCATTTTTAATTCTTTCCTGTATCTTGTCGATATTACTTTTTATGATTTCCGCATTTTCCATATATTCTTCAGACCACTTAATATAATCCACCACAACCATCCCTTTCACATAAAAGAAATATTTTTTATATAACTTCCAAACGAGTTTTGCGGGGCGTTCAAAACTCTAATAAAATTTTAGCAGGTAAGGAAGAATTTTACAATATTTTCATCGAACGGTTGTTCCATGTGAAAGATATTTAACATTCACTGTACCAAAAAAGGTACAGTACTGCGAAAAATGTAGAAATATGTAGAAAAAATTTCCAAAAACTCTTGACAAAAAAATCCTCCCCGAAGATTCCGGAGAGGATTTTGTAAATAAAATATTATGATTCCTGATAAAGTTTAGTAGCTGCCAGCTTCATTTTACGTTCTGTCTGAGGTTCTTCCTCATTGACCGGAGCAGGCTTTAAAAACTTCTTTTTAAACTTAACCCCGTCAAAGCAGAGCTTATAAACAAACATAGCTGTTCTCTTTTCTCCGCATGAGTCGCAGGAAAAATCGGCACGAAAACCTCTGTTGTGGAATTTCAAATCAGAAGTGCGTGTCATCTTTTTTCCGCAGACAGGGCAGTCCATTTCAATAAGGGATTTATCCACCAACGGATTATCCAAATCCCTCAGATACTTGGGCTTGAAGCTCATTCTTCTGAAAAACTCGTCGTCAGTAACCGCAGTCTGAGAATCCAAAACATCACGGTTGTACACAGCTTTCAAGCACATTGCGCTGACTTCCGCATCGTTTACCGCTCTGTGGAGAGGAATTTCCGGTATCTCAATACCCATATGCTCACAGGCGGCGCTTAAACCCATCTGTTTTGATGCGTCGTACATATTCAAAGCCTTAGCGCAGTAAGTCTGCAAGTTGCAGTACTTTTTAACAAAGAGCGGTTTTGCGGTACCGAAATGCACACGGCAGTTTTCAGACAGCACCGACAAATCTGTGCTTCCCCAGGTCATAAGAACCGCATCTCCCAGAAAAGCGCCGAATTTTTTATAAACTGTCTTAAAATTCTCTTTTGCGCTGTTTAATTCCCACTGAGAAATGTGTGTAAGCTCCTGAACCCAAGGGTTAAACTTCATATTAAATTTCTGCATAACAATTTCAGAAAAGGTGTCAACTGTTTCAAGATTGCTGTCCAGCTTCACCGCTCCGATTTCGATAATCTCATTAAAATTTCTTTTAAGCGTTCTGCAAAAACCGCTGTTCCATTCAAGGTCCAAAATAACTATAAAATCTTTAACGTAATTATTCTCACTCATTCTTTCTTCTCAGCACTTTCGGTTAATTTTCTTGATAAGACAAAATTTACAGAACCAAATTCAAAACAAATTACTTCTTAAATGCTTTCTTCATTCTCAGTTCCTTGGAGAGAATTTTCTTGCGCATACGGATGCTCTTTGGAGTAACCTCAACAAGCTCGTCGTCTGCGATAAACTCAAGACACTGCTCAAGTGAAAGTATTGTAGGAGGTGTCAGCTTCAAAGCGTCGTCGGAACCTGAAGCTCTTGTATTTGTAATATGCTTTTTCTTACATACGTTAACAGTTATATCCTCAGCTTTCGGGCTTGCGCCGACAATCATTCCCTCGTAAACAGGAACGCCCGGGCCTACAAAAAGTCTGCCTCTGTCCTGAGCCTGGAAAAGACCGTAAGCAACTGTTTCGCCTGTTTCATGGGCAATCAAAGAACCCTGGTGACGTGTTATAATTTCGCCCTTAAACGGCTCGTAACCATCGAAAACGTGGTTCATAATACCGTTACCGTTTGTATCTGTCAAAAACTCTGGACGATATCCCATAAGACCTCTTGCAGGAATTCTGAATTCGATATGTGTTATACCGCTTTCACGTGTGCCCATGTTGATAAGTTCAGCCTTTCTTGAGCCGAGCTTTTCCATAACTGCGCCCACATAGCTGTCCGGAACTTCAATCATAAGATATTCGATAGGCTCACACATAACGCCGTCTATCATCTTTGTGATAACCTGAGGACGGGAAACCTGGAACTCATAGTTCTGTCTTCTCATCTGCTCAATAAGGATTGAAAGATGAAGCTCGCCTCTTCCGGAAACCTTAAAGGTATCTGCGCTGTCTGTTTCCTCAACACGCATAGCAACGTTTGTTTCAATCTCTTTGAAAAGTCTGTCTCTGATATTTCTTGAAGTTACAAACTTTCCTTCACGGCCTGCAAATGGGCTGTTGTTTACCATGAAGTTCATGGAAACTGTAGGCTCGTCAATCTTTACAAAAGGCAAAGGCTCTACACAGTCCATGGAGCAAACTGTTTCACCGATATTCAGGTCTGCAATACCGCTTACGCAAACCAGGTCGCCAACGGTTGCGCTTTCGCACTCAACTCTTTTAAGACCCTCGAACTGATAAAGCTTAGTAATTTTTACATTTTTGGTAACGTCGCTTGAGCTGCTGCAAAGTGTCACTGTCTGACCTGTCTTTACTGTACCTCTTTCAACTCTTCCGATGCCTATTCTTCCCACATAATCATCGTAGTCAATGTTTGAGAAAAGAAGCTGTAAGCCTGCTTCCGGGTCGCCCTCCGGAGCAGGAATTTCTCTTATTATCTCTTCAAAAAGAGGTTTCATATCTGTACCCGGAACATCAGGGTCAAGAGAAGCAAAGCCGTCTCTTCCTGAAGCGTAAACCACAGGAAATTCAAGCTGGTCCTCATCTGCGCCCAGTTCGATGAAAAGGTCCAAAACCTCGTCCACAACCTCGGCAGGACGTGCGCCGGGACGGTCGATTTTGTTTACAACAACCAAAGGCTTTTTGCCGAGACCCAAAGCCTTTTTAAGCACGAAACGGGTCTGAGGCATACAACCCTCAAATGCGTCAACCAAAAGCAAAACTCCGTCAACCATCATAAGGATACGCTCAACCTCGCCGCCGAAATCAGCATGTCCGGGAGTGTCAACTATATTTATTTTTACGCCGTTGTACATAACGGCTGTGTTTTTGGAGAGAATTGTAATTCCTCTTTCACGTTCAAGGTCGTTGCTGTCCATAACACGTTCCGCAACGTTCTCATTTTGTCTGAAAATACCGCTCTGTTTCAAAAGCTGGTCAACCAAAGTTGTCTTGCCGTGGTCAACGTGAGCGATAATTGCTATATCTCTAATATTCTCCATTTTGCTCATCAAATCATTCCCTCTTATAAGCATAAATTACTGTATCTCACAATCTGTAATTATAGCATAAGGCTCATTAAAAAACAAATAGTTTAACAATGGGGAAACTCAATTCTGTATTATTGTTAAATTTTACTCTTTTAAAGACAAAATTATTGTTTAGTTTAATTGATTTTCCGATACAAAGAAAAAAATACAGCAATAAACAGCAATAAAGGGTATTTTATATTTTACAAATGTTTTAATCTGTCTTTTCGGTGAAAAACTTTACTTTTTTACCCATATATAGTATAATAAGCAACGTAATTAACTAATTTGCACAAAATCGGGAGGTTATAATAATGGGCTACACTATAGCGCAGAAAATTATCAAAAACCATCTCCTTTCCGGCGAAATGGTAACCGGAACGGATATCGGTCTTAGAATTGACCAGACTCTTACTCAGGACGCAACAGGCACAATGGCTTATCTTGAGTTCGAGGCAATGGGAGTTCCCAGAGTAAAAACAGAAAAGAGCGTTGCATATATCGACCACAACACTCTCCAGACAGGATTTGAAAACGCAGACGACCACCGCTTTATCCAGACTGTCTGCAAAAAGCACGGCATCTACTTCTCACGTCCGGGAAACGGTATCTGCCATCAGGTTCACCTTGAAAGATTCGGCAAGCCGGGCAAGACACTTATCGGTTCCGACAGCCATACACCTACAGGCGGCGGTATCGGAATGCTTGCAATGGGCGCAGGCGGACTTGACGTAGCTGTTGCAATGGGCGGCGGCGCATATTATATAACAATGCCTAAAATGGTAAGAGTAAACCTCACAGGCAAGCTCAGACCTTGGGTTTCCGCTAAGGACGTTATCCTTGAGGTTTTGAGAATTATGTCCGTTAAGGGCGGCGTAGGCAAAATCATCGAGTACGGCGGAGAGGGCGTAAAGACTCTCACAGTTCCTGAAAGAGCTACAATCACAAACATGGGCGCAGAGCTTGGAGCTACAACCTCCATCTTCCCATCAGATGAAATCACAAGAGAATTTTTGAAGGCTCAGGGCAGAGAAGAGGATTACACAGAGCTTTCCTCAGATCCGGACGCAGTATACGACGAGGTTATCGACATCGACCTCAGCGCACTGAAGCCAATGGCAGCATGTCCGCATAGTCCTGACAATGTAAAGACAATCGAAGATCTTGCAGGCGGCAAAATCGACCAGGTTTGCATAGGCTCCTGCACAAACTCCAGCTATCTCGACCTTATGCGTGTAGCTGCAATCCTCAAAGGCAAGACAGTTCATCCTGACGTTTCCCTTGCAATCGCTCCGGGAAGCAAGCAGGTTTACAATATGCTGGCATTAAACGGCGCATTGGGCGACCTTATCGCAGCCGGCGCAAGAATTTTGGAATGTGCCTGCGGCCCATGTATCGGTATGGGACAGTCACCTAACAGCAAGGGTATCTCCCTTAGAACCTTCAACAGAAACTTTGAGGGCAGAAGCGGCACAGCCGACGGACAGATTTACCTTGTTTCCCCTGAGACAGCAGCGGCTTCCGCAATTACAGGCGTATTCACAGACCCAACTACTTTGGGTGAAGAAGTTAAAATCGAGCTTCCTGAGAAGTTCCTCATCAACGACAACATGGTTACTCCTCCTGCTTCAGAAGAGGATATGGACAAGGTTGAGGTTTTGAGAGGTCCAAACATCAAACCTTTCCCAACAACAAAGCCAATGGAAGACACAATCAATGCAAGCTGCGCATTGAAGGTTGGCGACAACATCACAACCGACCACATTATGCCGGCAGGTGCTAAGATTCTCCCGCTTCGTTCAAATATCCCTGCTATCTCTAACTACTGCTTCACAGTATGTGATAAGGACTTCCCTGAAAGAGCAAAGATGCTTGGAAGCAGCGTAATCGTAGGCGGAGCAAACTATGGTCAGGGTTCTTCCAGAGAGCATGCGGCTTTGGCTCCTCTCTATCTTGGCGTTAAAGCAGTTTTAGTTAAGAGCTTTGCAAGAATTCACAGAAGTAACCTTATCAACGCAGGTATTTTGCCGCTCACATTCGTAAACGAAAGCGATTATGATAAGATTTCTCTCGGCGACGAGCTTGTACTTCCGGATGTTAAGAAAATCATCCTCGAGGGCGGCGACGTTGTAGTTGAAAATGTTACAACAGGCGAAAAGATTATGGCTAAGTGCGAGCTTACAGGAAGAACAAGAGATATCATCCTTGCAGGCGGACTTTTAAACTATACAAAGGAGAACAGCTAACATGGAAAAAATCAGAATGACCACTCCCCTTGTGGAGATGGACGGCGACGAAATGACCAGAGTTATCTGGCAAATGATAAAGGACATCCTTTTGACACCTTTTATCGACCTTAAAACAGAGTATTATGATTTGGGTCTTGTTCACAGAAACGAGACAGACGATAAAGTAACCTTTGACAGTGCAGAGGCTACAAAGAAATACGGCGTTGCAGTTAAGTGCGCTACAATCACACCAAACGCTGCAAGAATGCCTGAATACAACCTGAAAGAGATGTGGAAGTCCCCTAACGGCACAATCAGAGCAATTCTGGACGGTACAGTTTTCAGAACTCCTATTCTTGTTAAGGGCATCACACCTTACATTCCAACTTGGAAAAAGCCAATCTGCATTGCAAGACATGCATACGGCGACGTTTACAAGAACACAGAAATGGTTGTTGAGCAGGGTTCAAAGGCAGAGCTTTGCGTTACAAAGCCTGACGGCACAGTTGAAAAATCTCTCATCCATGAATTTAAGGATTCAAACGGCATAATCCAGGGTATCCACAACCTTGACAAGAGCATTGGTTCCTTCGCAAGAGCATGCTTCAACTTTGCACTTGACCAGAAGCAGGATATCTGGTTTGCAACAAAGGATACAATCAGCAAGAAATACGACCACAGATTCAAGGATATTTTCCAGGAAATCTATGACAACGAATACAAAGAGAAATTTGAAGCCGCAGGCATCGAATATTTCTACACCCTTATCGACGACGCAGTTGCAAGAGTTATCAGAAGCGAAGGGGGCTACATCTGGGCATGCAAGAACTACGACGGCGACGTTATGAGCGACATGATTGCAACAGCTTTCGGCTCACTTGCAATGATGACAAGCGTTCTTGTTTCTCCTGACGGAATTTACGAGTACGAAGCTGCACACGGCACAGTACAGCGTCACTATTACAAGCACCTCAAGGGTGAGGAAACCTCCACAAACTCAGTTGCAACCATCTTTGCATGGTCAGGCGCATTGAGAAAAAGAGGCGAGCTTGACAACATTCCTGAGCTTTCAGCATTTGCAGACAAGCTTGAAAAGGCTACAATCGACACAATCGAGGACGGCGTAATGACAGGCGACCTCTATCTCCTTTCAACTCTTGAGAACAAGAAGAAAGTAAACACAAGAGAGTTCCTTGAAGAGGTTGGCAGCAGACTTAAAGCAATGCTTTAATCAAAAGAGGTGGTAAAATGGCAAAAAGCAACGGGATTTCCATGTCCGTAATCAGGCGTCTGCCAAGATACTATCGCTTTTTGACAGAACTGCACTCTGAGGGAGTCTTAAAAATCTCCTCCACAAATCTTGCGTCAATAATGAATGTGACCGCTTCCCAGGTAAGACAGGATTTAAACTGCTTCGGCGGTTTCGGTCACCAGGGATACGGATATTGTGTGGAAGATTTAAAAAATGAAATTGAGAATATTCTGGGGCTCAACAACAACTATCAAGCAGTGTTGCTGGGCGCCGGAAATCTGGGCAAAGCTGTGGCACGCCATATAAATTTCAGCGAAAGAGGATTTCAGCTTACAGCTATATTTGACCGTGACCCTGAAAAAATCGGAACAGAGCTGGGCGGCATAATAATCAGAAATGACAACGAAATTTATGATTACTGCCGTCAAAACAAAACCGATGCGGTTTTCCTCTGTATTCCAAAAAACAGCGTTGAAAACGTCATTGATAAGCTTTACGAGCTGGGAATCCGCAATTTCTGGAATTTCAGCCACTATGACATAGCAAAGGTTTATCCCGACACAGTGGTTGAAAACGTCCACATGAGCGACAGTCTTATGACTCTCTGTTACAGAATAAACGACAGCCAAAAAGAAAATTGATTTATAAACATAACCCCGCACCTGCAATAACTGCAAGTGCGGGGATTTTTACTATATTAAACTTAAATACTTTGGCGGCACAGCTTTTGTAAGCCATACACCATTTTCCGACAGATAAAATTTAAAACCATCCTCAGCCATTTTCCCTGTTTCAATTTTCAAAACAGCCGGCTTTCCGTGGCGTTTTCCAACCTTCTCTGCGGTTTCCACGTCCTTTGAAAGATGAACATAAAGCCGTGATTTAGGAACAAGTCCCTCTTTCATAATCGACTCTAAAAATCTTTCCGCCGTTCCGTGATACAGAAGCTCCGGCGGAGTAAGCTCTTTAAGCTCCACATCAACATCGATTGAATGTCCCTGTCTTGCTCTTATTTTGCTCTTGTCATCGCTTAAAGAATATCTCTGCTTGTTGTCCGTCTTTACTATGTATTCAAGCCTTTCCCTGTTGAAATCAGGGTATTTCTTTTTTACTCCGTTGATAAGTTCATCTATATTCGCCCAGCCGTTTTTATCAAGTTCAATCCCGATTATTTCGGGCTTGTGCCTTAAAATAAGGCATATATATTTTCCTATTTTAATATCATTCATTTTTATCACTTCCTATAAAAAATACATTGACACAGTTATATTATATGATATACTAAAAATAAAAAGCCAAGGAGATGAGCGGTAATGGCAAAGCTTGAAAAAATGCTCTATGATGATTTTAACAGAATTATCGGAAGAATTGAGGCAGAAATTCTTTCCGGAAGCAGTTCAGCCTCCCTTGAGGACACAAGCGATTTTGTAGACGGAGATGCAAGGTGCAGTGTCAGGATTTTTGAACGCTACAGCGCATTCGGAGGCAACCGTGTGAGCCTTTCCGTCACTCTCTTTCAAAAGGGAAACGGCCCTATACATCTTTCGGCAATCACCGCCGGCGGAAGCCAAGCTATGTTTTTTAAGCTAAATACCGTTGGCGAAGAAGCTTTTCTTGATAAGCTCCGTGAAATACTCTGATAAACAAAAAGTCACTGACTAAACCCAAAAGGCGCAATCGGTGACTTTATTTTTTATTAAAGCTCTCTGTCGATTTTCTCCCAGTCAATCTCCTTTGAACAATGACTGCAAATATCAGGTCTGTGATAGAGCATAGATTTCAAAGGCTTGTTACAATGAGGACAGCGATAACGCAGATGCATAAATAAAAACAGTGCGCCAAACACAAGGGTCACGCCCAAAAACATCAATGTAGGAATAAGCTTGGAAAAGTTGCCGTATTGCATAAAGAATGTAATAAAGAAATATGCATAAGCTAAGATTAAAATAATTGAAATGTATCTGATGTTTTTAATATTTATCTTCATAAACTCTCACCTCTGTATTTGAAATCTATTATACAACCATTTCTATAAAAAAAGCAACATTTTTCACAGAAAATATTTTAGACCTTGAAGAACTACGTCCTCCAAACCTTCTACCAAATAGACAGTGGTCCCTTTGGAATCACAATACTTTCTAATAAACTAAAAGGCTGTGGTCGATAAAACCACAGCCTTAATAATTTTTTATTTAAATTAAGTCAAACCCAATCGCAAGCGAGCCATTCTAAGTCGTTTAACAAATCGTCTCGCCCGCCTTGAAACGAACTTCATTTTCTAAAGGAAGCTTTGCAAGGCGGAAATAAAATAGAAATGTCTCGCCCGACGTGAAATAACATTAACCTATAATATTAAGTCATAAATGTCAGAACTAAAACAAAGGTCTCGTCCGACGTGAAATGACGTTAACCTATAAAACTAAGTTCTGCACGTCGGAAATAAATTATACGGGGTGAACTTTGTTTTCCATGTCTGCTACGTCGGAGTTGATTCCAACTTTAGCGTTTCTTCTCTTCTCGAAGAAATCAAGTGATACCTTCGGGAACTGAGCGTAGGAAAGAACATCCTCTTCCTGCTCAAGATACTGTGCAGGGAACTCCTGTCTGAGCTTCTCAAGTTCTGGCTTGAGCAAGTCTGCCGGACGGCAGTTTACAGGCTTCATGTCGCCGATGATCTTCTTTCTGAACTCTGGGTCGATAGGCATTGGAGTTGTACCGTACTTGCCGGCAACAAGGTCCTTAAACTCGTTTGTGCACATCTTGTAACGCTGACCCATGATTACGTTGAATACAGCCTGTGTACCAACAATCTGTGATGTAGGTGTAACAAGCGGAGGATAACCTGCGTCCTTACGAACTCTTGGAACTTCGTTGAGAACCTCTGTAAGCTTGTCTTCCTTGCCTGCGTCCTTAAGCTGCTTCAAAAGGTTTGAAAGCATTCCGCCCGGTACCTGATAGATAAGAGCGTTTGCGTCTGTAGCAAGCATTTTGGGGTCGAGAAGTCCGCTCTTTATGTACTTCTCACGGAGAGTCATAAAGTAATCTCTGATTTCTGTAAGAGCAACAAGGTCAATACCTGTGTCGTACTCTGTACCCTGCAAAGCTGCAACGATTGACTCTGTAGGAGCATGTGATGTGCCAAGAGCAAGCGGGCTGATTGCTGTATCGACAATGTCAGCGCCTGCCTCGATACCCTTCATAAGGCACATTGATGCAAGGCCTGAAGTGTAGTGTGTGTGAAGCTGAACAGGAAGGTCAACAGCTTTCTTGATAGCCTTAACAAGGCTCTCTGTGTTGTATGGTGTCAAGAGAGCAGCCATATCCTTAATGCAGATTGAATCTGCGCCTGCGTCTGCAATTCTCTTAGCGTACTCAACATAGTATTCGTCTGTAAATACAGGGCCTGTTGTGTAGCTTATTGCAACCTGAGCATGAGCGCCCTCTTTCTTTGCAGCCTTGATAGCTGTTTTGAGGTTTTTAATATCGTTGAGAGCGTCGAAAATTCTGATGATGTCGATACCGTTTGCAACTGAACGCTGAACGAAATATTCAAGAACGTCATCAGCATAGTGACGGTAGCCCAGCATATTCTGTCCACGGAAAAGCATCTGAAGCTTTGTGTTAGGGCATTTCTCTCTTATAATACGAAGTCTCTGCCATGGGTCCTCGTTCAAAAATCTAAGACAGCTGTCGAAAGTTGCGCCGCCCCAGCACTCAAGAGAATAGAAACCAACCTTGTCCATTTTCTCAAGTATAGGAAGCATTTCCTCAGTTGTCATTCTTGTAGCAATGAGTGACTGATGAGCGTCACGCAATGCGGTTTCAGTAATCTTTATCTTTTTAGCCATTTTGTATCATCCTTAATATTCAGATTATTTCAAAGTAAGAAGAACCTTTCCTGAGTCAACTGCTTCGCCCTTGTTAACAGCGATAGAAGCAACTGTTCCGTCCTCAGGAGCCATGATTTCGTTTTCCATCTTCATAGCTTCAAGAATTACCAATACGTCGCCCTTCTTAACAGCCTGGCCAACAGATACAGGAACATTAACGATTGTTCCGTTCATAGGAGCTGTAATCTCTGTGCCGCCTGCAACAGGAGCAGGAGCTGCCTTTGGTGCCGGAGCTGCTTTAGGAGCCGGTGCTGCAACAGGAGCAGGAGCTGCACCTGCGCCAAGCTCTTCAACCTGTACGTCGTATGCTGTGCCGTTTACTGTAATTCTCAAATTTTTCATTGTAAAATCCCCTTTTCTAAACCCACGCAGTAAAATAATTTAATGCAGGAATATATTTTATGTCGTTATATGTTTAATCAGATTGTTGAATGTTTCTTTGCAAGTGTTGGAACTCTCTTGCCCTCAAGCATCTCAAGAGCAGCAGCAATCTTGCCTCTGAGCTCGTCCTCAGTGATAACATCCTCAACAAAGCCGTTTTCAGCAGCCTTAAATGCTGAAAGCTCTGCCTGTGCAAACTTCATTGCAGCTTCCTTCTGCTTTGCAGGAACAACGTTCATCTTCTCAGGAGCCATGATAAATGCAGCAGCCTCAGGAGTAACAGGAGAGATTATAGCCTGTGGAAGAGCAAAAGTAACATCTGTGTTTGCGCCGCTTCCAGCCATTGCGATGTACAAAGCGCCTACAGCAGTACCTGTAACAACAGAAATCTTAACAGTTGTTGCCTCAGCATATGCGCTTGTAACCTTAGAAGCAGTCTTGATTGAAGTAAATTCTTCGCTGTTTACAAAAGTGATAACAGGAATTGAGAAAGCGTCGCAGAAACGAACAAACTTTGCAATCTTGTCGCCTGCATGATAGCCAACGCTCTCGCCCTTTGTGCCAACAAAGCCTACAACTCTGCCGTCAACTCTGCCAAGGCTTACAACAGCCTGTGAACCGTAGTTTGCATAGAGTTCAAAGAGAGTGTTCTCGTCAGCAACCATCTCAGCAGGGCACTTAGGAGCAGCAGCAGGTGCAGCCTCAAATGCAGCAGCTGAAGAGCTGAGGTTATTTGAAGGGAGATATGTAATAAGCTCTCTTGCCTTTGCAATAGCCTCTGCGTTGTTCTCTGCTGTAAGAGCGGAGATACCCTTCTTTGCGTTATCCTCAGCAGTTCCCTCTGTACCCATTGTGGAGAGAGAAAGTGTAGCCTTTTTATTCATGATGATAAAGTCAGCGTTAGCAGCTGTCAAAGCGCCTGTTCCGAGGCAGTTTCCGAGGATTACGGAAATCTGAGGAACAACACCGGAAAGCTGACCGGAAGCATTCAAAACATCGCCGTAACCAGCCAAAAGCTCGTTACCCTCTCTGAGCTTGCCGCCGATGCTGTCGTAGAAGCCTACAACAGGAGCGCCTGTCTTTAAAGCCAAGTCATATATCTTCTTTACTTTAGCAGCGTGAGCCTTGCTCATTGCGCCGCCGCATACGTCTCTGTTCTGAGCGAAAGCATAAACCGGCATGCCTTCTACCATACCAAAACCTGCAACAACTTCAGCATAGTTCTTGCCGGATTTTGCGAAGCCGTCTATTTCAGAAAAGCTGTTTTCGTCAAAAAACTTCAGCAGGTTCTTATATGCGGATGTATTCATTGCCGCTTCCCTTGCCTTGGTCATTTGTTCAATACTCATTTTAATATTCCTCCATTTAATTCTTTGTCAGAATTCAGTCTAATGAGGCAATCTTTGAGTTAGATTACCCCCAAAATATCACAGTTTATATTATATTATAAATTTAGTCAAAGTACAAGAAAAAATTTCTCTTTTTGTTAATTTTTACACGGTTTAAATAATTGACTGAGATTTATCGTCACTTTATCGTCAATTTGCTGAAAACCAAGCTGTACAAGCAAGTGGAACAATTCCTTTTTTTCACATTCCATAACGGATATATCCCTGTTCCATGCATAAGAGCCTGCCGCACGGACAAGGCAGTCACCGTCAATTCTGTCCTTTTGGCTAAGTTTTTCTGTATTCGGGCAGTAGTAAAGCTCCATTCCGATTATCTTTAAAAGGCTTCCAACCTGTTCTACACAGATATATCCTATTTCCTGACCCTTTTCCCTTGAAATGAGAGCCTCTGCACAATCTGTCTCTGGACAGCATTTTTCGATTATCTCACTGTCCTTAGATGGTAAAATAGTAAGCATAAAAATTCCCTGCCTTTATTTCTTGACAACATGCCTTGAGGGGTTCGGATTGGCGGTAAGCTTTTTAACCTCTTCTTTGGTAAGCTCACGCCATTTTCCCGGCTGAAGCATACCAAGCTTTACCTGACCAACCGCTGTTCTTTTCAGTCTTGCAACCTCAATTCCCAGCTTCTCGCACATCTTTCTAATCTGACGGTTTCTGCCCTCTCTAAGCACGATTTCCAGAACCGCTCTTCCCTCCTGCTTTTGAATAACTCTAACCTCAGCAGGCGCAGTTTTGTAGCCGTCGATTTCCATTCCCACAGACATTTCCACAATCTGGTCCTCGGTAATTCCCGGGCGCACCGTTACTCTGTAGACTTTATAAATATGTTTCTTAGGATGTGTGATTATGTTCGCAAATTCTCCGTCATTGGTCATCAGAAGCATTCCCTCTGAATCCCTGTCAAGTCTGCCAACAGGATATATTCTTTCCGGAATATCCTTTACAAGCTCCGCAACGCACTTTCTGCCTCTTTCATCGTTCATGGTTGTGATATATCCTCTTGGTTTATGGAGCATAATATATCTGTATTTCGGCTTTGCGGCGGCGGTAAGCTTTTTACCGTTTACGAAAACCTTATCGTTATAGGGGTCAACCTTATCCCCTATTTCCGCAACAACTCCGTTTACCTTTACTTTTCCCTGTGCGATAAGCTCTTCACACTTTCTTCTGGAAGCCACACCGCAGTCAGCCATCATCTTCTGTAATCTGATAATCATTCATTTCCTCCTTCTTGAAGGACTCCGTCCTCCAAACCTCCTGCCAAAGGGACGGTGGTTCCTTTGGCATCCCGGTTTTGCTCACATATGCGTTTTCATTAGAAAACAGCTTCATCATTCATTTGAGTTATTTTCCGGAAACAGCAAAAAGCTTTCCAATTTATTATTTCCGAGATAAACAACAGCTTTTCCGTAAGGTTCATCCCACATTACGGGCTGATAAATAAATTTAGGTATATAATAACGTACATTTTCTTCTATGTCAAAGTCCTGACCGCCGATTTTTCTCACAAAAGTCAAATTTTTATCGGGAACGAGCTTAATTTTCTCTCCTGTTCCGGCGACAGGCACTTCCACCGAAAGACTTTCCTTTGAAATCTCCACACTTTCTAACAGGGAAAAACCGTAATTGTAAAGGTTAATATGGTCATTCCAGTCAGATGGGGCATTTAATGTTACGGCTATTAAAGTCACTCCGTCTTTTTCGGCGGCAGTCACAAGACATCTTCCGGCGGCTTTGGTAAATCCTGTTTTCCCTCCGATACAGTATTCATACAAGCTCAGAAGCTTGTTATGGTTTGTATAGGAAAGAATTTTACCCTCCGGATAAATAAGCTCCACAGAGCCGTTTTTCATCTTAGCGATTTCCGCAAAGTCCTGATTTTTCATAGCCTCGCCCATAAGCAAAGCCATATCGTAGGCGGTGCTGTAGTGATTTTCGTAGTCCAAGCCGCTGGGAGTTACAAAATGGGTATCATTCATGCCTATTTCTTCCGCCCTTTTATTCATCATTTCGGCAAATTTTTCAGCACTTCCGCCGATGGTTACAGCCGCCGCATTTGCACCGTCATTTCCGGAAGCCAGCATCATACCCACTGCCAAATCGGAAAGCCTGAGCTTGTTGCCATCCTGCAAATACATAGAACTGCCCTCTGCAACCATATCTAGAGTAAACTCAAGGACTTTATCATCTTTTTCCGCCTCTTCCAGCGTCAAAAGGGTGGTCATAATCTTGGTTGTGCTGGCAATTTTCATTTTATCATGGGCGGATTTCTGAAAAATCACCTCACCGTTGTCCGGACAAAACAGTACCGCCGACTGAGCGGAAAGTTCAGGTTCGGCGGGATTTTCTGCGGCGTCCGCATAGGACGTTTTTATAACCAAGGTCAAAAACATCAACGACAACGTCAAAGCTCCGATTTTTCGCATTATCATAAAATCACCTCACATATTTGTTCACAAATATGCTTTGAAAAATAATTTTATGATAATTTTCAGACATCAAAATTATATTTCAGGGTCGTCAAGCTTTATATCTGCAAAATCTTCCTTTGCCGGCTTGTCCTTTTTAAATATAGCCCCTACCTTGCTCACCATATCGGGAACCATTCCTATTACATTTTCTATGGTTCCGTTATTGTTTTCAACAGTAACCATTCTTACATCGCCCTTACAAACGGTAAGAAATCCGATAGGTGTGATTGAAACGCCTGCGCCGCTTCCGCCGCCGAAATTATCTCTGTTTTCTCTTTTTGACGGAAAATCTGTTCCGCCAGCGGCAAAACCGTAGCTTACCTTTGAAATCGGAATAATTGTTGTTCCGTCAGGTGTTGTTATAGGGTCACCGATAATTGTGTTTACATCCACCATTTCTTTAATTTTCTGCATGGTGGTGTCCATCAGTTTGTTAATTGGATGTTCTTCCATGTTGATTACTCCTTTTTCTTTGAATTATTTTCATCAGACACAGTATTATTTTTTATTTGACTTTCCCGGCTGTTTGCAGGTTTTTTGCCTTTTCTCTCTCCTCTGATAATAGAGGGGATAATTCTGTTTTTATAGATTTTCAAAAGCTTCAAACCGTAAACAACCGCTGTTTTTATAATAAAAAACAGTTTTACTCTTCCCTTAAAGTCCACCGATATTTTACTTTCCGATTTATCATCAAAATCGGGATATATGTTTATATCGTAACTTCTGCATTTTGTATTTGAAACAATTATGCCGGCGCAGGGATAAACTCCGGCGCATACCTGTCCGTAACGTATCGCAGTTTTTGCGGCGTCGCCGCAGGCGACAGATATATCTATATAAAATCTTTTTACAATTAAGTGTTCAAAAACATATTTTAATGCGCCTTGGGCAATCTGTGATACATCACGAAGTATATCTATTATACCCGTCAAACCTTCCCCTTTATACAGATTTTTTAAAAAAGAAGATTTCGGTTTTTCCGGCTTTTTCTCCTGAGGCTTTTCTTCCTTTTTTTCCTCAGTTGTTTTTTCCTTAAAATCCTCGGAACTTATGGAAATAAAAAGCCACCTGAGCTTATATTTCATTTTTTTATCGTAGGAAAAACTCACATGTACGGAAGAAATCAGAAAAAGTATCAGCAACAGCGCAACAGAACCTAAAATCCACAGCCACGCCAATGTACCACCCCAATTCTTTTATTAAGCCTGCGCCTGTTTTGTTATGATAAGGACTTATTTAGCCATATCAAGAAGGCTTTGAGCCTCACCGGCAAGGGCGGAAAGCTCTTCTCCGGTAAGGGGTTCTTCTTTTTCTCCCTCTTTTTCAGGCAGGCTTGGCAAATCATCCAAAGAGGAAAGACCGAAGCATCTCAAAAAGTTTTCAGTCGTTCCGTAAAGCAGAGGTCTGCCGGGAAGTTCAAGTCTTCCTCTTTCTTCAACCAAATCCTTAGCCGCAAGGCTTGACAGAACGCCGCTGCAGTCAACACCTCTCACCTGCTCCACAAAAGCCTTGGTGACAGGCTGATTGTAAGCCACAACCGCCAAAACCTCTAACGCCGCCTGGGATAACGGTGTGTTTCTCTTCAAATCCATAACGGTGCGTATCTGAGGCGCATAAGCTTTTTTAGTAACCATCTGATAGGAGTCGTTGAGCTTTATAATCTCAAGTCCTCTTTTCTCACTGTTATATTCTTCCACAAGCACTTTGATATATTCAAGTGCCTGAGCCTTTTTTATGTCCAAAGCCGACATTATTTTATCTATGGAAACAGAACCGCCGGAAGCAAACAAAATCGCTTCTATGGCGCAAATATTTTCTCTGTCTGTCATACTTCTTCACCACCTGCTTCATTTTCCGGTTCTTCATCTTTAGAGTAGGACAAATCCGCCTCTCTCTGGAGCTGTTCTATATCGCCCAAATCGTCCTTAACAACCACCTGAGCATTTTCTCCGTCGCCCTCTATTCGTATGCGCTTGCCCTTTACAAGCTCCAGCACAGCCAGGAATGTGGCAACAAGCTCTCCCCTTTCGGTACTTGTTTCAAAAAGATTGCCGTAGGTAAGGTTGTGTTCGTTTTTAAGGCGTCTGAGCACATGGACAATCCTTGAGCCGACAGACACAATCCTCTTTGCCACAATTCCGGAAAAAGCCTCTGCCGGCGGCGGAAGACGTCTTTTTCCCCTGCCGCAGGCGCTCTCGTAACCTCTGGCGATATCCTCGGGAGGATGCTTTCTTTTATAGGTGAGGTCGTACTCGACCGGAGAAGCTCCCCTGTAAAAGGCGTCAAAGTTTGCCATAGTTCCCAGAATAGCGGCTGTTTTTCTGCAAAGCTGATACTCTATAAGCTGACCCTCAAGCTCTTTTTTAAGCTCCTGAGCCTCTTCCTCGTGCTTTGGAAGCAGGAAAACCGACTTGATATAGACAAGTCTTGAAGCCATCTCCAAAAACTCGGAAGCTATATCCATGTCCTGCTCCTGCATTTTTGAAATCTGCTCCATATACTGCTCTAAAAGCTCGCTTATTTGAATATCGCAGATATTTATTTTATTTTTGGAAATCAGAGTAAGCAGCAAATCCAGCGGCCCCTCAAACTCGGGCAGCTTGTATTGCAGCACAACCGGTGAATGTTCCAACAATTATCCCTCCGCTGTAAAACTTATTATAAGAAACTAAAAGGCAAACCAGTAAGCCACATAATGCCGTTGTAAATATAGTTTGCAACAAAGTTGATAGGATAAGAAAGCACTCCCACCCACATCAAAGCCAAAACTATAAGGATAAAGTATCTTTCATAAGGAATAAACTTATAAAGTATTCTGTCAGGCAAACATGCATAGAGCACCTTTGAGCCGTCAAGGGGCGGTATTGGAATAAGGTTAAACACCGCCAAAATAATATTGATAAACACATAATTCACTAAGAAACTCAAGATGATATATCCTGCGGTATTTGTATAAATAAATCTTGCACAGAATGTAACATACATGTTTAAAAACAGTCCGCCCACAGTTGCGGCAATCAAATTGGCAAGAGGACCTGCCAAAGCCACAAGAGCCATATCTCTTTTTGGCTTTTTGAAATAGCGTGAATCAATAGGTACAGGCTTTGCCCAGCCGAAACCAAACAACAGCAGACACAAAGCACCTAACGGGTCTATATGCTCAATAGGATTTAATGTAAGTCTTTTTCTGTATTTGACGGACACATCGCCCAACTTGTAACCAACAAAGGCGTGAGCCCACTCGTGAAATGGCAGAACCAAAAAGATAATAAGCAGAACCGCCAGAATTGTAGCTATAGCGGATTCAAAGGTGAGTCTGCCGTTAATCAAATCGAAAAGCATAATATACCTCCTGATATACTTGATTTTGTAGTATTTTTGTTTTATACTCTGTATTTGAATACAGAAATACAGTTTAATTATATTACATTTTCCTTTTAATTACAATAGCCATAAAGGTATACATGTAAATAATGCACAAATATTGGTAATATAAAAAAATTATTGAAATAAAAAGTTAAAACCCCTTGCATTTACAGATGAAATCTGTTATTATAGCATAGTTAAAATGTTTATTATGATTCTAAGGAGGTGCAGAAGCATGGCAAAATGTGATTTCTGCGGTAAGGATATTGCTTTCGGTATAAAGGTTTCCCACTCACACAGACGTTCAAACAGAACATGGAAGCCAAATGTAAGAAGAGTTAAGGCTGTAGTTAACGGTACACCTAAGCACGTACACGCTTGCACCCGCTGCTTACGTTCAGGTAAGGTAACAAGAGCTGTTAGCGCTCCTAAGGCAGTTTAATATCAATACGCACACTTAAATCCCCGAGCAGGACTCGGGGATTTTTATTTTTGTATTTTTTCTACAAATACATATGTTAAGGTTTGTACATAATAATATTGCGAACCCTATTGACAGTCACGTGAACTCATGATATAATCTTCTCAACTCAATAAAGGGAGTGATGAATTTGATATTAACAATCCCGGGAACGGCAATATCATATAAAGAAGGTAACGAGAACAATGTATACGGTTTAATCGAACCTGTATTCAAGGCAACCGGAGGTCTTACTCTCGCCCAGGTAAGAGAGATTACGGGACTTGAAACCACCACAATCCAAAATTGGGTAAAGCGTGGCTGGGTTATGAAACCCGAAAACAAGCGTTACAAGGAACGCCATGTTATAAGAATTATTCTTATAAACAGTATAAGAGGTTCAATACAGATTGAAAAAATTATCCGCCTTATGGAATACATAAACGGCGACGTGGAAGACACCTCCGACGACCTTGTTCCGGACAGCACTCTTTTTAACTTGTTTTTCAAAACTGTTTGGCTGTGCCAAAGAGATAACTTAAACGGCGAAGAAGAAATGCTTAGGGCAATCGAAAATGAAACCCAAGGTATTGATTATCTTAATTCCGACGGAAAAGAAAGATTATCAAAAGCTTTGCTTATTATGACTCTGGCATACCAAAGCTCCGTTATAAGACAAAAGGCAGAACGTATTATAAATAATTTATTATGATTTTTAAATCAAAAAGTGAGGAAGTAGAAATGGAAGGATTCAATCCGGTAAACAAAGTAAATTCAAAGGTCAAAAAAATTATCCCCATAGTTGCGGTCATTATTGTAATAGCAATTATTGCATCATTTTCCATAGTAATCGTTCCCGCCGGAAGCACCGGCGTTGTGATGACGCTTGGTAAGGTTTCCGACAATGTAATGCAGGAGGGACTTCATTTTAAAGTTCCTTTCGTTCAGAATGTGGCGATAATAAGCAACAAAATCCAGAAACAGGAAGTTCAGGCAAACGCTGTTTCAAAGGATTTGCAGACAGTTGAAAGCGAAATTGCGGTAAACTACCGTGTAGGACTTGACTCCAGCGCCAACATTTATAAGAACATCGGCGAAAGATACGAGGAAATAGTTCTCCTCCCCGCAGTTCAGGAAAGCATGAAGTCAGTCAGCGCAAAATACACAGCCGAAGAGCTTATAACTCTCCGTGCTCAGGTGGGCGAAGAAATCAAATCTTCTCTTGAAGAAAAGGTAAGCGAATACGGTATTGTTATCGAGAAATTCAGCATTGTAAACTTTGATTTCTCAGAGGAATTTAACGAGGCAATCGAAGCAAAGCAGGTTGCCGAACAGAACCTTATAAAAACCAAAACCGAGCAGGAACAGGCTATAGTTATAGCTGAGGCAGAAGCCCAGAAAAAGCTTATTGCCGCTCAGGCAGAGGCAGACGCTATCACTGCAAAGGCACAGGCACAGGCGGACGCCAACAAGCTTTTGGCAGAATCCCTCAACGACAATGTTGTTGAATATGAAAAAATCCAGAAGTGGGACGGAAAGCTTCCGACTGTTACAGGTTCAGACGCTTTGATAAGCTTTGACCCCAACCAAAACGAAGAAGAATAATCACAATTTAAAACAATTTAGTTTTTGTCAGGCAGTGAAAACTGCCTGATTTTTTATATAATCTTGTGCAAAAAACAAGACTTAAACTCCCTCTTTTCGGCAATTATTTTTTTGAGTGTTGCACTTGACAAAATCCGGAGACATGCTATAATAATTAAAGTTATGTTAATTTTACCTGCATAACTTTCCTTGCGGCGAAAGCCGCCAAAAGTCCAAAAGGAGGTGCAACAAATGGCAGTAAAGGCTAATTACGAGACAGTAATGGTTATTTCAATGAAGCAGGGTGAAGAAGGAATCCAGGCAATCGTTGAGAAGTTTAAGGCTTTGATTGAAAAGCACGCTACACTGCTCAACGTTGACGAGTGGGGCAAGAGAAGACTTGCATACCT
This sequence comes from Anaeromassilibacillus sp. An172, assembly GCF_002160515.1. Lineage (GTDB taxonomy): Bacteria > Bacillota > Clostridia > Oscillospirales > Acutalibacteraceae > Limousia > Limousia pullorum. The sequence goes on along the minus strand of NZ_NFKS01000009.1, from coordinate 15,437 downwards.
CATCAACAAAGAGAGTGAAGGCTATTACGTTTTGATGAACTTTGAGAGCGAAGCAGAGTTCCCGGCAGAGCTTGATCGTGTTTACAAGATCACAGACGGCGTTCTCCGTTCTCTCATCATCAAAAAAGGTGAATAATTAAGGTATTGGAGAACAACTATGCTAAATAGAGTTATTTTGATGGGCAGACTTGTTTCAGACCCTGAACTCAAGACAACATCATCAGGCATCAGCGTTACAAGCTTCAGAATTGCGGTTGACCGCAGTTATGTTAAAGCAGGCACAGAACGCCAGACAGACTTTTTTGATATAGTTTGCTGGAGAAGTACCGCAGAGTTTGTATGCAGATATTTCTTTAAAGGCTCTCTTATCGCCCTTGAAGGTCAGCTTCAGAGCAGAACCTATCAGGCAAAAGACGGCTCTAACAGATATGTTGTTGAAGTTGTGGCTGACAACGTTTCATTCACCGGCGAACGCAGAGAAGGCGGCGGATATTCCCCGGGAGGCTACTCACAAGGCGGCTACTCTCAGGGTGGTTATTCACAGCCATATGACGCAGCTCCTCAGCGTGGTTATTCTGCTCCGGCAGAACCGGCAGCTCCTTCCTACTCAAACGGTTCGGCAGGAGATTTTGAAGAGATGCCCCTCGACGACGACTTACCGTTTTAAGACCTTAACACCTTAAACAAAAACTTAACGATTAAATATATGAAAGGAGACCTTTACCATGGCTGAAAGACCTATGAATCGCAGCAGAAAGCCACGCAAGAAAGTTTGCGGTTTCTGCGTTGACAAGGTAGAAAACATAGATTACAAGGATATCGCAAGACTCCGCCGTTATATGTCAGAGCGCGGCAAGATTTTGCCACGTCGTGTAACAGGCACATGCGCAGCACACCAGAGAGCTCTCACAGTAGCAATTAAGCGTGCTCGTCACCTTGCTCTTCTTCCTTACACAACAGACTGATAATTGTCTATGTGACTTAAAAATTACACCCTATCCGATTGGATAGGGTGTTTTTTTCATAGAAAACTTTTAATTATATAACTTTTTTAGTTTTCTGCTAAAAAAATTTGAATTTTCATTATTTCCGCACCGAAGCAGAAAATGACTGTTTTTTGAAATTTTTTTAGGTTCTTTTAGAACTTTGAAATCACTTTCAAGAACAAATCCGCATTTTTTTAGAAAGTCATACCTTTCTTTTTCCGACATACCGTCAAGAGCTATTTCTATTTCAGATAGAATCCTTTCTTCTTTAGTCACGGATATCACTCCTTCTTATTATCTGCGTAAATTTAATGCAGCTGTTATCCTTTACACAGAATTCTTTTCTCAATGGCCTTTCATCCATTATCATTTCAATTACTTTTGGCTCTCTTGGAAAACTTCTCGACATAACCTTAATAGTATCGCTCAGTTTCCAAATACAATTCATCGCTGCACATTGATTTTTTTGAGCCATCTTTTTATCCTTAGGGTTAATTACTACTCCATATTTAATTACCATGTCAATAGCTTTACGACAAATATTTAAGCCCTCTTTAGTATCAAGATCAAGATATTCATCGTCGTCAATTTTTATAACTGAATGCAGAATTGATTCGCTGTTTATCCATTCATACGCATCTGCAAAATTAAAATAGAAATATATTCCTTTTCCAAGCCATTCCTTATCACTTTCGGATGGCTTAAAAAAATTCTCCTTTAATATATTATCTGCACTTTTGTTACTTGTACCATGATAACCAGTTAGAAACATAACCTCACCCTATTATATTATAACAAATGCGTCAAGAAAAAACAATAAAAACATCGAAAAAACAGAAAAATATTAAAATAACAAGACAGCTCCAATACATTATCAGAGCTGTCTCTAATTTTTTATATAATATAATATAATATAATATAATTGTATAATATATAAGTTACATCAAAGACTTGTAAAGAGCCTTTATTTCCTCAACTGAGGTGTCACGTGGGTTGCCCGGACGGCAAGCGTCTGCATAAGCTGACTCGGCAAGGAAGTCCAAATCCTCTTCTTTTACGATTTCTTTCAGGTCAGCAGGAATACCAACATCAGCGGAGAGCTTCTTAACTGCGTCGATAGCAGCCTTTCTGTACTCTTCAACGGTCATTTTCTCTGTTCCCTCTACGCCCATAGCTGCGGCAATGTACTTATACTTGTCGCCTGTTGCCTCTGCGTTATATTCCATAACTGTTGGAAGAATAATAGCGTTGGCAACGCCGTGAGGTGTGTCATAAACTGCACCAAGAGGATGAGCCATTGAGTGAACTATACCCAAGCCAACGTTGGAGAATCCCATACCTGCTACATACTGACCGAGAGCCATTCCCTCTCTGCCCTCCGGTGTGTTTTCAACTGCACCACGGAGGTTTTTAGAGATTATCTCAATAGCCTTCAAGTGGAACATATCTGTCATATCCCAAGCGGCTTTTGTTATAAAGCCCTCGATTGCGTGGGTCAAAGCGTCCATACCTGTAGCAGCGGTAAGTCCCTTAGGCATTGATGACATCATGTCAGGGTCGATGATTGCAACAACGGGGATATCGTGTGTATCAACACATACAAACTTTCTGTTCTTCTCAACGTCTGTGATAACGTAGTTTATTGTAACCTCAGCAGCTGTACCTGCTGTTGTAGGAATAGCGATTGTAGGAACTGCTTTATTTTTTGTAGGAGCAACACCCTCAAGACTTCTTACATCTGCAAACTCAGGATTTTCAACAATAATGCCGATAGCCTTTGCTGTATCCATTGCGCTTCCGCCGCCGATTGCTACAATGTAATCAGCGCCGCTGTTTTTGAAAGCTTCAACGCCTGTCTGCACGTTTTCGATTGTAGGGTTAGCCTTTACATTGCTGTATACTTCATAGGCAAGGTTGTCCTTATCGAGAACATCCAAAACCTTCTGTGATACTCCGAATTTAAGCAAATCAGGGTCAGTAACAACAAAAGCCTTTTTAAAGCCTCTTGCCTTTGCCTCTGTTGCAACATTGGCAATAGCGCCTGCTCCATGATAAGATGTTTCATTTAATATAATTCTGTTAACCATATGTATATCCTCCATTTCGTTATGGCTATTATTTACAATATATATTGTGGCACAGCAAATGTTAATTGTCAATATAAATCTTTTAAAAATCACCTATATTTCTATTTATATATTATGAATTTTCACACATATATCCATATTATTTTAAAAAAATCGGGACAACCGCAATGCAGTCATCCCGTGAATATCAAAGTATCATTTTGTCTGTAAATGAATCGTTGGCTGTATCTGAGTAAAGCTTCATAAGCTTTTCAAGGGTCATACCCTTTCTCTCTTCCCCGCTGAGGACCATAACAATTTTACCGCCTGACATTACAATTGTTTTATTTCCTGTTGTGAGAGCGTCGGAAATATTGTGAGTTACCATCATTGTTGTTATGTTATTCTCCTTGACAATGCTGTTTGTCAAATCCATAACCTTTTTAGCGGTAACAGGGTCAAGAGCGGCTGTATGCTCATCCAGCAAAAGAAGCTTTGGAGTAACTATTGTAGCCATAAGCAGTGTAAGAGCCTGTCTTTGACCGCCGGAAAGCAAACCAACCTTTGTTTTAAGTCTGTCCTCAAGTCCCAGACCCAATCTGCTTAGTGTTTCCTTATAAAACTTCTCGTCGCTTTTTCTAACTCCTATTCCAAAGCCACGGCGTGTGCCTCTGCCGTAGGAAAGAGCCAGATTTTCCTCAATAGTCATGTTGGGAGCAGTTCCCTTTAAAGGGTCTTGGAAAAGTCTGCCCATATACTTTGCCCTTTTGTGGTTTGGCATATTTGTAATATTCACACCGTCCAAAGTGATTTTACCGCTGTCGGGGATAAAAGTACCGGCAATAGCGTTGAGCATTGTAGATTTTCCCGCTCCGTTGCTTCCGATGATTGTTACAAAATCGCCTTTTTCCAAATTAAGAGAAACACCGTTGAGGGCAACCTTTTCATTTGCGGTATTGGGATTAAATGTAAGGTAAATATTTTCAAGACTTAACATTCTTTGTCACCCTCCTTGTTTTCTTCTTTGCTATCTTTTCACCGGTAACCTGTACACAGATTGCAATTACAACAATCAAAGCGGACAAAAGCTTGAAGTAAGAAGCCGGCAAACCGAACTGCAAAACGATTGTAATGAAAATTCTGTAAACCACAGCACCTAAAACTGCTGAGATTATGTTGTTCAAAATAGAACGCTTTCCGAAAATAGTTTCACCGATAATGATTGAAGCGATTCCCACAACTACAGTACCTGCGCCGGACTTTGCATCTGCAAAGGTCTGATCCTGTGCCAGCACAGCTCCGGAAAGAGCCACAATTCCGTTGGCGATTGCAAGTCCCAAAACCTTCATATTGTCGGCATTTATAGAGCTTGCCTTAACCATTTCCTCATTGTCGCCTGTAGCTCTCAAAGCCATACCCACCTGAGTACGCAGGAACCATACAAGAGCGATAACAGCAATTAAAAGTATTACAAACATAACCGGAATAATTGCAAGCTTTCTTGACACAGCGTCGCCGCCTATAAGGTCAATAGCAGGTGTAAACACTGTAGTCATTCCGTTTATGGAAACTGTAGGCTTGTCGCCCATGATAATCAGGTTGATTGAATAAAGTCCGGTCATTGTAAGTATTCCGGCCAAAAGTGCGGGAACTTTCAGCTTTGTGTGCAAAAGTCCTGTGATAACACCGGTGATTGCTCCGGCAAGAAAAGCCAAAATAAGGGACAAAATCGGGAACAAAACTCCGCCGCCGAAAGGCTGCTGAAGCTGAGTGACCATAACTGATACTGCGGCACCTGTTATAAAGGAACCGTCAACTGTCAAATCAGGTATATCAAGAACTCTAAGGGAAACAAATACGCCCAAAGCCAAAATAGCGTATATAATTCCCTGTTCTATAGAGCCAAGACCCAAGGTTAAATACTGCAAAATAAACACCTCTCAAAAATTCTTCATACATACTCATCCGCCGGAAAACTATTTTTGTTAACCGGCGGAATTATTTTAATTATTCAAAAATCACTGTTTTGTCGCTGTTCAAAATCTCATCGCTGAGTTCAACTCCGATAGCGTCTGCTGTTGTTGTATTTACATATGTGTACAAATCCTCAAAAACCATAACAGGAATATCGGAAATGCTTGTTCCTTTAAGAACCTTATCAACCATATTGGCTGTTTCAATTCCCAAATCCTCATAGGTAATACCGATTGATGCAAAACCGCCGTCCTGAACAAGAGAATCTGCTCCTACATAGCATGGGATTTTTGCATCCTTACAAATCTGAGAGAGAATTGACATACCCTCGGCAACAGTGTTGTCTGTCGGTGAGAATACTGCGTCGCACTTTGTAACAAGTGATTCAGCCGCCTGCTGAATAGCTGTGCTGTTCTCAACATTGGCTTCAACATAACTCAAGCCCTTTTCCTCACAATATGCCTTTGCTCTTTCAATATTTGCTACAGAGCTGTCCTCACCTGAGTTGTAGATAAATCCAAAGGTTTTGATATCCGGTGTAAGCTCCAAAGCCATGTCGATTATCTTTTCAACAGGAACGCTGTCTGAAGTACCTGTGATGTTTTTGTCAGGCTTTTCAAGGCTTGTGGTAAGGTTTGCTGCAACCGGGTCGGAAACCGCTGAGAAAACAACAGGAATCTGTGAAGAATAGTTCATAGCAGCTGTAGCTACCGGTGTGGAAATTGCGACAACAATGTCGTAACCGTCTGCTACAAATTTATCCATCATAAGAGGAATTGTTGTTGAGTCATTCTGAGCTGACATACAGGAAATCTCAGCATTTTCGCCGTCCTTGTATCCAAGCTCTTCCAGTCTGTCAATAATTGACTGTTCAATGGTATTGAGGGATGAATGTTCAACTATCTTGATAATTCCGATTTTAACTGATTCACCTGATGACTGACCATCTGTGTTTCCGCCTTCGCTGTTTCCGCCGCATCCTGTGAAAATCGCTGCGCACATAAGAATTGACAATACTATAGATAAAAACTTTTTCATTTTTACTCACCTTTCATATTTCAAAAAATTATTTTATACTGATATTTTTCTAAAAAACTTTTATGAAATACGCCATCGTTCTTTAAGTAAAATCATATTATCACCTTAAAAACAAAAATAAAAAAGTCCTCGGGTTATACTATAACCCAAGGACAGACAATCAAAATATCTGCGGTGCCACCTTGTTTGGCGAAACGCCCACTCATCGAATGCAAACACATTCTATCTCTGTAACGTGAGAACACGTTGCGGGATACTTTGTTCCCCCGCACCCTCCGAGGTCCATTTGCAATACCGGTTTCTGCCTCAATCCCAGCACCTGAGGCTCTCTGTGAGATCGTATAATGCGTTATCTCCTCATCAATGGTTTAATGTATTAAAATATTAACTGACATTATTATATTCTCATTCATTATAAATGTCAAGCTTTTTTTGACATTTTATTCAAAACATTACAAATTTACGTCATTAAACTATGTAACCCGCTATTATCAGCTGTAAGCAAGTCACGTCTGTCACGTTAAATTTTCCGTCACCGTTAAAATCATAAGTGGATTTTCCGAAAAAACATTCCTTCTTTTTTGTAAGAAACTTTTGAAGAAGTTCGCAGTCAAGGTTATTAACAACTCCGTCGGCATTTAAATCTCCGGCGTTGTTGTTTTCAAACTTGTTGTAGTTCCCACCTGTGACAAAGGAATTCCCGCCAGCCTCATTAGCTTCCTGAACTTCACCTACAGAGGAAAACTCAATCCCCTTTTCATTGGCAAAGGTTTCGGCATAGGAACCGCTGTAGCCGTATATTACAAGCTTATCACAGCCGTCAAAAGCATGCTCTTCAATATATGTAGTTGCCGGAGGTATATACACATATTCAAGTGATTTACAACCGTAAAAAGCATACTCTCCTATTGACTTAACAGTTTCCGGAAGAGTAATTTCCTTAACAGAAGAACATCTGTTAAAAGAATATTTCTCTATACTTTCCGGCTGTCCCTTAATTTCAATGGTTTCGGCAGATGAACAGCTGTAAAAAGCATTTGCGCCGATTTTTGTCACCGAAGCCGGAATAATTATTTTTTTAAGATTTATACACCCTGAAAAAGCGCTGTCGCTTATGGTTTTTATAGTTTCAGGAAAGTTTACCTCTGTTATGTTTTTGTTACCGTAAAAAGCGCTCCAGGATATTTCGGTCACATCTCTGTTTGAAATCTGACTTGGTATATCCAAAACGGAAGAAGTTCCCATATATCCTGCAACGGCGATAGTTCCGTCATACCTGTATGTATACTTATAATCATCACTGGCAAAATATGTCTCTGCGCTTACAGGGAAATGGGTTAATACGGTAATAAAAAAAAGAACTGCCGCTGCCGGCAATACACCTTTTGCGCATTTCATTGATATTCCTCCCTATCAAAGGAAAAACACTTTAGTAATCCCATAGTTCCTTTTAATTCTATCTGATTTATCAAAATAAATCAAGATAATATCCTCTTTTGCGCTAAATTTCATTAACTTTTCACATAATGCGACATATTTTTCACATTAAAACAGCAAAAGAGAAACCCAAACCGAAAAACGGTTCGGATTTCTCCTGTAAATATGTTATCTTAAAAATTATTCCTTTATCATGTCGAGAATAATTGCCTTTGCCTGCATAATAGCCTCGTCAACCTTTGTTGGGTCTTTAGCTCCAGCCATAGCCAGGTCAGGCTTTCCGCCGCCGTTGCCGCCTGCAATCTGAGCAACTGCCTTAACTATCTTGCCTGCATTTGCGCCCTTCTCTCTTGCTTCCTTGCCGCATGCGCATCCGAAAGTAACCTTACCCTCGTTGATACCTGCAAGAACAATTACAGCCTTTGGAGCAACGTCGAGAATTTTTCCGCACATTTCCTTAATCATGTCGCCTGTAACGTCAGTCATAGCTGCACAGATAATTCTAACGCCCTTTTCAAGCTGGCTGTTAGCCATAAGGGAATCAATCTGAGTTGCAGCAATCTTATCGCTGAGCTCCTGAATTTTTCTTGACTGCTCTTTAAGCTCGCCGGCAACTCTTTCTGCGCCTGCAACAATCTCTCTCGGATTGGAGATTTTAAGTGTAATAGCTGTCTGTGCAATCATGTTCATTGCGTTTTCAACCATAGCCAAAACGCCGTGGCCTGTCACTGCCTCTATACGTCTTACGCCTGCTGCAACAGAGCCTTCCTGTCTGATTTTAAACAAGCCGATTTTTGCTGTGTTGTCAACATGAGTACCGCCGCAAAGCTCTGTAGAGATATCTCCTGCCTTTACAACTCTTACGATGTCGCCGTACTTTTCGCCGAACAAAGCCATTGCGCCCATTTTCTTAGCCTCTTCAATAGGCATTTCCTTAACCTCAACAGGCATACCTGCAAGGATAACCTCGTTGACTCTCTCCTCTACAGCCATAAGCTCCTGAGCTGTCGGAGCTGAGAAGTGTGTAAAGTCAAATCTTACAGAATGGTCTGTAACAAGCTGACCTGCCTGCTCAACGTGATTTCCCAAAACCTCTCTCAAAGCAGCCTGGAGCAAGTGAGCAGCAGTGTGGTTTCTCATAATATCCATACGGCGCACAGCGTCAATTTTAGCGTCAGCAGACATACCTACAGCCACGCTGCCTGACTTTACAACACCAGCCTGGAGGAAAATTCCGCCCTGGTCCTTAGTTGTGTTTGTAACTTCAATCTCAAAGCCCTCGCCGGAGATAACGCCTGTATCGCCAATCTGACCGCCGCTTTCACCGTAGAAAGGAGTTTTGTTGAGAACAAATATTGCGCTCTCGCCCTCGCCTACAGCCTCTACACGCTCGCCGTCCTTTACAATAGCGAGAATTTCAGCCTGAGTTTCATTTTCGCTATAGCCTACAAACTCAGTTTTTGCAACGTCTGTAAGGTCTGTGCTGTCGCTTATCCAAGCGTCTGCGCCTGCGTTCTTTCTCATATCACGGGAACGCTTTTTCTGCTCTGCCAAAAGCTCATAGAAACGGTCTATATCAACGGAGATACCCTTTTCCTCAAGAATTTCTCTTGTAAGGTCAATCGGGAATCCGAAAGTATCGTGAAGCTTAAAGCTGTCCTCACCGGAGAGAACCTCAACATCGCCTCTGTCGATAATGCCCTGGAGCATATTCATGCCCTGCTCAACAGTGTTAAGGAAGTTTTCCTCCTCAACCTTAATAAGCTTTGTGATGAACTCCTGCTTTTCTCTAAGCTCAGGATATGCGCTTTCGTTTTCCTTAATAACAGTTTCGCAAACCTTGTAGAGGAAAGGCTCTTTCATGCCCAAAAGTCTGCCGTGACGTGCAGCTCTTCTCAAAAGTCTTCTGAGAACATAGCCCTTGCCCTCGTTTGATGGCATAACGCCGTCGCCAATCATAAAGGTTGTGCTTCTGATGTGGTCTGTAATAACACGAAGTGAAATATCGCTCTTTTCGCTCTCGCCGTACTTAACACCTGTAAGCTCGGAGATGTGCTTCATAATGTTCTGAACTGTGTCAACCAAGAACAGGTTGTCAACACCCTGCATTACACAGGCAAGACGCTCAAGTCCCATACCTGTATCGATGTTTGGATGGTCAAGAGGTGTGTAGTTGTTGTGTCCGTCGTTGTTGAACTGAGTAAATACCAGGTTCCAAACCTCAACAAATCTGTCGCACTCACAGCCAACATGGCAGTCAGGCTTGCCGCATCCCTTTTCAGGGCCTCTGTCGAAATAAATCTCAGAGCAAGGGCCGCATGGACCTGAACCGTGCTCCCAGAAGTTGTCCTCTTTGCCCATTCTTACAATGTGGCTTGGGTCAACTCCAACCTCCTTTGTCCAGATGTCAAAAGCCTCGTCGTCGTTTTCATAGATAGAAACATAGAGAAGCTCCTCAGGCATTTCCAAAACCTTTGTAAAGAATTCCCATGCCCAGGCTGTAGCCTCGTGCTTGAAATAATCGCCGAAAGAGAAGTTACCGAGCATTTCGAAATATGTTCCGTGACGAGCTGTAATACCAACACGCTCAATATCAGGTGTTCTGATACATTTCTGACATGTTGTAACACGCTTTCTCGGAGGTGTAACCTCTCCTGTAAAATACTTTTTCATAGGAGCCATTCCGCTGTTAATAAGCAAAAGGCTGTTGTCGTCCTTTGGAATAAGGGAAAAGCTTGGAAGTCTTAAATGACCCTTGCTTTCAAAGAAAGAAAGAAACTTTTCTCTCAATTCGTTAAGTCCTGTCCACTGCATAATTATTACTCTCCTTGTTTTCCTTTTATCTCATTCAATAAAATAAAAAACTCCTGCCCCGAAATGGGACAGGAGATAAACCTGCGGTACCACCCAAATTGCCGTTTTAAAATTAAAACGACCCCTTGAATTTCTTTAACGCAGAAATACGTCCGGCTCATCACCGAAAGCTCAGGGGCGGCCCATAACCTTTTCCGAAGAACTTTCCACCAGCCGTTCTCTCTCTTTGCGGAAATAAAAGTTAATTAACCCCGTCAACGCCGTAATAGGTTATATAATTTTATCTTGATTATTATACTCCCAATAAATCCTATTGTCAATACAAAACATAAATCATTCCGCTGAATAAAATTCCATTGACACACCGGAGTCAAAAACAAGCACATCCTTTGGCATTTTTGAAATCTTATGTACAACATACATATCTCCGGTAGAACCTGCGATATTATAAATCTGAATCAGGTATATCACCCAAAACCATTCAATACCGCAAATCAGATTAAGTATCATAAGCACCACGCCCCAAATCACCATGGGAGCCAGCGCAGTAACAATATACATATTTTTATTGAAATAATCCTTGCTGCCGGCATATGCATACAAGAGAGAAAATCCGTATTTAACGGTCTTTGAACCGAAAAATTTCATTGCCATTCCATGGACAAGTTCATGCAATACCAAGTAGATAAACATGCCGGCAAATATAATTATAATTTTTACAATGTCAAAATACAGAAAATATTCTCTTGTAGTAACCACGCCGGCGATTATTCCCATTACAGCGGCAACAGCCAAAGCGGCTATATTTATTCTAAGCGCAAGCTTTTTATCCTTTTGCAAATCCAAGGATAAAATCCTTCTGTAGCCCTGCGGTAATTCAGATAAGCATTTCATTGTTCTATCCCTCATATTTAAAACAAATTATTTTTCTCTCGCAAGTGACTGAGCCATTCTGTGGTAAGTGTGTCTTATTCCCCTTATAGCCACACTGTAAGCCATAATATTTTCAGGCAGAGCCATTCCCACATAACCTGAATCGCCTATATGGTGAATATCTGTTCCTGTCATCTTACACTCAAGGGCAATTCTCTTTATTGTGTCTGTGTCTGCACCCTCCTGAGATGTTCCTATAGATGTTATTGTAAGCTTTCCAAGGCTGTGGGCATAGCTTACAAGTCCTCTGATATACTCTGTAGTGATACCCGGAACTGTTCCCGGCGCAGGAAGAAGAATAATATCTGCACCAGCCTCGGCAAAGCTTTTTATATCATCCTTGGTTATAATATTTTCTCCGCCCTCTCCCACAATACCGGAAGCGTGCATTTTTCCTGCGCAAAGGGCAATTCTATCCCCGACTCTTTCGGAAATTGATTTCAGAGAATCTACAATAGCCTTATTGCTTACGCCGTTTCCCGGATTGCCGGTGAGAACAATCATATCAACGCTCATATCTGCGGCAATTTCAGCATTATCTGCTGTTGCATATCTTCCTGCGCTCATTTCCCACAAGGTTTCTGCGTTTTCCTTAGCTGCTTCATCGTCAACAGGTTCAAGGTTTATTCCCACCATTCTTCCTGTAAGTCTTTTAACCTCTCTCACAGTGTCCTCCGGCTTTACTTTAGGCAGAGCCATTATATTCGGTGTTCTCACGTCAAACATATTTAAAAGTATTAAATCTGCCCCCATAGAAGCTGCAAACTCTGCATTTGTAACATCTGTAAGCAGAGGTATTGTAACGCCGATAGTTTCAGAAGCAAGTACTCTGCCCTCGCTTCCTGCTATAGCGGATAAAAACTCGTCCTTTGTAAGATTTATAAGCTCCTGTGGAACCATATTCAAAATTCTTTTTGCCAATTTTAATTCCTCCTTAATGTGGATTTTTTATTTTAATTATACCATAACGCAGACTTAACGTACAGCTTTTATTATGTCCATAATAACCGAAAAAACAGCTTTAATTTTTCACATATAAAATAAGTAAAAAACATATAATCTTATTGTAATTTTCACATAATTAGACTATAATAAAAATGTAACAAAAAGACAAAATATATGTAAGACTCAAAATTAAAGGAGGATAATAACATGAAACAAAGATTTTTTAAATGTGAACACTGCGGTAACATCATCGCATTTGTAGAGGACAAAGGTGTTCCTGTTGTATGCTGCGGAGAGAAAATGAAGGAAATCATTCCTGGTTCTACAGACGCTGCAACAGAAAAGCACGTTCCTGTTATCGCTGTTGACGGTAAGAAAGTAACAGTAACAGTCGGCGAAGTTCCACACCCAATGGCTGAAGAGCATTTTATTGAGTGGATTTCCATAGAAACAAAAGAAGGCAACCAGCGCAAAGAGCTCAAGCCGGGCGCAGAACCAAAGGCAGAATTTGTTCTCTGTGACACAGACGAAGTTATCTCTGCTTTCGCATACTGCAACCTCCACGGCCTCTGGAAAGCTGACAAATAATTTTTTTATATCCGTTTATTTTATTTCCGCCTTGGACAGATTCATCTGGAGGATTACCTCCTCGATGCGGCGGGTTTAAGTTTGTTTTCCTGACTGAGAGTGGTTTACTCTATCAGAGGTGCGATTATAGTTCAATCTAAAAAACACCATATGTCAGGGTTAAGTTTGTTTTCTGACTGAGAGTGGTTTACTCTATCAGAGGTGCGATTATAGTTCAAGCTAAAAAACACCATATATCAGGACTAAGTTTGTTTTCCTGACTGAGAGTGGCTTTCTCTATCAGAGGTGCGATTATAGTTCAAGCTAAAAAACACCATATATCAGGACTAAGTTTGTTTTCCTGACTGGGAGTGGCTTACTCTATCAGAGGTGTGATTTATGTAACTATAAAACAACACTTATAGTTCAATCTTAAAAAACACCATATGTCAGGGTTAAGTCTATTTTCTGACTTGGAACCGTTCATTTATAATTTTTAAAAAAGCTAAAACTGCCGGAAAAGTTTTTACACTTTCCGGCAGTTTATTTTTTTATCTTTTTTTATAAAGCAGGTATCTTATTATAGCCAAAACGATTACACCGCCTGCTATCCAGCAAAATATATACTCCATAAAACGCCTCCGAAATCAAAGCTCACGTTTTTTCATTATTCTGACGCTCATCATATAGGATATTACAAGTATAATAACAGTTCCAAGAATTCCAGCCGCTGTCATAAGCACCATATTTTTCATAATCTCGTTTACAAAGAAATTCAATGTCTCTTCACTGTAATTTCTCAGCACCAAAATCATTGCCGCAAGCACCAGCATACTTCCGATTATAATGCACATAAGAACAGCCTTTCCGTTTATAGAACCGAATTTCAGCTGTACAGGTATTAAAACTGACATTAAAACAATCATAACCAGCCACAAAAGGCAAACTATAAGCATAAGTCCGTTAATATCCAAAGTATCTCCCTTTAAAAAGGTTACAGCCGTTACAACAGCTATTGAAACTACTACACCTAAAATAAGACTTACAACACCCAGCAGGTATTTGCTTTTGACATATTCTTTCCTGCTGACCGGCATTGTCATCAAAAAAGACGTGCCGTTTTCCATATCATCAAAGCTTATGGTTGTTGTAAGCAGAGAAATAACCATAACTGCAACATATGCGAATAAATACACTGCCAGTCGGGTTTTTGAGAAAGCAGCCATAGACACTAAAATCGGAATAAATAGAAAAACATTTTTATTGCTGAATATAATCCTTATATCCTTTATTATAAGACCTTTCATTTATTCTCACCGCCAGTCTTTTCTATCAAAGCTCGCGTTTTTTCATTATACGATTGCTTATTGCGTAAGAAAGACACAAAAGAAGTGCAACTACCAAAACGCTTATAACAGTTGACATAACAGCATTTCCCAGAATTACAGTTTCAAGAAACCAGTTCAAATCTAAATTCAAGACCTCTAAAAGCTGAATAGCTCCGAAAGCACCTGCAACACTCAAAATAACCACTGCAAAGAGAACCACTCTTCCATGTTCTCCTCCAAATTTAAGCTGAATGGGCAGTAAAATTGATATAAAAACAAGCATCATGAAAAATATCACGGCACAGGAAAATACCAGCTCGTTAAAATCAACCTGACCCTTTTTCAGCATATTTATAGCTACATTCAGAACCACAGACAACAAGATGCCGCAAAGCTCAGCAACAACAGCGAATACATATTTTCCCCTTACGTAATCCTTTCGGCTCACCGGAAGAGTCATCAAAAATGATATACATCTGTCGTAATCGTCATAGCTGATTGTTGTAACAACCAGAGTTGTAAAAAGGATTGATATATAGGAGGTTACAAAAGCTGATATAGCCACATCGGTAAAGGCAACCATACCCATAATCACAAGTATAACTAAAAACATACTCTTGTTGCTAAGTATGATTTTTAAATCCTTAATTAACAGGCCTTTCATGGATTTTCACCGCCTATCATCATTGTAATGACGCTGTCAATTCCTCCACGCTCCACAACTATTCCCGGATAATTATCCATATAGAACTGTTTTTCATCGGTAAGACAGCTGACACCGAAGTTTTCTTTTTTAATCTTCAAAATATGTGATTTATCAAGCTTTCTGTATTCTTCATCCCTGAGCTTTAATATTCCGTAACTGCTCAAAATAACGTCGGTATCCTGATGAAGAATAATTTTTCCGTTATCAATCATGTATATATCGTCGCATAAACCTTCCAAATCTCCGGAAATATGGGAGCTTATAAGTATCGCTCTCTCCCCCTGCTCCATATATTCCCTAAGCATATCAATTATACTTTCCCTTGCCATAACGTCCATACCTGCGGTTGGCTCGTCTAAAATCAGCAAATCCGCATTGTGGGTTATGGCAATAATCAATTTCAACCTTGCTTTCATACCTGTGGAAAACTCTTTTATTTTCTTATTCAGAGGCAGTTTCATCTGTTTGCATTTTTTCAAAAAGTCTTCCTTATCAAACTGTGAATAAACAGCGGACAAAACAGGTATTATATCCTTTACCTTTAATTCTCCGGAAAAACCGCTGTCCGAAAGCAAAACGCCTATTTTTTCCTTATCCTTTGACTTAAAATCGGAAAGCTTCTTTCCGAAAATCTCAATTTCTC
>NZ_NFKS01000008.1 GCF_002160515.1 Anaeromassilibacillus sp. An172 | reverse complement strand
AATTTCTCTTTGCAGATATTGCGGCTATATTCTTCCAGCCTTTTAATCTTTCCTTTTCTCCGTTTTTATTGCTTCCGGCATAAACTACAGTTCCGTCTTTTTTAAGTCCTATTGTATGATAGCATCCTGCATAAACCGCCGCAAGATTTTTCCAGCTTCCCACGCTGCATTGACCGCTGTAGTTATTGCCTATTGCCGCAGCTGTTCCGTCCTCTTTAAGTACAACAGTGTGATAATCCCCCGCCGCAACGGCTGTTATTTTATTACGCTTTTTCGCCTTTTCAAGCTTTATAACCTTTCCGCATACAGGGCAGGTCAAAATATATTTCTCCTCGTCAAAGTAAAATGTATAGCCGCCGCAGACCTCACAGCGCTTTACATTTTTAAATTTCGCTTCCCTTACTATTTTCAATTTGGAACATGAGAGGCTTCCGCTTTTAATCATTGATAATGTGGGAAGTCTCTCAAAATCACAGCTTAAATCAAAGCCGCAGTCACTGCAAACAAAGCCTGTATTTTCCTTTCCGCACACGGGACACCTGTTCATAAAAATCCCTCCATCAAATTTTTTATATTTAGTCCGCCATAAGCTTCTCAGCGTCGCACTGTCCGTAATCTATATCCTTTGTTGTAACCACTGTTCCGTCACTTTTAAGTCCTGCCGTAAAGCCGAATCCAGAGGCAACAGCCACGATATTTTTCCAGTCCTTTACATCGCACTGACCGTGTCTGTTATCCCCTGCCGCAACAACCGTACCGTCTTTTCTAAGTCCCACTGTGTTATCCATACTTGCCGAAACGGACATTATATTATCCCATCCGCCCACATCGCACTGACCGCTGGAATTATCGCCTGCAGCCACAACCGTTCCGTCGCTTTTTAAACCTACTGTGTGATAAAATCCTGCCGCCGCAGACACTATATTTTCCCAACAATCCACGTTCCGCTGGCCGCTGCCGTATGCTCCGGCGGAAACAAGTTTTCCATCGTTTTTTACTCCTATTGTAAAGTCACTTCCTGCCGAAATACCTTTTATGTTTTTCCATTTACTAATATCACAGCTTCCAAAAAAATTTTCGCCCACAGCCACTGCTCTGCCGTCCGCATTAAGCCCTGCTGTATGTTCCCATCCTGCTGAAACAGCAATAATGTTTTTCCATTTTGAAACATCGCATTGCCCTCTATAATTATCTCCCGTTGCCACAACCGTTCCGTCGTTTTTAAGTCCCACAATATGACGGGAGTTTAACGAAATATCAAGTATACTTTTCCAGCCGCTTACATCATAGGAAATATTTTTATTTCTTTCGGCAAATAAAGCACTGCCGTCATATGTCACACCTGCAATGCCGGCGGCTCCTGCGGAAATCTTCCTGATATTTCTCCAGCCTGCGGTTTTCTTCTGTAAGCCTTCTTTTAATTTTGTACATATCAGCGTACCGTTTTTGTCAAGTGCCGCCATATGATATTTTCCCGACGCAATTTTACTGATGTTTTCCCAAATCGAGCCTTCAATAAGACAACATTCTCTGTCTCTTACTGACCACACTGTCCCGTCCTTTCTGAGTCCGAATATTGCGATATCTCCACCGACAACAGCGGTTATGTCCTTCCAGCTCTGTACTGTACTCATAAAGGAATAATTATTCCCCGCAAACAATACGGTTCCGTCTTTTTTAAGACCGGCTGTATACTTATATCCTGCCGCAATGGCAGCTATGTCTTTCCAGTCACCCACATTGCAGTGCTCGTTAGAGTCAAAATAGTTTCCTCCGGTCGCCACAACTGTTCCGTCTTTTTTAAGACCGACCGTGTGGTCATATCCTGCGGCGATCGCCTTAATATTTTTCCAGTCGTATACAAAGCTTTGTTTCCCGTCACCTGTACTCACAACCGTTCCGTCGCTTTTAAGACCTACAGTATGTTCGTAGCCCGCCGCAACGGAAACTATAGACATCCAATCCCCTGTTTCACACTGTCCTTTGGAATTGTTGCCCACAGCAACAACGGTTCCGTCTTTTCTAAGTCCTACAGTGTGATAGCCTCCGGCGGAAACCTGCGAAATATTTTTCCATGTTCCCACATTGCACTGTCCGCTGTAGTTGTTGCCTATTGCCCCAACAGTTCCGTCCTCTTTCAGTACAACAGTGTGATAATCCCCCGCCGCAAGGGAAACTATTTTCTTTCTGTTTTTCGGTTTATTATTTATAACAGATGTATGAGTTATTTCATCACCGTACTTTTCGGGTATTTGAAGCTTTGATGTCTTTCCGCAGGCTGTACAGATAAAAAGATATTTTTTCTCATCAAAATAAAAGATGTGACCGCCGCAGACATTACAGCGCTTTATATTTTTAAAACTACCTTTCCTTATAATTTTCAGCTTTGAAACAGATAAGCTTCCGCTTTTAACTGTTGATAATGTGGGAAATCTCTCAAAATCACAGCTTAAATCAAAGCCGCAGTCACTGCAAACAAAGCCTGTATTTTCCTTTCCGCACACGGGACATTTATTCATTTTCTTTTCCCTCCTAATTCAAATAATATCCGTTCATCCTTTTTTTCAATTATACCACAAAATAACCACTCTACAATAAAAAAGACCTGTTTTCCTCTCAAGAAAACAAGTCTTTTTGAAGTTTTTATTAAATTAACCCAGCACCAATTTTGCTGTATCAACGCTTTCCTTTGCGTCCTTGCAGTAATAGTCTGCGCCTATCTTCATGGCGTAGTCTTTGGTGAGCACCGCTCCGCCTACAAAAATAACGCACTTGCTGGTTCCGTCGGGATTTTGAAGCTGTGGAGTGTTTCTCACAAGCTTTATTGTGTCCTCCATGCTTTTAAGGGTTGTGGTCATCAAAGCTGACAAACCAATCATTTTAATGTTCTGAGCAATAGCTGTGTCAACAACCTTCTGAGGGTCAACATCTCTGCCCAAGTCCACAACGGTATATCCGTAGTTGTCCAAAAGTACCTTTACAATATTCTTTCCGATATCGTGAATATCCCCCTTTACCGTTGCAAGGATTATTTTTCCCTTGCTTACAGGGGCATTGCTTGAGGATGCTATTTTTTCCTTGATTATCTCAAAGCAAGCCTGAGCCGCATTTGCGCTCTGGATAAGCTGGGGCAAAAAGGTTTTTCCCTTTTCAAAGGAATCGCCCGCCTTGTCCAAAGCAGGAATAAGCTTTTGGTTTACTATTTCCAAAGGCTCCATTGTGTTTAAAAGCTCCTTTGTTATGGCGGCGCACTCGGATTTAAGTCCGTTTTCTATTGCTTCCGCCAAGTCCCCTGTTCCCTTTTGGGCTGTGGGCTGCGGCTTTTTCTCTCCAACATTAGCCTGATTATAGCTTTCGATAAATTTTACGGAGTTTTTATCAATGGCTTTTAAAACCTTGTAGGCTCTCACCGCTCCTGTCATGCTGTCCACATTTGGGTTGATAATAGGCAGGTCAAGGCCGTTTTCCAAAGCCATGGTGAGAAATGTTCTGTTTATAAGCTCTCTTTCCGGAAGACCGAATGAGATATTTGAAACGCCTAAAACAGTCTTGCATCCAAGCTTTTCTTTAACCATTTTCAAGGCCTTAAGGGTCTCTGCGGCTCCCTCCTGCTCCGCTGAAACGGTGAGAGTAAGACAGTCAATATAAACGTCCTCACGGGAAATACCGTAGCTTTGAGACGCCTTTACTATCTTTTCCGCAATGGCAAATCTTCCCTCTGCGGTTTTTGGTATTCCGCCTTTGTCAAGGGTAAGACCAACCACGGAAGCTCCGTATTTTTTAACCAGAGGAAGAACTGTAGCTATGCTCTCGTCCTCGCCGTTTACTGAGTTTACAATGGCTTTTCCGTTATAAACCCTAAGTCCTGCTTCCAAAACATCCGGCTTTGTTGTATCTATCTGCAAAGGCACGTCCACAACCGCCTGTATCTCCTTAACGGCACGAACCATCATTTCTTTTTCGTCGATTTCCGGAAGTCCCACGTTTACGTCAAGAATATCCGCTCCGCCCTTAACCTGAGCCACCGCCTGGTTTAAGATGTAGTCCATATCACCGTCAATCAATGCTTGTTTAAACAACTTCTTCCCGGTAGGGTTTATTCTCTCACCGATTATTCTCGGCTCCTCAATGTCCACAGCCTTTGTGGCACTACAAACTGCCGGATATTTTCTCACGGTGTTTTCCACATGCTTTTTATCCTTTAAAGCTTCACAAAGCTTTTCTATATATTCGGGAGTTGTTCCGCAGCAGCCTCCGCAGATTCTCAAACCCAAAGGCACAAGCTTTGCCATGCTCTCTGCGAACTCCTCCGGCGACACATCGTATGTGTTGCTGTTTGGGTCTGGCAAGCCTGCATTCGGCTTGATAACTATAGGCAATGGTGAAAACTGTGAAAGCTGTTCTGCTATCGGGAACATCTCCTCAGGTCCCAAAGAGCAGTTAAGTCCCATTGCGTCAACGCCCAGGCCCTTTAATGTCATAGCCATACACTCAACGGAACAACCTGTAAAGGTTCTCAAATCCTTTTCAAATGTCATGGTGCAGATTATAGGCTTATCTGAATTTTCCTTTGCGGCAAGCACTGCGGCTTTAAGCTCGTAAAGGTCGGTCATTGTTTCAAAGACAATCAAGTCCGCATCACTGCCTGCCAAAATCTGCTCCTTAAAAATCTCGTAAGCTTCTTCAAAGGCAAGACCGCCGGCCGGCTCCAAAAGCTGACCGATAGGGCCTATATCAAGAGCCACCAGAGTGTCGGTGTTTTCCGCCGCCTTTTTGGCGTTCACAACCGCTGTCTTTATAACCTCTTCTGCGCTGTAGCCACAGCCCTCTAACTTATAGCTGTTTGCGCCGAAGGTGTTGGCGTATATAATGTGGGCGCCTGCGTCTATATAGCTTTTGTGTATGCCGGTTATAATTTCCGGATGGGAAATTCCCAGAAGCTCCGGAATTTCTCCAACTTTCAATCCGGACTTTTGAAGCATTGTTCCCATTGCTCCGTCCAGAATTATAAACTCTTTTGTTTCAAGCAATTCTTTAAATGTCACAGCGCAAACCCGCCTTTCTGAATTTACAGTTTTCCCTCATATTGCAAACGGCGCAGCCTCTTTTTCTCTTTTCAATAGGATTTTTTGAAATTCCCATAACCGCCGTAACCGACTTTGTAGGGGTAAGCAAAGAGCTTTTATTGGTGCAAAGGCCTATTTTTCTCGGTGCGTCTAAAATCCTGAGAAATTCCCCCTGCAAATCTATTGGGTAATCCCCGTATCCGCAGGAAAATCTGAATGTGAGATACTCTCCCGGGTACAGCGAAGATACAATCATATCCACCTGATTACACACCTGTTCTATTGCAACGCTTGCAAGACTGTCAATAACCACCGCTTCCGACATATCGGTTATCTGGGAAACCCTTATAAGCCTGTCAATTCCTGCACCAAGAGTTGCGCACATTACAACAGCCTTTTCACAGCCCTTTAAATGTTCCTCAATATCATTTCCGTGATGAAGCACAGGACTGTCAACAGGGATTTCCTTATACAGATATTTGACCGAAGCCGTTTCAAATATTTTCTTTTCGCAGATATCCAGCATATTTTCTATCTGAGGAGTTACTGAAAGATTTTTTCCTCCCAGATATCTCAGACATTCCTGTCTGCTGAGTTTTTCAAGCTTTATCATCTGTTTCCCCTCAATCAAAGGAGATTTTTTATTGCAGAGGTGATTTTCTCTGCTATGTACGGGTTGTTCATTGTATAGATATGAATACCCTCTGCTCCGCTGGCGATAAGGTCAACAATCTGTTCAACCGCATAGGCAATTCCTGCGTCTCTCAACGCCTCGGAATTGCTCTCGTATTTCGCCATAATTTTTGAAAACTTAGCCGGAAAACTTGCTCCGCACAGGGAAACCATTTTCTCTATCTGCTTTTTATTTACAACCGGCATAATACCCGCAGAAACAGGCACATTTATTCCGGCGATTCTTGCCCTTTCTCTGAAACGGTAATAGGCGTTATTGTCAAAGAAAAGCTGAGTTATAAGATGCTCTGCACCTGCGTCAACCTTTTTCTTTAAGTTGAGTATGTCCTCAACCTCGTCTGCGGCGTCCACATGAACTTCCGGATAACAAGCTCCGCTGAGGTAAAAATTACCCTTTTCCTTTATGTAGCTGCAAAGGTCGGAAGCGTGTTTAAAGTCGTGGCAAGGCTCTTTATCGGGGACAATATCGCCTCTCAAAGCCAGAATGTTTTCAATTCCTCCAGCCTTAAATTCTTCCAAAACTCTGTCAATATGGGATTTTTCGCTGTTGATACAGGTAAGGTGAGCCAAAGCGTCTATTTTATGGTCGTTTATAAGCTTTGAAGCGATTTCAACGGTATGTCCCACATTGCTTCCGCCTGCTCCGTAAGTAACGCTTATAAAGTCCGGTCTAAGCTCCACAAGCTTTTCCAGTGTTCCGTAAATAGTCTCCACCGGAGATGTTTTTTTCGGAGGGAAAACCTCAAAGGAAAGCACTGTCTTTCCCTTATTAAATTTATCTGCTATATTCATATTCATCACCTGCTGTATCATAATTTTAAAATCTATTACCTCATATAATACCACAATACGACCGGTAACACAACACTAAATGGTAAAAATACGCCTGTTACAGAGATGATGTTAACTAACAAACCAACCTGAAATATATTTTTATAATTATGATTAAATATAAAAATAACCGTGGTTCAAAATTTAAAGAACCACGGTTGTTGTTTCTATTATTTAAAATTCAACCCAAATACAAGCGAGCCATTCCAAAGACTTAACAGAAGGTCTCGCCCGACCTGTGCAGAACCTTATTTTTATAACCACCCTTTGCAGGTCGGATATAAAATCATCGGAGGGTTGCGCCTATGGAGGCTAAGGCTTCGATTGATTTCTTCATTACAGAGTTTATCTGCTCCTCGGTGAGGGTGGCTTCTGCGCTTCTCATAACAATGTTGAATGCTACGCTCTTCTTGCCTGCTTCAATCTGCTTGCCCTGGTAAACGTCGAAGAGCTTAACCTCTTCAAGAAGCTTGCCTGCTGCCTTTGCTATTTCCTTTTCAAGGGTGAGAACCGGAATATCCTCATCACAGATAACAGCAAGGTCACGGGAAACCGCCGGATATTTTGGAAGCGGAATAAATGTCTTTTCAAGCTGTGCATTTTCAAACATAAGGTCAACGTCAAGGGTGAAGCAGTAAACCTTAGTGTCGATGTCATAGTTCTTTGCAGCGTCCGGGTGAATTTCGCCCATAACGCCAAGGCGTTTGCCGTTTATCTCAAGAACTGCGCATCTGCCCGGATGATATCCGAACTCATTTTCAGAAGCATAAATATCCCAGTTCTTAACACATGTCTTTTCAAGAACTCTCTCAACTGCTCCCTTTAATGTGAAGAAGTCTGCGTCGTCGCCGTAAACGCCGGCAACAAGTACGTTTTTCTCTATAGGAAGCTCATCAGGAGTTGTTGGGATGTACTCTCTTGCAATTTCAAAGAGAGCTACATTTGAATTTCTGTTGTTGTAGTTTTTGGAAAGTATCTCCATCATGCTTGGGAGAGCGGTTGTTCTCATAATTGAGGTATCCTCGCCCAGAGGGTTGGAGATTACAACGGAATTTCTCAAAGGATGATTTTCCGGCATAAGGATTTTATTGTAATATTTCGGGCTTATGAAAGAATATGTCATAATCTCGTTGAAGCCCAAAGCAAGCATTGCTGCGGAAATTGTCTTGTCGAACTTCTGACGCTCTGTGAACTTGCCCTGTGCGCCGCCGGAAATTGCTGTTGAATCGATTACATTGTATCCGTAGAAACGTGCGATTTCCTCGGCGATATCTGCCTTACACTCAAGGTCAGGTCTGAATGTGGGAACGGTGATTGTGTCGCCCTCAACCTTACATTCAACCTTGTGGAGAATGTCTATCATCTCTTCACGGGAAAGATTTGTTGCAAGGAACTTGTTTGTCCATTCTGGCTCGAACTTGATTGTGTGGTTGCCCTCTTCGTACTGCTTATCCATAAGGATACCGTCCATAACGTCGCCGGCGTCAAGAAGCTCTACAAGCTCGCAGGCTCTTTCAAGAGCAGGGAGGCAGGCGTTAGGGTCAAGGCCCTTTTCATATCTTGAGGAAGCGTCTGTTCTCATACCCTGGGACTTTGCGGTAATTCTTACGCTTGAACCCTTAAAGGTTGCGCTTTCAAATACGATAGTTGTTGTATCGTCCATGATACCTGAGTACTCGCCGCCCATAACACCGGCAATAGCAACAGGCTTGTTTGCGTCGGCGATTACAAGGTTTTTGTCGGTGAGTGTTCTCTCAACGCCGTCAAGTGTTGTAATCTTTTCGCCGTTTTTGGCAAGTCTTACTCTGATTTTGCCCTCGTCGATAAATCTAAGGTCAAAAGCGTGCATAGGCTGGCCGTATTCAAGCATTACATAGTTTGTAATATCAACGATGTTGTTGATAGGACGAACGCCCATTGCTCTCAGACGCTCTCTGAGCCAGCGTGGTGAAGGCTTAACTCTTACGTTTTTAACTATTCTTGCGGAGTAGATTTTGCAAAGCTCCGGGTTTTCTATTTTAACATCCAGCATACCTGTGCAGTCGCCGTTTCCGGCCTTTACAACAGGTTTGTGAAGTTTAAGCTCTTTGTTAAATGTTGCGGCTGCTTCTCTTGCAAGACCGATAACGCTGAAGCAGTCAGGACGGTTTGAGGTTATTTCAAACTCAACCTTTGTGTCGTTAAGACCTATAGCCTCTCTGATGTCCTTGCCCAGAGTTTTGTCGCAGTCGTCGCCGAGAACAAAAATTCCGTCCTCGATTGCATACGGGAAGTCGTGGGCTGTAAGTCCCAGCTCGGAAAGTGAGCAGAGCATACCGTTTGATGGAACGCCTCTGAGCTTGCCCTTTTTAATCTTTACGCCGTTTGGCAAAACCGAATTGTCCTTAGCAACAGGGATATAGTCGCCTACTGTAAGGTTTTTAGCACCTGTAACAATCTGAACAGGCTCGCCCTCGCCGATGTCTATCCGGCATACAACCAGCTTGTCAGCGTCCGGGTGCTTTTCAATGGACAAAACCTTTCCCACTACCACGTTCTTTGTGTTTTCAGCCTCAATTTCATAGCCCTCAACCTTAGAACCGCTCATGGTCATTGCCTCGGAAAATTCTCTCGGAGGCATTTCTATATCTACAAATTCTTTAAGCCATCTCATTGACAGATTCATAAAATTCTACCTCCTTTTATCAGTCAAACTGCTTGAGGAAACGAACATCGTTTTCAAAGAACAGTCTTAAATCGTTTATGTTGTATCTTCTCATTGCAATTCTTTCAAGTCCGAGACCGAAAGCAAATCCTGAGTAAACCTCCGGGTCGATGTTGCAGGTTTCCAAAACCTTTGGATGAACCATGCCGCAGCCGAGAATTTCAATCCAGCCTTCGCCCTTACAAAGAGGGCAGCCTGCGCCGTGGCAGTTAAAGCACTGAACGTCAACCTCTGCGGAAGGCTCTGTAAATGGGAAGTGGTGAGGTCTGAAACGAACAACGCTGTCCTCGCCGTAAAGCTGCTTTATAAAGATTTCAAGAGTTCCTTTAAGGTCTGCAAAGGAAACGCCCTTATCAACCACAAGTCCCTCAATCTGGTGGAAGAGAGGTGAGTGTGTTGCGTCTACAGCGTCGCTTCTGAAAACTCTTCCCGGAGAAATAATTCTGATAGGAGGCTGCTGCTTCTCCATAACACGAACCTGAACCGGTGAGGTCTGAGTTCTCAAAACTATATTTTCATTTATATAGAATGTATCCTGTGTATCTCTTGCAGGGTGGTCTTTTGGAATATTGAGAGCCTCAAAGTTGTAATAATCCTTTTCAACCTCTGGGCCGTCAACGATATCAAATCCCATACCGATAAAAATATCCTTGATATCGTCAAGCACAACGGTGAGTGGGTGTCTGCTTCCCAAAACCTTAGCCTTGCCCGGAAGAGTAACGTCGATTTTCTCTGCTTTGAGCTTTTCTGCCTGGAGCTTCTGGGCGATTGATTTGCTGTCCTCTTCGATTTTTGCTTCAATCTCGCTTCTGATAACATTTGCAAGCTGTCCTACAACAGGTCTTTCCTCGGCGGAAAGCTTACCCATCTGCTTCAAAATTCCTGTAAGCTCGCCTTTTTTGCCCAGGAATTTAATTCTCACCGCTTCAATATCCTGAATTGATGCGGCATTTTCAAGTTCATTTAAAGCCTTTTGTCTTATGGCTTCAAGCTGTTCTTTCATCAAAGTCAATCCTTTCCTTTAAGCAGTTTATATTTCTGATAAATTAACACAATTTAAAATACGGCGGAAAAATAAAAAAGCCCCATCGGCATAAAAATGCCAAAGGGACGAAATTATCCGTGGTACCACCCTGTTTTTTGCTTCAAAAAGAGCAAACACTCCTTCGGCATATAACGGTGCCTGCCGTCGAAGCCTACTGAAATTTCAGCCTCGCCACTCAAAAGGGAACTTCACAAACCCTGCAAAGCAGTGCGCTTCCAGCCACGGCGCACATTCTCTGGGCAATGCTTTTGGGAAAGCTACTTCCTTT
Source organism: Anaeromassilibacillus sp. An172 (assembly GCF_002160515.1). Classification (GTDB taxonomy): domain Bacteria; phylum Bacillota; class Clostridia; order Oscillospirales; family Acutalibacteraceae; genus Limousia; species Limousia pullorum. The sequence goes on along the minus strand of NZ_NFKS01000008.1, from coordinate 103,427 downwards.
GTCATCGTGTTATCATCAGCTATCTTTGTAATATTATCATTTTTTTGTGAAATATGCAAGGGCTTTATTGAATTTTTTTCGGATATATGTTATCATATACAATATTAGCCGAAAACCCTCTAATAGTTTGTGAGTTTTATCTACAAAAGAAACTGAGAGTTTACGGCGTATATCAACAAATAATTTATTTTAAAAAGGGTAAGATAACGGCATAACCTTTCCTCATGTTTCGGAAAAATAAAAGGCTTTGCCGGACGGAAAATTCCCGTCGGAAAGGAAAATATGGACATCTTCGTGGAACAGCTTGTTAAAAAGAAAAGAAAAGCGGTTGACTATGCCACTGTGGCACTGGTTATTATGATCGGTCTTATTCTTGCCGGACTTTCAGTGCTTCTGGTTATTATGTTTGCGCCGTTTATGCTGATTTTGTCATTCATCGTTGTGTTTGCTTTTATTTACCTTGCAATCTTTGTAGCTCAGGGAACAAATCTTGAGTTTGAATATGCAGTGACCAACGATTTTCTTGTTATTGACAAAATAATTGCAAAGAAAAGAAGAAAAAATCTCGTGGATATAAAAATTTCCACAATAGAAAATTTCTGCAAATTTACCGACCCAAAACTTCAGAGCATTAAAATCAACAAAAACGTATATGCCTGCGAGGATTACAACAATGACGATACATACGTTATAACCTACCGTGACCCGAAATTCGGTACAAAGGCTGTAGCCTTTACACCTAACGATGAAATCTTCAAGGCAATGCGCCCATACTTGAGAAGAGAAATCATAACAGAACTTTACTACAAAAAATAAATACAATTCAGGCGGCAGTAATTTTGCCGCCTGTCTTTTTAACGGAGTGATTTTAAATGTCAAACAACACACCACTTATTACAAAGGAATTTTTAAAGGATAAAATTAAATCCCGTCCCATAGATTCAAACAAGGGAACTTTCGGAAATCTTCTTGCAATCTGCGGAAGCTACGGCATGGCAGGTGCGGCAATGATGGCGGCAATGGGCGCTTTACGTTCCGGCGTTGGTCTTATGCGCCTTGCAATCCCCGAAAGCATTTATCCCATTGCGGCGGTAAGGCTTCCCGAGTGCGTTTTCCACCCAATAAAAACCACAGACAAAACCTTTTCACAGAGCAACTGTACAGAGCTTTTAAAGCTTTGTGAAACAGCCTCCGCTGTGGTTTTGGGCTGCGGCATGGGCTGGAATTTCTTCACCTCATCAGTAACCGAAAGAATAGTTGAAAGCTGTGCCGTTCCCATGGTAATAGATGCGGATGGTCTAAACTGCGTAAGCGAACATATAGATATATTAAACAGTGCAAAAGCTCCCGTAATAATCACACCTCACCCGGGAGAAATGGCAAGGCTCACAAAAACAACCATAGAGGAAGTTCAAAGCAACCGCATTGAGTGCGCCTGCAATTTTGCAAAAAAGTACAATGTAATAACAGTCTTAAAGGGCGCCGGAACGGTTGTTGCCTCACCCACAGGCGAACACAGGGTAAACACCACCGGAAATCCGGGAATGTCCACAGGCGGAAGCGGCGACATTCTCGCAGGAATTGCAGGCTCGTTATTGGCTCAGGGATATTCACCCTTTGACGCCGCCTGCCTTGGCGTGTTTGTACACGGTCTTGCCGGCGATATAACCGCCAAACAGCAGGGCATGATTTCCATGCTCCCCACAGACACCCTTAGAAACATAGGCAAGGCTTTCTTTTTTATAACCGACCAGTAAATGTAGGATATATAAATCAACTTCCGTTTCAGGTCGGACGAAACTTTTTTATCTCCGCCTTGCAAGGATTTAGTTTAGAAATAAAGTTCATTTCAAGGCGGGCGAGACGTTTTCCTTATTCTTCGGAATGGCTCACCCACATATGGGGTTAGTTAAAGTATCAATCAGCAAATATCAAGAATGATTAGTTAAAAGAAAAATAAAGAAATAAAAACTATTTAATGAAAATAGAGGTATTATATTATGAAAAAAATTTTTCTTTTATCTTCGGCAATTCTTATAATTATGTGGGCGGCGATTTTTTCCGGATGTTCTCAAAAGGAAATTTCTCCCCAAAAGGCTGACCTTTCCTTTGACTGCTCGGCAAATATAAACTGCAAGGGTCTTAAGTACACGGCGGACATAAGCTACAGCGAAAATTCTCCGTTGATTATTGAAATCACCTCGCCGGAAAGTCTTTGCGGTCTTAAAACAGGATTTAAAGGCGATGTTTTCAAGTCCGGTATAGGTGAAAAAATTTGTCAGACCGAAAACCACTATCTCCCCGACACAAGTCCATCCCAGCAGCTTTACAATTTTATTGAATATCTTTCCTCAACGCCACAGATAACCCCTTATGCTGAGGAAAACGGTCTTTTGCTCTGCAAAGGTAAAATCTATTCAAAGGAATTTGATTTTGCACTGGATAAAGCAAGCGGAAAGGTGGTTTCCTATTCCTCTGATGATGTAAAAATAGAATTTATTTTTAATATGTAAAACACAATTCCCAGGCAGTTATAGTTCTGTAAAGGAATAATAAAAATAATATTGCAAAGGGTTGTTGTGTGTGATATACTCATGATGATTATATGCATCAAAAGAATTTAAATATAACGGAGGTTTTATAAATGAGCAAAATCACAAAACAATCTATAATCGGCGATGTTCTGGACATGTATCCTGATACAGCAAAATATTTCCTTGAAATCGGTATGCACTGCCTTGGCTGTCCTTCTGCAAGAGGCGAATCAGTAGAAGAGGCTTGCATGGTACACGGCAAGGACGCTGACGAGCTTGTTGCAAAGCTCAACGCTGCAATCGGAGAATAAAAATATGCATACACTTTTTACACCGGACAACAGACTTGCCCTCTGCGCAAGCTTTGTCAGGGATAAAGTAAAGGTGGCAGACATAGGAACAGACCACGCTTATCTTCCCGTATGGCTTTGCCTTACGGGAAAAGCTGTTTCTGCGGTTGCCGCCGATATTAACCCGGAGCCTTTAAGCCGTGGAGAACTGACCATAAAAAAATACGGCGCAGAGAAGCTTGTAAAAACAAGGCTCAGCGACGGACTTAAAAATATTAAAGAAGATGAAGCCGACGATATAATAATTGCCGGTATGGGCGGAGAGCTTATAGCCAAAATTATGGACAACTGCCCTTTTTCAAAAAATCCGGAAAAAAGATTTATTTTACAGCCCATGACTAAATGCAGTGAGCTTATAAAATATCTCTGTGAAAACGGGTTTGAAATTTTAAGACAGGACACCTGTAAGGAGGGCAAAAAGCTTTACACCGTTATGCAGGTATGCTATAGGGGAGAAAAAATCCCCCATGAGGAAGATTTTTTATATCTCGGCATCTTAACGCCGGAAACAAATGAAAACCACAGGGAATACGCAGAGCTTATACTCAGCCGTCTTGAGAAACAGCAGAGAAGCAACCCGGGTTTAAAAAATGTTTCCGAGATTATTAGGAAAAGATGTGAAAATAATGTATAACGAAAAAGCATATCCAACACCAAGGGACATAATAGCATTTACCCAGACCTTTGCTCCATTGGAAACCGCTATGGATTTTGACAACAGCGGCTTTCTTGCCGGCGATATAGACGGCGAAATCAAAACAGCGATTTTGGCTTTGGATATAACAAAGGATGTTGTTGAGGAAGCAAAAGAAAAAGGAGCACAGCTTATAATAAGCCATCACCCAATTATTTTTAATCCTGTTAAAAATGTTATGGCGGATACCGCCCTTTACTCCCTTATACGAAACGGACTTTCCGCCCTTTGCCTGCACACAAATCTGGATTTAGCCGCTGACGGCGGAGTAAACATGTGCCTTGCAAAGGCTGCGAATGTTCAAAACCCACATTTTGTTGAGGGCGAATGTCTTGTTATAGGCGAGCTTTCAGAGCCTGTAACAGCAGAGAGATTTGCCTACGGTTTAAAGGACGCTTTGAACTGTCAGGGACTTAGGGTTGTAAATAAGGAAAAGACTGTTCAGAAAATCGCCATGTGCTCAGGTGCCGGCGGAGATTATGTATTCCTTGCCAAAAAGCTGGGCGCCGACCTTTTGCTTACAGGAGAGATAAAACACCATGAAATCCTCTTTGCCGCAGAAAACGACATGAGCGTTGTTGACGCAGGTCATTATAAAACAGAGGATATTGTAATAGCACCATTGGCAAAACGCCTTTCCAATCAATTCCCAACGGTGAATTTTTTAATTTCCGAAAGATACACAGACGGAGTTTCCTATATTTGATTATAATAATTTTTACATAAAAACCAATCGTCCCCGAGGATTATACGGGGACGATTGGTTTTTTATTTTTATTTAAGAAAGGACATTTTCATAAAACAGGATGACGCCTGATTTATACATTATCGGTAAATAGCTTATTTATTCAAAGAGCTTTATCTGATATAATATATGCAGCAATTAGTCTTCTCTTGCTTCCATCATATATTTCATAAGATTCTTTGCGTCTTCAATACAGTTGCATACAACATTAAGGCGAGATATCTTTCCTGACGGTGCAGAAGCGAGACAGCCTATCAAAGCTCTGAGCTTTCTGTCGTTTCTGATGTCGTATTTTGTGCCGTCATCGGACTTAAGATAAACAGGCTCTTTGCAGTTGTCAATTACCTCAAAAAAACTTTTAACGTCTGCAATATTGCAAAATGTCATTCCAATCTGATTGCTTTTCATATGAATACCTCCGCTTCAGATTTTGTGAACCTGTTTGGTTCCTGCAATAATAAGATACATCTTAATAGGAAATTTTACAATAACAATTCAGACCTATAACATAACAAAACCGACTAAGGAGATTTTATGGCCCTTCAAGACCCCAATCTGTACATAGGACAAAATAACCGAGAACTTAAACCCCACGGAACTCCCGATTTCCCCTGCGCCGGCTACAAAAGCCAAACCTATATTCAGTGGCACTGGCACGAGGAAACCGAGCTTATTGCGGTTCATTCCGGTAAAATCAAATTAAAGCTCACAAACGGAACCTATGAGCTTTCCGCAGGCGACGGAGTTTTTATAAACACAAACACCCTCCACTGTATAGAGCTTTTATGTGAGGGAACCGTTCTGCACTCCCTTGTTTTTTCAAACTCGCTTATATACGGTTCAAGGTACAGCGTTTTTGCGAGAAAATATGTTTTTCCAATATCCGAGTCCCACCAGGTTTTAAAATCAATTCTCCTGCGCCCGGATACCCCATGGCAGAAAAACGCCTTGACCTGCATTGAAAACGCCTACTGCGCCATACGTGACGACAACCCGGGATATGAGTTTGAGGTTAGAGAAAACCTTTCACGTTTCTGGTATTTGATGTTTATCAATACACAAATCCAAAATATTATTTCACAGAACACAAACAACGATTCCGTTAGAATAAAGCAAATGCTTCGCTATATTCATGTTCATTACGGTGAACAAATAAATGTCTCCCACATAGCGTCAGCCGCCAACGTGGGAGAACGTGAGTGTATGAGATGTTTTAACAGAACTATTTCCATATCCCCCACACAGTATCTTTTAAAATACCGCATGGGTCAGGCTTCCTATTTTTTGAGAACCTCCATGATGACAGTTTCGGAGGTTGCCTCTGCCTGCGGCTTTAACAACTCCTGTCATTTTACAAAAACTTTCAAAAAATATTTCAACTGCACCCCCAGCGAGTACAGAAAAAAATACAAGTAAAGGAGGTTATCCTTGTGAAAATAAAATTCACAAAATCTTTTGTTTGTCTTTTTCTTATTCTTTTCACCTTTGGCTTTACTGCAAAAGCCGAGGAAGCTGTGCAGGCTTATCTTGAGTTTGACACAACCAGCACAAAGTCAGAAATTAGGGTTGATGTTGTTATAAAACCCAGTTCATCTGTTGGAGCATTTCAGGCTGAATACGGTTATAATCCCGCATACCTACAGCTTAAAAGCATTTCTTCAAACGGCGGCAAGGTTTACAGCAACGACGAAAACGGAAACATCGGCGTTATTTACATGAACGATGTTCCCTCTGATGAACATGTTTTGACCCTTAAATTCAAGGTTTTACAGGAGGGCAGCTCCGACATTACCGCCTATTATTCCGAAATTCTCTCCACCGGAAATTCGCCGCTGGAATTTGTAAACAACAACGACTGTGAGATTTCAGTAACCTCAACGGGCGTTACCTCCACATCAAAAACCGCCTCCAAAACCTCCTCTTCCTCATCGGGAAAAGTGTCGGTTATAAAGGACGATGATGGCAAAACTCCCACCGTGGAAAAGACTACAGAAAACCAATCGGGCTTACAGGACTTTTTCAGCTTTCAGTCCGACAATCCTGCCTTTTGGGCTTTGTGCGGCGCATTGGTTACAGCCGCTGTGGTTTTGATAATCTTCACCAGCTACAAAATGGGAGTTAAAAAAGCGCAGTCAGACAAGGAAGCAAAGAAGTCCGAGGACACTGACAAGGACTCTTAAAAACTTGTTCCGTATGTCCCTGTGAGAGGGTCTTTGAACAGGTTTATCTGAGGCGGATTAAATGATGCATAGGCGGTAAACACAAACAAAATTGCAAAACCTGCCAGAGAAATAAACACCCATTTATCCGATGAGAGCTTTCCGCTTTTGATTATTTTATAGCGCAGATAATATGTTACAAAAACACCTATAAAAAATGTGGCTATGTCCGCTATCATAAAGTTTTGACCTATTATTCCCGTATAGGTGTAAAAAGCGGCGGTTATGGCGAACATTCCCGCAAGGATGGAAATAAAAAGCGCTGGGAAAAAGTTTTTATAATTTTTCCCGTAAATAAACCACTCCACAATCCCAACCAAAAACGCAGGGGTTAACAGCAGTTTTAAATGCTCCCATGTGCTTTCGTTTACTGCGGCAAACATTCCCACAAAGTTATTATTTCCCGAAAACTCATAGACAAAGTGAAACAGGGTTCCCATAACCGAAGTGACTGCGGCTGCAATCCATGAATATTTTTTTAACTCTTTCAATCAGGCTCCTTCTTTCTATAGTTTATTACTCTGAAAGTATATGACATACCTGATGAAAATATTATCGAATAGGGTCGCTTTATAAAAACAAAACGCCGGAAAAAACCGACGTTTTATTTTTTGCAATGTTTAATTGTTTCAGAAAATAATAAAAACCCGACTGATACAAAATCGGGTTATCATAATCAAAACAGAAACCGTTTAGTCAATTCCCACGCTTCTTCTTCTGCCGTTGACAATTTCCGGCTTTCCGTCTTTTTTATCCGGCATAGAATCCTCTATCTGCATCATAACCGACCTTTTCAATCTTTCAAGGAATTCAGTCTGACGTGTTCCGTAACCTGTGTTGCTCTTTTTAGGCGGGATATTTGATGCTCCGGGAAGGCACTGCATCCTAACAACTATCCCCTCTTCTTTTATCACGTCAAACAGTTCGCTGATTGTCTTGCAATGGTCAATTCTTGACAGCAGGGCATTTTTTGAACGCTTTTTCTTAACGGGTTTCTTCTCCATTTTCTCACGCCCTCCACAAACAAGTCTGAGTTCATTATACATTTTTAGCCGACAATATTCAAGGAGTTTTTTAAAATTATTTGCACTTTATTATTTCTGTGGTATTATATCTATGTAACAAATAAAACAAAGGAGAAATCTTTATGGACAGAATTGCAAGCTTTTGTATAAATCACGACACATTGGTTCCGGGAGTATATGTTTCAAGAATTGACGGTGACATAACCACCTATGACCTGCGCTTCATTAAGCCAAACACTCCCCCATATCTTCCAAACCCCACAATGCACACAATAGAGCACCTTTTCGCAACCTATGTGAGAAACAGCGCTCTCAAGGATAAGGTTGTTTATTTCGGCCCTATGGGATGCCGCACAGGTTTTTATTTTCTCATAAAAGATACCGACGAGAAAACAGCCTTACAGCTTATCAAGAACACAATAAAAGAATGCATGGAACATGAGGGTGAAATCCCCGGAAGCACCGCTGTGGAATGCGGCAACTACCTTGAACACGACCCTAAGGACGCTAAAGATAAGCTTCTGTGGTACTACGGAATAATAAAAGACCTTACAACCGAGGATTTAAAATATCCCCTTTAATTAAATCATAGAAAGGACGGTTATTATGGGCAGATTTTATCACGTTACATCATGCAGGAATTTAAAATCAATAGAGGAATACGGCCTTGAACCCCAGTACGGATTTCTCTCCGAAATGATGATGGAAGAAAGGTCCGCAGTATATCTTTTTAAAGACCTAGACGAGGTAGTATACGCCATGAATAATTGGATGAACTACATAACACATGTTTATTATAAAGAGGACTTGATTCTTTTGCAGATAGATTTGCCCGATGACTTCAGACTTATTGAAAGACACGGCTGGGAAGCCATAAGCTATAAAACAATCCCCTGGGAATGTATCTCAGTAATAGATTTTCCGGATTTGGATAAGGGAAAAACAGAACATTCCACAGAATCAAATAATTCTATAAATGAATAATAAAAAAACCATCGTTTATAAAAGATGTGACATCGGATGTGTTATGCCGTTAAATAAAAAATATAATCCGCCCCTACGACATTAATTCTATAAAAGAACAATAAAACAATCTCACCGAAAGTGAACCATTCCGAAAACTAAGCAAAAGTTTTCACCCCGCCTTGAAACGATGTTTATTTCTAAAACAAAGTTCCGCAAGGCGGAAACAAAAGTCTCGCCCGCCTTGAAACGAACTTTATTTTTAAGCCAAACCTTTGCAAGGCGGAAATAAAAAACTTGATAATGGGGTGAGGTTGTGATATAATTCTTTTTTAAAGAAGCCTTTGGCTTGTTTACTTTAAATTTCTTCGCCGCAGAAAACCCGAGTTTTCTGCGGCGTAAATTGAAATTAAGGGAGGATTAGAAAGATGAGAAGTGATTTGATGAAATCCGGCCCTACAAGAGCGCCTCACCGTTCTCTTTTAAAGGCTATGGGTATTACTGAAAGCGAGATGAAAAGACCCTTTGTAGCCGTTGTAAACGCTCAGAGCGACTACATTCCGGGACACAAGCACTTGGACGAGATTGCCGACTGCGTTAAGGCGGGTATCAGAAACGCCGGCGGTGTTCCTTTTGAGTTTGGAACTATCGGCGTCTGCGACGGTCTTGCTATGAACCATAAGGGCATGAAGTATTCCTTGTGTTCAAGAGAGCTTATTGCCGATTCTATAGAGATTATGCTTACCGCTCATCCACTTGATGCGGTTGTATTTATACCAAACTGTGACAAGATTGTACCGGGTATGCTCCTTGCTGCCTGCCGTCTTAATCTGCCTTGCGTATTCGTAAGCGGCGGCCCTATGATGCCTGGACAGCACAAAGGCGAGAGATACGGACTTTCCGAAATGTTTGAAGCTGTAGGAAGCTTTGCAGTCGGAAAGATTGACGAAAAAGAGCTTACAGAGCTTGAAAACGCTGCATGTCCAACCTGCGGTTCCTGCTCAGGTATGTACACAGCAAACTCCATGAACTGCCTTACAGAGGCAATCGGTCTGGGACTTCCGGGAAACGGAACAATCCCGGCTGTAATGTCAGCACGCCGCCGCCTTGCAAAGGAAGCAGGCGAAAGAGCTATGGAGCTTTTAAAAGCCAATATCAGACCTTCCGACATTCTCACTAAGGACGCATTTGAAAATGCTTTGAGATGTGAAATGGCTATGGGATGCAGTACAAACTCCGTTCTCCATTTGACCGCTGTTGCCTATGAAATGGGCGTTCCTGTTGACCTTGAGCTTATAGATGAGATAAGCAAGACAACTCCTCAGATTGCAAAGCTCAATCCGGCAGGCAAGATTTTCATTACAGACCTTGACAATGTAGGCGGTATTCCTGCAGTAATGAAAGAGCTTTCAAAGAAAAATCTTATCCACACAGACTGCCTTACAGTAAGCGGAACTGTAGGCGACAGAATTAAGGATTCCAAGGGCGCAGACGGCGAGATTATTAAGCCTATAGACAAACCTGTAAGACCTGACGGCGGAATTGCAGTTCTCAAGGGCAACATCGCCGAAGAAGGCGCAGTTGTTAAACAGGGCGCAGTTGCTCCGGAAATGATGTTCCACACAGGCCCTGCCCGCTGCTTTGACAGCGAGGAGGCAGCTTCCGAGGCAATCCTGGGCGGCAAAATCAACAAGGGCGACGTTGTTGTTATCAGATACGAAGGCCCTAAGGGCGGCCCTGGCATGAGAGAGATGCTTGCACCTACCTCAGCTCTTGCCGGCATGGGACTTGACAAGGACGTAGCTCTTATCACAGACGGACGTTTCAGCGGCGCAACAAGAGGCGCTGCAATCGGCCACGTTTCTCCTGAGGCTGCCGCAGGTGGCACAATCGCCCTTATTAAGGACGGCGACCGGATTACCGTTGACATCAACAACGGCAGACTTGAGCTGAATGTTTCAGCTCAAGAGCTTGAGGAAAGAAAGAAAACCTGGACAGCTCCGAAGAAAGAACTTTCCGGATATATCAAGAGATATGCAAGCCTTGTAACATCAGGAGCAAAAGGCGCAGTCTTTGAAAAGTAATATTTGTATAAGTTGCATATAGAAAAAAATTGAATAAAAATTAGTGAAATTGCACAATTCACCTCTTTGCTAATTGGTAAAGGGGTGAATTTTTTTATTTATAGTAAAATTATACAAAATTCTACTTGCAATCATTTATATAAATGTGCTATAATCAAACCATCGTTATGAAACTAATTGTAAAAAATTAACGAAATTTGACATATAGCCAAACTAAGTTATGAAGGGAGATAATGTAATTGAAACAGTACGACGCAAAAAAAATTCTCAATATTGCACTTGCAGGTCATAGCGGTGCAGGAAAAACATCAGTGGCTGAGTCCATGATTTACCTTGCAGGTCTTTCCGACAGAATCGGCAAGATTGCAGACGGCAACACTGTGCTTGACTATGACCCGGAAGAAATAAAGAGAAAGGTTTCCGTTATTACGGCTGTTGCGCCTATCGAATGGAAAAACACAAAGATAAACATAATCGACACTCCCGGTCTCTTTGACTTTGAGGGCGGAGTAAGAGAGGGTATGCGTGCAGCCGACTCAGCTTTGATAGTTGTTTCCGGTAAAAACGGCGTTGACGTAGGAACAGAAAAAGCCGTTAAGCTTGCCGATAAAATGGGACTTACAAAAATGTTCTTTGTAAACGGTCTTTGCGACGAAAGCGCACGTTTCTACAGAGTTTTTGAAACTCTCAAGAGCACTTTCGGCCCTGCAGTTTGCCCTGTTATAGTTCCTTACATTCAGGACGGAAAAGCAAACGTTTATGTTAACCTTTTTGAATACAAGGCTTATAAATATGAGAACGGAAAAATGAGCCAGACAGATATGCCTGATATGGGCGACAGACTTGAGGGTCTGCGTGTTGCTATCAAGGAAGCCGTTGCAGAAACTTCCGAGGAGCTTCTCGACAAGTTCATCATGGGCGAAGAGTTTACACCTGAGGAAATCATTCTCGGCGTTAGCCAGGGTGTTAAGGACGGTTCTATCCTTCCTGTATTCTGCGGCGACGCTCAGAACACATTCGGTATCAACCAGCTTCTTGACAGCCTTACATGGCTTGCTCCAAGCGCTGCCGACAAGGGTTCAGAGTTTGGCGTAGACACAAACGGCGACCCTGTTGAGATTTCCGTAAACGAAAACGGCGCAGCTGCTGCTATCGTGTTCAAGACAGTTGCTGACCCATTCGTTGGTAAGCTTTCATATTTCAAGGTTATTTCCGGAAAAATTTCCACAGATACTCCTCTTATCAACATGCGCACAGGCAACCAGGAGAGAATTACAAAGGTTCTCATAGTAAGAGGAAAGAAGCAGGAGGATGCTTCCTATGTAGGCGCAGGCGACATCGGCGCAATTCCAAAGCTTCAGAACACAATTACAGGCGATACACTTTGCGCACCTACAAGAAAGGTTGTGCTTGACGGAATTACATATCCAAACCCAACATACACAATGGCTATATATCCAAAGACCAAGGGCGAGGAAGAGAAAGTCGCCGCAGGTCTTGCAAAGCTTGCAGAAGAAGACCCAACAATCAAGTTCGGCATGAACACAGAAACCCACGAAATGATTATTTCCGGTATGGGTGAACAGCATCTTGATGTTATAGTTTCAAAACTTAAAAATAAATACAATGTTGACGTTGTTCTCAAAGAACCAAAGATTGCCTACAGAGAAACAATCCGCAAGAAAGTTTCCGTACAGGGACGTCATAAGAAGCAGTCCGGCGGTCACGGTCAGTTCGGTGATGTTTGGATTGAGTTCGAGCCATGCGACTGCGACGATTTGGAATTCGCAGAGAGAGTTGTAGGCGGCGCAGTTCCTAAGGGCTTCTTCCCTGCTGTTGAAAAGGGACTTAGAGACGCTATCCAGAAAGGACCTCTCGCAGGATATCCTGTAGTTGGACTTAAAGCCACACTTTACGACGGTTCTTATCATCCGGTTGACTCCTCTGAAATGTCCTTTAAGATGGCTGCTGCAATAGCTTACAAAAACGGTATGCCACAGGCAAATCCAACACTTTTGGAGCCTATCGGTTCTCTTAAAGCTATGGTTCCTGACAACAACATGGGCGACATCATGGGCGAAGTAACCAAGCGCAGGGGTAGAGTGCTTGGCATGACACCAGGTGAAGACGGCATGCAGGTTGTTGAGGCTGAAGTTCCAATGGCAGAAATGCACGACTTCTCCACATATATCCGTCAGGTAACTCAGGGCAGAGGCAGCTTCACATTTGAATTTACACGCTATGAGGACGCACCTGCAAACATAGCTCAGAAAATTATCGAAAACGCTAAAAATGAGGGTAATGTATAATTTAGCTTGCAGATAAAATAAATAACGATTACAAGAAGATGTATGTATCTTTAAACTACAACCGGACAGCTCCCGCTGTCCGGTTATTTTTTTGTCCGCCGTGCAAAGGTTATTTTAAGAAATTAACGTCGTTTCACGGCGGGCGAGACGTTTCCCGCAGTCTTTGGAATGGCTCGCTCACAGTTAAGTTTTTTATTTTATTTCCGCCTTGCAAGGGTTTAGTTTAAAAGTTAAGTTCATTTCAAGGCGGGCGAAACCTTTTCCGCAGTCTTTGGAGTGGTTCACTCACAGTTAAGTTTTATTTATTTTTATTTTCGACCCGCAAAGGGAGGATATAAAAAATACCCACATGGTAAAGTAAAAAACCAAACCATGTGGGTAAATTGTTTTTATGTAAAACTCTTATGTGAGCGAGCCATTCTGAAAACTAAACAGAAGGTTTCGCCCGACCTGTGATGATGTTTATTTCCAAAAATAACCTTTGCAGGTCGGTTATAAAATAAGGGAGGTGCCGGTCATTTCTTCCGGCTGCTCGAGACCGAGGATCTGGAGCATTGTTGGAGCGATGTCAGCAAGCTTACCGCCCTCACGGAGCTGGCATGGGTAGCCGATTACGCAGAAAGGTACAGGATTTGTTGTGTGAGCTGTGAACGGTGAACCGTCATCCTCAAACATCTTGTCAGCATTTCCGTGGTCTGCTGTGATAAGGGAAACGCCGCCCATCTCTGCAATAGCGTCTGTTACCTTGCCAACACATGCGTCAACTGCTTCTACAGCCTTTACAGCTGCGTCAAACACGCCTGTGTGTCCAACCATGTCGCAGTTAGCAAAGTTGAGAATAATAACGTCATACTTGCCGCTCTTGATAGCTTCTGCGCACTTGTCAGCAACTTCGTATGCGCTCATCTCCGGCTGGAGGTCATAGGTTGCAACCTTTGGAGAAGCAACAAGAATTCTGTCCTCGTTCTCATAGGTCTTTTCAACGCCGCCGTTGAAGAAGAATGTTACATGAGCATACTTCTCTGTCTCGGCAATTCTCAGCTGTGTAAGACCCTTGTTGGAGATGTACTCGCCGAATGTATTGTCAAGGCTCTGTGGCTTGAATGCAACCTGTACGTTAGGCATTGTAGCGTCGTACTGGGTCATGCAAACGTATGTAAGAGGGAAGAAGCCTTTCTTTCTCTCAAAGCCGCTGAAATCAGGGTCAACAAATGTACGTGTGATTTCTCTTGCTCTGTCAGGTCTGAAGTTGTAGAAAATCATGCTGTCGCCGGCACCGATTGGTGCTGCTCCGTCGATAACTGTAGGAACAACAAACTCGTCGGTTACGCCCTCAGCATAGGAAATAGCTACTGCCTCTACAGGGTCTGCGCACTTAACGCCTTCGCCGTAAACCATTGCGGAGTAAGCCTTTACAACTCTCTCCCAGCGGTTATCTCTGTCCATTGCGTAGTATCTGCCCATTACTGTAGCAATCTGTCCAACGCCGATTTTCTTCATTTCTTCAACGCAGGCTGCTACATAGTCCTTGCCGCTTGAAGGAGGAACGTCACGTCCGTCAAGGAATGCGTGAACATAAACCTTTTCAAGGCCCTTCTTCTTTGCAAGCTCAAGAATACCGTAAAGGTGTGTGTTGTGACTGTGAACGCCGCCGTCTGAAAGAAGTCCCATAATGTGGAGAGCTGTTCCGTTCTTAACTGCGTTGTCGATAGCGTTGCAGAGAGCTTCGTTCTGGAAGAAATCGCCGTCCTGGATAGACTTTGTAATTCTTGTAAGCTCCTGATAAACAACACGGCCTGCGCCGATATTTGTGTGACCAACCTCACTGTTTCCCATCTGTCCGTCAGGAAGACCAACGTCCATACCGGAAGCGCCTATCTGTGTAACAGGGTTAGATGAGAAAAGTCTGTCGATATTTGGCTTATTGGCGGCTTTGATAGCGTTGCCCTTGTCTCCTGCAATGCCGAAGCCGTCAAGAATCATTAAAATTAAAGGTTTTTTCATTTTATAGTAGTCCTTTCAAGAATTTATCGAAAATTTATTTCTATAATTCAAGAATTATTTTGAAGCTGCCTTAACGATAGCTGCAAACTTCTCTGCAACCAGGGAAGCGCCGCCGATAAGACCGCCGTCAACATGCTCTTTGCTCAAAAGCTCGTCTGCGTTGCCGTCGTTCATAGAACCGCCGTACTGGATTGTTGTAGCCTCAGCAGCCTCTGCGCCGTAAAGGTCAGCAAGTACGTTTCTGATGATGCCGCAAACTTCGTCAGCCTGGTCAGCAGTAGCTGTAAGACCTGTGCCGATAGCCCATACCGGCTCGTAAGCGATAACGATTCTCTTGAGTTCCTCAGCTGAAACGCCGCCGAGAGCAACCTTTGTCTGAAGAGCAACCAATTCAGCTGTGATGCCCTGCTCACGCTCTTCCTTGAGCTCGCCTACGCAAAGGATAACTGTAAGACCTGCGTCAAGAGCAGCTCTAACTCTCTTGTTAACTGTTACGTCTGTCTCACCGAAGTACTGTCTGCGCTCGCTGTGACCGATGATAACATACTCAATACCCATAGCCTTGAGCATCTTAGCGGAAATCTCGCCTGTGAATGCGCCGGACTCTGCCCAGTGGCAGTTCTCTGCACCGATTTTTACGTTTGTGCCGGCTGTTGCTTCCAAAGCTACGCTGAGGTCAACAAAAGGAACGCAAGCGATAACTTCGCAGTCAGCGTCCTTAACGAGAGGTGTAACAGCGTTCAAAAGCTCTTTAGCCTCTGCGGGAGTTTTATTCATTTTCCAGTTACCTGCGATAATTGCTCTTCTTTTCTGCTTGTTCATCTGAAAAACATCCTTTCATGTTTTAAATTTTATCTTTATTTGGTTAATAACATTATTCAACATAGGGGCGAACAATGTCCGCCCCCGTTTTAATGGTTTTAAATTGTCAAATTATTTCTTGTCAGCGATAACTGCGATACCTGGGAGAACCTTGCCCTCGAGGTACTCAAGAGATGCGCCGCCGCCTGTTGAGATGTGGGACATCTTGTCAGCAAATCCAAGCTGGATAACTGCTGCTGCGGAGTCGCCGCCGCCGATGATTGTTGTAGCGTCTGTGTCAGCAAGAGACTGAGCAACTGCGATTGTACCCTTTGCAAGAATTGGGTTCTCGAATACGCCCATAGGTCCGTTCCAAACAACTGTCTTTGCGCTCTTAACAGCGTCTGCATAAAGCTCTGCTGTCTTTGTGCCGATGTCAAGACCCATCATGTCAGCTGGAATCTTGTCGGAATCAACAACTGTAACCTCGATAGGAGCATCGATTGGATCTGGGAAATCCTTTGTGATTGTTGTATCGATTGGGAGCAGGAGCTGCTTGCCGAGGTCAGCAGCCTTCTGAATCATCTCTTTGCAGTAGTCAATCTTTGTATCGTCAACCAAAGATGTACCAACCTCATAGCCCTTAGCCTTGAGGAATGTGTAAGCCATACCGCCGCCGATGATGAGTGTGTCGCACTTCTCCAGGAGGTTGGAGATAACGTTGAGCTTGTCAGCAACCTTTGCGCCGCCGAGGATAGCAACGAATGGTCTAACAGGAGTTTCAACAGCGTTTCCAAGGTAGTTGATTTCCTTCTGCATGAGGTAGCCAACTGCTGTATCCTTAATATGATCTGTAACACCGGCTGTTGAGCAGTGAGCACGGTGTGCGCTGCCGAAAGCGTCCATTACAAATACATCTGCAAGAGAAGCAAGCTCAGAGCTGAATGGCTCAAGATTCTTTGTCTCTTCTTTTCTAAAACGTGTGTTCTGGAGAAGAACAACGTCGCCGTCCTTCATCTCTGCAACAGCCTTCTTTGCGTTTTCGCCTACAACTGTATCGTCGTCAGCAAATACAACCTCTTTGCCGAGGAGCTCAGAAAGTCTAACTGCTACTGGAGCGAGGGAGAATTTAGCCTCAGGTCCGTTCTTTGGCTTGCCAAGGTGGGAGCAAAGGATAACCTTTCCGCCATCATTGATAAGCTTCTTGATTGTTGGGAGAGCGGCTGTAATTCTGTTATCGTTTGTGATAACGCCGTCCTTAAGTGGTACGTTGAAATCGCAGCGTACAAGAACTTTTTTACCTGCAACGTTAATGTCGTCAACAGTAACTTTGTTTAAATTCATTTCAAAAACTTCCTTTCCAATTTTAAAATTGTCCGGATATTTTAACGGACCTTACATACACCTACATTATATAACATTCGGGCATTTTTATCAAGAGTTATTGCATAAATTCACATTGTTAAAAGCCGATTTTTTATCAAATAACTGCAATAATTACAATCCCGCCTCACTCCATTTATGGCGGTGAAGCTCGCCTTTACACAAAAGCTCCGGATAATCCCACTGTCTCAGAGTTTCATAAACTCCTATAGCCACTGCGTTTGAAAGATTAAGGCTTCTCGCCTCGTCTATCATTGGAATTCTCACGGCGTTTTCCGGATACTGCATAATAAATTCCTCCGGAAGTCCCGCTGTTTCCTTTC
The DNA here is from genome assembly GCF_002160515.1 of Anaeromassilibacillus sp. An172. GTDB lineage: Bacteria > Bacillota > Clostridia > Oscillospirales > Acutalibacteraceae > Limousia > Limousia pullorum. The sequence continues at coordinate 85,993 of NZ_NFKS01000008.1, read as the reverse complement.
CGAAAATCAGATACGCACCGTCCGGGTATTCCACATCTGAATGTCTATTCAAGGCTTTTGTTGTAAAAAGGAAATATTTTCCTCCCTTTGTTTTTTCCAGAAAATCATCAAGGCTGCTGTAATAGGTTATATCCAGCAAATGCCAGTAATCAAGTCCTGCTCTTTTAAGCTTTTTATCATCAACCTTAAATCCCATTGGTTCAACAAGATGAAGTCTTGCACCTGTTGCGGCGCAGGTTCTTGCTATATTTCCCGTATTCTGGGGAATTTCCGGTTCAACAAGCACTATATTTAATTCTGCCAAAAATTATCACCTCTATCTTATTGTAAAACGGATAGAATATAATTGCAAGACAATTCTTGCACAGTTGATTTTAAAAAGAAATTACAAATATATTTTTTCTCGGAGGTAATTTAAAATGCAGAAAAGTACAATGAATGTAGTTAAAGGCGTTTCCGCAGGTCTTATGACGGGGATGGCTGTTGGCTATATCGGCAAAAAAATGATGGACAAAAACGGAAATCAAATCAAGAAAAAGGCTTCAAAAGCCGTTCAAACCATGGAAAATCTCCTGGACACCGCCCAATATATGCTCAAATAGTTTTTTATATCCGACGGGGATAGGTTAAGCTTGAAATTAGCTCACGTTTTCCGTCGGGCGAATCTTTTATTTCCGACCTGCAAAGATTTAATCTGAACGTAAGGTTCTGCACAGGTCGGGCGAGACGTTTGGTTTAAGCGACTTGGAATGGCTCGCTCACATTGAGGTTAAATTTAAATAAAAACAAATAACAACCGTGGTTCTTTATTTTTTAAACCACGGTTGTTATTATATGTATTTTTATGTAACAATCAATTCGTAGGGGCGGATTATCATATCCGCCCGGTCGCAGTGAGAGTTCTGTTAAAAATAAGTTATTTTATAACGATTAAATTCACCGACAGATGAACCAATTCCACATTTTCAAAATATGTTTTAGGTTGGGTTTATTATTCAACATCCTCTCCGTAAACGTCATTATTTTTATCATTCGCCGTTGATAATTACATAAAAGAAAAATAAAACTCAAACCGAATTACAGGACTCTATATTTGCACAATAGGTTCCCATTGAGGCGGCGGTATGGGCGGTGGTGCTATTTCTGCAAACCAGTGGAATCTGAGAGCCAAGCTCGTACACACCGCACAGTTCAAACAGTGCGCCGCAGAATGTTATTTCCGGCACATCTTTGGGTCTGAGCTTTTTATACTGCTCTGGAACATCCACTGAATAATCCCAATAGCACTGACACTGCAAAGGAACCGATGGTTTATCACTGCTTATAATTACGCAGTTACCCTTTGGATATATTTTCTCACGTATAGGCTCAAGGGCTATTACAAAGTCACAGTTTTCCAAATCGGTAATATTTGATGACAAAGAAAAAACCGCTCCTTTTTCCTCCAGCATCATATCAGCGCACGGTGAATAAATTTCCGGAGCATATGTAACCACTGTGAGATTTCTTGTGCAGTCCAAAAGAAAAGCCGGCAGGTCGCTGTTTTCCCCGTCCGGGTCAAAAAGTCCGATTTTAACATTAGTGTTTTCCCTGCTCATTCTCTGGGCGGCGGCAACGGCGAAATTTCCGCATAGCCTTTCCCTGAGCTTTCTATCCGAAAAGCATCTCACACCGGCTGGAAGCAAACTTTTTCTTTCTCTGTCGCAGACCACAAGCTTTTCCCCGTCCAGCTTTTTCAAAAGCTTCTCACGGTTTATTCTGCCGTTTTTAATAACGCAGGTTATCTTTTTAGCTGTAATTCCTCCCGACTCCGTATAGGTTTCCGCAACACTGCCTTTTCCAAAAGCAAAGGGAAAAGTCTTTTTCTCTTTTTCTTCAAAGCTTATAAACGTAAACAAAAAAATCACCCCGACACAACAAAATGTTTGATAACAAATTATTATGCCGGAGTGACCCGTGTTATGTGTTTAATTAAAGATTACCAGTTTAAAACCTCTTTGCCCTCTTTTTTAAGGTGCTTTCTTATTGAAATAGCGCCGCCGATTACTCCTATAGCCATACCTGCAACAATAAATCCAACAGCAACGTAAACAAACACGCTCATAAACGGAATAGTATTGAAAACAAATATGCTGTTTATGGCAGATACCAAAATATCATAGATAAAGTACATTGCCCCGGAGGCTATTATTCCGGAAATCAAACCAATCATCATACCCTCGATTATAAAGGGAACTCTGACAAAGTGGTTTGTAGCTCCCACGGATTTCATTATGCTTATTTCAAATCTTCTTGAGAACATTGACATTCTTATTGTATTTGAAATTATAAACAGTGAAATCACAGCCAGTGCAATAACTATCCAAATACTGAGGTTTGTTATTGTTTCGTTAAGGCTTGTCAGCTTGTTTGCCACATCTCTTGTGTTTCCCACAGAGTCAACGCCTTCGATTGCCATTATCTGCTGTACCGTTTCGTCGTATTTTGAAAGGTCATTGAAAGTGACTTTAAATGCGTGAGGCAGAGGGTTATTCTCTCCCTGCATGTTGGCAAAAATCTCTTCGCCCAGTTCTTCTCTGTATTCCTCTATTGCGTCGTCACGGGAATAAAAATCCACCGTAAGCACATTCCCAAGTTTACTAAGCTCGTCCCCTATTGCCATTGCGTCAGCTTCGGCAGTGATAGATTCATCCAGGTAAACCGTTGTGACGTTGGAGTCCCCAACCTCTTCCACCATAAGCTTTACATTCATGGAGAACAAAGCCGCTGTACCTGTAAGAAGCATTCCCGCAATGAGAACGCCTATTGACGCCAGCGTCATCATTCTGTTATGGGCCATATTTTTAAAACCCTCTTTTAAAAAGTACATATATTCACCTGCTTTTAATCAGTTTTCGTTTTCTATATCCTTAATCAATCTGTTCACTCTCTCGTGTATTTCGTCGTAATTATCAGAGTATGTTGTTTCAGTTTTGTTTTCGGAAATTTCATCAAAGCCTGCAAATCTGTCCTCAGACTCTCTTTCCTTTTTATTCCTTTCCTTGTAATACTCTTCGGCTGTGTCCTTAACAATCTTACCTCTTTTCATCTTTATAACACGTCCGTTAAACTTTGTTACAAGGTTATGCTCATGGGTTACAACAAGGACTGTTGTTCCCATTTTATTTACCTCTTTCAAAAGGTTCATAATTTCGTAAGAGCGTTTCGGATCCACATTTCCTGTAGGTTCGTCGGCGATAATAAGTGAAGGCTCGTTTGCCAAGGCTCTGGCAAGGCTCACTCTCTGCTGTTCACCGCCAGAAAGCTCGCTGGGGTGACGTGTGCCCATTCTCTCAAGACCGACAAGCTTTAAAACATAGGGAACTCTTTTTTTGATAACGCTTTGTTTTGTTCCTGTAACTCTCATGGCGAAAGCCACATTTTCAAAGACGGTCATTTTATCAATCAGTCGGAAATCCTGAAAAACAATTCCCATTGTTCTTCTGAGATAAGGAACCTGGCTTCTTCTCATTTTGGTAAGGTCTCTGCCGTTTACAATAACTTTACCTTCGCTCGGGGTTTCCTCACGCATGATAAGCTTGAGCATTGTGCTTTTGCCTGCTCCCGACGGGCCTACAATAAACACAAACTCTCCGTCTTCTATTTTTAGATTTATATTTTCCACGGCATGGTTTCCCTCCGGGAAAGTTTTGGACACGTTAATGAATTCTATCATTTACACATCTTCCTTTTTCTCATTTCTCAAAAGAGAAAACATTTTATTTGTTAAAAATTGAAACATTGGTTTCAAAACTGTAACCTTTAGGGTTAATATATACTATTCTGTCATAATTGTCAACTAAAAGCGAATAATTGCTAGGTTATGGTAATATGTTAGTTTAAAAAAGTGATATTTTTTTAATTTTTCCGCAAAGACAAAATAGCCGGCACTCACTAAAGAGTGCCGGCTGCAAAATATTCAGTTATCAGTACTTTGTAGGATTAGCTGTCAGGTACTTTTTAACCATAAGAGCTACCTTGAACACAATAGCGTCCTCGAACTCACGAAGGTCAAGACCTGTAAGCTTCTTGATTTTCTCAAGTCTGTATACAAGTGTATTTCTGTGTACGAACAGCTTTCTTGATGTTTCTGAAACATTCAGGTTGTTTTCAAAGAACTTCTGAATTGTAAACAGTGTTTCCTGGTCAAGGCTTTCGATAGAGCCTTTCTTAAACACCTCTTTGAGGAACATCTCGCAGAGAGTTGTAGGAAGCTGATAAACAAGTCTTGCAATACCCAGATTATCGTAAGTAACGATTGTGCGCTCTGTATCAAATACCTTTCCTACCTCGATTGCAACCTGTGCTTCCTTAAAGGAATGAGCCAAGTTCTTGATACCTGTAACTGTTGTACCGATACCAACAACACATCTTGTGTAGAATTCGCTTGTGAGTGTATCTACAATTGAGCTTGCAAGCTTTTCCAAATCCTTGCTGTCGATGTCAGGCTTGATTTCCTTTACAAGAACGATATCTGTTTCGTTGATATTGATAACGAAGTCCTTGTTCTTGTCCGGGAAAAGATTTTGAATAACGTCAAAAGCGGAAATATCTGTCTTTGTAAGTATTTTAATAAGAATACAAACTCTTGAAACCTCGCTGTTGAAACGCAGCTCTCTTGCTTTAAGATAGATGTCGCCTGGGAGCACGTTGTCCAAAATTACGTTTTTAATGAAATTGCCTCTGTCGTATTTCTCGTCATAATACTGCTTAACACTTGAAAGTGAAATGGCGAGAACCTGAGCATATTTCTGAGCCAGCTCGTCGTTTCCGGAAACAAAAACAGCATACTCGTTTCTTCCGTTATTGCCGAAAGACTTAAAGGTATGACCGTTTATTACAAAAGGTGCAGTTGTGCTGAGTGACTCCGAATTAAAATTATTGACAACCTCGCCTATTCTGCCCAGCTCGGAACATGCAATGACAACCGATGTTTCGTCAACAACGCCGATAGTTCTGTCGATTGTATCTCCCATCTGATGAATTATACCTTGAAAAAGTCTGTTTGACATTTTAATATCCTCCGCTTCTCTATAATCTTGCCACTTTCCCGACCTACGGAAAATAACAGAAAACCGTCAAAAAGACCCGGCTTTCCATTTTTTTGTTACATATACATTTTACACAATTTTTTTAAAAAAATCAACCTTTATTTTTTGTTTTTTCTCCTTTATAATTTCTAAATTTTTCTGCCGGAATTATAATTCTTTTCAATTTTCCATAAAAGAAAACTGCGGGATTTCAATGTTATAAATTCCCGCCCTGCGCATATACATTCAATGAAAGAAGGGATGTACATGTCAACTTTTGAAACCATAATGGTTTTCGGACTTTTTATTTTCGGTCTGCTTGCAATAATAAAGGGCGGCGACCTTTTTGTAGAGGCTTCCGCCTGGATTGCCAAAATCTCCGGTATCCCTCAGTTTGTAATCGGCGCAACAATAGTGAGTTTAGCTACAACTTTGCCGGAACTTATGGTATCCGCCATAGCCTCAGCCCAGGGCAACAATCAAATGGCTGTCGGCAACGCCGTGGGTTCTGTCACCGCAAACACGGGACTTATAATGGCTTTAAGCATTATTTTTCTCCCCCATGCCGTAAACCTCCAAAGGTTTGCACCCAAAGCCATAATCCTCATGGGCTCAATATTTTTCCTTGCCATATTCTCCCTTACAGGAAAACTCAACATTGTGGGCACTGTGGGAATGTTCATAATTTTTGCTATTTTCATAATTCAGAACCTTCACGACGCAAAACAAAGCGTTTCCCAAGGTCAGATTTCCGCCCAAGACATGCGCATTGCAGTTTCACGCCGTGACATAGTTCGTCACATCGTCTACTTTGTTGTGGGAACTGCCGGAATTGTCATAGGCTCAAATCTTTTAGTGGAGAACGGAACCCTTATAGCCGACAAAATTTTCATGGTAGACCGCAGAATTATAAGTCTTACCGCCGTGGCAATCGGCACTTCTCTTCCCGAGCTTGTGACCACTGTTACAGCCATTGCCAAAAAGCAAAGCTCTCTGTCAATCGGCAACATAATGGGCGCAAACATCATAGACCTTACACTTATAATGCCTGTCTGTTCCATAATCTGCGGCGGAACCTTAAAAATCTCAAAAAGCACCCTCTTAATCGACCTGCCATTTTTGGCTCTCATCACCCTCGCCGTATTTATCCCGGTTTTCAGAAACAGACGCTTCTCCCGTTCTCAGGGCTTCCTTGCAATCGCCCTCTACGCTATATACATGATGTTTTTATAATTTTTTTATTTCCGCTTTTTTTATTTCCGCTTTTTTTATTTCCGCTTTTTTTATTTCCGCTTTTTTTATTTCCGCCTTGCAGAGGTTTGTCTTAGAAATCAACGTCGTTTCAAGGCGGGCGAGACGTTTTCCTTAGTTTTGGGAATGGTTCGCTCTCGGTTGAGTTTCTCTTTCTTTTACATAACACAACAAACGATATATCTGCTTTATTTATTCAAAAACTATCATCCTAAGAACGTAATAATAAAATAAAAATTCTTGACACAAGGGGTTAATATGAATATAATAGAGAATATATGCAGTGATTTAAAAGCGCTGTTATATCATAAGAAAAAGGAAACCTGAAAGGACGGAAAAGTTATGCAGAAATCTGTAATGCTGACAGAAGAAGGTCTCAGAAAACTTGAAGAAGAGCTTGAATTTTTAAAAGGCGAAAAACGAAAAGAGATTGCCGAAAAAATTAAGGTTGCCCGTTCATTCGGTGACCTTTCAGAAAACAGCGAATACGACGACGCTAAAAACGAGCAGGCTATTCTCGAAGCAAGAATTGCAACAATCGAGGCTGACCTGAAAAATGCGGTTATTATCGACGAAAGTGAAATAAACAACGAGCACGTACACGTAGGTTCAAGCGTGCGCCTTGAGAACCTTAAATCCGGAACAATTGCTTCTTACAGAATTGTAGGTTCAAACGAAGCAAACCCAATGGAAGGCAAGATTTCCGACGAATCACCAATCGGCAAGGGTCTTTTGGGATTTAAGCAGGGCGATGTTGTTGAAATTGAAATTCCGGTTGGAACAGTATCTTTCAAGATATTGGAAATTTCAAAATAATTTCAGTTTTGGCGGCCGCACAGGTCGCCATTTTGGATTTTAAGCTAAAAAATTATTTTAAATACAGAATAACCCTAAAGGGGCAAAGAAAGGAAAGTAAAATATGGGTGAGCAGAACGCAACTCAGAATAATACACAGAACTTAAGCGAAATACTTCAGGTACGCCGTGACAAGCTGAAGGCTTTGCAGGACGCAGGCAAGGACCCATTTCAGGTAAACACCAGCGACAGAGATATTCTCGCTTCTGAAATTCTCGAAAGATTTGAAGAGCTTGAAAACAAGGATGTATGCATTGCCGGACGAATCATGTCAAAAAGAGGCAAGGGCAAGGTTGCTTTCATTGATATCCACGACAGAAGCGGAAAAATGCAGATTTTCGCAAAGCACGATGATTTGGGCGAAGATGAGTACAAAACAATTCTCAAGTACGACATCGGCGATATTATCGAGGTAAAGGGTTTTGTTTTCCGCACAAAGGTTGGAGAAATCAGCGTACACGCAAAGAAGATTACTCTCCTTTCAAAATCTTTGCTTCCTCTTCCTGAGAAGTATCACGGTCTTAAGGACACAGATTTAAGATACCGTCAGCGTTACGTTGACCTTATTATGAACCCAGAGGTTAAGGACACATTTATCAAGAGAAGCAAGATTATAAAGACAATCAGAAGCTATCTTGACGACATGGGATACATCGAGGTTGAAACACCTGTTCTCAACACAATCCCGGGTGGAGCTGCCGCACGTCCTTTCATCACCCACCACAACACATTGGACATTGACCTTTACATGAGAATTGCTCCTGAGCTTTACCTCAAAAGACTTATCGTAGGCGGCATGGAAAAGGTTTACGAAATCGGCAGACTTTTCAGAAACGAGGGAATGGACGTTAAGCACAATCCTGAGTTTACAACAATCGAAATTTACGAAGCATACACAGACTACAACGGCATGATGGACAGAACCGAGCAGATGATTAACAGAGCCTGTGTTGAGGTTAACGGCACAGACCAAATCAAGTACCAGGGCGAGGATATCGACCTTTCTGTTCCTTTCAAGAGAATGACAATGATTGACGCTGTTAAGCAGTATGCAGGCGTTGACTTCGGCGAGTTTATCGGCGATACAGAAAAGGCAAAGGAAGTTGCAAAAGAGCTTAAGCTCGAAGTAAAGCCAACAGATACATGGGGAAATATTCTCAACACAGCATTTGAAGATTATGTAGAGGAACAGCTTGTTCAGCCTACATTTATCTGCGATTACCCTGTTGAGGTTTCACCTCTTACAAAGCGTAAAAAGGATGTTCCGGAGCTTGTTGAGCGTTTCGAGCTTTTCATAACAAGAAGAGAGCTTGCAAACGCATATACAGAGCTTAACGACCCGATTGACCAGCGCAAGCGTTTCGAGCACCAGCTCATGCTCAGAGAAGCAGGCGACGACGAGGCAAACATGCTGGATGAAGACTTCCTCACATCTTTGGAGTACGGTATGGCTCCTACAGGCGGTATGGGAATGGGTATCGACAGACTTACAATGCTTCTCACAGACAGCGCAAGCATAAGAGACGTTATCATCTTCCCAACCATGAAGCCTCTCGGCGACTCAAAAAGAGACACAGCTCCAAAGGCTTCGGAAGCACCTAAGGCAGAGCCTGAGAAGATTGATTTTTCAAAGGTTGAGATTGAGCCTTTGTTCAAGGATTACGTTGACTTTGAAACATTCTCAAAGTCCGACTTCCGTGCAGTAAAGGTTTTGGCTTGTGAAGCAGTTCCAAAGAGCAAGAAGCTTTTGAAGTTCACTCTTGACGACGGCACAGGCGAAAACAGAACAATTTTAAGCGGCATCCACGCTTACTATGAGCCGGAAGAGCTTGTTGGAAAGACATGCATAGCTATTACAAATCTTCCTCCAAGACCAATGATGGGCATTGAGTCCTGCGGAATGCTTATCTCCGCTGTACACAGTGAAGAGGGAGAAGAAAAGCTTCACCTTTTGATGGTAGACGACCACATCCCAGCCGGCGCAAAGCTTTATTAAGATGTATTCAAACTAATAATAAAAAATAAATGGGCAGTCCTTTATTGGGGATTGCCCATTTTCAAATAAAAAATATTATATGAAGTGAGAACCATGGATATTAAAGAAGTAAAAGAAGATAAAAAACAATATCTTAATTTGCTGTTATTGGCAGACGAACAGGAAAATATGATAGACCGATATCTTACAAATGGAACAATGTATGTTTTAGAGGATAATGGAGTCAAGGCAGAATGTGTTGTGTTAGATGTAGGTGACGGAGTTCTTGAAATAAAAAACATTGCCACAGACCCACAGTTTCAGGGTAAGGGCTACGGTAAAGCATTGATTGAGTTTATTACTAAAAAATATCAGGGCGATTATTCCATATTGCAGGTCGGAACAGGTGACAGCCCGTCAACAATCCCTTTTTATGAAAAGTGCGGCTTTACCCGTTCTCATGTTATTAAGAATTTCTTTGCTGATAATTATGACCACCCGATTTATGACGGCGATGTTAAGCTGACAGATATGATTTACTTACGAAAAAACATATAGGAACAAGCTTGCGACTAAAACATATCCAATGTTAATATGCGTTGCTTGCGGCAACGGGGTGTTTTCTATACAATAATGGTAACAACTGAAAGAAAGGTGGTTATCCTTAATGCTGAATGAAAATATTAAATCTCTCAGAAAATCAAAAGGGCTTTCACAGGAGGAACTTGCCGTAAAGCTCAATGTTGTACGACAGACAATTTCCAAATGGGAAAAGGGCTTGTCTGTACCGGATTCCGATATGCTGATTTCCATTTCAGAAGCCTTGGAAACTCCTGTAAGCACTTTGCTTGGAGAAACGATTGATGAGCCAAAACCGGATGAATTAAAAGCCATTTCCGAAAAGCTGGAGGTTATAAACCTACAGTTTGCCAAAAGAAAAACAATGACACGAAAAATATTTCACTGGGTTTTTATCTCACTGTGTACTTTAATAGTAATTGTTTTTGCGGTTTTATTTCTGCTGAACAGTCCGTACTTGGGCTGGGATTACAGTAAACCGGAAACCGCAGTTATGGGAGTAGGCTTTCAATCATTTGAGTGGCTGTTCGTAAGATTAGCACCGCTTGCCTTAATCGGAGGAATAGTCGGAGCTGTATTGACCCGAGAGAAAAGATAAAATATTTTAACAGGCGTTTGTTTGTATATCTACGATGTACATTCAAACGCTTTTTATTTTCTCTTTTCATATTTCACCTATAAAACAAGCCAATTTCAAAGTGTAGTTATAAAAATGCAGTTATAAAAAATAAATATTACAGCAAGATTTAATCGAACCTTACATTTTTGTAAGGTTCAGGGTTTTGGTGTTTTTTTATGCTATAATTATTTCACAGGTAAAAACAGGAAATACAGCATATAAAATCTTGTATATTCTGTAACTTTTCAAAATTATTTTTTAATTGGAGGAACGAAAATGAAAAAGCGTTTATTAGCAGCAGCCATCTGCCTGTGCATGGTTATCGGACTTTTCCCAACTATTGCTATGGCAGAAGAAACAACTTCAATCGTAGTAGGTTCACAGACTATTTCAGGCTCTAAAAGCAATCCGGTGTACGCTGTTACAAATCCTGATGACGGCAACGTAACTGTTGACTCAGGTTTGACAGAAGATGACAGCTGGAACATCAAATGGGACGGAGAAACTCTTACACTGAAGGAAGCATACATTACAGCTTCTTCACAAGTTGATTTTACAACAACAATATTCTTTTATCCCGTACAATCATCTATCTTCTGTAAAAATGATTTTACAATAGAAGTAATAGGAAATAACACAATCACAAGTGACAACAAATATTATCTTGCACCTATATCATCAGAAAGAAATATTACAATATGCGGAAGCGGTACACTTAATTGCTATAACAATACTTCCGGAGCATTCCAAAGAAGAGCTGTCTATTCAGACGGAGATGTTACTATCAAGGGCGCCAATTTGACACTTGAAGGCGCAGACCATTCTATTGAAGCAAACAATATCTTTGTTTCAATTCCTGACCTCTCAGACCCATGCGCAAGACCTGCTGTAAAGGTATACTCAGGAAGCAATCAGGAAAGCGCATCAGAAATTGCAGGTTCACCTGTTACTTCCGACAAAATAAATATCACAGATAATTTGTCAAAATATCTCCGCACAGAAACTTTAATAACTATGGACCACAAGCTTGCAAAGTACGAGTCCACACCTGCTACATGCACAAAGGACGGAACAAAGGCTTATTACTATTGCCCTGTATGCGGTAAATATTTTGAAGACGAAGCAGCCACAAAGGAAATTTCCGATATAGACATCTGGAAGGTTATTCCTGCAACAGGTCACAATATTGAGGACGGAATATGCTCAAACTGCAATGCTATTTTAGGCGATGTAAATAACAGCTCTATCCTTGATATCAATGACGCAACTTTGGTTCAGCTTTATCTGGCTAATACTTTGACAGAAACAAATGTATTTGATGAATTGCTTGCAGATGTAACCGGCGACGGAGATATTACAATTCTCGACGCAACTGCTATTCAGGCAATGCTTTCAAACGTATAAGTTTTCTGACAGCCACATAAAACATGTGCAGAAATTATTCAGCTCTTATTTAATGATAAGCAGTTTTTACAGGATGCTTAAAGCCTCTGCAAAGGGATGACATAATGACATAAAACTTAATAAAAACTAATTATTGTAATGCTGAATAATCACTGTATACAGCGGGCCTTGAATTTTTCAAGACCCGCTGAAATATTTTATCCCACAAAGATAAAACCGCAAACCTTTTTCAAGGCTTGCGGTTTTCCTATTAGAAAACATTATCTATTGTTTTCTGTAAATTATTTTTTTGTAAGTATTATCTGAAGAGCTGTAACATCGTTTATTGTGATTTTTCCGTCCTGATTTACATCAGCCAGCTCTTTATTGAATATTCCCTCTATCGGTATCAATACCACATAGCACTGGATAGCTGTTGCGTCGTAAATATCAAGCTTTTCGTCCTGATTTACATCGCCAAGCTCATATTTTACTTCCGGCTTTCCGCAGTTTATGCATACGCCGTCTTCATATGTATGTCCAAGTGCAGAGATTTCTACAGGAGCGGTTATTTCATTTTCTCCCTTTTCATCGGAGAAAAGCTTTTTGCAAACTTCACATGTCCAGTATGCTTCAAAGCCCTTTTCCTCGCAGGTTGCTTCCTTGGCATCTGTCTTTGTAAGTGTATGTGCAAGAGCAGGTATTTCTACAGGCTCGGCTATCTCTGTTTCTCCGTTTTCGTCAGAGAACATCTTTCCGCATACTTCGCATGTCCAGTATTCTTCAAATCCGCTTTCTCCGCAGGTGGCTTCCTTGCCCTCTACCTTTGTGAGAGTATGCTCAAGTGCAGGGATTTCTACAGGAGCTTCTATCTCGTTTATTCCGTCTGCATCGGAGAACATCTTTTGGCAGGCGTCGCATGTCCAGTATTCTTCAAATCCGCTTTCTCCGCAGGTGGCTTCCTTGCCCTCTACCTTTGTAAGCTTATGTCCACGGGCAGGAATTTCAACCGGTTTTCCTATTTCAGCAAAAAGCTTTCCGCAGTTTTCGCAAATCCAGCATGCCTCATATCCGCTTTCTTCACAGGTCGGTTCCTTGCCGTCAGTCTCTACTATGGAGTGAGGCTTCAATTTTCCGTAGGATGTTCCGCACAGACTGCAAGATGCCTGCTCTGAACAGGTAGCTGTTCCGCCTGAGTGGCTGTTACAGATTATTGTTCCGATTTTTTCTACAGTTCCCAACACATTCACTATTCCGTTGTTGGTCATTGTTATATCTTCGGCTATTGTGAGAGTTATGTTTTCAGGAATATCAAGGGTATAATTTTCCAAAACTTCAAAGTCCTCATCAGGTGTTACATTTCCGTAAACCTTACCCTGAGTTCCTTCAAAGATAATTCCCTTCCAGTTTTCTTTCTGGCTCTGGTCGCCTATTGAGGAAGCTATAATAACGGCATTTCCGTTTTCTCCTGTTGTAAAGGCTGAGGCTTCTCCTATGACATTTTCAGAGTCAGCTCCTCCTCCGATTCCGTGTCCATAAGTACTTATAGCTGTAACACTTCCTCCGGTAATTGTAATTTTACCTGCGGTTCCGTAATTTAAAGAATGACCGCCGCCTCCGCCGATTCCGGCTCCCGAACTACTTTGGGCTTTTACAGTTCCTCCGTTAATGGTTATATTTCCGCCGCCTCCGCCGATTAGACAATAGCCAGCGCCGATTCCGGCTCCCAAACGGCTTTGGGCTTTTACAGTTCCTCCGTTAATGGTTACATTTCCGCCGGCTACGCAATGCATAGCACTGCCGCCGCCGATTGCAGCACTCATGTCACTTGCGGCATTTATATTTCCGCCGTTTATAGTTATATTTCCGCATGGAACTATATATTCGATGAGTGATCCGCTATCGTCTACAATACCATCAGAGCCTATCGGTGAGTCAGAAGCATTATCGTCGCTTACTGTCGCCACAATACTTCCCATTGTGCTTTCGTCTGTGGACTGAGCGTAAATTGTAAGGCTGTTGAGGCTTCCGTTTTCCGCAGTATCATCGTCGTCCTGAACCTTAATACCCAAAGGTGCAATAAGCTTTGCGCCGTCTTCAAGTATCAGATGTACGTCGCCCTGAATCTCCACACGGTGTGTAAGGGTTACCTCTCCCTTTACTATATACCAGTTATCACTCCACAGAACATTGCTTGCGCTGATTCCCAGAGCATTGGCTGTTTGTTCTTCACCGTTTTCGTCTATGTACTTTACGTCCTTATAAGCCGAATTTACCGGGCTTCCGGTGATTTCTCCGGTTCCCTCTATTTTGCCCAAGTCATCAATTGTTCCGTTATTATTGATAATTCCGTTGTTGATGATTGTTCCGTTGTTAATTATTGCTCCGTTTACATTTATTGTTCCGTTATTTGTCAGGGTTATATTCTTGTCTATTGTCAGTTTTTGTCCTGCTTCTATTGTAAGAGTATATCCCTGCGGAACTTCAAAGTCAGATGCAGGTGTTACAGTATCTCCGTAAAGCTTTCCTTCTGTTCCCTCGAAGATAATACCTTTCCAGCTGTCCTTGTGGCTCTGGTCGCCTATTGAGGAAGCTATAATAACAGCATTTCCGTTTTCTCCGGTAGTAAATGTTCCGCCATCGCCGATTCCTTCTTCGGTAAGTGCGTTGTTGTATCCGCCGCCGATTCCGTGTCCCATTTCACTTGTGGCTGTGACAATACCTCCGGTTATAGTAATTGTTCCGCCGGCTCCACCTTCCGGTCTCATTGTTGTACCGGCGCCGCCGCCGATTCCGGCTCCTCTGCTGCCTTTGGCTGTGACAATACCTCCGGTTATGGTAATTTCTCCTCCCGGATATACCTTATCCCATAACTCAAAATCGCTGCCGATTGCTGCATTGCTGATATCATATGAAGTTGCCTCAAGGCTTCCCATCACGGCTGCGTCTGTGCTTTGAGCATAGATTGTAAGCTTGTTAGAACTTCCGTTTGAAACGTCGTTATCATCGTCCTGAACCTTAATTCCCATAGGTGCAATAAGCTTTGCGCCGTCTGCAAGTATAAGGTGTACTTCTCCCTGAACCTCAGGACGGTTATTAAGGGTAACCTCTCCCTGCACTATGTACCAGCCGTTACTCCATACTGTATCGTCAGCTTTTACACTGAATGCTAAAGCGCAGATTTGCTCTTCGCCGTTTTCGTCGATGTATGTTTCATTTCTGACAGTGTCTGTTATATCTTCTCCGGAAATATTTCCACTGCCCTCAATAGCTCCGTTATCACTGATTTTAATAATTCGTCCGTTGTTTATTATTGTACCGTTGTTTATTATTTTTCCGCCTAACTCAATTACTCCGCTGTTTGTCAAAGTTATATCTTTCTCTATTGTCAGAGTATTTCCATCGGGGATATTAAGAGTATAATTTGCAGGGATTTCAAAGCTTCCTTCCGGAGTTACGTTTCCGTAAACCTTACCCTGAGTTCCCTCAAATATAACACCGTTCCAGCTGTCTTTTTGGCTCTGGTCTGATATTGAGGAAGCAAAAATTACCGCATTTCCGCTTTCTCCTGTTGAAAGAGGTCCTTCGATTCCTACACGACCACCTGAGACTGTAACATTTCCTCCGCCAATGGTGATATTCTTTCCATAAATACCCACAAAATCTTTACTTGTAGCTGTAACTGTTCCTCCGTCGATGGTAATATCATTATTTCCGACAATACCTGCATCTCCTGAGGCTATAACCGTTCCTCCGCTGATGGTTATAACTTCCCTTGCTTCAATGCCGCTGCCTACGCCGCCATCTTTGCCTGTGGCTGTAACATTTCCTCCGCTGATGGCAATATTGCTTCCGTTCATGCCTCTTTCGCCTGTGGCTGTTACTGTTCCTCCGCTGATGGTGATTGTTTTTGCAAGAATTCCACTTCTTTGTTCTGAGGTAATAGTGACATTTCCTCCGTTGAAAGTGACTTCTCCAGCATCAGGTCTATCACCTATGGCATTCTTGTATCCCTCACTGCTTACTTCAAGCTTGCCCATTTTTTCTTCATCTGTGCTTTGAGCATAGACTGTAAATCTGTCGGAATCTCTGTAAAGCGAAATACCCTTAGGTACATTAAGCTTTGCTCCGTCTGCAAGTATAAGGTGTACGTCACCATTAAGCTGTACTCTGTCTGTAATGGTCACCTCTCCATTTGCTATGTACCAGCCCTCGTTCCATATGGTATCGTCTTCCATGAGTTTCGTGGCAGAAACACAGATCTGCTCTTCTCCGTTTTCGTCAAGGTACTTTACATTTCTGTCTGTCAAATTTATAACGGAATTTCCCTGTACTGTTCCGCCGCCTGCGAAAGTATTGTAAGTCTTAATTGTTCCGTTGTTTACTATTGTTCCGTTATTTGTAAGGGTTGCATCTTTACCTATTGTCAGTTTTTTATCTGCTTCTACTGTAAGAGTATACCCCTGGGGAACTTCAAAATCACTTTCAACAATTATATTATCGCCGTAAGACTTTCCTTCGGTTCCCTCAAAGATAACACCTTCCCAGCTGTCCTTGCGGCTCTGGTCGCCTATTGAAGAAGCGAAAATTACCGCATTTCCCTTTTCTCCGGTGGTAAATATTCCGGGTTCGCCTAATCCTACAGCCAGCGGGTAGTCGCAGAATCCGGCGCCGATTCCTTGTCCCTTTTCACTTGTGGCTGTGACAATACCTCCGGTTATGGTGATTGTTCCGCCGTCTCCCCCTTTTTTGCTTAGTATTGATACACCGCCGCCGCCGATTCCGGCTCCTATGCCGCCTTTGGCTGTGACAATACCTCCGGTTATGGTAATTTCTCCTCCGGGATATACATCATCATGCCAATCAGAAATACTACTACTGCCGATTGCCGCATTTTTTTCATACGACACAGCCTCAAGTCTTCCCATTGTGGCTTCACCTGTGCTTTGAGCATAGATTGTAAACTTGTTGGGACTTCCGTTTAAAATATCTTTATCGTTGTCCTGAACCTTAATGCCCGAAGGCGCAGTAAGCTTTGCTCCGTCTGCAAGTATCAGGTGTACATCTCCCTGAACCTCCACACGGTTTGCAAGAGTCACCTCTCCCTGCGCTATGTACCAACCCGCTGTCCACACGGTATCTTCTGCTGTGACCTCCGTGGCAGAAGCGCAGATCTGCTCTGTGCCGTTTTCGTCAAGGTATGGTATTTCCTCTGCTGCGAAAACCATCGTTGGCATCATTGAAATCAGCATACACACAACGATAGCCATTGATAAAATTTTCTTTTTCATGTATTGACCTCCTTATTGTAAATTTTAATATATTTGACGGTCAGTCCAATATATCTTTAGTTATATTATACCATACAAAAACACAAAAATCGCGAACCTTACAAAATTGTAAGGTTCACAAATATAAATAAAGTATAAACAGATTATTTTATAATCTTTGCTGTAATCCCCACCGTAAAACAGAAACACAAAAGAAAAGGCTTGCTTTATTTTTAATTAAGCAAGCTCATCACATAAATAATAAGCATGTTTTTCCACATACTAATTAAGAGTCCGTAAAATACGCCCAGCCCATTGACTATCGCCCAATTATACGGTAAAATTAGGCGTAAATGTATAGAGGTGAGGGAATGAGAAGGTTTAATTATTCATTTTTAAAAGATAAAAAATGGGACAGTGAAATGCTTGGCTTAGTGGCGCAAATTCACGAATACAAAGGCAGGCAGGAATTATATCTGAAACAAAAACCTGCCGTATTAGATAAGCTTGTGGAAGCTGCGAAAATTCAAAGCACGGAGGCTTCCAATAAAATAGAAGGCATAGTTACAACAAGTAAACGCATAAAACAGCTCTATCAGGAAAAAACCACTCCAAAAAACAGGGACGAACAGGAAATTATGGGTTACCGTGATGTACTTAATACGATTCACGAAAATTTTGAATATATCCCTCTAAGAGCTTCCTATATTCTACAGCTTCACAGGGATTTATATAAGTATTCAGAAAAAACAATCGGCGGCAGATTTAAAAACACGCAAAACTATATTTCAGAAACACGTTGTGACGGAACACAGGCAATAAGATTTATGCCTCTTGCTCCATATGAAACACCCGAAGCTATAGATACTATCTGTGAAAGCTTTAATCAGTCGATAGATTCATGTGAAATTGATTCGCTGATTTTAATACCCTGTTTTATCAATGATTTTCTTTGTATACATCCATTCAATGACGGCAACGGACGTATGTCAAGGTTGCTTACCACGTTGCTTTTGTATCGCTGCGGTTACGTTGTGGGACGATATATAAGCATAGAAAGTAAAATCGAAAAAACAAAGGATAAATATTACGATGCTCTTGAACAAAGCGGCATAGGATGGCACGAAGCTGAAAACGACCCTTCTCCCTTTATAAAATATATACTTAGGATTATTCTTTCAGCATATCGTGAGTTTGAAAGCCGTATTGACCTGTTCGATGAAAAACTTCCAGCTGTGGAATTAGTGCGAAGGGCTGTTTTAGAAAAATTAGGAAAGTTCACTAAGAGTGATATTATGGAGCTTGTCCCGTCTATAGGAAAAACTTCGGTAGAAAATTCACTGAAAAAGCTTGTAGAGGAAGGCACTATTATACGACACGGTACAGGCAAAGCAACATTCTACACTCGAAATGATTAACAGCAAAAAGGCTTGCTCCCTATTTGAAGCAAGCCTTTTGTTTATATTAAGGTTTCAGTCCGCTGTTTGCGGCTTTTATCCTTTTGGTGTAAAGGTGAACTTTCCGTCCTTGAAGTCGCAGACGATGTGGTCGCCTTTCTTTATCTCGTTTTCCAGCATCTTCTCGGAGAGTGCGTCCTCAATCTTTGAGGTTATAGCTCTTCTCAAAGGTCTTGCGCCGTAGGTATCGTCGTAGCCCTCGTTGGATATCTCTGTTACCGCCTGGTCTGTAAACTCTGCGTCGATATCAACAGCCTTAAGTCTTGCCTTGAGGTTTTCCAAAAGCTTTCCGGCGATTTCCTTGATTTCCTCCTGAGTAAGCTTGTTGAACACGATAATGTCGTCAACTCTGTTGAGGAATTCCGGACGGAAGAGTTTTTTAAGCTCGCCGATAACAGCCTCTCTGATTTCCTCGTTGGTCTTTTCCTTCTTGTTTTCAGGATTGTCGAAAGCAAATCCCAAACCGTTCTGCTGGTCTGTGATAAGTCTTGCGCCAACGTTGGAGGTCATGATAATTACAGTGTTCTTAAAGTCAACTGTTCTGCCCTGAGAGTCTGTAAGTCTGCCGTCCTCAAGAATCTGGAGAAGAATGTTGAATACATCCGGATGAGCCTTTTCAATTTCATCGAAAAGAACTACAGAGTATGGTTTTCTTCTTACCTTTTCTGTGAGCTGGCCGCCCTCGTCATAGCCAACATATCCCGGAGGTGAACCGACAAGTCTGGACACTGTGTGTTTCTCCATGTATTCGGACATATCAAGTCTGAGCATTGCGTTTTCGTCGCCGAACATAGCTTCCGCCAAAGCCTTGCACAGCTCTGTTTTACCTACACCTGTCGGACCTAAGAAGATAAATGAACCTACCGGGCGTTTCGGATCTTTAAGACCAACTCTGCCACGTCTTATAGCCTTTGCAACGGCTGTTACAGCTTCGTTCTGACCTACAACTCTCTTGTGGAGAATATCCTCCATCTTCAAAAGTCTCTGGCTTTCCTCCTCTGTAAGCTGGAATACAGGAACACCTGTCCACTGGGAAACAATCTCCGCAATGTCCTCGCCCTTTACTTCGCCGCTGACATTGGCGTTTTTGTCCTTCCAGCTCTTCTTCATTTCCTCAAGCTTTGCGCTGGCTTCTTTCTGCTTATCTCTGATTTTTGCGGCATTCTCAAAATCCTGCTCGTTTACAGCGCTTGCCTTTTCGTTTTCAAGCTTCTTTATCTTATCCTCAAGCTCTTTTATCTCCTGCGGATAGGTAAGGCTTGAAAGTCTTACACGGGAAGCCGCCTCATCGATAAGGTCGATGGCTTTATCAGGCAGATATCTGTCTGCAATATATCTAGATGAAAGTGTTACCGCTGATTCAATGGCTTCATCTGTGATTTTTACCTTGTGGTGGGCTTCGTATCTGTCACGGAGGCCTTTAAGAATTTCAACAGCCTCTTCCTGTGAAGGTTCGCCGACTGTTACAGGCTGGAAACGTCTTTCAAGAGCTGCGTCCTTTTCGATGTACTTTCTGTACTCCTCCATTGTTGTTGCACCGATTACCTGGAAATCGCCCCTTGCAAGTGACGGTTTCAAAATATTTGCGGCGTCTGCTGAACCCTCTGCTGAGCCTGCGCCAACGATTGTGTGAAGCTCATCTATGAAAAGGATAATATCCTTTGACTTTTTAACCTCGTCGATTGCCGCCTTAATTCTTTCCTCAAAGTCGCCACGGTACTTAGTACCTGCAATCATGCCTGTAAGGTCAAGGCTTACAATCTTCTTGTTTTTCAGAATTTCCGGAATTTCTCCCTTTACAATTCTAAGGGCAAGACCCTCGGCAACCGCTGTTTTACCAACACCGGGTTCACCGATAAGCACAGGGTTGTTCTTTGTTCTTCTTGAAAGAATCTGGATAACCCTCTGGATTTCCTCTTCTCTGCCGATTACCGGGTCGATTTCGCCGTTCTTTGCGGCGGCGGTCAAATCTCTGCCGAACTTGCCCAGGGCATTGTTGCCGCCCTTTGACTGTCCGTTTTTGTTAAGCATTCCGTCAATTCCTGACTGCTGGTTTTCTTCCTCGGAGTCAGCACCCATGCTGGCTTTAAGTGAGGAAAGAACAGAATTTATATTTACATTTAATTCCTCAAGGAATCTGATTGCATAGCCGTCCCTTTCGGAAATAAGAGCCATGAGCAGATGCTCTGTGCCAACATAGCCGTGGCCAAGTCTTGCGGAAAGCACCATAGCTGTCTGCATAACTCTCTTAGTTCTCGGTGTAAAATCGTCGGGAGTTATAACAGTTCTGCTTCCTGTGCCGATTGTCCTTTCGATAAGGTCTTTCAAATCCTCGGCGGAAAGTCCGTTTTGCTGCAAAACTGAGGCTGCAACACCGGACTCCTCTGACACAAGGCCCAAAAGTATATGCTCAGTGCCAACATAGGTGTGACCCATATCCTGAGCCGCATCAACTGCCATATTCAAAGCGTTATTTGCTTTCTGTGTAAATCCGTTAAAATTAAACATATACCTGCCTCCCTTTTCTTTTTCTCATTTTTTTCATTTATCGCAAATATGTTAATTTTAAGTTTAAGCTCCAAGTCTTTCTCTTATGGTCTTTGCCCTCAAAATATCTCTCTTTTCAGGGTCCAGGTTTTCCCCTGCTGTTACAATCATTGTTGCCGGCTGAATTTCCGGTATGAGCTTGTCGATTGTTTCGCAGGTAATTCCGGTAATTTCTCCGGAAACAACGCCCATTCTCACATTTGAAAGCAATTCCATAGCCTCGTCATGGCTTACTGCCAAGGCGTATTTTAAAATACCCAAGCTTCTGTGAACTGTATCCCTCATGGAAACAGATTTCATAATAGTTTCTCTTGCCTTTACTTCCTGAGAAGCAAGCTGGTCAGTAATATTTTTAAGGTTTTCGATGGCGGCGCTTTCGGAAATTCCCAATGTTACCTGGTTGGAAAGCTGATACATTGCGCCCTTAGGCTCTGTACCCTCGCCGTAAATTCCCCTTATGGTCAAGCCAAGCTTTGAAAGGTTTCCGCCGATTCTGCTCAAAGCTCCTGTTTTCTGCAAAGCAGGAAGATGAAGCATAACTGACGCTCTCATGCCTGTACCCAAGTTTGTAGGACACTGGGTAAGATATCCAAGCTTTTCATCAAAGGCAAAATCAAGATTTTCGTCAAGAAGCGTATCAATCTTATCCGCCAAATCGTATGCGCCCTCAAGGTTAAGACCATCTGTGATAATCTGTATTCTCACATGGTCTTCCTCGTTTATCATAATGCTGACCTTTTTGTCATCCTTTAAAACTAAGGCTCTGCCCTCTTTATCGCCGTTTATAAATTCCGGACTGATAAGGTGTTTTTCAACAAAGGACAAGCCCTGAGCTCTTGTAAGCTCTCCCACCTTGATAAGCTGGAAATCGGAGGATATTGCGCTGTTGCCCTCTTTAAGAGCATTGTAAACCTTTTGAACTATCTCATTTTTCCTCTTGCTGTCAAGTCTTGACGGGAAAGGATATCCTTTCAAATTTCTTGCCAGCCTGATTCTTGTGGAAACAACTATTGAGTTATCCATAATTATCCCTCCATTCCCTTAATCTCATCACGAAGCTTTGCTGCCTGCTCAAATTCCTGAGCCTGTATAGCCTCCTGAAGCTGTTTTTTCAAATTGTCCAGCTTGCTGTTTGTTGTGGTGAGTTCTTTTTTCTGAACCTTTGCAATCTTTCTGTTCTGCAAATTATTTCTCCACTGGGTTGATTTCTTTCCGCAGTGTGTAGTATTTCCATGTATTCTTCTTATTGTGGGAACAAGCTCATCTCTGAATGTGTCGTAACACTGGGCGCATCCCACAATTCCGTTTTTAACAATGTCGTTGTATGTGCTTCCGCAGAAAGGACATCTTGTGGCCTGTGTTCTCTCCGGAAGAGCGTTTCCGAAAAAGCTTCCAAGCAAATTGGAAAACTCAGAGGAAAAGTCTCCGAACATATTTGTATAGCCCATCTTCTCTGCGCAGTCCGGACAGAGGTAATACTCTGTGTACTGACCGTTTATCATTGTTTTTATATGTGTAGTAGCTTCGTTAACACCGCATTTTTGACATTTCATAAAGCAATCCCCCTTGCTTAAATCATACATTATATATGTTTATTAACTTGTTTTACTTTTTAAGACCGCTAAATCAAGGTCAGAAGCATATTTTTAAATATGCCCGCCCTCAATCCGTCACGGTATTTCTGCGGGACTTCCTGATATGACCTTTCAGAAATTCCGCAGGCCATCAGTCTTGCTGTCTGCTTATCTATTATTTCCTGTGAAACCATATTTGTAAGCATAGCCTCTGCGGTGGCTCTGTCCAGAGTTTTGCCAATTGAATTTATTATATGCATTATGGCGGAACTTCTGCCCAGTTTTATTCTCGTTATTCTGATATAGCCCCCGCCTCCCCGTCGGCTTTCAACAATGTATCCCTGTTCCGGCGTAAACCTTGAGGTGATAACATAGTTTATCTGACTGGGAACGCAGCCCAAGGTGCCGGCAAGCTCGTTTCTTCTTATTTCGGCGTTGCCGTTTTGCTCGTCCAGCATATCCAATATATAATTGGCGACTAAATCGCTCATTCTCATACTAATGCCACCTATCATACGGACATTTCACTGCCCTTTGTTTGACTTTCCCTGACCTTTGTTAATATTATAGCGTGAAGGTCAAAGAAAGTCAAAGTCAATAAAAGTCAAATACAAGCAATTAACCCTATACAATCTCCCGTTTTCTCCGTTTTTCTCCATTTTGCTCACGTTTTAAAAATTTTTTATTTTTTATTTCCGCCTTGCAAAGGTATATCTTGGAAATTAACTTCATTCCAAGGCGGACGAGACCTTTTCCGTAATTTTGAGAATGGTTCTCACTAATTTAAGTTTTTCTTATAAAAAACAAAAGGTCAAACTCTCTCAGTTGAAAGTTTGACCTTTTATAATAAAATCAAAAATTATCACACAAAACGATTTTGTTTTTCATCGTATTCGTAATTTATCATCTTGAGCTTTTCGACAATCTCATTTGTATCTACATCTAAATCCTTGCCCAGCTCCTCAAGTGAGGGATAAAAATCCCTGAGCTTTGTATTTATAAATGAAAGCAAAATAACCGGATCCTGCGGAACAGCCACTAAAAATACCCCCTATTTAAAATTAAAAACTTATCAACATTGAGCCTATCCTATGTTGATAACTTTTTCTTTTATAATTATACCTTTAACTTTACCTTTGTCAATTATTTTATTTCCGACATGCAAAGGTTTAATTTAAAAATTGACTTCATCACATGTCGGGCGAAACCTTTTCCTTTTAGTTTCGACACACAAAGGTTTAATCTAAAAATTCACTTCATCACATGTCGGGCGAGACCTTTTTTTACATCCGACATACAAAGCTTTAATTTAAAAATTCAATTCAAATTCTTATATCTATCCACTTCCAAAAGGATTTTAAACAGCTGTTCCTGCTCTTCTTTGCTTTTTGACAAAAGAAAATCGTAACATTCCAACGGTATGTTTTCAGACTCGGTTCCGCTTTCAAAATTTTCAATTTTATCAAAAAGCTTAGACAACGGGACTTTTAACGCTGATGAAATTTTTTCGACACTCTCAAGGGTGGCGTTTTTCTCCCCTCTCTCAATCTGCCCTATATAAGTTGGATGACAGCCGGACATTTCCGCAAGCTTTTCCTGACTTAAACCCAATTCTACCCTGTAACTCCTGATACGCCTGCCTATTCTTTTTGCGATTTCGCTCATAACTATCACCTCTGCATATAGTCTATAAATATTTATTTATTTTTACTATATACTATTGATATTATATACATGAGCTGATATACTATAATTATTACTAAAGATAATTATATATTTATAGTAACTAAAACAGACAAAAAAATTTCCGGCACAACAAAATATTGCCCGGAAACTTTAAATACAATATAATATAGATACCAAATTATTTTTTTATGTCGTTTATAATAGCAATAACATGTTCAAGCTGTGATCTGTTCAATCCCTTGGCAGCAGAAACAAGCTCTTTAATTTTTGCAGGGTCGTTATTATCTATATCGAAAAAATCCTTGGGCGTAATTCCCAAATATTCACAGATATAAAATATACCAGTAAGTGAAGGCATGGACTTTCCGCTTTCTATATTATTTATATAACCGGGGTTCTGCCCCATTGATAAACTCATATCTCTTGCAGATACTCCCTTTTCCTCTCTCAGTCTTGCCAAACGCAAAGAAAAATCCTTTTCAGTCATTTTTCCACCAAATAATTTTACATTTATTTACACTGTTTATTTTTTATTAAATCATTGATAATCGTAATAATATGTTCCAGTTCTTCGGAACTCAGGTGCTTTGCCACTGTATCAAGTTCCCTGATTTTAGCAGGGTTACTATTATCCTCGTCAAAAAACTCCTTTGGTGTTATGCCAAAATAATCACAGATATAAAAGAACACGGTCATAGAAGGAAGATTAACTCCGTTTTCAATATTGTTGATATATCCCGGACTCTGTCCCAGCGACAGGCTCATATCTCTTGCTGAAACGCCTTTATTCATTCTAAGCTCGGTCAATCTCTTTATAAATTCTTCCTTTTCCACGATTATCACCACCTATATATATAATTTTACTATATACATATCCAATAGTTATCCTTTTTAATTATCAATTAGTATTGACATATATATTTTATTTAGATATAATTTTGTAAATATTAAGTTAAAATAAAGGAGTTGAAAAAAGTGAAAGAAATAACATGTTGTTTTACCGGACACAGAACTATTCCCATGGGACAACTGAACTATGTAGCAAACCTCTTAAACCGCACTGTAGAAGAACTGATTGCAAAGGGCTACAGTGTTTTTGCCGCAGGGGGTGCACTGGGCTTTGACACAATGGCGGCACAATGCGTGCTGAACTTAAAATCCAAATATCCCCACATAAAACTGATTTTAATACTGCCATGTTTAGAACAGACAAAGGGCTGGTCGGAATATGATATTTCCGTTTATGAAGATATAAAAAATAAAGCCGACGAGGTTATATACACATCATTAAACTATACAAAAAGCTGTATGTTTAAAAGAAACCGAGCTCTTGTGGACAAAAGCAGTGTCTGCATAGCCTATCTCACAAAAAACGCAGGAGGAACAGCCTACACCGCAAAATATGCCGTTGAAAAGGGTTTGCAGCTTATAAACTTAGGCAAATAAATCCATACAAATACAAAACGACCGCTTCCGAAGAAGCGGCCATTTTTTTAGGTTATTTAATAACGGGTAATAATCAATTATGATGCCAGCATAAGCTGAATGAGAGTTGCGTCATAGACAGTAATCTTTCCGTCCTTGCTGTAGTCTGCATTTTCCTTATAGAAAGCTGTATTTCCCAAAGCCTTTGCAAGGTGCATCTGTATAAGTGTTGCGTCGTCGATATCGACAATTCCGCTGTGGTTAACGTCACCCATTTCAAAAGCTCCCTCAACTGCTTCAAGATTATTTACAGTCTCTGCCATATCAGCCATTGCTGCGTCCAAAGCTTCCTGTGTAACAGGCTCGCCTATTGCCATATCAGCAAGCAAAGCTTCTACAGCTGCAATTTTTTCCTTGATAACCTTCAATGAGTCCTCTGTATACATTGCTGTATTTTCGGAAAGCACTTTTGCGGCGTCAACCTTCTTTTCAGCTTCATATGTATTCAAAGCAACAAAGCGGTCTGATTCTGTTTCAATCTCATTGAGATAAATTCCGTCTGTAAATGCTATTCTAAAGGACTTAACTCCCTTGAGAGCGGAAACATCATAAACATGAGTGTTGACATTGCTCTTGTCCTCTACAACTGCAAGCTCTGTTTCGCCGTCCTCTGTTACTGCGTATACAGATACGCCGTCCCACTGACCTGCTGCGTTGTAAATCCTGAGGCTGTTTACCTTAGCACTTTCATAAACATTGTAAACAACTTCGCCCTCGCCTGTAGGATTTACAAATGTTCTCATATCCATGTCGTTAAGCTTTGTTTCGCCTACACCGTTTACAGTAATTATGTTTTTAGCGTTTGTATTTGCTGCGTTAAATTCAGCAACCTTGAGCCAGTTTGTGCTGCCTGCCTCTGTAACTACAAAGCGGATACCCTTTGCCTTTACCTCTTCAAAGGTTATAGAGGTTGCGCCGTCCTGGAAGTCGTCGGAATTTATTGAACCTGCAACAATCCACTGTCCAGCTTCGTTAAGATATTCGATATTTGCCTTACCTACAAATCTGCCGCCGTCTGTTGTTGTAACAAACTCAACATAGTTGATAGCTCTTGTGCTGTCAAAATTCATTGTAAGGTTTGTATTTACAGCCTGGCTGTAAAGCCATACAAATGTTGTCTTATTTCCGTCGATAATATTTGTTGTAGGATATGTTCCCGGCTGATAAAAGCGTAATTTGACTTATCCTGACGATATTTGTCAAATACTGATTTAATATCTGTGTAATCCTGGTCCTTAGAAGCATAGCTTGCAAATGTTCTCAAAGCTTCTGCCATAGCCACATCGTCTGTATATGTGCAGAAGGACTCTTCCCAGTTTTCCTGAGCATTAAAGTTTGCGGTATTCCATGTGTAATCAGCAACGCCGTACAAGGAAACCTTACTTGCTTCCGCCTGATTCATCGGGTTGGAAAGTATTCCAATACCGTCAACAACGTCAAGGTCTGTTCCGTAAACAGAGTTAAGTCTGTTCATGTAAAGCTGGTCGTCAACTGTTGTCATAGCCTCGTCAAGAGTTGCAAGACCATAGTAAACAGCGTCGTCATCCTCACCGAGAATTGTAACTCTGCCGTTCTCGTTGATATCGATATAATGAATATCATATTTTGTTTCAGCGACTGTAAACAAATCGCTGTCATAGCCTGCTGTGTTCTGGTCTACTGCCTCTGCTGAGTCCTTAATGCCAAGAGCCAATGTACTCTGGCTGTAATCCTCAACCACTTCATAAGCCACGCCCTGTTTTTCCATTATCTCATTGACACGGCTCTTTGTAACCTCAGTTATGCCTGTTTCGTAGAAGACTTTTACATTGTCAAAGTCTATTGTTTTGTAGTTCATAACAAGGCTGTGTGGTGTTGGGTTTATGTCGTATGTATTGTCGATGTCCTGCTGTGACAAAACTTTAACCTTAATAACGTAGTCATATTCATTGTCGTTGTAGGAAATCTTTGCAGTAAGTTCTACCTCGGCAGTTGTCTCAGGCTTTGTAACCTTTAAAACTCCGTCCTCAACAGTCAGAAATATTATCAAAAGTCTTAATATAATCAGCCAGCAGAATAGCATAAAACAGAAGCGGTATATATTGCCCCTTACCTAGAACCTCCTTTTTCAAATTTGCTCAATCCTGCCAATTATACTATAATCAATAAAAAATATTTTTAATGCTTAGAAATATTGTATTATTTAGCCTGTTTTCAGCTTATTATAACATACCGCAATAAATATATCAATATTATAAAGTGTTTTCTTATGTTTCATATGGTTTTTTACTAATGTCAAGATGATTAAAATCACAAAACAAAAAAAGGGAAAGTATCCGAAGATACCTTCCCCTTCTGCGAAAGAGCCGCAGTGCTCGTTTAAAATAATAGAAAGATTTGAAACGCAGGTGCTTAGAATAACTTTTTGATGATTTTTTTGCAAATCAAAAGACTCATATTAAATCATAACAAGCACCGCAGCCCCGTGCAGACTTATCATCGATAAGTATTTAATACTATCGATTTTTGTCGTTCTGACAATACAATTATACACAAACTAAGAATATTTGCAAGCTGCAAAATGAATTATTTTGCGTACTTGTTTACAATTGCATGCATCTGATCCATCTTCTTTTCCATATCAGCAACCAGCTTGAACTGTGTGCGGCAACGGTCGAGATTGTGGTTTGGTCTGTGAATCTTGAAATATGTATCTCCGCTGAGATAGTCTGTGAGGAATCTGATTCCGCACTCGAATGTCATAATCTTTGCACCGATTGAAAGGCTGTAAAGCTCTTCATCTGTAAGGAATTCCTTAGCAACGCTGAGGTAACCGCTTGCAAATACCTCGAAGAGTTCAAGGCTCATTTCAATTTTGCTCAAGTCAACTTCGTCCTCTGCGCCTGTGCTTGCGCCGAAACGAATGCTGTCGCCGAAGTCATAAGCAGCTGCGCCCGGCATGATTGTATCAAGGTCGATGATGCAGATAGCCTTACCTGTAGCGTCGTCGATCATGATGTTGTTGAGCTTTGTGTCGTTATGTGTAACTCTGAGGGGAATTTTGCCCTCTTTGAGCATATTAACGATTTCGCATGCAGCCTCTTTACGTGCCATTGCAAATTCGATTTCAGCCTGAACGTCTTTTGCACGTCCGCAGATGTCCTTATTTACAGCCTCAACAAAAGCTTCGAAACGCTTCTCTGTGTTGTGGAAATTAGGAATGGACTCTGAAAGCTGGTCAGCAGGATAATCTGCCAAAAGTCTCTGGAAGTTACCGAAAGCTGCTCCGCAGTTGTAGAAATCTTCCTTAGTCTGGATGCTCTGATAGGTTGTTGCACCCTCAATGAAGATGTAAGATCTCCAGTAGTTGCCGCCCTCATCTACAAAATAGAGCTTTCCGTCCTTTGCAGGGATAACTGTGAGAGTCTCTCTGAGAACGTCTCCGCCGTTAGCCTCGATAATCTTTTTAAGGAAAGTTGTAACTCCGTAAATATTGTCCATGAGAGCTGCAGGCTCTGTAAAGATGCTGTGGTTAATTCTCTGAACAATAATTCTTCTCTTTTCGCCGTTATTCTCGATAACAGCAGCGTATGTATCGTTAATATGACCTTCACCGAATGGGCCAACGCTTACCATTTTGTCGCCTTCGTTTAAAAACTGGCTTACGATAAGGTCAAAGTTATAATTCTTCTCTGCCACTAAATATCACTCCCACAATTTTGACGGATATTCTCCGCTGTCTACTTTATCCTTTATTGACTTAACAACATATGGCTTGTCGTCCTTATATGTTACGCCGAACCATGTAGCGTCTGTCTTGAGAACCTCAACAGTTGCCTTGCCCTCGTCAATCAGCTCTCTGATAACTGTAGGAAGGAGATATTCGGACTTGAGAGGATTCTTCTCAAGGTTCTCATCCAAAAATTCCGTGAAACGCTTTGCTGTTTCATCGATGAATTTTGGTGTGAGGCACCAGCAGTTCATGGAAACGATTGAATTTTCGTCCAAGTCTACC
Organism: Anaeromassilibacillus sp. An172; assembly: GCF_002160515.1. Taxonomy (GTDB): domain Bacteria; phylum Bacillota; class Clostridia; order Oscillospirales; family Acutalibacteraceae; genus Limousia; species Limousia pullorum. The sequence goes on along the minus strand of NZ_NFKS01000008.1, from coordinate 56,249 downwards.
CAGTTTTCTTCATCCTCTGTATACTGAACCTGGCCGTCTCTGCGCATAATCTTTGTTCTTTCAACAATGCTTGTGAGATAGTTGTTCTCGTCCATTGTGCAAACGCCTCTTGCAACATGGCCATACTCTGTAAGAGTGTTCTTAAGAATATAACCTGCCATGCAGTACTGCATTGGATCTGCGTTAAGGTCAGCCTTGTCAATCCACTCGGAAACCTTAACAAAAGCATCTCTGCCATAGAAGTCGTCAGCATTGATAACAAGGAAAGGCTCTTTAACCTTTCCGAGGCAGCTCATGATAGCATGTGCTGTACCCCAAGGCTTTACACGCTCTTCAGGAACCTTATATCCCTCAGGAATATTTGTAAGCTCCTGGAAAACATACTCAGTCTCGATCTGGGAAGCAATTCTGTCACCTATTACTTCACGGAATATATCGTAGTTCTCTCTCTTGATAATAAAATAAACCTTACTGAATCCTGCAAGTTTAGCATCATAAATAGAATAATCAATGATGATTTCGCCGTTAGGACCAACTGAATCAATCTGCTTCAAGCCGCCGTATCTGCTTCCCATGCCGGCTGCCATAATAACTAATGCCTTTTTCAACGAGAATTCCTCCTTAAAAATTAGATTTATTTTCAGTCTATTTATGGTGCAGCCGCAAAAAGCAGCTGCACCTTTGTTCCGTCTTTATATACCTGTCTTAAAATCAGTTGATTTCGTACCAGATAATCTCGTTAGCGTCCATATCCAAATCAAAGCTTGAACCGTCGCCTCTGTAAACAGTTGTGCTCTGTGGCTCGTATGTGTTGTTAACAACGCAGTACTTGTTGTTTGCAACATATGCGTGTACGTCAACGTTGTAGTTTGTGCTGTACCACTTGTTGAGGTCAGCCTCGCTGTGTGATGACCACATAACTGCACGGTGGAGAAGTCTTGCATTCTCGAATGTGTATGGGAGACCGCTGATGTAAACAGCACGTCCGTTACCGAACTCGTTAACTGCAAGCTGAACTTCTTTCTCTCTCTGGCAGATAATTGTTGTGCCTGGAAGAGCATAGATATTCTTTTTGCCTTCACCGAAGTCGATTTCGCCCTTAACATCCTCTGTGATGAAGTGCTCGTGCTCGTCCCAGTTGTACTTGTCCACGTTAAGTGTAAATCCAACCTCTTCCTCTACGCCGAGAACGCCGGAAAGCTGGAAGTACTTGCCCTGGTACTGATATGCAGAAGGCTCACCAACACCGATGAAGCCGCCGCCGTTGTATACGAACTTCTTGATAGCTGTAACGATTTCCTCGTCTGCCCAGAATGCGCCGCCGCTGTGTGCTGTGTAAGCGTCACCGTCGTTGATGATAACGTCGATGTCCTTGAGCATGTCAGGATTTTCCTTAATATCGTCAAAGCTGATGAACTTAACATCATATGGAGCGCCGCTGAGTGCCTCAATAACGCCGAAATATGAGTAGTTCTGCTTCTGATAAAGACCATGGTGAACCATGTGGTTACCCCATGCTCTCATCTTACCCCAGCAGTTGAGAACTGCTACTGTCTTTACGCAGTATGGAGTTGTGCCCTTTGCGTTTTCATAAAGCTCTCTGAACTCGTTGCAAACGCTCTGAACATATTCTATAAACTCAGGGAACTCAACTGCAAGCTTCAGATATCCGCCGTATCCGATACGGTCGATTGGCTTTCTGAGGATTGCACGTCTTGCTGTTACCCAGTTGTATTTTGCTTCCTTAACAGGGTCGCCGCCCTCGTGGAATGTATCCGGGAAGAAGTATGGAAGAAATCTGCCTTCTGTGTACTTAACGCCAGGAATATCGCTGATAAGACGGAGAGTTGCACCGTTACCAACACTACCAACAACTGCGTCAAGGCCGATTGTCTTGAACTCGTCCATGAATGGCTCTGTGCCGATCCAGTGGTCGCCCAAGAACATCATAGCTTCTTTGCCGTACTCGTGTGTGATGTCTACCATTTCCTTAGCAAGCTTTGCAACTTCTCTGCGCTGGAATGCCTGGAAATCTCTGAATTCCTTAGTTGGAATTCTGTATGGGTTGTTCATGTAGCCCTGATCAATGATGTATTCAGGTCTGAACTTGTAGCCAACTTCTTTTTCAAACTGCTCGAGGATATATGGGCTTACGCTTGCAGAATATCCGTACCAGTCAACATACTTTTCACGGGCAAGCTCGTCAAAAATAAGTGTGAACTGATGGAAGAATGTTGTATATCTGATAACATCAACATATGGATGCTCTTCGATAAACTTGCGCAAACGCTTCATTGTAAACTCGTGAGTCTTTGGCTGACGAACGTCGAAAGTAATCTGGTGCTCAACGCCCTTCCAGTCATTAACAACTGCGTTGTACATGTGTACCGGATCCCACATGATGTATGCCAAGAAGCTTACTGTGTAATCATGGAAAGGAACTGCCTTGTCGATTACTACGCAGCCTGTAGCTTCATCATACTTCCACTGGTCAACAGGAACAACTTCACCTGTTGTACGGTCGATAACTTCCCACCAGCGTGTGATATCATCACGTGTATTAACGGAAAGCATGTCAGGATAGAGATTTTTCATAAGCTCTATTGACAGAGAACCGTCGATAGCTGTTTTCGGAGCAGTCATAATGTACATCTGCTGTATTTCATCCGGGTTTGCTTTTGCCCATTCGTTGTCTTTTCTTGTTGTGTAATAAGTTGAATAAACTTTTGCATCTACTGACTTCAATTCCTCTGGATAGTCTGTGCCGTCACAGTCACGGATAGCATCAGCTCCCCATTTTTTCAGAAGTTCCAGTGTTTCGGGAACAACGTCAATGTCAGTAGGAATGGTAACACGACCAAATTCTCTAGTTGGCTCTTTCATAAGTTTAATTTCCTTTCAAACAAATATATGTTTACAGAAAAAATCTGCAATCAACCCTTTAGGTACAACTGTATGCCCGTCGCTGCTACGCAGTGGCGGACATACATCATCGCAAATATGCACAGTTATACCGGCATATTTTGCCCAATATTATTTTTTATTTTTTTTAACAGGTTTAACATCGTATTTTGTCCATCTTTTGTTGTACACAAAGAGAAGACCAAGCAGAATAAACAAACCTACAAACTGCATTATAAGGTGTCCGATATCTGCTACGTTACGTCCTACGAAAATTAAAACCATACCAACAATAAATGCTACAATACCGATTATTGTGCTTATAATTTTCTTAGATTCCATAATCAATGTTATATCTGCTCAAAGAGAGATATAACCAAAACCTCCTTTGCAGTTTATTATTAACCCTTAACACCGCCGGCGGTCATACCCTGTGTAAGTTTCTTCTGAACAAACATGTAGAGGATGAGAACCGGAAGCATTACCAATACAAGTCCAGCGTACATACGTCCGTATTCTGCCTTTGACTGTGAAGCCTGTGAAAGGTTCATAATACCAACCGGCAATGTTACGTTGTCTCCGGAGAGCAATGTAATTGATACGATGTACTCGTTCCAGAAAGCAAGGAAGTTAAACAGAATAACTGTGATAACACTTGGCTTTGCCATTGGAATCATAATGCTGAACATTGTCTTAAAGTAACCTGCACCGTCAACATATGCTGCTTCTTCGAAAGCTGTAGGGATAGTAACAAAATAGCTTTCGAGAAGATAAATTGTAAACGGCAAAGCTGTTGATGCAAGTACTACTGCAAGTATGAACTTGTTGTTCATAAAGAATGTCATGCCGATTGCTCTGTCGAAGCTCAAAAGAAGGAGCATAATCGGAACAACGATGTAAGATACGTTAACAAACAATCCGCCCATGAGAGCTGTGTTAAGTATTTTCTTACCCGGGAACTTAAATCTTGCAAGAACATAAGATGCCGGGATTGCAAGAACGAGAAGCAATGCAAGAGCAACTGCTGTAACAATTACAGAGTTAAGGAAGTAATCTCCCATTTTAGCTGTTGTCCAAGCTTCTACAAAGTTGTCAAATCTAAATTCACTTGGAAGTGACCAAGGGCTTGTCATTGCTGTTTCGCCACGGAAATCACTGTTAGGTCTGAACGCTGCCAGGAAAACCCAGAGCACAGGAACAATGATAATAAGTGCGAAAATGATAAGAGCGAGATAAATTATAACTTTTACTATACGCTCTTTGAGAATGGTATTTTTCATAATTTAATCCGCTCCTTTCTTAGAATTCAAGAATCTCACGCTTTGTTACCGCATTAACAATACCTGCAAGGAGGAATGAGAACAAGAACGTGATAACGCCTATTGCCATTGCACGACCATAGTCTTGTGTCTTTTCATACATGTAGTAGAGAAGAACATATGTACTTTCAGGAGCTCTTGAGCCATACATAGCACGAACAAACAGATAGCTCAAGTTGATTGTAGAAATGATGAAGAATGTAAGTGTTGTACGGATATTTGTCCATACAAGTGGAATTGTAATCTGGAAGAATACTCTTACGCGGCTTGCACCTTCAAGGTTTGCACTTTCATAAATACTCTCTGGAATGGCTGCCATACTTGACATGTACATAACCATGTAGTAACCGATTGCCTGCCAAATCATAGCAATTGCAAGGCTGAAGATAACAACCTCATTGCCTGATTTCCACTGAACTGTAAAGCCAAAGAGGCTTGTGATACTGTTGAGTATACCGATGTCTGAATCGTATACTACGTTAAAGAAGATTGATGAAATAACAACTACAGAAAGTATATTTGGGATGTAGAATATAATTCTGAAGAAATTTTGACCTTTAATTTTTTCTCTGCTGAGAATACCTGCGTATACAAGTGCAAATGCAAATGTAATGATAGTAACAAGTACTATAAGAAGAATTGTGTTCTGGAATGTGCCTATAAACTTCGGAGCAATTGTTGAATTTGTAAACAAATCTATGTAGTTCTGGAAGCCTACAAAACTTTTGCTTGTAATGTTATATTTACTGAATCCGCCGAAGAAGGAGTAATAAAAAACTTCCAATGTAGGTACAACCATGAATAATGTAAACAACACTGTTGTCGGGATAATGCACAGTCCGACAAACAGACCTCTACCGCCACTTTTTTTCATGCTGCATTTCTCCTATCGGTTATTTAATGAAAATGCGGCGGGCAGACAAACTGCCCACCGCTTGATAGATCCACATTAAAGTCGCATGGTAAGTTTATTTATACCACTTAAATCTATTTAGATTGGGGATAAATCGCTTTGAGCGACTTTTGTTCTCATTCTAATTAAGATTAAGCTGCTGCATCAGTAGCCTCTTCGCTAGCAGAAATTACTGCTGCGCCGAGAGCTGTGTTAGCATCCTTAATACCTGCGAGCCACTCGTCAACTGTGATGTCGCCTGCAACGAGCTGGTTAACTGGTGTGAAGTATGCATCTGCAGGTGTTACACCAGCGTCTGTTGTAGCTACGAAGCCACCCATAACTGCTGTTGCACCGTTATCATAGATGCTGTAGAATGTCTTGTTGTCGCCTTCGAGCTTGTCAGCGATACCTGCTACTGGCTGAACTGCGCCGTACTTAGCAAAGATATCGATAGCTGCATCTGAATACATGAATGCGATGAAAGCATCTGCGCCAGCTGTGTTCTTAGCACCCTGCGGGCTCCAGATCTGCTCGAGGAATGTGAAGGATGTTGGGTTCTTGTCAGCAGAAACTGCTGGAACAGCTGTCATGCCCCATACGAAACCTTCTGGAGTAGAGTCAGCCATCTCACCTGGGAGCCATGTGCCGTTAGGGCAGAAGAGTGCTTTGCCGTCGATAACGAGCTGCTGGTTCTTAGAGAAGTCGATGTCGTTAGCGTTCTCTGTTGTTGTTGGCTCTGTGTATGTAGCAAGCTTTGCGATAACGTCGAGTACCTGTCTTGCTTCCTCTGTATCCCAAACGCCCTCTTTGAAGGAAGTTACGTCGTTGTAGAGGTCGATGCCCTTATCTGTTGATGCGAGAAGTGCAAACATGAAAGCATCGAAGTAACCTGTTGTTGGGTATGTGAAGAGGGAGATTCCTTCTTCCTTAGCCTTGTCGCCGAGTTCCCACATCTCGTCCCATGTTGTTGGAACTGTCCAGCCCTTTTCCTCGAAGAGGTTTGCGCTGTAGAAGATGCCGCATGGGCTGTAGAACATTGGCATGAGGTATGTTTTACCATCGCCGTATGGATTTGTAGCGTTTGTCTCTGTAAATCCTTCGATGATCTTGTCGCCTACTGTTTTGTCCTCACCTGGGTTTGTGAGGGAAAGAACGCCTGTGAGGTCACGGAGCTGCATGTTGTTGATCATATTCTCTGTAATCTTAGCGTCACGGTTTGTTGCAAGGTGAACAACGTCAGGATAGTTACCTGCCTGGATTTCGTTTGCAAGAGTTGTCTCAAGAGTCTTGCTAACCTCGAGCTCAACTGTTGTGCCAGGATATGCTGCTTCGAAAGCATCTTTGATTTCGTTCCACATATCTGCGCCGTATGCTGTTTCGATAGCCTTTACAACGATTGTACCGCTTACTTCTGCGTTGCCGCCTTCACTTGTAGCAGTTGGATCTGTTGTTCCTTCTGTAGTATCTGTGTTGCCGCCGCAGCCAGCTGCGAGAGAAGCAACCATGAGAACTGACAGAATCATTGCCAATACCTTTTTCATGACTGATTTCATCCTTTCTGAAAATGAATAAAAATTTTGCCCAACCGGGCAGTCTGCAATGACAAAAGACAGGCACGTATGCCGCCTATCCTTTACATTCCATAGTATACCTCATACAGAAATAATTTCAATAAGTTTCTTGCAGTTTACTATTTTTTTATTGCTTTTTTCGTTAATTTTTATAATAATTTTTGATTTAAACGCCTTTTTTTATACCCACAAGTCCAAAAGTTTGTTTTTTATGCAAAATCAAGAAATTTTATTGTATACATGGCACAATCCAGTTGTTAATTTGTTCACATAAAGTTCTGTTTTTTTACACATATTTCCTACTTGCAAAGAGATATATAATATGTTAAAATTATCGTGATGATGAGTAGGCATGTTTCTTTTTTGTCTTAATTTAAGTTATATTTAAGAGGAGGTTATCTTATTGAGCAACGAACTTTACACAATTGACCACACTACTACTGAACATTTGGACGCAAGATTACTTTATGTAGGAAAATCCAAATACGGCAACGACTGGCACAGCACACTTCATTCACATTATTTTGCCGAGTTTTTCTATGTGACAAGCGGCAAAGGTGTTGTTAAAGTTGAGGACACAGAATTTACAGTTGAGGAAAGCGATCTCGTTATTATAAATCCAGGTGTTTCACATACAGAAAAAACTCTTTCCGGTGAAGATTTTGAATATGTTTTTGTAGGTGTTGACGGAATTGCTTTCTGCTTCGACAATCCTAACTCAAACGACGACTATACTCATATCCATTATAAAAAGGACAGAGAGGTTGTTGAAACATATCTCAAGCTTTTGCAGTCCGAAATGGATAAAGATACACCATATAAGACAACTGTATGCCAGGATTTACTCGAACTTCTTATTATCAACATAATCAGAAAGGCAAACTACAGCCTTACTCTTGATAATTCCAAGAGCGTTAACCGTGCATGCCGCACAGCAAAAAGATATATTGACGAAAACTTCCGTGAGTCCATCACTTTGGACGAGCTTGCAGAAGTTGCTAAGGTTAACAAATATTATCTTTCACACGCATTCTCAGAAGACTATAAGATTTCGCCTATAAACTACCTCATCAGCAAAAGAATTGACGAATGTAAGAACCTTTTGGTTTCCAGCAACTACTCAATCGCACAGATTGCCGGTTTCACAGGCTTCTCTTCACCTTCTTATTTCTCTCAGTGCTTCAAGAAGAACACAGGACTTCAGCCTGAACAGTACAGAAAGAGATTCCGTGCTAAGGGAGATATCCAGACAAACCCAGGCAATTTCATGAAAAAAGAAATAATCAAGTAATATTACTTTTTATAAAAGCGGCACATGATTTCTCATGTGCCTTTTTTATATAATCAAGGAAAAATATAGGGGAAAGGGTGAAAAAATGAAACAGACAATATGCACAATTCCTGTAACCGACGTATTTATTGAAAAGGATGGCTGTCCTTTCTGCCGTCTTGAGAAAAAGCTGGAGGAAAGCTACGCCCGCTACATAACCGGCGACGCCAAAATGGAGCCTACTGTGAGAATTGAAACAAATAAAACAGGCTTTTGCAAGCATCATTTGCAGCTTATGTTTGAAATAGGGGGAAGGCTTTCAAACGCACTTATTTTGGAAAGTCACTTGCAGTACATTATTGACAACTGTTTTAAAGAAGAGGAAAACGTGAAAAAAATCAAAGGGGAAGCCGCCCAGTGTGAAAAGCTTTTCCATTCCTGTTTTATCTGCCAAAATGTTTCCGAGGATTTACAAAGAGCTATGGAAACCACCGCAAAGCTTTTTGTAAAAGATGAGAGCTTTAAAAAGCTTTATTCCGCCCAGCCTTTTTTCTGTCTTGAGCACTATTCAGCCATGATAAAAACTGCCGGAGATATTCTTGGCAAAAAAGATTTTCTGGAATTTGCTGAGGTGACAAAAAGAATAACTCTGAACCATTTAAAAGAGCTTAAAGGAGACGTCACCCATTTTTGCAGTATGTTTGATTACCGAAACGCCGGAGGAGATTTTAAAAATTCCAAAGACTCCATAGAACGAAGCGCAGTCTTTTTAAACGGCCCCATGGATTTCCAAACAAAATAAACAAACCGTTACCGGCAGATTAACTGCCGGTAACGGTTTATTTTATAGGATAACGTGTATGGTAATTTTCTGTTAATCAAATATCCTTTTCCACCGGCTCAAGGCTTCTCTTTAAAATTCCGTTTACCTGAGCCAAAAGCACTCCGTAATTCACCATAGGAATACCTGCATCGTTTGCGCAGGCTATTCTATATTTCATTTCTCTTTCGTTGAGCATACATCCGCCGCAGTGGATAATAAGGCTGTATTTGCTTAAATCAAGTGGAAATTCTCCCCCTGAGGTAAACTCAAAATTGAGATTTTTTCCAGTGTATTTTCTCACCGCATTGGGGATTTTAACACTTCCGATATCGTTGCACTGTCTATGATGTGTGCATCCCTCGGAAATAAGAACGGTATCCCCGTCCTTAAGATTATCCATAGCCTTTACGCCATTTACGAGGGTTGAAAGCTCTCCCTTATGGCGTGCAAAAAGAATTGAAAATGATGTGAGTGGAACGTTCTCCGGAACGATTTTTGCAACCTCTTTAAAAGCCTGACTGTCTGTTACAACAATCTTTGGAGGCTCTTTAAAGCTTTCAAGGGCTTTTGCCAAGGTTGTAACCTGAGTAACCGCCGCCATAGCGTTGTTATCAAGCAAGTCCCTTATAGTCTGCTGCTGCGGCAGAATAAGTCTGCCTTTAGGCGCAGACTCGTCTATAGGCACAACCAGCACCGCTGTTTCTCCCGGACAGACTAAATCTGAAATTATAGGTGACTTCTCCTTTTCTGTATTCAGTGAAGCTATTTTTTCTTTCAGTTCAAAAATACCGTCTTTTTTCTCTGCGCTCACTGAAACCACATTTTCAATATTATATTTATCCTTTAAAAGCTTTTCAAATTCCTTTATTTTATCCTCTTTGGCTATATCTGTTTTATTGAGCACTGCCACAAAGGGGATATTTTTTGCCTTTACAAGCTCTAAAAGCTTTTCTTCTTCCTTTGAAAAGCCGCTGTTTACATCTAAAATCAGCAATGCGATATCTGTTTTATTGAGCACCTGAAAAGCCTTTTGAACTCTCAGCTCGCCCAGTTCTCCCACGTCGTCAAGTCCCGGGGTATCTATAAGCACAACAGGGCCTAAAGGTAGAATTTCCATAGCCTTATAGACCGGGTCGGTTGTTGTTCCCAAAACTTCGGAAACAATGGCTAGGTTCTGTCCAGTAACCGCATTTATAACGCTTGATTTTCCCGCATTTCTTCTGCCGAATATACCTATATGAACTCTATCGGCATTAGGTGTATTATTCAATCCCATTTTTAAATTCACCTCTATTTTTTAGCTCCGCCTTGGAAAGGTTCATCTATTTGAAAACCTCCGCCATGCGGCGGTTTAAACTTTGCTTTTTTCTTGTCCGACGGCTTCACTTCCTGCTAAAAATCAGCTTCCGTTTTCCGTCGGGCGATTTTTTTCTATCCGACCTGCAAAGGTTTATTTAATAAATCAACGCCTGCACAGGTCGGGCGATTTTTTTCTATCCGGCGGCTTAACCCACACATAAAAATAAACTTCTGTTTTCCGCCGGGCGAGACCTTTTCCGCAGTCTTCGGAATGGTTCGCTCTCATTTAACTTTGTTTTTAATTTTCTTTTATAGAATTATTCGTCGTAGAGGCGAATTAACATATCCGCCCCTACGGTTAGGGTTTTCTTTTTAGAATTATCAAATGTTTGGTCGAGCATAAATAAAATGCCAATCCAAATGAGAGCGAGCCACTCCCAGTCACCCAACATAACGTTTCGCCCGTCTTGTAATGACGTTTATTTCTAAAACAAAGTTCTGCAAGGCAGAAATAAAAAACGTTTCGCCCGACCTGAAACGGAAGTTAATTTTTATATCCGACCTTTGCAGGTCGGATATAAATTAAAGGCGGAAATCTCTTTGACCTTGTTCGATTTCGATAAGGTGCTGTTTTACTATGTCTTTTACTTTTTCCTTTGGAATGTTATTTATCTCTTTGGCAATAAGAGCTTCGCCGTTTTTCTTTGTCTCCTCAGAAGCATAGTCCTCAAGGTATTCTTTCAAGGTCATCAAAGCGTTTGGCTGACAGCAGTTTGCAATCTGACCGCTCTTAACAAGGCTCATAAATCTGTCGCCGGTTCTGCCCTCTCTGTAGCAGGCTGTGCAGAAGCTCGGAATATGACCCAGCTTCATAAGCCAGTTTACAACCTGGTCGAGAGTTCTTCTGTCGGAAACGTCGAACTGAGCGGAGTTTTCCTCCTCAGGCTCTTCCTCGGCGTAACCGCCAACGCTGGTTCTTGAACCGCCGCTTATCTGAGAAATACCAAGCTCCAATACTCTCTCTCTGCATTTCGGGCTTTCTCTTGTGGAGATAATCATTCCTGTGTATGGAACGGAAATTCTGATACATGCAACAATCTTTGCAAATGTATCATCGTCGATACCGTTGTCAAAAGCTTCAGGGTCAATGTCGTCAGCCTTACATACACGTGGAACGCTGATTGTGTGAGGGCCTACGCCTTTTGCAGCTTCCAAGTGTTCAGCGTGCATCAAAAGTCCTACAAAGTCGTATCTGTAAAGGTTAAGTCCGAAAAGAACGCCGAGACCTACGTCGTCGATACCGCCGTCCATAGCTCTGTCCATAGCCTCTGTGTGGTATGCATAGTTGTGCTTAGGGCCTGTTGGGTGGAGCATTTCGTAATTTTCCTTGTGGTATGTTTCCTGGAAAAGAATATATGTGCCAATGCCGGCTTCTTTAAGCTTTCTGTAGTTTTCAACAGTTGTTGCGGCAATGTTTACGTTAACACGTCTGATTGCGCCGTTTTTGTGCTTGATGCTGTAAATAGTCTTGATACAGTCAAGAATGTATTCAATAGGATTGTTTACAGGGTCTTCGCCTGCTTCAAGGGCAAGTCTTTTGTGACCCATATCCTGCAAAGCCACAACCTCTTTTACGATTTCCTCCTGGGTAAGCTTCTTTCTTGCAATGTGCTTGTTTTTGTAGTGGTAAGGGCAGTAAAGACAGCCGTTTACACAGTAGTTGGAAAGATAAAGGGGAGCGAACATAACAATTCTGTTGCCGTAAAATTCCTGCTTTATCTCCTTTGCCAATGCAAAAATAAGCTCGTTTTTCTCTGGTATATCGCACTCAAGCAAAACTGCGGCTTCTCTGTGGGAAAGGCCTTTTCTAAGTGCAGCCTTTGCCAAAATCTCATCTATAAGCTGGGCGTTGTGCTTGTTTTCCTCTGCATATTTAAGTGTATCAAGTATTTCCTCGTGGCTGATAAATTCTTCAGCCTTTGGTGATTTTACGTCGTACATAACTTTATCTCCTTTATCTTTATTTTAAACAATCTCCCCTTGATACAGGGATTTCATATCCTATTTTCTCAAGGGATTTTCTCAAAATTTCCAAGCCCTCAGAGGCTTCCGCTCCGCTTGACAGCTTGTTGTCGTACAGCATATATTTTTTTCTCACCTCAACCGGTGAAAGGTTAGGCATAATAACATTTGCACCGTGGAGAATTCCTCTTTCTCTGCCGCCCTCTTCTCTTGTTCCCAGGGCTGTAGTGGCAGGAAGCAAAACCTTAGGCAGCATAATTCTCACAAGGCTTAAAATAAACAGGGTGAGTTCTGCGCTTCCCTTTGGAAAATCTCTGAAAGGTGTCTGACTGTGGGGAAGGAAAGGCCCTATGCCAACCATGTGGGGCTGAAATCCCTTTAAAAATATCAGGTCGTTTGCAAGATTTTCCATAGTCTGCCAAGGCGAACCCACCATAAATCCTGCGCCTGTCTGATATCCCAGCTCTTTCAAATAATAAAGACATTCCATTCTGTTTTCAAAGGATGAGCTTTTGGGATGAAGCTTTTCGTAATGCTCCTTTGTGGCTGTTTCGTGCCTTAAAAGATATCTGTCTGCGCCTGCCTCTTTCAGCAGCTTATAGGAGCTGTAGCTTCTCTCTCCCAGGGAAAGGGTCACTGCGCAGTCGGGATATTTATTTTTAATTGCGGCAACGGTTCGGCACACAAAATCGTCGTTAAAAACCGGGTCCTCGCCGCCCTGCATTACAAAGGTGCGAAAGCCTGCATTGTAGCCGCTTTCACAGCAGTTCATAATATCCTCAAAATCCAGTCTGTATCTTTGAGCTTCCTTATTGCCGCAGCGTATTCCGCAGTAAAAACAGTTTTTGGTACAGTAGTTTGAAACCTCTATAAGTCCTCTGATAAACACATTGTTGCCGTAATTTTCCAAGGCTTTTTCTCTGCCCAAATCTCTGGCAAAACCGAATATTTCCGGCTCTCTGTAATTTTCAAGGAGAAGCACCAGGTCGGATACTTCCGGCATTTCACCCTTATCTAGTGAAATTATGGTATTTTTTAAATTTTCAATCAGTCTGATGTCTTTCATTTTTCCTCCGACAGTGTTGGTATATCAAGTTTAGACATAACAGACTTTGCGGTTACGTTTTTAATCATTCCCAGCTTGCCTGTCAATGCACTTATTATCTCCACCGGAGCGTCAATAATTATGCTTATCACCATAACGCCGTATTTTTTGTAGGGCAGTCCCATTCTTCCCACAATATATGAGGAATAGTCGTGGAGTATATCGTTTACCCTGTCCGCCGCTGTGATATCCTGAATTATTATTCCTATCTGAGCCAATCTGTCTATTTTAATCACCGCTTTTCCTATCCGCAAAACAATTATAAAATAAAAAGTCCCGTACACCAAAAGGGTATACGGGAGCCAAAACGCATATATACAGGTACACTATTCCTGTGCAAATCCTCGGCTTTTAACTCGGGCTAACCCTTATTGTCAGCAGATTTAATATTTTTCAGGCACAAGCTCTCCGAAACACCATCGAGATTCTGCGTTTATTAAATTATACTACCTTGGATTGCTGTTGTCAACAGGATAGTTGAATAAAACAATAATAATTATCATTTTTACCAAAGGTTGCCTGTAAATTTTGGTTTAAAAAACAAGAGCTTGCCGCCCTCGGAAAGTCTTTTGGAAAAAAGCAGTTCTCTTTTTCTCAGTCTTCCGAACTCGCTTAAAATTTCCGTGGTTTTTTCCGGCAGTTTTGACTGTTCAATAAACATATAATAGCTTTCACCGAAAAGATAAGCTGACACACGGTATAATGTTTCCTTTTTCTCGGAAAGCTTTTCCAATGAGCATAAAAAGTCCTCGGCGTTTTTAAAGCGACAGCACCAGCCGGAAGAGTTCTTTTTTATGCGGTATACGGTTCTTTTTTTCTTTTTGTGATTCATGGTCAAAAGGATAAGACAGCCGTTGCTGTGGGGCATAGCCTCCACCAGCATAGATTTGTCCTTTTCCTGTTTTATGCCTGTTTTTCCGCAGGCTATAGTTAAAAGCTTGTTGAGTATTCTTCTTGAATGCGGGTCGTTAAAACTCATGGTGTCAAACCGCAGAGAATATTCCGTTAAATCCTCGTTGCATAGAGAAATCAGCACCTTTGAGCTGTCTATCTGTTCAACCGTCATAGACACCCTCCTTTACAAACTATGGCTCAATACATGATATGCAAATTACGTTAAGGGGGATATATTTTTTATTGAAGGTTATAACACAACATCGGTTTACCACTCTATTATTCTTTTATAGAACTATCATTGTATGGATTCACTTTTAAAATTAAAAAGCCCACCCTATTTAAGAGTGAGCCATTCTAACATATTAAAGAAAACGTCTCGTCCGACGTGTGCAGCAGCTGATTTCATAGAAAAACCTTTGCACGTCGGAACTAAAAAACTCGCCGCCGAGTGCTGAACCTTACCGTTAATTAAAACTTAGGCATAGCGGAAATAAAAAAGCTCACCCTTGATAGAGTGAGCCATTCTAACATATTAAAGAAAACGTCTCACCCGACGTGTGCAGAAGTTGATTTCATAGAAAAACCTTTGCACGTCGGAACCAAAAATCATTGGATAGAGCAGTCCAGATAACGGTCAAGCTCTTCCTCATCTCTCTTTTTCTTTTCTCTGACAATCAGAAATGCTGTAATTGCGGCTGTAACAGCGGCAACTGCAGAGATAACTCCGATAATCAATCCCAATTTTCCGTTCTTGCTCATTTGAAACCCTCCGTTTTCTAAATTTTAAATAAAAAAGAACACAAAATTCTCTGTTATAATAATAAAACTTTTTTTATAAAAAGTCAATAAAAAAACAAAAAAAGCAGGGCGTGTGGCTCTGCTTTTAGCGTTAATTTCGTATTTGCTATTATGCGGAAGCATTGAGTCTCTTAGCGAGAGCAGACTTGCTTCTTGCAGCTGTGTTCTTGTGCATGATACCCTTTGCTGCAGCCTGATCAATCTTCTTAACAGCAAGACTAACTGCCTCAGCCTTGTTGTCAGCGTTTGTATCAATAGCAATGTACGCCTTCTTAACTGCTGTTTTCAAAGCAGATTTGATAGCCTTATTCTGAGCTGTCTTAGTTGCGATAACCTTTACACGCTTCTTTGCTGATTTAATGTTTGGCATTGTCCCACCTCCTTAAATATCGTCATGTGCTGTTATCATATCATTTTTTCAAGAAAAAAGCAAGTAGTTTACGGAATTTTTCACAATTTTTTTTGACGAAAAAAATAAGTAAAAAACATAAGATTTTACAGCATATAGATAGTTAAAGGAAAGCTTTCTGTTTAAGTATTGACCAAAGACGGCAAAAAATACCCAATAAGACAAAATTAAAAAAATCTTAAAACAGCCATAAAGCAGATAAGACTGCCGGAAACAGTTACCAAAAGCTTTTTTGAAAAACGGGAACGGTCTTTTATTTTCTTTCCGAAGAAATTGCCAAGCTGCATTAAGAAAAACTGGCAGACACCGCTGCATAGGGGAAGAAAGAAAAATCCGCTTCCGCTTACGGCAAAGCATATGCCCGCCCCAAAAGAATCCACGGACAGGGCGACGCCAACATATAGAGCCTCCGCCCAGGTGATTTTTCTGTTGTTGTCAAAATCGCCGGATATGTTTTTCTTTAAAAAGCCCTGACAGATGACAAAAATCCCAAGAGCAAAAAGCATTATGCATCCCACAACTTTGGCAAAATTTTCATCCACAAAGCAAAGTATCAGCCTGCCCAAGGAAAGAGCCAAGAACATATTTAGAACAGAAACAAGGCTTACGATTATTCTTGAGAGAAAAGGGACTTTTATTCCTCTTAAACCGTAGTTTAACCCCATTGAAAATGAGTCGGCGGAAAGTCCCAGACATAAGATAAAACCCGAAAGGAAATCCATTGTTCAACACCTGAAAGTTTTTTCCTTTTATCCTATGTCCTTTTATACTTTGTTGTTACTTTTGTTTTTAAAAAATAGAAAACCTGCGGCTTTCTGTATTACCGCAGGTTTTCTTTTCAGTAAAAAATTCAATAATTATTTATTTGTCAATCGTTTTTATCTCCCGGTTCACGGATTTTTGTTATGCCGTAGGCGGTTACAAGAACACCAAGATAAAAACCTATGTTGGCTATAACATAAAGAGCCGTGTTTGGATAGCTTGCCACGCAGAAAATGCACACAAGGCAAATCAAAAAACCTATACAAGTAATTCTCATAATAACGCCTCCTTATTTAACTAAACCTCTTAAATAAATTATAACAAAATAATAAAAAAATACAATATGTTATCCAAATTTTCCAGAAGTTTGCAAGTACAAATTATATAGCTTAAATTGTAAAATATATACAAAATCAAAATTTTACTAAGAATTGTCCTCTTCCGGCAATATAAAAATTCCCCGAAGTTCTGCCTCGGGGAATTATCTTTAGCATTTTAATCATTATAAGGATTTTACGTGGACTCCGGTTCAGTATTTTCCTTATGTCCTGAAACCTCATATTCATAGATTTCCGCATCGTCTATTTCGGTGTTCTGTTCCGGCTGTTCATCGGATTTTTTGCGTTTTTTTGCAGTTTCCTTTTTCTTTGACGGCTTCTTTGAAAGGTCAACCACCTCTGCGTTTATGGTGCTTTCCTCGGAAATCTCAAGGGCGTCTATTTTCTGGGTCATGTAGTGCTTGTTCTTTATGGACTGAACAGGCAGTTCAAACCAGAATGTGCTTCCGGCGCCCAGCTTGCTCTTAACTCCGAACCTTGCATTGTGAAGCTCCAAAATGTTCTTAACTATGGAAAGTCCCAAGCCTGTGCCGATAACGGCAGATTTATGAGCCTTGTCAACCTTGTAATATCTGTCCCAGATGTATTCAAGCTTGTCAGGGTCAATGCCCACACCGTGGTCTGTAACCTCAACACGGACAAAGTTTTTGTCGGCAATCTGAGTTACAATAACGGTCTTGTCGTCGCCCACATAGTTTATGGCGTTGTTTATAAGGTTATAGATAACCTGCTTTATCTTTACATCGTCGGCGTTGATTATAACGTCCTCTTTGTAGTTGAAAACAATATTGTAGTGGTTCTGCTCGATAAGCTTTGTGTAACGGTTGAAAATCTCCTCGATACATTTTGTAAGGGAGAAGTCAGTGCGCACAAGCTGCATAGCGCCGGACTGGAGCTTTGAAATATCCAGCAGGTCGGTTACCAGCTCGTTAAGGCGTGTGGCTTCGTCTATAATAATCTGAATATTTTCAGGTGTGTTTTCTCCCGGTAAATCCCTTATAACCTCGCCGTAGCCTGTAATCATTGTAAGAGGGGTTCTCAGGTCGTGGGAAATGTTGGCGATAAGGTCCTGCCTGAGCTTTTCAACCTTGGTAAGCTCTCGGGCGGCAAAGTTTAAGGTGTCGTTCAGCTCACGGATTTCCAAATATCCGTCGCTTTCAAACTTAACATCATAATTCTGTTTTGCAAGTTCCTTTGCGGCTTTGTTTGTTTTAATAATAGGTCTTGTAATAAGGTTTGAAACTATTATTGAAAGCATAACGCTTAGAACAACAAGTATTGCGGAGATTATTATAAGCTGATTTCTCAGTGTGTCCACAACGCTGTTAAAAGGCGTAATGATAGAGCGGATTGTTATCATGTAACGGCCGTTTCCCGAATCCATAAACACTTCGGAATATGTAACAGATTCAGCCGCATACTTTTCAAGGCTTCCGCTGTCCTCATTTAATGCTTTATGCTGGTATTCAAGATACGTTCCGCCGTTTTGTATTGCCATATTTCGATATCTTATAACATCCGAACCGCTTATTTTCTCGAGGTTTTCAGGAACATCCGAGGAGCATATACTCATGGCAAAGTTGGTGTTCAAATCATAAAGAGCAACCATCATGTCGTTCTGCTCGTAGATATATTCCACCATAGCGCTTACCTTGTCCACGTTAACGCCCTCGTCGTCCTCAGTTCCCTGCATCATGGTAATTATATTCTTTGCGCAGGATTCAACCTGTGAGATTTTTACAGACCTGTAAAAGCCTTTAAAAAACACAGTTTGAAAAAGCCAAAGAAGAATAAGCATTATAAATGAAAACAGAAGAAAGT
The DNA here is from genome assembly GCF_002160515.1 of Anaeromassilibacillus sp. An172. GTDB lineage: Bacteria > Bacillota > Clostridia > Oscillospirales > Acutalibacteraceae > Limousia > Limousia pullorum. The sequence continues at coordinate 38,019 of NZ_NFKS01000008.1, read as the reverse complement.
ACATTACAACCCTGTAGCGCAGGGGCATGTTTGAAAATTTATGTTTAATTTGTTTCAAATCTATATCCCACCCCTCGAAGTGTTACAATACAGCTTGCGTAAGGGCCAAGGCTCTTTCTAAGGAGTTTAATGTGTGTGTCAAGGGTTCTGTCGTCACCGAAGAAATCATATCCCCATACTTCACTGATAAGCTTTTCTCTGGTAAGGGCAAGTCCCTTGTTCTTAACCATATAGAAAAACAGCTCGTACTCTTTTGGAGTCATTTCGGCACGTTTTCCGTCAACGGTTACAATTCTGCCGCTGAAATCAACGTGCAGTGTCTTGTATTCAAAAACATCTCTCTTTTCGCCGTTTTCACCGCCGCCTGTGCGCTTCAAAACTGCGTTTACACGGAGCATAAGCTCTCTGGGTGAGAAAGGCTTTACAACATAGTCGTCAATGCCAAGCTCGAAGCCGTGGATTTTATCGTATTCCTCGCCCCTTGCAGAAAGCATAATAATCGGGGTTGATTTTTTCTTTCTTATTTCACGGCAGGCGGAAAAACCGTCCAGCTCAGGCATCATAACGTCCATAATAATCAGGTCAAAATCCTGTTGATTGCATATAGAAATAGCCTGTATTCCGTCTACAGCCTCTTCAACTGTGTGGCCCTCAAAAACTGCATATTTCTTTATAAGTTCTCTTATTCTGAATTCATCATCTACTACCAATATTTTACTCATAAATATCCCTCCTGTGATAAGCTTATCTTAATTTACCAATGTGAAAAATATATGTCTGTTTTGTATTGTTACTTAAAAATATGATAACATAATTTTTTTCATATTGAAATACATTTCACAATATTTTATAATATATTAAGATTTAAAATTTCTAAGCAATCAGGTGAGAATATGGAAATTAGAAAAATCAAGGCGGATACTGTCACAAAAACAGTCAAGCAGCTTTTCATGGACTGTAACTATTTTATCGACGACAGCATAACAAAGGCTTTGAAGGATTTCAGAGAAAAGGAAAAATCCCCCGTTGGCAAAAATGTTTTGAGCCAGCTTTTGGAGAACAACGAAATAGCCGCTAAGGAGCAAATCCCAATTTGTCAGGACACAGGAATGGCTGTGCTTTTTGTTGAATACGGTGACAAGGTAGTAATCGAGGACGGAAGCTTTAAGGAAGCTGTAGAACAGGGCGTCCGTGAGGCTTACGACGAGGGCTATCTTAGAAAAAGCGTGGTAACAGACCCGGTGTTCGACAGAATAAACACAAAGGACAACACACCTGCGGTTATCCACACAGAGATTGTTCCCGGAGATAAAATCAAATTTTTGGTGGGCGGAAAGGGCTTCGGAAGCGAGAACATGTCCGCAATCAAAATGCTTACACCCTCATACGGGGCAGAGGGAGTAAAGGACTTTATCCTTGAAACAGTTAAAAAAGCAGGACCCAACCCATGTCCTCCTATAGTTGTGGGCGTTGGCATAGGCGGAACCTTTGAAAAAGCCGCCCAGCTTGCAAAAAAAGCCACTTTCAGACCAATCGACACAAAGAACCCGGACCCACGCTATGCGCAGATGGAAGATGAGCTTCTTGAAAAAATCAACCGCATGGGCTTTGGCCCTGCCGGTCTTGGAGGAAACACCACCGCTTTGGGAGTAAACATAGAAACCTACCCAACACACATTGCCGGTATGCCTGTTGCAGTCAATATCTGCTGTCACGCTGCCCGACATAAAGAAGCGGAAATTTAAGGAGGGTCTGAGATGACAAAAAAAATTACACTTCCAATTACGGAAGAGGACATAGAAAACCTTAACGCCGGCGACAGCGTGCTTTTAAGCGGTTCAATAATAACAGGCCGTGACGCCGCCCACAAAAGACTTTTCGAGCTTTTGGAAGAGGGGAAAGAGCTTCCGGTGGATATAAAGGGAGAGATTATCTACTATGTAGGCCCTGCTCCTGCAAAACCACCTTATGCGGTAGGCCCTGCCGGCCCAACCTCCAGCTACAGAATGGACAAGTACACACCTGCCCTTTTGGACAGAGGAATGAAAGGCATGATAGGCAAGGGGGCAAGAAACAAAGAGGTAATCGACGCCATTGTGAGAAATCACTGCGTTTATTTTGCCGCCATAGGAGGCGCCGCCGCACTAATCGCCAAGAGCATAAAAAGCGAGGAGCTTCTCTGCTATGAGGATTTGGGAACGGAAGCCATTAGACGCTATGTTATAGAGGATTTCCCCTGCATAGTTGTAATAGATTCAAAAGGCAACAACCTCTACGAATCCGAACCGCCGAAATACCGTATTACTGAAGAATAAATATTTTCATTTAAAATGCCGTATTCATTACGGCATTTTATTTTTTATAAAATAGTTCTATAAAAGAAAAACCCCACCGCATTTACGGTGAGGTTTATAAAAATCAAATTACTGAGCGTCTGCGTCAAGGGAAAGGATTGCCGCTTCAAGTGTTGCGTCGATTATCGGGCTTGTGGTGCTGAGTCCCCAGCCGCCGTGTTCAACAACAACCGCAAAAGCCAGCGGATACTCCTCGCTGTCGATATATCCCACAATCCATGCGTTTGGTTCGCCCTCGCCAACCTCCGCAGTACCTGACTTTGCACAGGCCGGAAGTCCAGCAAAGGTGCTGTCGCCGTAGTGGGTTTCTACAGTATATCGCATCATAGAGCCAAGCTCTTTTGCAACTTCCTCGGGCATCATTCTGTCGCCAAGTTCTCCTCCGCCGGAGGAAAGTCCCAGCTGGTCGAATATTGAGGAGGACTCCTCAACAAGATAAGGGATTACAGGCTGTCCGCCGTTTGCAATAGCTCCGCAGATAATAGCCATCTGCATTGGGTTTGCAAGGTCTGTATACTGTCCGATACCTGACCATGCAAGCTGGTTGTCGTCGGCTTCTGTTACGTCATAGTGTGAAACCGCTGTAGGAACGTCGCTTATTAAGAAATTGGAGTTAAATCCCATTTTCTCGGCAACCTCCTGCATATGCTCTGCACCGACCTGAAGTGTGATTTCTGCAAATGCCACGTTACAGGACTGGGAAAGAGCCTCTTCAAAGGATATGTCACCATGAACGGAGTGACAGTTTACATCGTTTCCCAAAATTTCCACGCTTCCTGAGCAGTGGAAGGTCTGTTCCTTGATATCGTCTATATACTCCAAAGCGGCAGCCGTTGTAACAAGCTTAAATACAGAACCCGGAGTATATTCTGAGGAGATTGCGTGGTCAAGATATACGCCGTCGTATTCTTCCTCGTTTTCCTCGGTAATCTCAGGAGGGTCAGCCGGGTCATAGGTTTTATTGCTTACGGAGCAGAGAAGCTCGCCGGTTTTGTAGTTGTAAACAACCACTGCGCCCTCCTGGTCGCCCATAGCTTCCTGAGCCGCTCTGTTTATGTCTGCGTCAATGGTAAGGTTTATATCGTTTCCCTGTTTCAAGGACTCAGGCATTCCAAGACCCCAGATATAGTTAAAGCCTGTAAGCTGGGTTCTGTAAAGGCTCTGAATAGCCGTTGAAATGTTAAGGCTGTTGTCGCCCACCACATGAAGCAAAGAACATCTTGTCAAATAGTCGTCGTGATATTTTCTCTCGCCGTCCTCGGTATAGGCAAGGACGGTTCCGTTTCTGTCGTAAATTTTACCGGCCATAGCAAGTCCGCCGCTTCCTGCGGTATGGCCGTTATATGGCTGCTGTACCCATGCTTCGTTGTTCAGAACAAGTCTTGCACAGAAGGTTGCAAGTCCTGCAAAAAACGCAAGGGCAACTATATACACCAAAATACTTCTTGTCCAAGTTCTTTTCATGGAATACCTCCTTTATTTGCGGCGCATGGCGTAAGTTCGTTCGTCCGCCGCTTTTATAAACGCCAAAAGACCCCAACAAGAAATCATACTTGAACCTCCCAAGCTTATAAACGGCAATGTAACACCGGTAAGAGGAAGAATATCTGTAGCTCCGAAAATATTCAAAGCCATCTGGAAAAGCAGAAGTCCTGCCGCACAGCATGCGGATATAGAATAGAATGTACTTCTGCTTCTGGTGGTTATTGCTCTTGAATAGAGAACAAGACCGCCTATTGCAATGGCGCAGATAACCGCCACAATTATTCCCATTTCCTCTGCCACAAGTCCGAACACAAGGTCGTTTTCAGAAGCAAATACATATTTCAAACATCCATTGCCCACGCCAACACCGAAAAGTCCGCCGGAGGCAGTATATGTAAGAACTCTTGCCTGCTGATATGCGTTTGTCTGGGCATATTCCCAAACATGACCCCATGAAACAAATCTGTCCGCAATGTAAGGCTTAAACTTGAGTACCATCGCTCCGGCAAAAACCGCCGCAGTAACTGCAAGGATAATTGTTTTAAAGTCGCCGGAACGCATGAAGGCTATGAAAAGGAAGGTAACGAAGAATATAAGTCCTGTACCAAAGTCGCCCATAATAGCCAGCGCACCTACGCACACCGCAGAAAATATGATGTACTCCAAAAGGTTTTTACTGGTCTGCAGCTGGTCAAGTGTTGCAGCGCCCACAAATATAAATGCAATTTTTACAAATTCAGAAGGCTGAATGGTAAATGAGCCGATTGAAATCCAGTTTGCTGCGCCGTGCTGGATTTTACCGAACACAAGGTTTATTGCCAAAAATGCAACTGCGCCTATCATAATGATAGTTCTGTACTTTTTAACTCTGTCCGGATTCTCTATAAACTTTATAAGGAACATGAACAGCACCATACCCATTGCCGCAGTTATCATCTGCGTGTATGCCTGCCGTTCTACCTGCCGGACTAACAGCATTATACCAAGACCCGTAAGGAAAAATCCCAGAGCCTCCAGCTCAAAGTTAACCCTTTTAAGGATTACCGTTGAAACAAAGAAAAATGTCCAGCCGAGAGCTGTAAGAAATCCCCACACAACAAGCGGTCTGAAATCCTGTATTTCATTAGAAAAGCAAGCCGCCAAAGCCATAAGCAGATGGAATACCGTTATAAGTATCATAAGCTTATACTGTTTTATTGACGGTTTTGTCTTAGCTTTTGAAAAATACCATGAAGGTTTTATCTCTTCGGAATATTCGCTGCCTCTTCTCACTGCAAGAGTAGTGCTTCCCACCGATATTTCATCGTCAATCATAACCTTTACTCTGCCACGTGTCTTTTTTCCGTTTACATAGGTTCCGGCTTTTGACTTAGTATCGGTAATAAACCAGCCGTCCTCTCTTCTAAGCAGAACGCTGTGATCTCGGGAAACGGTTTCGTTTTGAATACATATATCGCTTCTTTTGCTTCTGCCGATGGAGTTTTCCCAGAATACCACCGGATATTTTTGTCCTGTAAATACATCCTCCAAAGTGAGCAGAGGTTTTTCCGCTCTTCTGTGGTGACGCATAGATTTGTAACACTGGTACACTATAACCATAGCATAGATGGGCAAAAGAATTCTCAGCGCTACCACCGAAGCGTCCATAACTATTTGCAGATCCAAAAAATCACCCTTTCCTGCCAAAGCTTTTTTAATTTAAAAATCTCTTCTTTTAAATGCACTATTTACATACGGAAATAAACTTATTTTTCAGTCACTTCTGCACCTTATATGATATTACCAAAATGAAAGAATGTCAACAAACCTTTATGAATTATTCGGTATTTTACAGCTTTCGGCAAAAAACGCTATATATATTGTATTTATCAAAATTCTATGTCGGAAAAATAACAAACAAAAATACCCTTATGTGTATTTTATTTCACAAACTTTACACATTTTTTACAAACAGATAACATTCTTTTTACTTGCTAACCTCATAATAGAAAATGATTTCAACACCAAAAAAGTATAAAAGGATGGTAGAAATGGATATCTTATCAATCATTGCCCTTTTGGGAGGCCTTGCTTTCTTCCTTTTCGGAATGAACATAATGGGCGAAGGTCTTGAAAGGGTCGGCGGCGGAAAGCTTGAAAAAACACTTGAAAAGCTTACCGCCGGCGTTTTCAGAGGAGTTCTGCTTGGTGCAGCAGTTACAGCTGTTATTCAGAGTTCCTCAGCCACCACGGTAATGGTCGTTGGCTTCGTTAACTCAGGTATTATGAAGCTCGGTCAGGCTGTGGGCGTTATTATGGGTGCCAACATCGGTACAACCGTAACCGCTTGGCTTCTGAGCCTTACCGGCATTGAAGGCGACGGTCTTTTGATGCAAATGCTTAAACCAAGTACTTTTGCTCCTTTGTTTGCATTTATCGCTATTGCAATCACAATGTTTTCAAAGAAACAAAAGACAAAGGACATTTGCAGCATCGTAATCGGATTTGCAATCCTTATGGCAGGTATGGAAACAATGAGCGCAGCTGTTAAGCCTTTGGCAAACGCTCCTTGGTTCAGCCAGATGTTCCTTATGTTCGCAGGAAACCCAATCCTCGGTATCCTTGCCGGCGCTGTTTTGACAGCTATTATCCAGAGTTCTTCCGCATCTGTCGGTATTTTGCAGGCTTTGTCTGCAACAGGAGCTATCTCCTTCGGCGGTGCTTTCCCGATTATCCTCGGACAGAACATAGGTACCTGTGCCACCGCTCTTATCTCCTGTATCGGAGCAAAGAAAAATGCAAAGCGTGCGGCATTTATCCATCTTTATTTCAACATAGTTGGCGTTGTGGCAATTTCCCTGCTGTTCTATGGATTAAACGCTCTGTTTAGTTTTGATTTCGTAAACGGCACTATCACAAGAACCGGCATAGCTATTGTTCACACCTCATTCAACGTTATTGCAACCGCAATTCTCCTGCCGTTTAACAAGTTTCTTGTTAAGCTGGCAACACTTACAATCAAAGAGGACAAGCCTACAGGCGACGCTCCTTTCCTCGACGAAAGATTTCTCAACACACCTGCTATCGCTACAGAGCGCAGCATGAGACTTACAGCTGAAATGGCTGAAATTTCAAAAAATATAATGTTTAAGGCTTTTTCCTGCATAAAGAATTTTGACCCCCAGAAAGAAACCGATATTTTAAACGGTGAAAAGAAAGTTGACCAGTACGAGGATATTCTGGGAACTTATCTTGTAAAGCTCAGCGCAAAGAGCCTTTCCGGCGATGACAGCAACATTGTTGCCGGTATGCTTCACAGTATCGGAGACTTGGAAAGAATCAGCGACCACGCTGTTTCCGTTCTCAAGGTTGCCAAGGAGCTTCACGACAAAAAGGTTTCTTTCTCACCTGAAGCACAGGAAGAGCTTGAACATCTCATCGCAGCAACAAAGGAAATCCTTTCCACAACAGTTATCGCTCTCAACAAGCGTGACCTTATCCTTGCTCAGGACATCGAGCCTTTGGAGCAGACAATCGACGACATCAAGGCAAAGATGAAGAAGCATCACATCAAGCGTCTGCAAAACGGCGAATGCACAATAGAGCTTGGCTTCATCTTCTCAGACCTGCTTTCAAGCATTGAGCGTGTAAGCGACCTTTGTGCAAACGTAGCTGCATACATGATTGAAGTTGCCGACGACCGTCTTGAAACTCACATCTATTCCCACGATGTAAGAAAGAACGGCGACAACTACCGTCAGAAATACGAAAGCTACCGTCAAAAATACCTCAAAATGTGATTTTTAATTCCGCCTTGCAAGGGTTTAGCTTAGAAATAAACGTCGTTTCAAGGCGGGCGAGTCTTTTATTTCCGCCTTGTAAAGGTTTAATTTGGAAATAAACATCGTTTCAAGGCGGGCGAGACGTTTTCTTTAATCTTTGGAATGGCTCACTCTCGGTTAGATTTATTTTATTTCCGACCTGCAAGGGTTTATATTGTATTTTAACGCCTACACAGGTCGGGCGAGACCTTTTCCTAAGTCTTTAGAATGGCTCGCTCTCGGCTTGTTTGATTTTAATTGAATATTACTTTTACAGCTATGGTTCTGAAATGACCATAGCTGTTTTTGTTTTTCTTTTAAAGAACTATGCACCGTAGAGGCGCACTATCATGTGCATCAGGTAACACAACATCGCTACGGCGCTGGATTGGATAATTTCCATTTCTTTATTTTTCTTTTACAGAACAATTATTCAATAAATCTTATATATAATATTAGAAACATAAAGTCGAAAAAGGGTGAAAAAAATGGAAATAACACAGCAGGGGAACAGTGTTCTTATAAACGGCGTAAGGGATTTAGACCTGCGTGAAACGCTGGACTGCGGACAGAGCTTTCGCTGGGTTGAGCGTGAGGACGGAAGCTTTCACGGCGTGGCTTTTAACAAGGCGGTTGACGTAAGCTTAAACGGCGATATTTTAAAAATCGACAACTGCACACTGGAAGATTTTAAAAACATCTGGGAAAACTACTTTGATTTAACACTGGACTACGGAAAAATCAGAGACGACATAAGCCAAATACACCCGATATTAAAAGAGGCAGCCTCCTATGCTCCGGGAATAAGAATTTTAAGACAGGAACCCTTTGAGGCACTCTGCACATTTATAATCTCACAAAACAACAACATAAAAAGAATAAAGGGAATAGTTCAAAGGCTCTGTGAAAATTTCGGCGAAAAGATAAACGACACGGATTACGCCTTTCCAACCATTGAAAAGCTTTCAAGTCTTTGCGAAGAGGACTTAGCTCCGCTGCGTGCAGGCTTTAGAAACAGATACCTTATAGACGGAGCAAGAAAAGTGGCTTCCGGAGAAGTTGACTTAGAAAAATGCAGAACATTGCCCTATGAGGAAGCCAGAAAAGAGCTTATGAAAATCGTGGGAGTTGGGGTAAAGGTTGCAGACTGCACATTGCTTTTCGGTATGCACAGGGTGGAAAGCTTTCCTCTTGATGTGTGGATGAAACGTGCAATGAAGGTTTTGTTCCCGGAATTGACCCCTGAGGATTTCGGAGAATATGCCGGAATTGCCCAGCAGTACATTTTCCACTACAGCCGTATGCATCCCGACCTTTTGACGGAAAAAAACTAAAAGAAAACGCCATGCAAAAATGCATGGCGTAATTTTTTTATGAAACAAGGAGATATACAAAATATGCGGAGTAGGATAAGAGCATCACTATGCCTCCGCTTCTTTTCAGCTTTCTGTCCTTGTTGAGAACAAAGAGGAAAAGCATAACGGCGGAAGCTATGCACACAACACCGTCCACTATAAATTTGCTTTCAAATGGAACAGGGGCGATAAGTGCGGTGGTTCCCAGCACAAAAAGAATATTGAAAATATTACTTCCAACAATATTTCCTATTGCAATATCGGTGTTGCCCTTTCTCGCGGCGGTTATAGAGGTTACAAGCTCCGGCAGTGATGTACCCAAGGCAACTATTGTAAGTCCAATAAGTCGGTCGCTCATTCCGAAGAATTTTGCAATGTAGGTCGCTCCGTCTATTGCCAGGTTGCTTCCTATTACAACTGCGGCAAGTCCTCCCAAGGTCATAACTATTGCAATTAAAACAGCCTTTGCTCCGCCTTTTTTTCTTACCTCTTTTATCTCCCTTTCGTCGGCGTCGGAAATTTCCTTATTTCCGCCCTTTTTGGAAATAACTATAAGGTAAACAAAGAAGGCTATAAATAAAACCCAAAGAATAATTCCTGCAAATGTGTTCAGCTCTCCTGCTGTTACAGCCAAAACCAAAAGCACTACGGAAACAAAAATTACAAAGGGCATTTCATATTTTGCCGTGGTTTTTGCTACCGGCAAATTTGCTATACAGGCGGTAATTCCTAAAATAATTCATATATTTAAAATGTTACTGCCTAAAATATTTCCTATTGCTATTCCCGTGTTGCCCTGAACTGCGGCGCTGATACTTATTGCCGCCTCCGGTGCACTTGTTCCGAATGCCACGATTGTAAGTCCTATTACAATTTCCGGTATTCCGAATCTTTGGGCAATTCTTGATGCGCCCACAACAAAGAAATCTGCGCCTTTGATAAGCAGAACAAATCCTGCAACCAAAAGCAAAATGTTCCATACTAACATCATTTCTGCTTCACCTTTCTTTTTTGCACACAATAAAAAGCAAGGCTTTTATTGCATAACTGAAATTATACAATAAAAGTCTTGCTTTCAATTACGATACGGACATTAACCTTTTTAAAGGAAAACATCGGGCATGTCGCACCGCAAACACATTGTGCAGCTACTCCCTTTTATATAATGTAATGTATCAAATATTTCAACGTTTGTCAACTATGTTTTTTGTTTCTTTATTTTTCTTTTATAGAACTATATATTATAGAGACAGATTATAGCGACATAAATAAACAGCCATGATTCAAAAATAAAACCATGGCTGTAGATTATAAAATATTAAAATTCAAACTCAACCGAGAGCGAGCCATTCCAAAGACTTAGGGAGAGGTTTCGCCCGCCTTGAAATGACGTCCATTTTCAAAGCAAAGTCCTGCAAGGCGGAAACAAAAGACTCGCCCGACCTGAAACGGAAGTTTATTTTTATATCCTCTCTTTGCAGGTCGGATATAAAAAAACTCTGCCACAAAGTTAAATGTGACAGAGCCATTGTTATTTCTAAAGCTAACGTCTCGCCCGCCGTGTGCAGAACCCTTATCAACAAGCAGAAGTTATGCACGGCGGAGCTAAAAATCAAAGGAGTTCTTTGCGGAGGTCGGCTGGTGATTTTGGTGAGAGGTATGCAGGAGCAATGTCGAATGCTGTTTTGCAGCCGAAGCTTCCTTCTTTTGCAAGCTTAACAGCGGCTCTTGCATAAGCTACCAAAATGCTTGAAGTAAACTCCGGGTTTGAACCAAGCTTCAAAGAATACTCGATGATGTGGTTTGTTTCGCCGTTTTCGCCGGTCTTGCCGCTTCTGATTACGAAACCGCCGTGAGGAATACCGCTGTGATCTCTCTTAAGCTCTTCCTCTGAAATAAAGTGAACAGTTGTGTCGTAGTCAGCGAAGTAGTTAGGCATAGTCTTGATATCGTTTTCAATCTTTGCCTTGTCTGCGCCCTCTTTAGCAACAACGAAGCATTCTCTTGTGTGCTTTTCTCTTGTGGAAAGCTCAGGATTTGAACCGCTTCTAACTGCGTCCATAGCTGCTTCAACAGGGATTGTGTACTGTTTTGCATCCAAAACACCCTCAACACGGCGGATTGCGTCAGAATGGCCCTGGCTTACGCCCTTGCCCCAGAAAGTATATGTGCTTCCCTGAGGGAGAATTGCCTCAGAGTAAATTCTGTTAATTGAGAACATTCCCGGATCCCAGCCAACAGAGATAACGCCAACGGTGTTACCCTCTTTTGCCGCCTTGTCTACATCTTCAAAGTGAACAGGAATATTTGCGTGTGTGTCGAAGCTGTCAACTACATTGAAATGCTTTGCAAGCATTGGAGTCTGAACAGGGAGGTCTGTAGCGCTTCCGCCGCAGAGGATGAGAACATCCAATTCGCCCTTAAAGTTCAAAATATCGTCCATTTTATATACAGGACAGCCCTCTGTGAGGATTTTTACAGTGCTTGGGTCACGTCTTGTGAAAACAGCGCAAAGCTCTGTATCTGGGTTTTGTCTTACTGCAAGCTCAACACCTCTGCCAAGGTTGCCGTAGCCTACAATGCCGATTTTTATTTTTTCCATACATATGCACCTCGTTTATCAGATTTATTTACCGATTTTCACGGTGATAAAAACACTCAGCGAAAATATTTTATCACAAATCCAAAAGGAATTAAATAGGATATTTGCAATTTATTTTGTATATTTTGAATTTTTTCGCTGTTTTTTCCTGTTTGGGCGGTAAATTAAAGGCTATTATGAAATCCTGTTTTAAAAAACTTTCATAATTAACTTAAAAAAGAGTGTTTGTTTTCCCATAAGAAAGATAAACTTTAACAGCAATAGTTTCAATGTTTATTGTAGTTTATTTGTAAATATATATAAATTCTACAGAAAAACGGCGGATATTTAATATTATTTCACGGTATTATCACTAATTGTTCATCATTATATGCTTGACAAGGTGATATTGTAGATATATAATGAAATTAAATAATAACATAGTTAACAGTGACTTACTGCGAGGTGATACTTTTGGAACCTGTCCAAAGACAGATAAATGACATAACGCCCCTTGAGCCGGAAGAGGTTCAGGCGGCAAAGCTGATAAACGCAATGCACATATTTTCTAAGATAAACATCGGAACCGTGCTGGGAAAGCTTTCCCAAACCGAATACCTGGTTATATATTTTGTGAGAAAACACGGCGAATATGACGGTCATTGCAACAACGGTGTAAATGTGACAAGTCTTTCGGAGGTTCTGGGTGTTTCAACACCTGCCGTATCGAGAATACTGCGCAGTCTTGAAGAAAAAGGCTTTATCAGAAGAATTACCAACAGCAAAAACAGACGAGAAACCTATATCTCCCTTACTGATACCGGACGGGAGATTTATTTGCGGGACAGAGAAACCGCCTCACTGCTTTACAAAGCAGTGGAAGAAAAAATGGGCAAAGATGAAATACGTGAACTTGTAAGGCTTTCCCTGTCATTTAACCGCATTATGTGCGAAGAAATAGAAAGAATCAATTTATCAAAGACAAACAGCATTTAACCGCTGATTTTACAATAGGAGTGATAACAATGCCAAACAACAATGAAATGATTTTTGATTACAGTGATAATAATCCTCAGATTATGTCTTTAGCCGATATATGCCTTGCAAACAACAACATTGACCAGAGCCTTTATACAAAGTACGATGTAAAAAGAGGTCTGCGTGATTTGGACGGCAAGGGCGTTTTGGCAGGTCTTACCGACATTTCCGAAATAAGACAGAACAAAATTGTAGACGGCAAAACCGTTCCTACCGACGGCAAGCTCTTCTACAGAGGAATAAATGTAAACGATATAATCAAGGGCTTTCTCAAAGATAAGAGATTTGGCTTTGAAGAGGTTACCTACCTGCTCATATTCGGCAAGCTTCCAAACGCTCAGGAGCTTGAGGAGTTTACAAACCTTTTGGCTACCTACAGAACACTTCCTACAAACTTTGTACGTGATGTAGTTATGAAAGCTCCTACAAGCGACATGATGAACACACTTGCAAGAAGCGTTCTCACACTTTACTGCTACGACAAAAATGCAAACGATATTTCCATATCAAATGTTTTAAGACAGTGCTTGCAGCTTATTTCCGTATTCCCTCTCCTTTCCGTTTACGGTTATCAGGCATACAACCACTACTGCTGCAATCAGAGCCTTGTAATTCATGTGCCTGATCCAAAGCTTTCCACAGCAGAGAACATACTCATGCTTTTGAGAGAAGATAAAAAATATACAGAGCTTGAAGCAAAGGTTCTCGACCTTGCCCTTGTTCTCCATGCAGAGCACGGCGGCGGTAACAACTCAACCTTTACAACTCACGTTGTTACAAGCTCCGGTACAGACACATATTCCGCAATAGCTGCCGCACTCAGCTCACTTAAAGGCCCTAAGCACGGCGGTGCAAACCTTAAGGTTGTGGGCATGTTTGAAGAGATGAAGAGAGAGATTAAAGACTGGACAGACGAAGAGGAAATCGACGTATATCTCCAGAAGCTTCTCCACAAAGAGGCTTTCGACCGTTCCGGACTTATCTATGGTATGGGTCACGCTGTTTATTCTATCTCCGACCCGAGAGCTATCGCCCTGAAGAGCTTCGTAAAGGAACTTGCCGTTGAAAAGGGTCTTGAAAAAGAATTTACCCTTTACAGCAATGTTGAAAGACTTGCTCCTATTGTTATCGGAAGAGAAAAGAAGATTTACAAGGGCGTTTCCGCAAACGTGGACTTCTACAGCGGATTTATTTACAGCATGCTGGGACTTCCAAAGGAGCTTTTCACTCCGATTTTCGCTATAGCCAGAATCTCCGGCTGGAGCGCACACAGACTGGAAGAGCTTATCAACGCCGGCAAAATCATCCGTCCTGCATACAAGAGCGTTTGCGACGAAAAAGAATACATCCCCCTTTCCGAAAGATAATTTTTATATCCGACCTGCAAGGGGAGGATATAAAAAATAAACACCTACACAGGTCGGGCGAGACCTTCTGTTTAGTCTTTGGAATGGCTCGCTTTTGGTAAGGTTTGATTTTGAATATTATAGTTACAACCATGGTTAATATTTTTTGACCATGGTTGTTTTATTATTCTTTTAAGTAATTATCAATCATAGAGACTCACTAATATGTGCGCCCCTACGGTTATATTTATTTTTTATTAAACACCATAATAAGAAATGGCTCTGCCACAAAGTTAAATGTGACAGAGCCATTGTTATTTTCAAAACTAACGTTTCGCCCGCCTTGAAACGGTGCTAATCTCCAAACTAAAGTCTTGCAAGGCGGAAACAAAAAAGTCGGATATAAAAATATCATTGGACGTAGGGGAGGAAGACGGTTATGGTTGTGCCTTTGCCTAAGGTGCTTTGTATGGATACGGCGCCGTTGTACTGTTCGCAGATGTGCTTAACAATGGCAAGTCCTAAGCCTGTGCCGCCGGTCTGCTTGCTTCGGCTTTTGTCAACACGGTAAAATCTTTCAAAAATTCTTGAAAGGTGTTTTTCGTCTATACCTATTCCGTTGTCCTCTACAATCAAATTAACTCCGTTTACCCCGTTCTGTTCAACGGGGCTTTTTATTGTGACAAAGACCTTTCCGCCTGGATGATTGTAGCGTATACCGTTGTCGCAGAGATTGTATATAAGCTCGTGAAGCATGTCACGGTTGCCCTTTATTACTGCGGTCTGACCTTTCAATTCTATGGAAACGCCGTACTTTTCGCAGAGAATGTCAAGGCTTTCCCTGCATTCCTTGCAAAGCTCGTATATGTCCACGTCCTCCAAATCCTTTGGAACCTGGTTGCTTTCAAGCTGTGATATTTTTAAAATATCCTCTATAAGTCTTAAAAGTCGCATGGACTCTCGGTGTATTCTTTTTCCGAAAACCTGCATGTCCTCGGGCTTTGCCATTCCGTTTTCTATCATTTCGGCGTAACCGGAAATTGAGGTAAGGGGGGTTTTCAGCTCGTGGGACACGTTGGCGGTAAAATCACGCCTTATTTTTCCCGCTTCCAAAACCCTCTGCATCTGGTCGTCCAGCTTCTGCCTTTGCTCTTTTATCATTCCGGTAAATGGTACAAGCTCGTCGTATGGAGCTTTTTCCATATCTATCGCCATTTCCTCTATGGGCTTTACTATGCCACGGGTGAGCTTTGATGAGATAATCACACAGACGAAGATTATAATAAGGGTTACGGAAACCGTTACCGGGATAAACTCGTTGAAAAGATCTAAGAAAGAATCCATTTCCTGGGATATTATCAGAATTTCTCCGCTTTCAAGCTTTTGGCAGTAGCAGTATTTGTCGCCCACCTTCAGCTCCAACTGACCGTTTTTAACGGCGTTTATGCTCTGTTCGTAAACATCATATATGCCGTTGTCGTAAATAATTTCCCCGTTTTCATCGGCAACTATTATGCCGTAATTGTCGGAATCCTCGAAAAAGTGCTCAATTCCCTTTTCTTCCGAGCTTTCGAGAAATGCCGCAACCGCTTCGCCGTAATCCTTTACGTCGTCTTTCATGACAGAGTAGGTGGCAAGACTGAAAAACAGGCTCAGGGAAATCATAGTCACCAAAACGGACGCAACAGCCACCACAATAAAGTCCTTGAGAATTTTTGATTTCAGCTTCATTTTTCCTCCGAAAAACTTATTCTTCCATTTTGTAACCGATATTTCTTATGGTTTTAATAAGGTCGGCGCTGTCGCCAAGCTTCTTTCTTATGGTTTTTATGTGCATATCAACAGTTCTTGTTTCGCCCTCGTAATCATAACCCCAAACCTTTTCAAGAAGCTTTTCTCTTGTAAGGGCTATGCCTTTGTTTTTGATAAGGTACTTTAAAAGCTCAAATTCCTTAAAGGTGAGGACGCACTTTTCACCGTGTACGGTGACGGTGCGTTTTCTGTTGTTTAAAACTATGTCGCCGCAGGTGTAGAACTCGTCGGCTTCCTGAGATGTTCTTCTGAGGATTGCCTTTACTCGGGAAACCAGCTCCATAATGCCAAAAGGCTTTGTTATGTAGTCGTCGGCGCCCATGTCAAGGCCTTTTACCTTGTCCAGCTCGCTGTCCTTGGCGGTTACCATTATAACAGCAATACCGGCTGTGTCGGCGTTGTCACGGATTTTTTTGAGGATTTTCAGTCCGTCCTCCCCGGGAAGCATAATATCAAGGAGTACGATGTCAGGCTCTTCCGAGGCAAGTCCTGCAAAAAACTCTTTTCCGTTTTCAAATGTTTTAACATCAAAGCCGCTGTTTTTCAGGGCGTATCGTTCCATTTCTCTTATGTCTTTATCGTCTTCAACTATATAAATCATGCTTTCAACTCCGAAAATAAGTTAGTGTTTGTCATGTCCTTTTCGCAAGGCAAAATTATCTTTATGGCATTTTCAATTATTTCAACTGTTGGGTTTAACATGCTGTAGATTTCACCGTCAACGCTGATATCCGCAAAACCGTTTGTTTCTATTTCAATTCTTTTGCAGCGGCAGTTTTTTACATATGGCTCGCAGCGTTTGTCGGAAAGGTGGTTTCCCTTGATAAACTGTGAAACAAGGCTTAAAAATCTCAGCACGGAAACCTTTTGTATGTAAACCAAATCAAGTAAGCCGTCATAGGGGTCTGCGCTGGGCGCACCCTTTATTCCGCCGCCGTAGTATTTTCCGTTTCCGAAAACCGCCAGCAGGTAGTCGTTTCCGTTGTTGCCCATTGGTTTCCCGTCGGCAAAAAGGTTAAACCTGTGCTTCATCTTTGAAAAAAGACAGTACACAAGGGAAATTTTATAGGCGAGAGAGCCTCCCACAAAGGGTATGTCCTTAAACTTCACCACGTTTTTAGCCACGGCACAGTCATAGCCCACGGAAACCTCGTTCATACCTATATGTCCTTCGCAGGAGATAAGGTCGATTGATTTTTCAATTCCCTTTGTCATTTTCTCAAGGTTTAAAAAATCATTGAGAGGAAATTCCTCAAATGTTCTCAAAAAGTCGTTGCCTGTTCCTATTGGAATACCGCCAACGGCGCAGTTTTTATATTTGTATACTCCGTTGATAACCTCGTTTATGGTTCCGTCTCCTCCGCAGGCGTAAATTCTTATAAATTTATCGGGATTTTCTTTGACCCATTTTTCCGCAAGGCTTGAGGCGTCGCTTTTTCCCTTTGTAATCTCTATAAAGCAGTTTTCAATACCGAGATTTTGGGCTTTTCGGGAAATATCGCCGCTCATGTCCTTTTTTCCGGCAACGGGGTTTACTATAAAAAGATGTATTGTTTCCATAGTCACCTCCGCTGTTTCAGGAATTTTTGATTTCTCTCAGGAAAGCTTTAAGCTCCCTTGCAAGAGCGGAAAGGGGAAGTCCCACAATGTTAAAATAATCCCCTTGGATTTTTTCAATCAGCAGACTTCCTTTTCCCTGTATTCCATAGGCTCCGGCTTTGTCCATAGGCTCGCCGGTTGCTATGTAGTCCCTGATATCCTCATCTGATAAAGGATAGAAAAACACACGGGAGGTCACTGAAAATTCCCTTTTATGTGTGCCGTCGGTGATACAGCAGCCTGTCACCACAAGATGGTCTTTTCCCTGAAGCCTTTTAAGCATTGAAAAGGCGTCATCTTCATCCTTTGGTTTTCCCAGCATTTCATCATCTATAAAAACTCCGGTATCACAGCCTATAACAACGGCTTTTTCGGAAAGACAGCCGCATATATGCATCGCCTTTTTCACAGCTAAAAACTGAGGTCTTTCCAAAATTTCCACCTGAGCCGGAACGGTTTCATCCACGTCGGGGCTTACGGATTTAAAATCTTCGCAGATAAGCTTTAAAAGCTCTCGTCTTCTGGGAGAGGCGGAGGCAAGTATAATATTTTCTCCGTCTTTTAATCTGAATAAGCTCATTTTTTACACCCTTATATTATATATTTAACTTTAATTATAAAGCTTTAATACGGATTTTGCAAATTTTCTGAACTCTTTTACGGTTTTTTCCGGCTCCATAATCTTAGCCTTGTCGCCGAATGCAAAAAGCCAGCCGAAAAACTTTCCGCTTATTACCACATCCACCTCAGCTACAAAATGGCAGGCGTCATATTTTTCAATCTTAACATCTTTTCCGAACCTGTCCGCAACGGCTCCCACAAGGCTGTTTTCAAACCTTATCTTTACCTTTTGGGGTTCGCCGCCGAACATTCCGAAAACGGTCTTTTTGTAGTCGGGAAAATCCATCTTCAAAAATTCCTTAATCCCCGTGCGCTCGCCGTAAAGAATTTCTATTCGCTCCATTTTGTCCACACGGTAATGCTTTATCTTTTCGCTGTTTCCGTCGTAGGCCACAAGATAATAGTTGTCGTCGTTCCAGATAAGTCCGTATGGTGAAACCACGTATTTTTTGCCGTTTTTCCTGTAGCTTTTTGCCACCATATCCAGATGACCGAAATTCAAAACCCACTGGCTGTAGAGAAATTCCACCTGCTTTTTAGCGGCTATGGCGTGCTGGAGCTTGTCCACATTGTAATAAATCTGTTCGTTGGTTGTTTTAAGACTGCAATTAAGGTTCGCCTGCTTTTCCAGAATTCTTCCCTGTCTCAGGCTTGTAAGCCCCTTTATTTTTATGATAAGCTCTTCGCTTTTCTTTTTTGTTATAAATTTTGAGTTCTGCACAAGGTCAATTAAAATTTTAAGCTCTGCAAGCTCAAATTCTCTGCTTCCCAGATAGTACCTTGTGTCATGGCTTTTAACCATACATATATCCACACCGAAATCCCTTAATGCGGCTATATCACCATAAAGGCTTCTTCTTGCCGAAACAATCCGGTATTCAGCCTCCAAAATAAGGGCGATATCCTTTATTGTTATGCCGTATTCCTCGTCGGTGTATTCCCTTAATATTTGGTAAACACAGAGCAGTCTTTTTTGGGTACCTGCGCCTGCCATGAAATCACCCCTTAATTATACGGAAAGGGAATTTGCCAAAG
This sequence comes from Anaeromassilibacillus sp. An172, assembly GCF_002160515.1. Taxonomy (GTDB): domain Bacteria; phylum Bacillota; class Clostridia; order Oscillospirales; family Acutalibacteraceae; genus Limousia; species Limousia pullorum. The sequence continues at coordinate 18,993 of NZ_NFKS01000008.1, read as the reverse complement.
CCACAACCAAAGGCATTGTGACTACGGAAATAACCGTGCTCAAAGCCACAAGTCTTACGGAAAGCATTGTGTCGCCGCCGTACTTTGTGGCAAACATTGTGCAGGAAGCTGCAACCGGGGCAGAAGCGGAAATAACTATGGAAACAAGCATAGTTCCCCTGATTCCGCAGAGATACATAACGCCTAAAGCGATAATCGGTATAAGCAAAAGTCTTATAATTGAAGCCACATAGTTTTTCTTCTCTGCAAAAACATCTACAAAGTTTACCTGTGAAAGGTAGAAACCTATAATAAGCATTGGCACAGGAGTGTTGAGTGTTCCCAGATATCTGATAGGCTCGCCGATAATTGCAGGCAGAGTTATTGAGCAGATAAAGAGGATAACACCTATAACAACGCCCAAAATTCCCGGGTTTGTAACAAGCTTTTTAACGGACATCTGTTTTTTGTCACCGCTCATAAGCACAAGGCCGTATGTCCAGCTAAAGAGGTTAAACACACCGATAAAGATTGCACAGTAGAAAACACCCTCAGAGCCTAAAACTGCTTCCTGCAAAGGAATTGACATAAATGCGCAGTTAGAGAAAATAGTTCCGAAGCGCAGAACCTTTTTTCTGCCCTCGTCCTTATCTCTGAACACAAGAGAGGCGATAACTATTGTCACTATATGAATTGCAACTGCGCATACAGCTGTAATAAGCAGATTTACAAGCATTTCCGGATTGTATTCACGCTGGAATGCGTTTACAATAACGCAGGGCATTGCAATCATAAGAATAATATCAGTGAGCTTTTTGGCTACATAGTCGTCAATAAGCTTTATTTTTCCGCAGATAAAGCCCACAGCTATAAGAATGAACAAAATCAATACCTGTTGAGAAACAATTACAAAATAATCAAGCATACCTATTCCCCCATATAATGGTTTATCCCCACAAAGGCTGTGAGGTTCTCTTTATTTTTTCTTATTCATTATAGCAACTTTATACGGTGTTTACAATCTGATAAATTATTTTTGTCATTTCAACTTGATATTATCGTAATTTTTTCCTGTTTGTGTTCAAAATTTAACTTGTGTTTATGAACAACTCGGTGTATACTGTCCACAAAGGAGGCATACATATGTTACAAATCAACTACCTTACAAAAGAATACGGAAAAGTATTGGCAAATGACAATATTTCATTTACTGTAAACGACGGAGAGATAGCTGTTTTGGCCGGCCCAAACGGCGCAGGAAAATCCACTGTTATAAAATGTATATCAGGTCTTCTGCGCTTTAAGGGACAGATTTTTATAGACGGTCACCCAAACAAAACCGTTGAAGCAAAAAGAGTATTCGGCTACATTCCCGAAATACCTGCACCTTTCGATGTTCTCACCGTTGAGGAGCACATGGAATTTGTGGCACGAGCCTACAGCCTTTCCAATTATAAAGAGAGAATAGAAGCACTTTTAAAAAGAATGGAGCTTTGGGATAAAAAAGACAAGCTGGGCAAGGAGCTTTCCAAAGGTATGCAGCAAAAGCTTTCCGTGTGCTGCGCCCTTCTGCCTCAGCCAAAGGTTCTGCTTTTCGACGAGCCTTTTGTTGGCCTTGACCCTCACGCCATTAAAGAGCTTAAAAACATATTTATAGAGCTTAAACAAGCGGGCTGTTCCGTACTTGTCAGCACCCACATGCTGGACAGCGTTGAGGAATTTTGGGACAGATGCCTTATCCTTATGAACGGAAGGGTTGTGGCAGAGAGAACAAGGGCTGACATTGAGAGAAACGGCGAGGACTTGGAGGACTTGTTCTTTAAAATCACAGAGCCTCAGGGTTCACGTTTGTGAGCAAACGGGGAGGTCTGAAAATGAAAGCTATACTTTACATGACCAGAAAATCCATAAAAAACTGGTTTCTGGATTTGTTAAGACACCCAACCAAGCTTGTAGGCGTTGTTCTCCTTGTGGTTATTATAGGCTTTTCCGTTTTAAATGTGCTGTTTTCCTCTGATTACTCGGAAAGTATGGGAACTCTCACCGAAAGCGGCGTGGATATAGGAATACTTCACGGAATATATTTCCTTCTCTTGTTCTTTTTGGGCGGAGCCGTTATTTTAAAGGGCCTTAAATCGGGAACCACGTTCTTTACAATGGGCGACGTTAACATGATGTTCTGTTCACCTATAAGTCCAAAATCACTGCTGGTTTTCGGACTTGTAAGACAGATGCTCACAATGCTGCTTATGGCTATTATCTTCCTTGTGTACGGAGGAATGGCAAAAAGCATTTTCGATTTAACAACAGCTCAGGCGGTAATACTTATAATCAGCTTCTTTTTGTTTCTGATTATATCCCAGATTGTGGCTCTGTTTCTTTACAGCACCACAAACGGAAAACCAAAGGCAATTTCAACCGCTAAATATATTCTCTACGCCCTTATACTTCTTCCGGTGGTTTTAATTTTGATACCGGTAATTCAAAACGGATTTACACTTTCCTCTTTGTATGGGGCTTTAAAGTCACCGGCGGCGGAGTTTGTCCCCCTGTTCGGCTGGATGAAAGGCTTTACATTCGGAATTTTAAGCGGCAATGTTATCACCTCTGTGGTTTACGGCGTTTTAATGCTTTTGGTTGTGGGTCTGTCACTTGTGTTCTTTATGAAAGCCGACTGCGACTACTACGAGGATGTTCTCCAAAATACGGAAACCTCTCACGAAATGCGCCAGGCGGTAAAGAAAAGAGGTATGAACAACACAGACGCATACCTGAAAAACAGAAAAATCAGAATAGGTTCCAAGGGTCTTAACGGGGGAAAGGGAGCTTCAACCTTCCTTTTCAAACACCTTTTGGAAAGACGCAGAAGCGGCTATGTTCTTTTCTGGGATATGTACAGCATAATAATGATTGCGGTCTGCGGATTTGTTTCCTTTTTCATTGTTTACTCAGGTGACGACAGCGAGGTACTGACTTCGGAAGCTACAATGCTTATTTTGCTTGCCATGGCTTCCTACATGCAGCTTTTCTTCAGCGTAACCGGCGACTGGGCGAGAGAGCTTTCAAAGCCATATATCTATATGATACCGGATTCGCCATTTAAAAAGCTTATTTTTGCTTCCCTTACAAGCATAATAAAGCCGTTTCTTGACGGAGTTCTGCTGTTTGTGGTGGCAGGAATAATCTGCTCGGCGTCTCCGTTGGTGATTATCTCCTCCATAATAGTTTATACAAGCTTTAGCTGTATTTACTGCATGGTGAACATTCTCACCGACAGGGTTTTGGGGTTTTTAAGCAATCAGGCTCTTTCAATGTTCCTGTTTATTATGATTTCCCTTATAGCCGTTGCTCCGGGAGTAATTCTCGCCTTTGTAATCGGCGCAGTTTCCGGCGCTCCCCTGTGGCTTGCAGCCTGCGTCTGCGCTTTGTGGAATTTTATAGTTTCTCTGGTTCTTGCACTTATCTGCAAAAACACTCTCCACAACATGGAAATGCCATTTTAATTATCTTTATATCCGTGGCGGAAAGCTTTATCCGTCACGGACTTTTTTTCTACAAATAATACAAAAAAATTGAGCCTTTGTATTGACAATCGGTATTTAATGATATACCATTAAATAATAACGGTTGATTTTCTTAAATCATCCTCAGCAACGGAAAAATATACTAAGAGGTGGTAACAATGATTTCAACATCCGTAAAGAAGCTTGTAAAATACGCCCTTGATAACGAGCTTATCAAAAAGGCAGACGAAATTTACATCACAAATATCCTTTTGGGTATTCTCAAGGTTGAAGATTTCGACTCTGAGGCAGAAATCCCTGCAGAGCCGGTTTGTCTTGAAAAGACTTTGGGCGAAATTCTTGACTATGCCGTTGAAAATGGCATTATCGAGGACGGCACTGTTTCCAGAGACCTTTTCGACACAAAGCTTATGGGTGTTTTGACTCCACGTCCATCAGCGGTTATCGACCGTTTCTTTGAAGAGTACGCAAAAACACCTGAAAAGGCTACAGACTATTACTACAAGCTCAGTCAGGATTCCGACTACATAAGAAGATATCGTATCGTTAAGGATATGAAGTGGAAAACTCCTACTGAATACGGCGATATCGACATCACAATCAACCTTTCCAAGCCGGAAAAAGACCCTAAGGCTATTGCCGCAGCTAAAAACGCTGTTCAGAGTTCTTATCCAAAGTGCTTGCTCTGTCCTCAGACAGAGGGTTATGCAGGAAACATGTCAAAGCCTGCAAGACAGAACCACAGAATTATCCCCATTGTTATCAATGACTCACCTTGGGGCTTCCAGTATTCCCCATATGTTTACTATAACGAGCACTGCATCGTTTTCAACCAGGAACACACTCCTATGAAAATCGACAGCTCAGTTTTCAGAAAGCTTTTTGACTTTGTAAGACAGTTCCCTCACTATTTCGTAGGTTCAAACGCTGATTTGCCAATCGTAGGCGGTTCTATCCTTTCCCACGAGCATTTCCAGGGCGGAAGATACACCTTTGCAATGGCTAAAGCTCCTATCGAAATTCCTGTTACATTCCCGGGCTTTGAAAATGTTACCGCCGGTATTGTTAAGTGGCCTATGTCCGTTATCCGTCTTTCCTGCGCAGACGAAGCTCCAATCATCGAGCTTGCCGCAAAGATTTTGGCTAACTGGCGTGAATACACCGACGAGGCAGCATATATCTATGCTTACACAGGCGGCGAACGCCACAACACAATAACACCTATTGCCAGAAAGAACGGCGACAACTACGAGCTTGACCTTGTTTTGAGAAACAACATCACAACAGAGGAGCGTCCAATGGGTCTTTATCACCCAAGAAACGAGCTTCACCACATCAAGAAAGAAAACATCGGACTTATCGAGGTTATGGGTCTTGCTGTTCTTCCATCAAGACTTAAGGGCGAGCTTGATAAGCTGGGCGACTTCATTGTAGAGGGCAAGGACATCCGTTCCGACGCCGATATCGAGAAGCACGCAGACTGGACAGAGGAAATCCTTAAAAACCACAAGGATATGCCAATGACAAAAGCCGCTGTTTCCGAAATGCTCTGCGAAGAGGTTGGCAAGGTATTCCTTGAGGTTTTGAAAGACGCAGGCGTATACAAGGATACAGAAGAGGGCAGAGAAGCATTCATGAGATTTATCAACTCAGTCAGATAATTTTTTACCTTTAAAATAATTATAATACAGGGAAATCGCAAGCCGGTTTCCCTGTTTTTATTCAGATTTTTTATATTAGGAAATAGGACACACATAGCTTTTATTTACAGATTAACCCTATCCACATTAAAATATAAAAATAATAGAAGTGAATTGAGAGCGAACCATTCCAAAGACTAAACAGGAGGTCTCGCCCGCCTTGGAATAACGTTTATTTTCAAAACAAAGTTCTGCAAGGCGGAAATAAAAAAGTTTCGCCCGACCTGAAATGAGATGAATTTTCAAAACAAACCTTTGCAGGTCGGATATAAAAAAAGGAGGATGATGAAATGGGTGAAAAAAATAGGATGGAAACCGAGCCGGTGGGAAAATTGCTTTTGAAAATGGCTGTCCCCACGGTTTTGGCGCAGATTGTAAACCTTTTGTACAATATAGTTGACAGAATGTATGTGGGAAGAATTGAGGGCATAGGAACTCTGGCTCTGGGCGGCTTGGGCGTGTCTTTCCCCATACTTATACTTATCTCGGCTTTTTCCTATTTGATAGGAGCAGGCGGAGCTTCAAGAGCCGCTATATTTATGGGAAGAAAAGAAAACGACACGGCGGAAAGAATATTGGGAAGCTGTACCCTTATGACAATAATCGCTTCCGCAGTGCTTACCGTGTTTTTCCTTGTGTTCAGAGAACCTATACTTCTGATTTTCGGTGCAACTCCGGAAAATCTTCCCTTTGCCATGGAATACACACAAATTTACCTTTACGGAACCATATTTGTGCTGTCGGCTCTGGGTCTTAATATGTTTATAACAAATCAGGGATTTACCAAAACCAGCATGGCCACAGTCTGCATTGGTGCGGTTTTAAATATAATTTTGGACCCTATTTTTATTTTCGGCTTTAACATGGGCGTTAGAGGAGCGGCTCTGGCAACAATAATCAGTCAGTGCGTTTCCGCTGTTTGTGTTGTAATGTTCCTCACCTCAAAACACACAATTTTAAAAATCAAAATTAAATATTTAAAACTGCCTTGGGCGGTGGTAAGCGGCGTTATATCTCTGGGTATTTCTCCCTTTATTATGCAAGCAACGGAATGTCTTGTTCAGCTTGTGTTTAACCGAGGAATGAGAACCTACGGCGACAACAACTACATAGCTCTTATGTCAATTCTGTTTTCTCTTACACAGATGATATGGATGCCTCTCCAGGGCATATCCCAGGGCGCACAGCCTATTATAGGCTACAACTTCGGAGCGGGAAACAAGGAAAGAGTAAAATCTACATTTAAAATACTTTTCGCCGTCAACGTGGCTTTCTCCGTGGGCGTTATACTTTTGGTGGAGCTTTTCCCTCAGATATTTCTGGGATGCTTTACAACGGACGAAAACGTTATTTCAATCGGCAAAAACGCTTTAAGACTTTTCCTTGCGGGAATGTCACTTATGGGCGCACAGTCAGCCTGTCAGCAAACCTTCCTCGCATTGGGTCAGGCGAAAATCAGCACATTTTTGGCACTGCTCAGAAAAGTCATTCTCCTTATTCCTTTGGCACTTATTCTGCCGCCTTTGGGTTTGGGCGTTTGGGGATTTTTCCTTGCGGAGGCTCTAAGCGACGTTATCGCCGCAACGGTTACAACCACCATGTTTAAACTTAAAATAAACGGCATTTTGGAAAGAGGCGCTCAGGGACAAAAAATCAAAGCATAAAGAGAACACTTCCTTTTCACATAATTTTCATATTGTTATTGACAATAAATTAAAGCTCTGTTATCATTATTTTTAGTTTCATTTCGCTTTAAATCGAAAAATAAATAGAGAGGAAGTAGATTATGGAAAAGAGAGAACATTTCTCTTCCCGTCTGGGATTTATTCTTATCTCTGCGGGTTGTGCCATAGGCCTCGGAAATGTGTGGAGATTTCCCTATATTGTAGGACAATACGGCGGCGCCGCTTTTGTTCTTATATATATTCTGTTTCTGGTAATTCTCGGTATGCCTATTATGGCTATGGAATTTGCCGTGGGCAGAGCAAGCCAGAAATCTGCCGCAAGAAGCTTTCACGTTTTAGAGCCTAAGGGCACTAAGTGGCACATAGCCGGATGGTCGGCAATGGCAGGAAACTACATTCTTATGATGTTCTACACAACCGTAGGCGGCTGGATGCTTGCGTACATCTATAAGACAATAACCGGAGAATTTGAAGGACTTGACGCCGAGGGCGTGGGCAACGTATTCAACAGTATGCTTGGCAACGCCGGCGAGATGATGACATGGATGCTTATCATCGTTATTATAGGCTTTGCAGTATGCGCAATCGGTCTGCAAAAGGGCGTTGAGAAAATCACAAAGGCAATGATGCTTGCCCTTTTGGGAATTATGATTGTACTTTGCATTAACAGTATTCTTCTTGACAATTCCTCCGAGGGACTTAAATTCTACCTTGTTCCCGATTTCGGCAAGATGCTCGATTACGGAATCTGGAACGTAGTTTACGCCGCAATGAGCCAGGCATTCTTTACCTTGAGCCTTGGTATCGGCGCTATGGCTATTTTCGGAAGCTACATAAGCCGTGACCGTTCACTTATGGGCGAATCAATCAACATCTGCATTTTGGACACCTGTGTTGCTTTCATGGCAGGACTTATAATTTTCCCTGCATGCTTCAGCTTCGGAGTAAACCCAGGCGAGGGCCCGGGACTTGTTTTTGTAACACTTCCAAACATCTTCAATCAGATGGCAGGCGGAAAAATCTGGGGAACCTTGTTCTTTGTATTTATGACTTTCGCCGCACTTTCAACAATTATCGCCGTATTTGAAAACACAGTAAGCTTTATGATTGACCTTAAAGGCTGGTCAAGAAAGAAATCCGTTATTTTCAACGGTATTTTGATTGCTGTACTTTCAATTCCATGTGTTCTCGGATTCAACGTATGGAGCGGTTTTGCACCATTCGGCGGCACAAGCACAATTCAGGATTTGGAAGACTTTATCGTTTCCAGCAACCTGCTTCCTCTGGGAAGCCTTGCCTATCTCCTTTTCTGTGTTTCAAAGCACGGCTGGGGCTGGGAAAACTTTATCAAAGAGGTTGACGCAGGAAAGGGAATCAAGTTCCCGAAATGGGCAAAAGGTTACCTTAAATATGTACTCCCAATCATTGTAATCATAATCTTTGTTATGGGCTACTACTCAAAATTCTTCGCTTAATTTTTATATCCGACTTTTTTATATCCGCCTTGCAAGGGTTTAACATGGAAATAAACGTCGTTTCAAGGCGGGCGAAACGTTTTCCTTAGTTTTGGGAATGGTTCGCTCTCGGTTAGGTTTATTTTATTTCCAACCTGCGAGGGGAGGATATAAAAATTAACATCATCACAGGTCGGGCGAAACCTTTTCCTTATTCTTTGGAATGGTTCGCTCTCGGTAAAGTTTTACTTTTTAAATTATAAATTTACAGCCATGGTTCACTTCAAAATAACCATGGCTGTTTCTTTTATTGAATTATATATTTTCTGACATATTATCTTCTTATTCTAAAGAAAAAATAAACTATTGTGCATATGAAAATGCCTCCCAATGCGCCGGACATATCGAAAAGAACGTCTCTTATCGCCGGGCCTCTTCCTGATAATATCTGTATACTCTCATCTGTGACAGCTATAAAAAGGGGGAGAGTAATCATGTTCCATATCCTTTGAAAGTTATTAAAAATGCCCTTGGGAAAAGGCTTTTTTCCACCGGCAACAAATATCATGAAAACCTCTATTCCCAAAACTCCGTACTCTATCACATGGGCGGATTTTCTCAGGTGGTTTATAAGATACTGAAAAAATGGCACTTCCGCCGGAACAACCTTTTCAACAATCTTTTCTGTTATTTCGCTCTGTGCGCTGGAAACAGTTATCGGCAGGGAGGAATTAAACCATATAACCGCAACTGTGATTATCATTAAAAGGATTGCGGCGGCTCTTATTTTTTCTTCCCTGCTTTTGAGATTTACAATCATTTTATCACAACCAATTATTCTCAAATTTTGTTTAACAAACAGATTATAAACCAAAACCCTCGTGATGTACAGCGCAACAGGGCGAATTTTCCAATTTAAAAAATTTCTTTTTTATTTTTAATGTTGATAAGGTGGGCAATTCCCGGGATACTTTGTTTTTGTCCGCTGGTGGTGGGGCTCAGCAATGCTCCCGTGGCGGTGACTAAAACATTGTTAAGCTCGCCTTTCTCCATGGATTTTAAGATATAGGAACAAAGGACGGAAGCGCAGCAGCCACAGCCTGAACCGCCTGCGCAGACCTGCTGTTCATGACAGTCAAAAATCATTGCTCCGCAGTCCTTATGCTTGCCCTCTATTTCAAAGCCGTCGTTTCTCAGAAGCTCCGCTAAAATTTCGCTTCCCACAACTCCCAAATCCCCCGTAAATATCATGTCGTAGTCTTGGGGCGTGGTGTTTGTATCTCTTAAAAAATTTCCTATTGTATCGGCGGCGGCAGGTGCCATGGCGGCTCCCATATTGTTTGCGTCCTTTATTCCTAAGTCCACAATTTTTCCCGGCACCACATGAGCTATCACTGCACCTGACGCCATAGGTTCAATAAGGCATCCCCCTGCTCCTGTCACAGTCCACTGGGCGGTTGGCGTTCTGAAACATCCGTACTCCAGAGGATAGCGGTATTGTCTTTCCGCAGAACAGAAATGTGAGGAGGTGACGCAAAGGCAGGCGGAAGCTCCACCGGATTCGACGGCGGTGACCGCTCCGATTATGGACTGAACCATTGTAGAACAGGCTCCGTACTGTCCCAGATAGGGAATTTCAAAATCCCTCATTCCGAAAGCCGATGCGGTACACTGGTTAAGCAAATCCCCTGCAAAAATCAAATCTATTTCACCGCTTTTCTTTTTGCTCTTGTTTAAAACCATCTGTGCCACTGTCTTTTGCAGACGGCTTTCCGCCTTTTCCCAGGTGGTTTCTCCTGCATACATGTCCGTAAAAACCCTGTCGAACAATTCACCAAGAGGGCCTTGACCTTCCTTTTCTCCCACGGCGGAGGCAAAAAAGCTGATTGCCGGATTTTTTTCTGTCTTGTATGTTGATTTACCTATCTTTTTCAAAAAAACACCCCTTTTACAGATATTCTCTGCAAAAGGGGTTATTTTATACTTTTAATTTACTGCCATTCCTCCACGGTGTAGCCTTTGCTTTCCAAAAGACTTATAATTCCGTCGTCGCCGAACATGTGGGCGGTTCCTACTGCAAGCAGTACAGTGGCTCCGCCGTCTATATATCTTTCAGCTGCCAGCGCCATGTTTTGATTTCTTATGGTCAGCATTTTTTCGTTGTACTCGTCCATTGCGGCTTTGGCTTCGTCATTCATCACTGATTCTGTAAGTCCGGAATCCGCCGCAACAAGTGTTTCCAGCTTTTCACGGTCTCCGTCAACCCAGCTTTCATACATTGCGTTTAAGCTTTTATTGTACATATCCTCGGTTGTAAGCACCGAAGCACCCAGCAGATACTCCTGAGTTTCCGGAGAAAGTGACTTTAACATATCCATTTGAAGCTCCATGCTCTCAATATCCAAAACCTCAATATTCTTGTCGTTGGCGTATTCAATAAGGGCACGGTCTGCGCCGTATTCTGTTTTAAGGTCGCTTTTCTGCATGAAAGCTTCAGAAACAAACTGCTGCCACATTATGGGAACATAGTAATCAAAAGCGGAGTTATAAATTCCGCTGTCCTCCATAATCTTTTTAGCGTCTTCGTAAATCTCGCCGTCAATATGGTCTTTTATGGTGGTTCCGTCTGTGTACATTAAGGACTTCATAGTTTCAAGAAGTCCGGCGGTATTGTTTTCTGTTTCCAGAATATCAAACTCAACCGCCAAATAGTCGCAGGCATCCATTGTTTTTGTTACCTCTAAAGGAAGAGTTTCCATCCTCTCGTCGCCCACGTGTATGGTTCCCATAAGATAAAGACAGCCGCCCTCTCCGTCTTTTACAATCCACATAAGCGGATCTATCCGGGAAGTTTTTGATGAGCCGCATGCGGTAAGGGATATAACCATTACCAATGTTAAAATTAAGGCTAAAATTCTGTTTTTCCTCATGGGTTGACCTCCTTTTGTGTTATATTGATGATTATAACATAAGTTTTACAAAAATCAATGATTTTTGTTAAATATTCGAATGTATTATATCAAATATATTTTTTACCGAAAAAGCGCAGAAAAGCAGGCAAACCAAAAGGCTTGCCTGCTGTTTAAAACTATTTAATATACTTGTAACGCCTGAAATCTTAGGCAGCAGCCTCTGACGGCGTTTCGCTGCTTGCCGGCGGCTGCGTTGTCGGAGCTTCCGTGGTTGGAGCCTCTGTAGTTGGAGCTTCTGTTGTAGGTGCTTCTGTTGTCGGAGGCTCAGTTGGCTTTTCAGTTGTAGGAGGCTCTGTTGGCTTCTCTGTGGTTGGAGGAGATGTAGGAGCCTCTGTGGCTTCGGTTGTGTCACTAGAGACCGAGTCCGTACCTGATGCCCAGTAACCTGTATCGTTAGGGTCCTTTTCTACCTCGTAAGGACGTACAGGCTCTCCCGGAATTCCGCCCAGTGTACCGCTGTCTGCATCCCATACGCTATGTGAACCGTCAAGTCTGTAGGTTGAGCTTGGAAGCTCTTCTCTTCTGATTTCCTCGCCGTCTTTAATATAAATTCTGAAAGCTGCTGTGTTGTAGTAACCGCTTGGGCCTTCATAGTTGTAGGAATATGTAGCTATTCCATCGTATGACGGGTCTTTCCAGCCGTAGAATGTAACTGTAAGGGTTGTGCCCTCCATGTATGCTTCAAGGTAAACTGAATAATCTGTGTTGTTCTTGAGCTTAAGGTCAAGGTTGCCCCAGTCGATTGTAGCGTCAAAGCCTGAGTAAACGTAAGGTGATGCCCAGTAGTGGTTGTATCTCTCAACAATTTCAAGGTTTGCAAAAAGTGCTGCATTGTAAATTGTACTGCTTGCCTGGCAAAGTCCGCCGCCTACGCCGCTGGTGTATTCGCCGTTTGCAATAACTGTTGCCGGAACATATCCGTTTGACTCAAGGTTACTGTTTCCTGTTGAGTCGTTGAATGACCATGTTTCACCAGGCTTGATTATTGAACCGTTGCAGGCTGCAAGAGCTGTAGCCATGTTGTGGTTTGCATTGTATGTATTTGTAGAATTAGTTGAAAATGTAGCAATCGGAACCATGTTCTCTGTAGCCATTTCAGCTGTGATTTCAGGTTCAACAGCGTCGGTCTTTGGCTCTACCTCGCCTGTTTCTTCCTGTGTCCAGAGAAGCTTGTTCATTTCCTCAACAGCTGAGTCATAGTTGAGGTTCTGGCCGTCTGTGCCGCCCTCGATTGTGAACTTTTCATCTGTATCTGCGCCCGGATTAAATCCTACAACCTCTGCATTTACAGGCTCTGTGTTCAAAACCTCAGATGCTTTGTCAAGCTGTTCTGTCAAAACTTCGTTTTCTGTAATCTCAAAAGGAAGTGTGTATTCAATCTGCTGGATTTCGCCGTTCTTATCTGTTGGAAGAGCGTCGCCCTTTTCCTTTGTGTACTTTGCAGCAGTTGCCAAAACGCTGTCGATATTTGCGTTAAGCTCCAGACCCTCGGACTGGATATCGTAAGTATTTTCGCCAAGCTTAATTGTATATGTAAACTCAGGCTGATTGTCCTTTGCGTATTTTTCCAAAAGCTTTCTTGCGTCGGAAACCTTCATTTTACCGATGCTCTGTCCGTTTACAAAAATACCGGAAGCCAAAACATAGTTGTCGCTTACGCCCTCAAGGGTCAAATTCTCTACCTCGGCAGGAATTGCGTTTATCATTTCCTCGTTACCGCCGGTTACAAATAAAGAATCCATTGTGCCGCTGAAAATAAGGAAACAGAAAACAGCTACAAGTACAACGCAGACTGCGGATACTCCCGCAATAACAACATTCTTCTTTGTGCTTTTCTTAGGCATTTCAACTTCGTTTGCAAACTGTATTCCCTCGTCTGCATAGGCAAACTGAGCTTCGTCCTCTGCCTGCTCGTCTGTTGTGATAAAGTCGTCATAGTCGTTTGGAAGAGGCTCGTCGCCGCCATTCTGTGTGGTTTCAGAAACAAGCTCTTCTGTCAAACATGAATTTATATCTATCATTTCATCAGCAGGAGCATTCTCATTCACCGGTTTGTTTTGTTCGTTTTCGTTTGGATTATTTTTCTTCAACTCATTACCCCCTTGGATGTTTTATGAAACCTGATTCGGTAGGATTTTTACCGATTGCTACTATCATACAATATTTAAAAGGAAAAATAAAGTGGAAACACAAAAAATTCAGATGTAATAACTAACAAACTTACCTATGTTGTTTACAAATATTTTGTTATTAACTTTTATTTCGGAAATCTTTCCCATTAAGTAAAAAATATCTTTCGCATTACCGCACAATAATAACATATTTTTTTGTGTTAAAATGTATTTTTTACCCTTTAATGTATTAGAAAGCATAAAAAGGAAAAATAATATCTATTGCAAAACTTATCTTTATTTATTATAATATAGGTAACTTAAGAGAATATTAAATCAGCGTATAGTTTCTTTTTAATCTATAGGGGAAATAGTGTTAAAAAGATTTTATGGGTTTGCAGAAATTGGAGTAATGAGGTGAACACTTTCGGCTATTTTTTAGCCTGCGAAATTTTACGGAGGGAATTATGAGAGTTTTAATTCTCAGTGCTTCCACCGGCGGCGGACACAAAACCGCTTCGGCAGCACTTAAAAATATCATTCTGGAAAAACAGCCGGATGCAACAGTGGAAATTGTAGACGCCATTGAGTACTGCGGCCATATTTACAACAAGACAATATCCGACGGATATCAATATCTGGCCACCAAAGCGCCTACTATCTATGGCAAAATGTACGTATCCTCTGGCGAGGACACTTGGGTAAACGCTTTTGTAACTAAGTTTAACAAACAGCTCAGCAAAAAGCTTTTGCCTTTGTTTATAGATTTCAAGCCTGATATAATTGTCTGCTGTCATGCATTTATAAGCGAGATGGTTTCCGCTCTGGTTGTTGAAGGCAGCGTTACGGTTCCGGTAATCAGTATTATCACCGACTTTGCAGCTCACAAAACCTACATAAACAAGGGCATTTCCGCCTACGTTGTGGCAAACGACGATATGATAGACGAGCTTATGAATGTTTACGGGGTTGAAAGAGAAAAAATTCATTCTCTTGGTATTCCGATAAACTCTGTTTTCTATAAAAAGAAAGACAGGCACGAAATTCTTGAAAGCCTCGGATTTAAGGACGGAGTCCCCATAGTTTTGATTATGGCGGGAAGCTTCGGAGTTACCGATATTCTTAAAATCTACGAAAACCTCATCCAGTTAGACGATGAGTTCCAGATTATTGTAATCACCGGAAGAAACAGAAAGCTTTACGACGCCTTTGACAAGCTTGTCAACAGAAATGAGGACAGCTTTGAAATTGAGGACGACGATAAATATTCTCCTGAAAGCAAACTCAGGAAAATGAAGGAATTTACAAACCAGCTCAAGGATGATTTGTCTTTGAGTAAAATCAAATTTAAAAGAAGTACAAACAAAACCAAGCCCACCGCTCTTTTCTTCTTTATAAGCAACGTAGCGGACTACATGTCTGTTGCCGACCTTATTATAACAAAGCCCGGCGGACTTACGGTTTCAGAAAGCCTCGCTTCCGGACTTCCTTTGGCAATCTTCAGCGCATACCCGGGACAGGAAAAGGACAACGCAGAATTTCTTGTGCGCCACAACCTTGCAATTAACCTTGACAGGAAAAACGGCGCCCAGCAGATACACGACCTGCTTGCCCATCCGGAAAAGCTTGAGCAGATGAAAGCAAACTGCAAAAAGCATTTCAAGGACCGCTCCGCAGAGCACATCTACGGTCTTATGCTTGACCTTATAGCCAAAAATAAGAACACGGAGGCACCGGTAAACAAAGATGAAAAATAAAAAATTTAAAATTTCTGGCAGACTTATTCTAAACCTCTTGGTTGCGGCTTTGTGCGTGTGGATGATATTTTATTTTCTGTACAGCGAGCAGGGTCTTTACGACCTTATAACCTCCTCACAGCAGATAAATCTCTGGTGGATAGCCGCCGCACTTTTAAGCTACTGTACCAGCGTTTTTGCTGACGTACTTGTTATTCATCTCTATATTCACGACGAGTACAAGCAGTTTAAAATCCGCCATTCCGCCCGCACTGTTTTGCTTGGTCTGTTTTGGTCGGGTATAACACCTTCCTCAACAGGCGGCCAGCCAATGCAGGTTTACTACATGTCTAAGCACAAGGTTGACGTGGGATATTCCTCCTCCCGACTGCTGAACAGATTTCTGGTCTATCAGATAACCATGACTGTTATGACGGTCATTGCGGTAATTTTAAAGTTCAGCTATTTTCAGGAACACATGGACACGCCGATTTTAAGCACACTTGTGACTATCGGCTTTATATCTCAAACCTTTATCACCCTTGTATTTGTCTTTCTTGCCTTTTCAAAAAACCTTACCGCAAAAGCCACAAGGGGAATTGCCTCTTTGCTTTGTAAAATAAGGCTTATTAAAGACAAGGACAGATTGGAAAAATCCCTGGAAACTCAGCTTGCCAAGTTCCATTCCGGCAACAGAATGATTTTTTCCAAGCCGAAACTGGTTATCATGGCTGTTGTACTCACAGTGATTCAGCTTATAGCTATGTTTTTGGTTCCTTACTGCATCTACAGAAGCTTCGGTTTAAATCAGGCTTCACCTTTCGATATGGTATGCAGTCAGGCTTTTGTAACTCTGATTTCCGGTATGATTCCAATTCCGGGAGCTTCCGGCGCTGCCGAGTTTAGCTTCACTGTGCTTTTCGCACTGTTCTTTACACCTGCAACAATCAAAAGCGCAACACTTATTTGGAGAATTATCACATACTATCTTTCAATACTTGTGGGCGCACCTTTTGCCTACATGACAAAAACTACCACACGCAACAAGCGTCTTGACGACCTTATCGCAGGAGAGGATTCCTTTGATAATTTGGATTCCGATGATGATGAAACAGATAGGGAAGAAAACAAAGAAGAAAAATCTTTTACAAAAGAATAATTTACGTTATACGGGCGGAATTGACCGCCCGTTATTTTTTGCAATGATTTATAGTTCAATAAAAATAAAACACAATCCGCCCCCTACGATGTATTTTCTATAAAAGAAAAATAAAGAAACAGCCATGGTTCAAAAATAAAACCATGGCTGTAAATTTATAATTTTAAAAGTCAAACTTTACCGAGAGCGAACCATTTTAAAGACTTAGAAAAAGGTTTCGCCCGACCTGTGTAAGCGTTTATTTACTAAAATTACTTTTGCAGGTCGGAAACAAAAGTCTCGCCCGCCTTGAAACGATGTTTATTTCCAAACTAAACCTTTGCAAGGCGGAAACAAAAAACTCTGCCACAAAGTTGATTGTGACAGAGCCATTGTTATTTCTAAAGTTAAGGTCTCGCCCGACCTGTGCAGGTGTTAATTTTTATATCCTCCCCTCGCAGGTCGGAAACAAAATAAACCTAACCGAGAGCGAGCCATTTTAAAGACTTAGAAAAAGGTTTCGCCCGACCTGTGCAGGTGTTTATTTATTAAAATTACTTTTGCAGGTCGGAATTAAAAGACATCATGGTGGAGTGGATGGCACGGACTTTTTTGGCGAGGTCGATGTATGAGCTTGGTGTGAGCTGCTGGGCTGAGTCGGAAACGGCAACCTTTGGGTTCGGGTGAACCTCGATTATAAGTCCGTCCGCTCCTGCCGCAACTGAGGCAAGACTCAGTGACTCGATGTAAGCTCTTTTGCCTGCCGCATGGGATGGGTCAACAATTATGGGCAGAGAGCTTCTCTCCTTTACAACAGCAACCGCAGAAATATCCAAGGTGTTTCTTGTGGCTGTTTCAAAGGTTCTTATTCCTCTTTCACAGAGAACTATGTTGTAGTTGCCCTCGCTCATCACGTACTCGGCGGCGTCCAGCCATTCCTCGATTGATGAGGCTATTCCTCTCTTTAAAAGCACAGGAACACCGCTTTTGCCAACAGCCTTTAAAAGACGGAAATTCTGCATGTTTCTTGCGCCTATCTGGAACATGTCGCAGTATTTTGCCGCAATGTCAAGTTGGTTTTCGCTTATAACCTCGCTTACAACACGCAGTCCGGTGGCGTCGGCGGCTTTTCTCAAAAGCTTGAAGCCCTCGTCCTCAAGTCCCTGGAAAGAATATGGTGAGGTTCTTGGCTTGTATGCGCCGCCCCTCAAAAACTGTGCGCCGGCTTCCTTTACAGCATATGCCGCCTCCATAATCTGGTCTTCGCTTTCAACAGCGCAGGGACCGCCCATCATGGTGAACTCTTCGCCGCCTATCTCAAAGCCTTTGACGTTTACTTTTCTTCCCTCGGGACACATGTCACGGCTGGCAAGCTTGTAGCTGTGCATAATGGGAACACAGCTTTGAACTCCGTCCATTGACTCTATGCAGGTGTCGCAGAGCTTTGACTTGTCGCCGATTATACCGATAATTGTGGTGTCTGTTCCCTTTGAAAGATGTACTCCAAGACCGTGGTCTTTAAGCACTTGCTGAACATTATTTATCTCCTGCTCAGTGGCGTTCTTTTTCATTACAATAATCAAAATTCATTCATCCTTTCTTAGGAAGCAGTTTTCTGTTATTTTACAAAGCGTTTTATATAGCCGTCAGCCTTGTCAATAAGGTTAAAATCATTTTCATAACTGCAAAGCTTTTTTGCGCCATCAATATCAACCCATAAAAAGCTGTCGATTTCGCTTTCCTGAAGCTTGATATTGTCGCTTACGGTTCTCGCAAGAAAGAAAACAACTTCCTTTCTTATTTTTCCGAAAGGACAGTAGCTGCTGACCTCACGGAAATTATCCATTATTTTTACGTCGAGATTTGTTTCCTCTTTGATTTCTCTGATTGCGGTTTCCTCTTCGGTTTCGTTTTCCTCAATATGACCCTTTGGGAAACTCCAGTGTCTGCCGTTGTGGTTTTTCACAAGGAGAAGCTTCACGTCATTTTTGTTCTTTCTGAAAATTACAGCTCCGCAGGATTTTTCATACAAACAGATAATTTTTGCAGGGACAAAACTCTTTAATGCGGAAAGAGCTTTCATGATGTCTGGCTGGTAATACACTTCGTTTTCTGAACTGACCATTATCTTTGCATCGCCGTTTTTCGGAGTAACAATGGCAATAACAATTCCGTAGAAAACATCGTTTACCGGTTTTTTGGTAAATATAATCGCCCGCCTGCTTTTATCCTCAATATTAGCGTACCCCGAATAAAGATTATTTGCAAGTTTTCCGTATATATTTGCAGTTACCTTTCTTGCCAACATCGCCCATTCACCCCCGTTACCAATAGATTAAAAACTTGTCGATATTTATGTTTAATTATATTACAAAACTAACATCTTTACAATATATATTCATAAAATTATATCCCCTGTTTGTGTTATTTTTTCTTGTTATCATAAATTTAAAGTGACTTATCTATAAAAACCTGTATTGCATGACGGTGTTCTTTGTGATACAATGTACAAAAGAAATATGTAAATATTACTATGCGAGCAAAGCCTTAATACAGACGAACTATTCTAAAGAATAAGGAAAAGCCTCGCCCGACCTGTGCAGGCGTACATTTCCAAAAATAACCCTTACAGGTCGGAAATAAAAATAAGGTCTCGCCCGACCTTGTAACGATATTCATTTCTAAATGAAACCT
>NZ_NFKS01000007.1 GCF_002160515.1 Anaeromassilibacillus sp. An172 | reverse complement strand
GCTAAACCCCAATTCCTCCTTCTTTTTTATCAAAGTGTTGGTTGCTTGATAAACGCAAAAACCCTGAATTTCAGATAGAAATTCAGGGTTTTTGGACAAGCTGAAGCCGGCATCATTTAAGATGCCGGCTTTTAATGTTAAAAAAGAAGATTTATGAAGAAAATATGGTTTGCTGTTTTATCACTTGCTGGAAATTGCAATCTGAATTGAGGTTGCGTCCTTGATTGATATTACTCCATCATTGTCAACGTCTGCAAGGTACTCATCAAAGAAATCTGTTTCCTGTAATAATTTAACAATGTGTTTTTGTATAAGTGTAACATCCTCAATTTCAAGGGAACCGCTGTGGTTTACATCTCCCTTTTCATACTGAGCAAGTCCGTCAAAAGCGGAAATTGCTTCTGAAAGGAGCTGGGTAATTGTGTCAATTTTTCCCTGATTTGCAAGAATTGAAGTTTCCTGATTTTCAGCAGGTGAAAGAACAATTTTCAGAATATCCAAAAGGTCTGGGTAATCGGAAGAGGCAGGATTTTTAATTATTGAATTTGCCTTATTTATAAGATTATCCATTGCAGAGGTGTCTGTGTCATAAAGTCCGTCCCAGAGGATTTCATAAACTGTAAAGCTTTCAGCTGTAGAACTGTTAATTTTAATTCTGAATTTTGAAGCTGTACAGGAGTCAAAGGTAATTTTGTGTCCCTCGGTTCCCTGTACGTCACAGCGGTAGTTAAAATCTGTACCGGCGGCGATTTCTGTCCATACTCCGTCGATTTCAGCTTCCGCACTCATATTTAAAGTAAATTTATCTGATGAGGAGGCAAGGAGGGTGAGTCCTGTGGCGTTGAGATTTTTTCCTGAGAAATCAAGTGTCAGATAAGCGGGATTTTCACTGTCTGTAAAGGAAACGGTCATTCCTGTTGAAATCTGTCTGTCTGTAAGATATGCTGTGTTTCCCAAAGATACTGTGAGATTTTCAGCTTCTGCGGCAGGTGCGTTCTCCATTGGGTTTTGTGAGGAGGTAAATTCTTCTATTGCAGTTTCTATCTGCTCAATCATCACAGGAATGTCATCTGCTGTTACAAGTCCTGCGTCAAGCTTTTCCTTTATCTCATTTGTAACAGCATTAAGGCTGTCAACTGCGTCCTGAGAAAATTCTCCGTCCTTATTGCCTATGAGAACCTGTGATACAAGCTTTTCCGCCTGAGCTATTGCGTCTGTAAGTGGCTTAAATTCTGTAACTATGTATCCGTTTGGACGCATAAGGTGCATACAGATTTTATCTGACCATGAATGATATGCGCTGTTGATTTTTACTCTGAATTTCATGGTGGTAACAGGTTCGGTGAGAGTGATTTCAACCTCTTCTTCTGTTCCGCCCGAGGTTTGCCATGGTACTTCAATATTTTCCTGTGCAGTTACCCACTGACCGTCCTTGAAATACTCAAGGCTGATATTTTTTACTGCCTGGTCTTTTGGCCACCAGCCTACAAGTGTCAATGACTCTATCATGACTTCGTTGCCGTAGTTGTATACGATGTATGCGTCCTGCATGTTGTCGCTTCCGGGACCGAAGTCAAAATCTCTCATGGTCGGAGCTGTTTCGCTGTATGGAGGATTGTCCACAAGATAGGTTGTGCTTCCTCCTCTTACCTGAAGATTTTCAAGGGTTATTTCAGGGATGTTAAGAGGTTTTTTCTCATCTCCGTCTGCCGCCAAAAAGCTTTGACAGGACATAACCAAAAGCATTATGGCTATCAATGATGATAAAACCCTTTTGGAAGTTTTAAAAGCTTTCATTTGTACAATCTCCCTTCATTATATCAAATCGCCAAGGATGTTGTATCCGTCGGTGTATTCTATGTTGTTGGCAAGTCTTGCTGTGTCGCCGTTTCTTGAAGAGAGTCTCAAAGCAAGTCTGTAGCCTCTGCCGTTTTCCGGACGCTGAAGCTCTATTGTCTTTTCAACGGTTGAGCCTGACTGAAGCTCTTCAAGACTGCAAAACTCACTGCTGCTTACCGGGTTTCCGTCTGCGTCAAGAAGCACAAGCTCGATTTTATCAAGTGTAAGAGGTGCGGCAAAACCGTAATTCTTTAATGCTACAGTAGCGGTAACAGTGTCTCCGTTTACAACCGCTGAAGCTTTTTCGGCTTTCAGATAATAGCCCAAATAATCCTTTATATAATCAAACATGGTTCTCGGGAGATTGTTTCCGTTTTCATCAAGGAACCAGCTTTCATCGTAGAGAAGTCCGTTTTCGTCAAGGATATTTTGGTTGATATACTCTGTTTTCCAGTACTCCATTGAGTAGTATCCGTCTTTTTCCTTGTAGTTGTGGGTAAGGCTCAAGGATGTAAAATGATGCTCTGCCATTCTCTTTGCCATTTTTATGGAGCTTATGTAATCTCCGCCGATTTCACCTTTGTAATAATCGTTGGCACTGCCCCAAATCATCTCTCCGTCAACGGGAACATAACAGCTTTCCTCTGACATCTGCTGATATCTGTCTGACTGAGGGTCACTGCCTGCTGTGTTCCAGCCGTGAAGATTTCCAATAAGGAAGTCGTCGTGGAAACCTATTCTGTCATAGTCAGGGTCGTCTTTGCTGAAATTATCTGTCTTTATATAGCTGTATCTCACCTGTACATATAAGTCGTCGGGAGTGTTGCCCATAATGGCGTCAA
The DNA here is from genome assembly GCF_002160515.1 of Anaeromassilibacillus sp. An172. Classification (GTDB taxonomy): domain Bacteria; phylum Bacillota; class Clostridia; order Oscillospirales; family Acutalibacteraceae; genus Limousia; species Limousia pullorum. Next base: position 113,291 of record NZ_NFKS01000007.1, on the reverse strand, counting down.
GAATTTTTTTGTAGTCAACTCTTGACATTGCGCCTGAGTCCCATTCTCCCCAGGCTCCTACACAGCCTGCCTGCAATACGGAAATCTGGTCACGTCTTTCTTCTATAAATGGTGCAAGCTGTTCCCAGTGTCTTACAACCATGTCGTCCTCTGGTTCCTGGGAAAGCGGGTTTGTGTCATCGGAAATGTAGGCAAATCTCAAAACCGCCTTGAGATTGTTTTCTTCCAGCATGTCGAAATATCTGTTCATGTTGTCAAAAGCGGTTTGGTCAAGCTCCTTGTCCTTGTAGCCTGTAAGGTAGAAATAAACCTGCACAAGGGTTGGATTGTCGGACTTGTACTTGTCGATTTCGTCCTGAAGCTGCTGGAATGCGTCCACATCCGCATATTCAAAAAGGCTCATTCCTGTGGCAACGTCCAGATATACCTCCATGCGAAGTCCTCTGTCAGGGTTTGCGGACATCAATTCGGTGGTTTTATCGCCGGTGAGTCCCTCGGTGGAGAACTCGTAGGTTTTGCTGTCCGGTATCTTGCTCTTATAGGCAGCTTGTATGCCGGCAATGGATATGCTTGCGGTCAGTACAAGGGCTACAGCGGCGGCAAGAATTTTAGATACTTTAGTTTTCATTGTTTACCGTCCTTTCTTTTAGTTGTTATCTATATATTATCATTTAAGTGATGAAAAAACTTATACAATACGGTGTAAATGTAAGGTCAGTTATAAAATATGGCAGAGATTTCGCTTACCTATTGATTATTTCCCGTGTTTATGATAAAAGTATACTGTAAATTATAGAATGAGATAATAGAAAAATAAAATAACTTATAAAATATAGAACGAAAAACCGTTATAATTTAAAAAATAAAGCGCAAAGTTATTCTATATGGAATTGCCAATATTTATAAAGAAGGTGTCTGTATGCAGGAAAAGGATGTAATAATGGAGGCACTGCTCAGCAGTAACGACGAAAAAAATATAATACACAACGCATTGATAAGATTTTTGGAGTCGGATTTTTTCTTTGGCCCACACTGTCATCAAAATGTGGAGCTGTGCCTTATGCTTAAAGGGGAATGTGACATTATAGTAAACGGCGAGGTTGTGACAGTTCATGAAAATGAATTTATGGTTCTTTTTCCAAACTGCATACATTCCTTTAGAGTTAAGCACGACAAAACCGCAAACTTCCTCCAGATGCATTTCAGAAGCGAAAGCTTTTTAAATATGGACCCAAAAACCTACAAGCAGGTAAAATTTTTATTCTATATGGCTACAGAATCCAAGGCGTATATGAAAGCAAAGTACAGCGACGAGATTTTTTCCTGTGTTAAAAGAATTGTTTACGAGATAAACGAGGACAAGCAGATAAATAATATAGCTTTGGCAAACCTATATATTTACGAGCTGATACTGCTTCTTTCAAGGGATATTCAAAATTCATTTAATTCTGTTTTAAAGGTTGACCATCCCATTACAGCTGCGGCGGTTGAATATATAAATAACAATATTGAAGCGAAAATTTCCTTGTCTGATGTGGCGAAAAACTGCAATGTAAGCAAAAGATATCTCACGGAAATATTTAAAAAGCATATAAATGTAACGGTCAATGAATATATAAATATCACGAAAATAAAGAAGGCTATTGAATATATATACGATAGCGATGAAAGCCTTACGGATATTGCGTATCGGCTTAACTTTGGTTCTGTGCAGTATTTTTCCGCTGTTTTTAAGAAATACGCAGGGGTAGCGCCCAGAGAATTTAAGAATCTTAACAGTCGTCAGGTATAATAAAAACAGGCAGTAAAAACGCTGCCTGTTTTTTAGTAAAATTTTTTGTATGATTTTTATTGAAATCGTCGAAAATAATTCTTTGTATTGTAATTGAATTTACCTCGTGGTATACTTAGTGCGTGTTAAGCGATATTTAATGTATGAATAAATGGGGTGATATTTTGACTGAAATATTTGATTTTGGTAAAATAGACAATGAAAATAAGGTTTATTTGCTCAAAATAACCAATAAATCCGGCGCTTTTGTCACAATTACAAACTATGGCTGTACAATAGTCTCAATCTGCGTTCCGGATAAAAACGGTGTTTTAACAGATGTATGTCTTGGTTATGACACTCTTGAAGAATACAGGGAAAACGACGGATATTTGGGCATGTTCGTTGGAAGATGTGCAAACAGAATTGCAAACGGTGTTTTCAGTCTTAACGGAGTCACCTATAAGCTTGCAGCAAATAACGGCGTAAATCATCTCCACGGAGGAGTAAACGGGTTCAGCAGTAAGGTGTATGACTTTGAAATAAAGGAAAATACCGTTAAATTTACCGCTGTTTCCAAGGACGGAGAAGAGGGCTACCCGGGAGAAATGAAAATAACGGTGGAATATACCTTTACAGATGATAACCAGTTGATATTTAACAGCCGTGCTGTTTCCTCAAAGGATACCATTGTAAATTTTACAAACCACACCTATTTTGATTTAAACGGACAGGGAAGCGGAAAGGCTTTGGAGCAAAAAGTTCAGATTTTTGCAGACGGAATAACGGAAATCAACGAAAATCTTATTCCTACAGGCAAAATTCTTCCTGTAAAAGAAAACAAAGCTTTTGATTTTACAGAGCCAAAGGCTTTGAAACAGGATATAAATATGGATGACCGCCAGCTTAAAATAGCCAACGGCTATGACCACAATTTTGTGCTTTCAGGATATTATGAAAAACCTTACCAAATTGTAGCTCTTCAAAAAGCGGCACGCCTTATAGGAGAGGAAACCTCTATTGTTATGGATATGTATACAACACAGCCGGGTATGCAGATGTATACGGCGAACTTTCTCACAGAGAGAAAGGGAAAAGAGGGAAAAATCTACAGAGAAAACGACGGCGTGGCTTTGGAAACCCAGAATTTCCCCGACGCAATAAACCACAGCGATTTCCCGTCGCCGATACTTAAAAAGGGCAAAATGTACGGAAAAATGACAGTTTACAAATTCTCTGTAATTTAATAAATTTTACGAGGTTATAATATGGGATTTAGATACGAGTTTGACGATACATCACCCTTTTTCTGGGTGTTTCTTGTGGTGTTTATTCTGATTTTTCTTGTAGTTATAGGCATATTTGTTTATATAATAGTCCGAAACGTAGGTCAGTGGAATAAAAACAACCATTCCCCAAGACAGACCGTAAACGCACGGATTGTTGGTAAAAGAATGGATATCACCAACCGTCACCGCACACGTATGGGAGGTACAATGTATACGCCCAGCTCAACATGGTATTATGTAACATTCCAGTTTGAAAGCGGTGACCGAATGGAGCTTCCTGTAAACGCTTTCCAATACGGAATGATGGCTGAGGGGGATTACGGACAGCTTACCTTCCAGGGAACCAGGTGTATAGATTTTAAAAGACAGTGATTAAATTTTGTTTTGCCGGAAAAGTTTCGGCAAATGATAATATATAATAATGAGGTGCAATATGAAAACTATAAATCAATGGAAAGAAGATTTTTCCTGCGGCAAAATGGACGCAGAGCTTCAAAAGCTTTACAATGAAACAGAAGAGAACAAGAGCCGTTACATAGAGGTTCTTGAGGGATTTGAAGAGTATTTCGGCGCTGACCAGAGAGAGGTTATGCTTTGCTCTGCTCCTGGACGTACAGAAATCGGCGGAAACCACACAGACCACCAGCACGGAAGATGTCTTGCCGGAAGTGTAAATCTGGACATAATCGCAGCAGTTGCTCTCAACGGCACAGATAAGGTTAGAGTTAAATCAAAGGGCTACAATGAAGATTCAATAGATATAAACGATTTGGAGATACATCAGGATGAGATAAATAAGTCTGCTTCTCTTATCCGTGGTGTTCTGAAGAAATTCAGCGAAAAGGGCTGTGATATCAAAGGCGTTGACGTTTACACAGTTTCCAATGTTCTCAAGGGCAGCGGTCTTTCCTCATCTGCCGCTTACGAGGTCTTAATAGCTTCCTTTATTAATCACCTTTTTAACGGGGATAAGGCGTCGCCTGTTGAAATTGCTCAGATAAGCCAGTACGCAGAGAGCGTTTATTTCGGAAAGCCCTGCGGACTTCTTGACCAGACAGCCTCTGCCGCCGGAAATATGGTTGAAATGGATTTTAATGACCCTAAAAATCCTCAGATAACAAAGGTTGATTTTGATTTTTCAAAATCGGGATATGCTCTCTGCATTATCGACACAGGAGCAGACCACGCCGACCTTACAGACGAGTATGCGGCAATTCCGATAGAACTTAAAGTTATCAGCAATTATTTCGGAAAAGATGTTCTTAGAGATATACCAAAAGAGGATGTAATGTCAAACATCCCAAGCCTTCGCCGACTGGCAGGTGACAGAGCTGTACTCCGTGCCGTGCATTTCTATAATGATGACGAAAGAGTTCCAATGCAGGCTGAAGCTCTGAAAAACAATGACTTTGACACTTTCCTCCGTCTTGTTAAGGAATCCGGCAGATCCTCATGGATGTATTTGCAGAATGTTATTCCGGCAGGCTACAAAGAACACCAGGACGTGGCACTGTCATTGATGCTCTGCGACAACTTCCTTGAGGGCAGAGGAGCATACAGAATTCACGGAGGCGGTTTTGCAGGCACTGTTCAGGCTTTTGTTCCATACGATATTTTGGACAGATTTAAAACAGGAATAGAGTCCGTTCTCGGCGAGGATTCATGTCATGTGCTCTTTATAAGACCTGTTGGATTCCATATAATGTGATACATACAGCAAACATATACATAAGATAGTGTTTTTAACCGCAGACAGCGATATTGGTTGTTTGCGGTTTTTTATATGTGCATTAATTTCAGTGAACAATTTTTGAATATAAAAGGTGTATCGATGGGCTGATACACAGGTATAAAGCTTCGGAAAATTATAACAGTATCTTTATTTTATAATAAGAATAATCGTAAAAAAGCTATGACATAGGGTAAAAAGCGGCGGTAGAGCAAAAAAATTGAATATTTAACCTTTATGCATAATGTAAAATGTAACACGGTGCTGTTTTGTGTATATTGACGAAACTTGTTGGAAGAATTACTATAGAAAACTTGAAAAAAAACGATTTCACAGTAAATAATAGATAAAATTTTTTAGTGCGTGTAAAATTTATATATATTATGTTGACATGGAATTTTCGTTTTGATAAAATATAGATGAAAAATTTGTGAAAAAAACGTGTAAAAAGTGGTTTTTAAGTAAAATAAGCGGTAGATTTTACGTTAAAAACTCACTTTTTGCTCTTTAGTTTGACTTTCACAATGACAAAAATCCTAAATGGTAATTTTTTATTTAAGAAAAGGAGAAAACACAAATGAAGAAAATGAAAAAAATTATTGCACTGATGCTCACAATCTTTATGATGGCATCTTTGGCAGCTTGCGGCGGTAATGAAGCTACAGACGAAGCTACAGACGGCGGCGACAAGAAGGTTGTAAACATAGGCGCTGCTATTTATCAGTATGACGACAACTTCATGACTCTTTACCGCACAGAGATGGAAAACTATGTAAAATCTCTCAACGAGTCTTCAACAGATGTTGAATACAAGCTCACATTGGTAGACGGCAAAAACGACATGGCTACTCAGACAGAGCAGATCAACAGCTTCATCACACAGGGTATGGACGCAATTATTCTCAATCCTGTTCAGACATCTTCCGCAAAGGTTCTTGTTGACAAGTGCGTAGAGGCAAACATTCCTGTTGTAATCATCAACCGTGAGCCTGACGGAAGCGTTATCACAAGCAGCGACAAGGTTTGCTATGTTGGCGCAGATGCAAAGCAGTCCGGTACATATCAGGGCGAAATCATCCGTGACCTTCCAAACAAGGGTGACGCAGACGGCGACGGCGTTGTTCGTTATATCATGATTCAGGGCGACCCTGAGAACTCCGACGCACAGTTCCGTACAGAGTATTCAATCAAGGCTCTCACAGACGCAGGTATCGAAGTTGAAGAGCTTATGAACCAGATCGGTAACTGGGCAACAGACCAAGGCCAGCAGATTGCTGCTAACGGACTTGCACAGTTCGGCGACAAGGTTGACGTTATCTTCTGCAACAACGACGGTATGGCAGTTGGCGCATCAGCAGCTATTAAGCAGGCAGGCCGCACAGTTGGCAAGGACATCTATCTTGTAGGTGTTGACGCTATCGACCAGGCTATGGATCTTCTCAATAAGGGTGAATTGACAGGTACAGTTCGTAACAACCATATCGACCAGTCACACACAGCAGTTGACGTTGCTATCAAGGCTGTTAACGGCGAGGCTATCGAGGATTACTACTGGATCGACTATGAGAAGGTTACATCAAGCGATTCTGCAACCGAAGAAGAGACAGAGGCTGAAGAAACAACAGAGGCAGCAGCATAATTATTGAGTCACTTGCATTGTGTGCAGGGAGCTTATTAAAGCCGATTAAATTTTAAATACATATTGAGTTTAATTTGCAGGTGAGCTTCATTGTCTGAATGAAGGTCACCTGCAATATTTTTTGAGAACAGGAGGAAAAACAGCATGGCAGATACACAGTATCGTCTGGAAATGAGAGGCGTTGTTAAAACATTTCCCGGCGTTAAAGCCCTTGATCATGCCCAGCTAAGACTCAAGCCCGGTACGGTTCATGCGCTTATGGGTGAAAACGGCGCAGGAAAGTCCACTCTTATGAAATGCATGTTCGGTATATATAAGATGGACGAGGGCGAAATCTTTTACGAGGGAAAACCCGTAAAAATAAAAGACCCGCTGGATGCTCTTCACAAGGGCATAGCAATGGTGCATCAGGAATTGCAGCCCATACCGGCAAGAAGCGTCGGTGAAAATATATTCTTGGGACGCTATCCAAAAAAATTCGGTGGATTATTTGTTGACCATAAAAAGATGTACAGTGATACCGAGAAGCTTTTGAAAAAAGTTAGAATGGACTTTGACCCAAAGCAGCATGTTGGTACATTGAGCGTTTCTCAGATGCAGTCAGTTGAAATCGCAAAGGCGGTTTCCGCAAACTGTAAGGTTTTGATTTTGGACGAGCCTACCTCTTCACTTACCGCAAAAGAGGTTGAAGCTCTTTTCAGAATTATAGAGGACTTAAAGGCAGAGGGCGTTTCCATTGTATATATAAGCCATAAGATGGACGAAATTCTTAGAATTTCAGACGAAGTTACAATCATGCGTGACGGTCAGTACATCGGAACATGGGACGCAAAAGAGCTTACAACCGATATGATTATTACAAAGATGGTTGGTCGTGAGCTTACAAACCTGTTCCCGCCTAAGATAAATCAGCCCGGCGAGGTTGTATTCAAGGTTGAGGACTTTACATCCATTAATCCCAAGAGCTTCAGAGATATCAATTTCGAGCTTAGAGCCGGAGAAATCCTCTGCGTAGGCGGACTTGTAGGCGCACAGAGAACAGAGCTTATGGAGGGTATTTTCGGTATCAGAAGCCACAGTAAAGGAAAGATTTACTACAAGGGCAAAGAGCTGAAAATAAGACGTCCTAAGGACGCTATCGACCAGGGAATTGCGATGCTTACCGAGGACAGAAGAGCCACCGGTATTATGGGAGTTCTCTCAATAGCTGATAATATTTCCATAGCTTCACTGAAAAAGTACAGAGACTTCGGTTTTCTTATCAACAATAGAAAAATAGAGAATCTTGTTCAGGACAACGTTAAAAAGATGAACATTAAAGCGCCGTCAAGTAAAACGCTTATTCAGTCTTTGTCCGGCGGTAACCAGCAGAAGGTTCTCATAGGCAGATGGCTTGCCAATAATCCGGATGTTTTGATTCTGGACGAGCCTACCCGTGGTATTGACGTAGGCGCAAAATACGAAATTTACTGCATTATTTCCGAGCTTGCAAAAGAGGGAAAAGCTATTATCCTTATTTCCTCAGAAATGAGCGAGCTTATCGGAATGGCGGACAGAGTAATGGTTATGTGTGACGGACGTATCACCGGATTCATCGATGGCAAGGACGCAACACAGGAAAATATTATGGAACTTGCCACACAGTTTGCATAAGGAGGATTAACCGAAAATGGGTAAAATAAAAAGCACAAAAATAACCCCGAAATCAGTGGGAAGATTTCTGCTGAATAATGCTATTATTGAATTGCTTATAATAATGGCTTTAATTGTTGGTTTTACAACAAACAACTTTTTCACAATGGGTAACTTCAACAACCTGGCTATGAACACATCAATCAGATTTTTGATTGCTCTCGGTGTTTCAGGATGTTTGATTACAAAAGGTACCGACCTTTCAGCCGGACGTGCCGCAGGTCTTGCAGCCTGTGTAGGCGGTGTTTTGATGCAGGATATAGACTATGTAGGCCGTATGTTCCCGGGAATGCCTCAGATGAATATGTTTATTGCATTCCTTATAGTTGTAGCTATTACAGGTGTTATCGGTCTTATCAACGGACTTATCATCAGTATCCTTAAAGTTCCTCCATTTATCGCAACTTTGGGTACACAGACAGCTATCTACGGTACTACACTTATCTTTACAAACGCAACACCTATCGGTGGTTTCCAGGAAAGCTATACAAAGTTTACAAGCGGCGCTTTGTTTAACATTAACGGTGAAAAGGTATTGCCTTACCTTATGATAATCGCTGTAATTTTTGGCGTTGTTTTCTGGGTTCTCTACAATAAAACCACATACGGAAAGAATATGTACGCTATCGGCGGAAACGAAAACGCAGCAGAGGTTTCCGGTGTTAACACAGTTCGTTCAAAGATACTCATTTACACAGTAGCAGGCGTTATGTACGGCGTTGCAGGTTTCCTCCTTGCAGGTAAGTCCGGCGGCGCAGCTTCCAGCCTTGGTATGGGCTACGAGCTTGAGGCTATCGCAGGATGTACAATCGGCGGCGTATCCACAACAGGTGGTATCGGTAGAGTAGGCGGCGTTCTCATCGGTGTTCTGGTATTTGAAATCCTCAAGATTTGCCTCCAGTTCATGAACGTTAACCCATACTACAACTACATTGTTCAGGGTCTTGTTATCGTATTGGCAGTATCCTTGGATATCCGTAAGTATTTGGCTAAGAAATAATTTCTGTATAAAGGGAAAGGAGATTGAAAATGGAAGAGAAAAAAGACCAGAAACCAAAGAGCGCATTCACTCAAAGCAAAGAAAATTTTTACGAAAAACTGCCTTTTACCCTTAAACAGATAGATATAATAATCGCCATTTGTATTATTGCTATTGTGGGAGTGCTGGTTTTCGGTTACCTGACCAGATAATGTCTAAAAAGATATTTCATGACTGACTACATATTTTTCTTTATTATTCATTTGCCATAAACCTAAAAACAGGAGAGCGTACAATGTGCGCTCTCCTGTAATATTTTTTAGGGTTTGTCCTTTTTATAAAAAGTTATTTTAAAGCAATCCGAAAGAAATGGAAATAGCCTTGTTTATCTTATCCATGTAGCCGTTGTCAACGCTGCCCATTTTTTCACGAAGTCGTTTTTTGTCTATGGTTCTTATCTGCTCCAAAAGCACAACGCTGTCCTTTGCAAGACCGCTTCCCGTTGTGTCAATGGCTATGTGTGTGGGCAGATTGGCTTTTGACTGCTGGCTTGTAATGGCGGCGGCAATTACGGTGGGGCTGAACTTGTTTCCCACATCGTTTTGCACAATCAGAACAGGTCGTATACCCCCTTGTTCCGAGCCCACCACCGGACTTAAATCTGCATAATATATATCACCACGTCGTATGTTCACATTGTTCACGCTCCATGTTTTTGTTTTCAATAATATTTTTGCCATGGGATTTTTCTTTTATACCGTGACATTACATATTATTTAAAAACATGAAAATGGGTGATATTTATTTTTTATGATATCAGTCAACCTGCCAGAATTCGTCTCTTATTTCTCTTGCGAACAAAGCGTCAAGGGTTTCCTTTATGGAGTTGCCGTCAAACAATACGTTTGTTACAGCTCTTACAATAGGAAGGTCAACGTCGTAGCGTTCGCCCATCTTTAAAAGAGCCTTTGAGGTCATAACACCTTCTGCAAGCTTTTCAAATCTTTTGCCGTGGGCAAAGTCCTCGCCGAACTGTCTGTTGTGACTCCATTTAGAAAACAGTGTGGCTTCATAATCTCCCAGATGGCAAAGTCCGTATGCGCTTTTCTCGTTTCCGCCAACGGCTTTTATAAGTCTTGAAACCTCATATGGAGCTCTCGCCATCAATGCGCCTTTAAGTGAGGTGAAATTAAGACCGTCCAGAATACCTGCGGCAATTCCCACCACGTTTTTGGCGGCGGCTCCTATTTCAGAGCCGATAAGGTCTGTTCCTATATAAAAACGTATGATGTCTCCTGAAAATTCCTCAACAAGCTTTGTTTTTACATCCTTGTTGTTGCTGTCTATAACCATGCAGTTTGGTATTCCCTTTACAAAATCCTGAGGATGTCCGGGACCTACCCAAACGGCGATAGGGGTTTCCTTTTCGTCTACAAAATCCCCTACAACCTCGCTTAAACGGCAGCCTGTGGAAACCTCAATTCCTTTCATGCAAAGCACAATAATTTTATTTTTCAAGTCGTGTTTTGCGATGTCCACCATGTAGGAACGGAGATGCTGACAGGAAATGGAAATTATTATAACCTCGGCTGTAGAGATAGCCTGTCCCAAGTCTGAGGTTACGGTTATTGAAGGAGGGAAAGACAGATAATCATTTTTTCTCTCGGTAGAAAGCTGTATAAATTCCGGGGCGTCCGCAAGTCCGCAGGAGGTAACATTGTGACCGATTTTATCAAGATACCAAGCTATGCAGCTTCCCCATCTTCCGCAGCCCAAAACAGAAACGTTCATATTATTCACCATCTTTAATTTTATTTTAAAAGACGCAAGGGCGTCAGATTTCAGTCTTAATAAAAGAAAAAAGACCGGGTATTCTCTGCCCGATCTATCTCATAAAAGTAACCCCGCTTAACCGTGTGTTGTTTAAGATAACCTGCCTACGAAAAGAAAAGCAGGTGGGTGCCGCCTTTTGGCTTTAGGATTCCTTCGTCCCGAAAATCGAGGAGGTCTTCACACCGTCAAAAGAGATTAGGCTCCCTATTTATTAGTTGTAGGGTTATTTTAACAACTTTCACGCATTAAGCAGGGAATTAAGCAAGTTTAAGTTTACAACAATATTATATTCTGAAAAGAACGGGATTATTCTTCGGTTTCATCGTCGTCAAAAAGCTCTTCAAAACGCTGTTCAAAAATCTCAGCAAGCTTATCCAAAAGCTCGTCGTCCTCTACTTCGGCCAATTCCTCTTCGCCGTTTTCTTCAACAACTTCCATAATATAATATTCGCCGCTGTCTTCAACGCTTTCTTCTGCGTCGTCGAATACGGGATAAAGAGCATAATATTCCTTGTCTTCGTACTCTAAAGTATCGAGAATTTCAAAAGTATGCTCGTTATTGTCTTCGTCAATCAAAGTGATCAAATCAGCAGAAAATTCATTGTTCATTGGTATCACTCCTTTTCTTTGATTTAATTTTACATCATTTCATATTTAAAGTCAAGCAATTTGACGGATATTTTGAATTTACAAATGTAAAATATATTGAAAATGCGTATGATGGAAATTTGAGGAAATTTAAAAGTTTTTGTGAATAACAATGTTTTATTACATCACTTGTAAAATTAACACGTGTGGAGTATAATGATAAATGGAGATATCCCGAGTTTTTTCGGGAATTTATTACATGTTTTGCGGGTGATGGTATGAATTACGGTTTTTTAAGAGTCAGTGCGGCGTCTCCTAAGGTTCATCCTGCGGACTGCCAGTATAATATTGAAAGAATAAAAGAACTTATAATTGAGGGAGCGGACAACAGAACTTCTCTTGTTGTTTTTCCGGAGCTTTGCGTTACCGGCATAACCTGCGGAGATTTGTTTTTCCACAATACCCTTTTGGAAAGCGCCGAAAATGCGGTTAAAAAGCTGCTGGAGGAAACGGCGTTTCTTATGACCGCCTTTGTTATAGGCGTTCCCGTAAAATACGGCGGAAAGCTTTATGACTGCGCCCTGTTTTGCAGCAGAGGCAAGGTTGTGGGAGCTGTTCCGAAAAGAAAAATAAAAAGACATGACGAGTTTTCCCTGGCAAAATATTTTTCAGACGGTATAGGCCTTGACGGAACTATCGACTATGCAGACTGCAAGTCAGTGCCGTTAAATCCCTATATTGTTTTTGAAAATCAGAAAAACAGCCTGTTTTCCGTATGTGTGGATATGGGAGAGTCCCTGTTTTCTTCTATTCCAAACAGCGAATATCTTACGGCTGTTGGGGGAGCAAAAATTACAGTTTGCCCTTCTGCCTGCGCCGAGATTATCGGAAAGGCTGATTACAGACGTTCCGTTGTAAAATCCCAGAGCGGAAGAATGCTCTGCGGCTATATCTTTACATCCGCTTCCTTGGGAGAGAGCACAACGGATATTGTGTGCGCAGGACACAGACTTATTGCGGAAAACGGCGTAATTGTTACAGAAAGCGAGCTTTGCACCAACGGCGCAGTTTACGGCGACCTTGACTTGGAAAAAATGGAAAGCGACCGCAGAAAGAGCGCAGTTTTTGCAATAGCTTCCGACAACATCGACGTGTGTGTTGACCGCATAATCAAAAAGGTTTATTTCTCAATGGACGAAAGAGAGATTATTTTAAGAAGAGAGATAAGCCGTCTGCCGTTTATTCCAAAGGAAGAGAATATGGACGAAACCTGCCGCCAGATACTCACAATGCAGGCGTCTGCCCTTGCGGTTCGTATGGAGCATATAAAATGTGACAAGCTGGTTATCGGTCTGTCAGGAGGACTTGACAGCACTTTGGCACTTATCGCCTGTGTCAAAGCCTGCGATATGCTTGGAATAAGCAGTAAAAATATTCTCACTGTGACAATGCCATGCTTCGGAACTACAAGCAGAACAAAGTCCAACGCCCAGAAGCTTGCGGAGTGCTACGGTACAGAGTTTAAGGAGATAAATATTTCCGCTTCCGTTCGTCAGCACTTTATAGATATAGGACATGACGAAGCCATGAGAAATGTCACCTATGAAAACAGCCAGGCAAGAGAGCGCACACAGGTGCTTATGGATTTGGCAAACACAAGGGGAGCTATAGTTGTGGGAACAGGCGACCTTTCCGAAATTGCTTTGGGATGGGCTACCTACAACGGCGACCATATGTCAATGTATGCGGTAAACGCAGATATTCCGAAAACACTTATAAGAGTTTTGACACAGTACGAGTCAGACCATTGTGACGAAGAGCTGGGCGCAGTTTTGAAGGATATTCTCGACACACCTGTAAGTCCTGAGCTTTTGCCTCCGTCAGATGATGGAGAAATCGCTCAAAAGACAGAGGATGTTGTAGGTCCTTACGAGCTTCACGACTTCTTCCTTTATTACTTTGTGCGCTACGGATTTTCACCGTCAAAGGTGTTTTATCTTGCAAATACAGCTTTCGATGGAATTTACAGTGAGGATACGATAAAATCATGGTTAAAGGTATTTATCAGAAGATTTTTCACTCAGCAGTTCAAGAGGTCTTGTATGACCGACGGACCTAAGATTGGTTCAGTTTCATTGTCCCCGAGGGGAGATTTTACAATGCCCAGCGACGCAGCTTTTGCAGTCTGGATGGAGGAGGCAGAAAAACTCTAAAAAGGACGTGTGCTTATGAAAGTCTTTCTGAAAAGAGAAACAACATCAGGAAATGTTATTTTTACAGTTAAAGACTGCATGAGTGATGATAAATACACGGTCACAGCCAAAGAGGGAACACCCATGTCAAAGGCGTATATAAAGGATAATTCCGGAATAAAACGACTTGTCATCAGGAGAATAAATCTTCCCATGTATACGCTTTATTCCATTTCATCGGGAGGAGAGAGGATTTCTCTTGTGACAAGCCACGGCACGGTGCCGGAATGTATTTTTTACGGAATAAGCTGGCACATCAGAGGGGATGTGCGGAAAAAATCCTATGATATAGTGGACGCTGATAACTCTGTTGTGGCGGCGGTTTCAAAAGCGGGAGTGGGAAAGTGCGACGCCCTTGCTTTAAATATATTCTGCGAACAGAGGGAGCTGTTTTCCATAGGCGTTGCCGTATGCCTTTCAATGGAAAAGGCTGTTGACTGCGAAGTGTTCCAAACAATATAAAATAACCCTATGAAAAGGTGGTAATGTTATGAATCGTTTATTGGCTTTACTCAGTGAAAGTACAAATTTCTCCACAGCTCAGCTTGCCATGATGCTTAATGAGCCTGAGGATTATATAAAAGCACAGATAAGAGAATATGAAAAAAGCGGTATAATCGTGGGCTATAAGGCTCTTGTAAACTGGGAAAAGGTTCAGGACGCAGGAGTTACCGCTCTTATTGAGCTTAAAGTAACACCTAAGATGGAAACCGGTTTTGACGAAATTGCCCAGAGAATTACCGAATTTGAACAGGTTGAGTCAGTTTACCTTATGGCAGGAGCTTACGACCTTGCTGTATACGTAAGAGGCGAAACCATTCAGGATGTGGCGACCTTTGTTTCCAGAAAGCTTTCCGCTATGGAGGGAATCATTTCCACAGCCACCCATTTCTTGCTTAAGAGATATAAAGAGGGCGGTATTCTGCTTGATTCCAACATAGAGAAGCAAGAGGAAAGAGAGGGTATTTGAGAAAACAATGGTGGATTATTCAAAGATATTAAATAAAAAGATAAAAGAGGTCAAACCGTCCGGCATAAGAAAGTTTTTTGATATTGCCAACGAAATGGAGGACGTTATATCACTTAGTATCGGTGAGCCGGACTTCCAGACACCTTGGCATATAAGACAAGCCGGAATTGACTCTCTTGAAAAGGGAAAAACATGGTACACCCCAAACAGGGGATTTATAAAGCTCAGACAGGAAATTTCAAATTACTTTGACAGAAGATTTAACGTAAAGTACGACCCCAACGATGAAATCCTTGTAACTGTAGGCGGAAGCGAAGCTATTGACGTGGTTTTGAGATGTGTTGTTGAGGAAGGCGACGAGGTTTTAATTCCTCAGCCGTCTTTCGTCTGTTATGAGCCGCTGGCTGTTATGGCAGACGCCACTCCGGTTATCATAGAAACCAAAAAGGAAAACAACTTCAAGCTTACACCTCAGGACATAGAGGAAAAAATCACCGACAAAACAAAGGTGCTGATACTTCCTTTCCCAAACAACCCCACAGGTGCGATTATGGAGAGAGAGGAACTTGAAGCTATTGCCGAGGTTATTGAAAAGCACGACCTTTTTGTACTTTCCGATGAAATTTACGGAGAGCTTACCTACAACGGAAAAGGCCATGTGGCTTTTTCCTCCATAGGAAATATGAAGGAAAGAACAGTCGTGGTTTCCGGATTTTCCAAAACCTACGCAATGACCGGCTGGCGTTTGGGATACGCCTTAGGCCCGAAGCCTGTTATCGACCAGATAACAAAGCTTCATCAGTTCGGCATTATGTCAGCTCCCACAACTGCCCAGTATGCGGCTATTGAAGCCCTTAAAAACGGCGATAAGGATATAGAAAACATGAGAAATCAGTACAACATGAGAAGACGTCTTTTAGTGGGAAGCTTTAACAAAATGGGACTTACCTGCTTTGACCCACAGGGCGCATTCTATGTGTTCCCATGCATCAAGTCAACAGGACTTTCCTCAGAGGAGTTCTGCACAAGACTTTTAAAAGCAAAGCATGTGGCTGTTGTTCCGGGCAACGCTTTCGGAGAAAGCGGCGAGGGCTATGTGAGAGTTTCCTATTCCTACTCCCTTGCCCATCTTAAAGAGGCTTTAAAGAGAATAGAAGAATTTTTAAAGGAACTTAAAGAGGAAAATTCCTAAACAAGAGGAGAAACTCTATGAAAATAAATGTTTTGGCTCCGGCAAAAATCAACCTGTCACTGGATGTAAACGGCTTGAGAAGCGACGGCTATCACTCCGTTTCAACGGTTATGCAGGCTGTGTCCATTTACGACGAGATAATACTTACCTCCAACGACAGCGGAGAAATCACTGTTTCCTGTGATTATCCGGGAGTTCCCTGCGACGAAACAAACATAGTTTACAAGGCGGCTGTGCAGTTTTTTAACTATACAAAAATACCTCAGTCGGGAGTGCATATCGAGATAAAAAAAATCATCCCAACACAGGCGGGCATGGGCGGCGGAAGCAGCGACGGAGCGGCTGTGCTTGTGGGACTTAACAGAATGTTTGACGCCCATTTAAAGACAAAGGAGCTTTGTCAGATAGGCGAAAGGGTGGGCGCTGACGTTCCATTCTGCATAAACGGCGGAACTCAGTACGGCACAGGAACCGGCGCAACTCTGGAAAAAATAAGGTCAATGCCAAGGGCTCAGATTGTAATCTGCAAGCCACAGGATGTTTCCGTTTCCACAAAGGAAGCTTACGCCAAGGTGGACGAGATGCCGGCAAAGGTTGCGGACTATAGCAAGTACCTTATCAGGTCTATCTATAACGGAGATTTAAGAAATTTCTGTGCCACACTTTACAACGATTTTGAAGAGGCTCTGCAAATTCCTCAGGTTGCCGAGATAAAGAAAATCATGTACCAAAACAAGGCAAAAGGCGCTTTGATGACCGGTTCCGGTTCGGCTGTTTACGGACTTTTCTCCTCCGAAAGACATGCGAAAAAATGCATAGAGGTTTTGAAAGAAAACTATCAGGATGTATTTCTCTGCAAGCCTGTAAAGGACGGCTGTAAAATTGTTTCGGTTGATTTGGATTAAATGAATATTAAAAAAATACCTGCCCATAATCACGTTAAGAAACGTGAAGGGCAGGTTTTTTTATGAAAATAATGTTTAAATCCATGTGCGTGGGATTTGTTCTCACTGTAATATTTTCCTTTTTACCTTTTCAGACAGTGTGTGAAACGCTGACCCAGGATGTTCTGAGATTACATATACTTGCAAATTCAGATACAAACGAAGACCAGGAGTTAAAGCTTTTGGTAAGGGACGAAATAACCAAGGAGTGCAAGGAGCTTTTTACAGAAGCTCAGTCTTTGGAGGAAGCAAAGGAAATAACCCTTGAAAACCTTGAAGAGCTGAACAAAACTGCAGCCACCGTTATTAAAGAGCAGGGGAAGGATTACACAGTATCTGTGCAGCTGTGTGAGGAATATTTCAATACAAGATACTACGGAAGCGTAACAATGCCGGCAGGAAAATACACAGCCTTGCAGATTAAAATAGGCAAGGCGAAAGGTGAAAACTGGTGGTGCGTTTTGTATCCCTCATTGTGCGTTGGGACGTCCACAGATTATGAAAGCTTTGAGGAAAACCTGACGCCCCAGGAATGCAGTGTGGTTTCCTCGGGAAATAAATATGAGTTCAAATTTAAAATCGTTGAGGCGGTAACAAGCTTTTTTAAATTTTTAGGATTTTAAACATGACCTTTTTATGACCTATAAATTGTGATATAATTTAAAAATAATATGATTGATGAGATGAAATATAATAATCAAGAGGTGATAATGTGCTTAATATAATAACAGGACGAAGCGGATGCGGAAAAACCCGGAGAGTTTCTCAAATATTGGCGGAAATTGCCGCCGGCGGGGAAAAATGCATGATGATTGTCCCTGACCAAAGCACCTTTGAAAACGAAAAAATGTTTTTGCGTTTGCTGGGGCCTAAGCTTGCGGGAAATGTTCTGGTTTTCGGATTTACAAGACTTTGCAAGTATATTTTTGAAAATACAGAGGGGAAAATTCCCTTGTGTATAGATGACGGTGACAGACAGCTTGTTATGTCTTTGGCTTTGGAGGAAACCGCCCAGAATCTTTCCCTTTTCTCCTCGGAAAAAAGGCGAGGGGAGTACATAAAAACACTTTTGCAGACCGTCACCGACTATAAAAAATGGGGAATAACTCCTCAGATGCTTGAGGATGTTTCTTCAAAAACAAAGGATAAAATGCTTAAAGCCAAGCTTTCTGAAACCGCATTGGTTTACAGTGCTTACGACGCAATTTTAAACGACGACAGGGAAAACAAAATCGACCCCTTTGACATGACAGAGGCGGCATATGACCGACTTGCAGGCACAGACCTTTTTAAAGGAATGGTTGTGGCGGTGGATTCTTTCAGAGATTTCACCGGCAGGCAGACAAAACTGCTTTCAAAAATAATGGAGAGAAGCTCACAGTTTTACATGACCGTAACCGACGACCCAACTGCTCCCGACGGCTCGGGACTTTTCGCCTCCACAAGAGCCAACAGGAGAATTTTTGAAAATCAGGCAAAAGAAAATAATATAGAAATCTCAAAGCCTGTGGTTTTGCAGGAAAACAAACGCTTTGAAAATGATGAGCTTTTGTATCTTGAGCGTGGTTTTCTTTCCGGAAGCTCTGAAACCTGCGACGATGCAGTTGAAAATGTTTTTCTTTCACGATGCGGCAGTATTTATTCCGAGGCGGAAAATGTCGCCTGTGAAATTAAAAAACTGATAATTGAAGAGAATTTCAGATACGGGGATATTTCGGTGGTGTTTCGCCATGGGGAGAGCTATGCGCCGGTTATTACAACGGTTTTTGACAAGTACGAAATCCCATATTTCTGCGATATTCCCGAGGACATAAGCGTAAAGCCCCTCATTAGACTTATAAAAGGCTGTATTTCCGCCGCAGTTTCAGGTTTTGACCGTGAAGAGGTTTTAAAAATTATGAAAACCGGACTTACAAATGTGACTGCTTACGAAACCTCGGTGTTTGAAAATTACCTGCTTATGTGGTCTATAACAGGAAAGAACCTGACAAAGCCATTTACCGCCAACCCCTCGGGCTTCGGTGCGGAGATGGGGAAAAAGGAGCAGGCGGAGCTTATGGAACTTGAAGCCATAAGACAGAAAATAATGACGCCTCTTATGAATTTTAAAAACAGCTGTGATGATACGGGTTGCAGGGAGATTTCAAAATCACTCTATCAGCTCTTAAAGGATTTGCACACAGAGGAACAGCTTGAAAATATGTATCAGAGCCTTTCAAAGCTTGGACTTGAAAACCAAAGCGAGGAACAGGTGCGATTGTGGGAAATGGTCATGGGAATCCTCGACAAAATGGTTTTGATTTTAGGTGACAGCAGACTGAGCCTTAAAAGATATTCGGAGCTTCTTGATTTACAGTTTCAAGCCTCGGAAATCGCCTTTATCCCCGAGGGTTTGGACAGGGTCACAATGGGTCAGGCGGACAGAATAAGACTAAACGGAGCAAAGGCTGTTTTCATTGTGGGAGCTATAGAGGGACAGTTCCCCACCGTGCCGGTAGAAGAGGGAATTTTCAGCGACAGGGAGAAAAAGGAGCTTTATAATCTGGGACTTCCGGCTTCCGATTTCTTTGAAGAGGTTTTAAACAAGGAAAAGTTTATCGCCTATTATGCCCTTTCCGCTTCAAGTAAAAAGGTCTTTGTTTCCTGGTACAGAACATCACTTTCAGGAGATGAAAACGAACCCTCGGTTATAGTTCGTGAGATTTTGAGAATTTTCCCTCAGATACATATAGAAACAGATGAATTTTTAGAGCCTGAACAGGTGCTGTGGTGTGAAAAGCCCTCCTTTGAGCTTTGCGCAAAAAAATACGGCGACAGAACAAGCGACGGTTTTGCTTTCGGACTTGTAAAGTATTTTGAAAATTCTGAGGAATACAAAAACAAAATGAAAGCTTTGGAAAGAGCGGTAAAGCGCAGTCATTCCGTTATAGAAAATCCCGATACAGCAAAAGCCTTGTTCGGTAAAAACTTTGCCATGTCCGCTTCCCAGGCGGAAAAATATCATCTTTGCCCCTTTAGCTATTTTTGCACCTACGGACTGAAAGCCCAGGAGAGAAAAACCGCAAAGATGACACCAAGCGAGTACGGAACTATCATACATTATACTTTGGAAAACTATTTCAAGGATTTTGACAGGGAAAAAATTCTCACCAAAGAGGAAATAGTTTCAAAGGTTCAAGAGCTTTTGGAGCAGTACAGCGAAAAATATTTGGGCGAGGAAGCAAAGGAAAATCACTCCCTTATGTTCCTTATGGAAAAGCTCAGGGATAACGCCGCAGGACTTATCGAGAGAATAAGTGAGGAGCTTTCCCAAAGCGAATTTGTGCCGAGAGATTTTGAACTCAGCATAGGAAAAGATATAGAGCCCTACAAAATAGAAACCGAAGAGGGCGCAAGTATATCGGTTTACGGAGTTATCGACAGGGTTGACGTTATGGAGAAAAACGGCGAAACCTATGTGAGAATAATAGACTACAAAACCGGCAAAAAGGAGTTTAAGCTTTCGGATATTCTTTTTGGTCTTAATATGCAGATGCTCATATATATGGAAGCTCTGTGTCAGGGAACGGGAAAATACAAAGGAACAAAACCAATCCCAGCAGGAATACTCTATATGCCGTCGGGAAGCGTCTTTGTTGACTCAGATTTCTCCATGGACAGCGGAAAAATCCAGCAGGAGATAGACAAGGAAAGAAAAATGAAAGGCCTTGTGCTCAATAACGACACAGTTATAAAGGGCATGGAAAAGAACGTGGGGGGAGTTTATCTTCCTGTAAAGCTCAACAAAAGCGGCGATAAGTACACAAGCACTGAAAGCCTTGTAAACGCTGTGGAAATAAAGAGAATTTTTGACAAGATAAATTCCATTCTTAAAAAGATGGTAAAGGAACTGCTTAACGGAAAAATAGGTCAGATTCCCGCAAAGGGAACAACAGACGCCTGCGCTTTTTGTCCTTACTGGCAGGTGTGCGGCTATGAAGAGGGAATGGAGAGCAGGGAAGTATTTAAGCTTAGCAAAGCAGACGTTATGGAAATTCTTGAAAATGAGGAGGGCGGACAGTAATGGGCAGACAGTGGACTGAAAATCAAAAGAACGCAATAAATGCAAGGGGAGGTTCCCTGATAGTTTCCGCCGCCGCAGGTTCGGGAAAAACAGCGGTTTTGGTTCAGAGGGTAATAGAGAGAATAACCGACAGCGAAAAGCCCTGCGACGCCGACAGGCTTCTTGTGGTTACCTACACAAGGGCGGCTGCTGCGGAAATGCTTCAAAGAATAAACGACAGAATAAGCGAGCTGCTGGAAAAAGACCCGTTAAACCCTGCATTAAGACGTCAGCAGAACCTTTTGGCAAAGGCGGACATCTCCACAATACACAGCTTTTGTTCACGAGTTATAAGGGAGTTTTCCTCAAGTCTTGATATCTCAGCAGATGTGAGAATAGGCGAGGACGGGGAGCTTATGGTAATGCGCAACGAGGCTATGGACTTAACCCTCAGCAAATTTTACGGTGAAAACAATGAGTATTTTAACCGGCTTGCCTCCGCCTTTTCCTCGGGACGTGACGACGTTAAGCTTAGAAATATCATATTTAGATTGTACGACTTTTTAAGGTCACACCCCTTTGCCGACAGCTGGCTTCAGGAAAAGCTAAGCTTTTACAGAGAGGGTCAGGAGGTTTCACAGACAGTATGGGGAAAAATTATCCGTGATTACTGCGTGGGCGCATGTCAGTACAGCTTGTCCGTGGCTGAAATTTCTATGGAGATTTCCACAGAGGAAGAAAAAATCTACAACGCCATAAACCTTTTGCTGGCTTCCGATTTGGCTTTTTTAAGGAGCATGAGCGAAACTCTTGAAAGTGGCACATGGGACGAAATAAAACAGAAGCTTTCATCATTTGAAAAGGGAACTTTCAGAACTCCAAGGGGTTATAAAGACCACCCATTGGCGGTAAAGCTAAAACAAAACAGAGAAATAATAAAAAGCACAGTCGAGGAAATGCAGAAGCTTTTCGCCCAAAGCGAGGAGGAATGTCTTGAGGATATAGACTATCTCCGCCCCATTGTTGAACAGATGTTTTTGTGCATAAAGGAGTTCGGGGAGAATTTTTCAAAGCTCAAGGAAAGCAAAAACATAGTTGACTACAGCGATTTGGAGCATTACACTCTGCAAATTCTTGTAAAAAGAGAGAACGGCGAAATAACCTTTACCGAGGAAGCAGACAGAATTTCTCAGAGATTTGATGAGGTTATGGTTGACGAGTATCAGGACGCCAACGAGGTTCAGGATTTGATTTTTAAAGCTATAAGCCGTGAAAAAAATCTCTTTGTGGTTGGCGACGTAAAGCAGAGCATTTACGGTTTCCGTCAGGCGATGCCGGAAATATTTCTGAGAAGACGTGAAAGCTGTGAAAGATATAATCCCGACAAGGATAACTACCCTGCGAAAATAATTCTGGAAAAGAATTTTAGAAGCCGAAAGACAGTCACCGACGGGGTAAACTTTGCCTTTGAACGCCTTATGTCAAAAGAGGTTGGCGACATGGAGTACAACGAGGATGAAATGCTTGTGTCCGGCGCATCCTATCCGGAAACGGAAGAAGCCGGTGTGGAGGTTCATTTTCTGGAATACCCCGGCGGCGGAGATATGTGCGTATTTGAGGCAAGGCACATTGCGGAGGAAATAAGAAAACTCCGCTCCACAATGAGGATAACCCGTGACGGACAGCAGGTACCGCCTGATTTCGGCGACTTTGCAATACTTTTGAGAAACGCAAATTCCTTTTTCCCTATCTACATAAAGGAGCTTGAAAAATACGGAATACCTGCGGTTTACGAGAAGTCCGAGGGATTTCTCAAAAACAAAGAGGTAGCTCTTGCTATGAATATCCTCAGAATAATCGACAATCCTGTGCAGGATATACCTCTTATCTCGGTGATGATGAGTCCCCTTTACGGATTCAGCGCAGATGAAATGTCGATGCTGAGAATTTTTTCAGATTCACCAAGACTTTACGGTTCAATGCTGGATATAATTTCAAAATATTCGGAGGGAAACAAAACAGGAGAAACTACGCCCCCTAAAAGCGTGGTGGAGCGTTTTGAAAAGTTTACAGAGGAGATTTCAAATTTCAGAGCCATGGCGGCAGTTATGTCCGCTCAGGAGCTTATGAGCAAGGTCTATGACGTTACCGGAATAGAAGCGGTTGTCAGCGCCTCGGGAAACGGAGAAACAGCGGTAAACAACCTGCGCAGACTGAGAGAATACGCCGCAGACTATGAGAAAAACTCCGATAAGGGTCTTTCAGGCTTTATAAGATATGTGGACAGATTGTTTGAATACGGCTCTGACTTGACAGGAGCGGCAAACACCCAGTCACAGGGTTCAAACTCTGTAAGAATAATGAGCATACACAAAAGCAAGGGGCTGGAATTTCCAATATGCTTTGTAGCCGCCATGTCTAAAGGTTTTGTATCGGACGCTTCCCAAAACGTGCTTATACATTCAAAGTTAGGCGTTGCCATGAAGCGAACCTATCCTGAGCTTATGTGCAGAAGAAGCACAATGCCAAGAGAAGCTCTCGCCATAGAAATGAAAAGAAGCGAAAAGTCGGAGGAACTTAGAGTTTTGTATGTGGCGATGACCAGGGCAAAGGAAAAGCTTATAATGCTCTGTTCCTCAAAGGATGTGGAAAAAGAGCTTAAAGCCGTGGGAGCTGGAATGACAGGCGTTGGGAAAATCCCATCCCATTTTGTAAGGGAAGCCGGCTCTCCGGGAAAATGGATAACAATGTGCAGTCTTTTGCACCCATGCTGCGGAGAGCTGAGAAAGCTTGCGGACTGCGAGGATATTTACAGGGCGGAAAACGTACAAAGGGAAGTTTGGAAAACAGAAATCTTTAAGTACACTCAGGAGGAAGAAGAGGAAATCACCACGGAAGCTTCCTGCGATGAAAACAGCCTCAAGGAAGAGGAAAAGAGAATTGAGAAAATCCTCACGGAAAGAAAGAATTTTAAATATCCTTACAGTGAGCTTGCGGACATACCTGTAAAGGTTACGGCTTCTGCTTTAAACGAAAAGGAAAGGCCGGTATATTTCAAAAAGCTTGCGCCACCTGCATTTTTGGGAGAGGAGAAGCTCACCGCCGCCCAAAAGGGAACGGCAATGCACCTTTTCTTCCAAAGCTGTGATTTTAATTTACTTAAAGAAAATCCTCAGAATGAAGTAAAAAGACTTGCGGAAAAAGGTGTTTTGTCGCCTGCTCAGGCGGAAGCTATAGACATAAAGCTTGTGGAGAGCTTTACAGAAAGTCCTCTGTTTAAGAGAATTACAGCTTCAAAAAATGTTATGAAGGAATACACATTTTCCGTTGAAATTCCTGTGTCAATGGTAAATCCTCAGATACAAAAGGAACTTTCAGACGAAAAGGTCATATTGCAGGGAGCGGTTGACCTTGCCTTTGAGGAAAAGGGTAAGCTTGTGATTGTGGACTATAAAACCGACAGGGTAAAAGAACCGGAGTTTTTGGCAGAGGAATACAGAAAACAGATAGCCCTTTATAAAAACGCCATGGAGCAAACCACAGGACTTGAGGTTTCCGCCTGCCTTATCTATTCCATAGTCCTGGGAAAAGAAATAGAGGTTTCAGTTTAAATTTATCACCGTAAAATTTTATTATCATATTATGTCATATGAGAATTTTATACGGTGATAATATGAAAGACTATTTTATGTACAGAGTAGAAAAGGGAGATACCTTTTGGAAAATAGGGGAAAAGTTCGGAGTTTCTCCCCTGGATATTTTTACAAAAAACTCCATAGATAAACCCAGAAGAGCCTGCCCAGGAGAGGTTTTGAAAATCCCTCTTAAAGGAACAAAAATCCCTATGTTTTACAGGGTAAAAGAGGGCGACACTCTATGGAAAATCTCCCGGGAAAACGGAGTGCCTATAAACGTACTTATAGACATAAACAACCTCGAAAACCCGGGAGGACTGCGAAAAGGAAAGATAATAAAGCTTAGGGAAAAATAAAAGGCGGTGGATGAATGAAGCTTAACGAGGCGGTAAGATGCCGGTTTCTGGAATTGTTAAAAGAAAAAAACATGACCCAATATCAGCTTTACATGAAAAGCGGAGTTCCGAAATCTACAATAGGAAATATAATAAACTGCTCTTACGAGTCCGTAAAGCTCAGGGTCATCCATGAATTATGTCAGGGTTTGGAAATCGACCTTAAAACATTTTTCAATTCTCCACTTTTTAATGAAGAAAATCTCGAACCATAAAACAACCCCTTCGATACGTTTTTTGTACCGAAGGGGTTTGATTATTTTTTATCTTCTCTTTTAATGTATTCTTCCGAGTCCAAGTCTATGTCGATGTTTAATTCTTTTCTGTTTATAGGCTTTTCATCAGGCTTGCTCTTTTTTGCAGGAGCAGGTCTTGTCTTTGGCTCGGCTTTTTTGTCCTCGTGGGATATTACTTTTTCGGCTTGACCGGAGGTTTCTTTTACGGTTTTAACCGAAACATTTTTTTCGTGTACGACTTTTTGCTTGGCTTTTGCCTTTTCTTCCTCGGCTCTAAGTCTTTCAAGCTTTTGTCTTTTAACACGCTTTTTGACGGTCTGTTTTATGAGAGCGTAGACAACAGAGGTCAACGGAATAAAGAGTATCATTCCGGCTATGCCGAAAATGCTTCCGCCCAAAGTTACCGCAGCCAAAACCCACATGGCGGGAAGTCCGATAGAGCCGCCCACAACTCTCGGGTAAATGAAGTTTCCTTCAATCTGCTGTAAAACAAGGAAGTAAACAACAAACCAGATTGCCTGTATAGGGTTTTGTATGAGGATGAAAAATGCTCCTACAAAGCATCCTGTGAAAGCTCCGATAATCGGGATAAATGAAAGCACTGCAATAAGTACGGATATCATTGCCGCATATGGGAAGCGGAAAATGCTCATTCCTATGAAGCACAGAGAGCCTAAAATCAAGGCTTCAAGACACTGACCGGAGAAAAATCCGGAGAATACAGAGTCGATAAGAGCTGTGATATCGAAAAATTTCTTGTATGCCTTTTTGGGAAGGAAAGAGCGAAGCACGATTTTAACCTGACGTGCAAGACTTTCTTTTCCCAAAAGAATATAAAGAGCGAAGATAAAGGACATGAAAAATGTTCCGATACCGCTGAACACCGCAGTTGCCGCCGATATGGAGGAGGAAACCGCCTGAGTTCCGAAACTGCTTAAAAATCCGGTTATCTGTTTTCCAACATTGTTCCAGTCGATTTGAATGTTCTCAAGGAATGAAAGATATCCCGGAAGGGATTTTGAAACCTCTTGGAAGAACTTCTGACATTCCCTCATAAATCCGGGGATTTCCGCAGAAAGTGAGGAAACCGTTTCGCCTATCTGAGGGGCTACGATAAATGCGGCGCCAATCAAAAGGGCTAAAATCAATACAATTGCCAAGACAAGACTTACAAGCCTTATGACCATTGATTTTTCTTTTTTCGGTTCTTTTTTTCTGATGGCTCTAACAAGCTTTGTGAGATTGCGCTCGATAAACCGCATTGGGATATTTAAAAGAAATGCGATAAATCCGCCTAAAATAAAAGGAAAAATAAATCCGATAACAACACCCAGGAAATCAAATATGGGCCCCAAGTTGTTAAGCGCCCAGTATAGAACAACACCGCCGCCAACTATGATTCCAAGGCGTTTAAAAAATAGTTTTTGGTTATCCAATATATACACCTCTTTTTTTAATTTTATAGTACATCAAACTGAGAATATTCATCTGTATCAAAGGAAATAAAGTGATTTCTCTTGTTTTTAAAACCGTGAAAATCGCTTCCGCAGGTTACAAACAGTCCGTATTTTTCTGCAAGCCTGCAAAGGCTGAGTCTTTCTTCGTGGGTAAAATCTCCGTAAAGTGCTTCAATTCCGTCAACGCCTAAGCTTATGGTTTTTTTCAGAATTGCTTCCACCTGGTTTTCATCAATAAGCTGTTTCTTAAAATTTCTGTAAACATTAAAGGGATGCGCCCATACCGCTTTGCCGCCTGCCTTATGTATTAGGTCTATGGAGTCCTTTAAAGAAAAATTCTCGCTGTCCAGAGCAGAACTGTAGTTATAGACGTCCTCCACTGCTTTTTCAAGGTTTGGATTGTCGCTGTAGTTTTTTTCTATGTGTGCGGCGATATCAAGCATCTGCATTACGATTCCGCAGCTTATGTCAACCTGAGTGTAGTCAAAAAACATTCCGTATTTTTCTAGGCTCTTTATAAGAACATCGTAGGTCTTTCTTACCCTTGCGGCTCTGTCGTCCAGTGCATCGTTGAGTTCTTTGTTATGAATATCAAAGCCGTATCCCAAAAGGTGCAGGCAGTATTTGCCGTCGCAGTGAGGATAATGTTCTTCCCTTGTGGTGAACTCCACGCCCGGGAGAAAATCAAGCTTTCCCTTTGAGTAATTTTGGGCGGTTTCCAATCCCTTTATGCTGTCGTGGTCTGACACTGCCAGTGCGGAAACGCCTTTTGAAACTGCCAAATCTATAAGCTCCTCAGGAGTTTTTGTGCCGTCGGAATTACCTGTATGTGTATGATAGTCTTTAATCATTTAAACCATCTTCTTTTTTAGATTTTTATTCGTATCTATATTATCATACCTATAAATTTAAAGCAATAAGATCTTTTGTGTATTACAGGAGAAAAATAGATTAAATTTGCAACATAATTTCAGATAAAATATAAAATTATTACACTTCTTTTGTTTTGTAAAGTAAAGAGTTAACCGGTCACGAAAAAATTAAAAATCTCAATAATTACGGATAAATTATCCATAATATAATTGAGGTGATACAATGGCTCGAGATTTGATTAAACTGTTGAAAATTTTACTGATTTCCTTTGTTTTGATTTACCTTGTTTTTCCTTTGGTACACGAGGGCGGACATGCCTTTTTCTCTATTTTAGCAGGAGCGGAGGTTTTGTCCGTGGAGATTTTTCCAACGCCCTCGGTGCTTTGTTCCTCCATTGGACTTGAAACCTTTGAAATCCTTTTTATTGGAAGCGGCGGAATGGTGATGACATTTCTTTTTTCGGTGATATTCAATTTTAAAAAGAATTTTTATCTTTGGTATTCCGGTTTTTTCTTTAGGGTGATAACATCAATTTCACTTCTTATTTCCTGTATATCCTCGGTGCTGTGGGGCTTTGGTATCTCCCTTGAAAATGAGGACGCAGTTATAATGCTAAATTTCTGTAACCCTGCCCTTTATCCCATTATTTTAGGTACAGCATCACTTTTGTTTTTTACCATTGTGATGATAAAAAGGGATGATTTTATAAAACGCATAGGTGAATTTTTCGATGTGAGATTTACAGAAAAAACAAAGAATTATGCAAAAGAAAACGAAGGCCATAAAATATGACCTTCGTTATTTTTAGTTTAATTTAAGGGGAGCAATTAAGCCTCGTATCCGTTAGGATTGCTTGACTGCCAGTGCCATGAATCACGGCACATGTCCTCGAGAGTCTTTTCTGCTTTCCAGCCAAGGCCTTCGTAAGCCTTCTTAGGATCTGCATAGCACTCTGCGATATCGCCTGGGCGGCGTGGCTTGATTTCGTAAGGAATTTCAACGCCGTTAACCTTCTGGAATGCATTTACGATGTCAAGAACGCTGTAACCTGTACCTGTACCCAGGTTGAATACCTCTGCACCCTTATGAGCGTCAGCATAGTCGATAGCCTTAACGTGGCCCTTTGCAAGGTCAACAACATGGATAAAGTCACGAACACCTGTACCGTCGTGTGTTGGGTAGTCATTTCCGAATACGCCCAAGCATTTAAGCTTGCCAACAGCAACCTGTGTTATGTAAGGCATAAGGTTGTTTGGAATACCGTTTGGATTCTCACCGATTCTTCCGCTCTCGTGAGCACCGATTGGGTTGAAGTATCTGAGAAGAACAACAGAGAGGTCAGGGTCAGCAACGCATGCATCCTTGAGAATCTGCTCAATCATAAGCTTTGTCCAGCCGTATGGGTTGGTGCAGCTTGTTGGCATTGTTTCTACGAGAGGAACTGTCTCAGGAATACCGTAAACTGTTGCGGAAGAACTGAATACGATGTTGTGAACTCCGTGCTTCTTCATAACTTCGAGAAGTGTAAGTGTGGAGTCGATATTGTTTCTGTAATATTTAATCGGAATAGATACGCTTTCGCCAACAGCCTTAAGTCCTGCAAAGTGGATAACTGCGTCAATCTTGTTTTCCTCAAACACTTTGTCAAGAGGCTCGAAGTCGCATACGTCTACATTGTAAAGAGGTACTTTCTGTCCGATAAGCTCTTCAACTCTTTTTACTGCTTCAGGGCTGCTGTTGCAGAAGTTGTCTACGATAACAGCAGTGTGACCAGCCTTGTAAAGCTCGATGCAAGTATGAGTACCGATGTAGCCGGCTCCGCCTGTCAATAAAATGTTCATTTCAAATCTCTCCTTTATTAAGGCTTCTAAACCTTTTTTACACTAAAATGATACACCTTTTTAATGAAAAAAACAAGAGATTTTTAAACATTTATTGCACAATATTTAAAACTTACCAGCTTTTACAGAGTGAATGATTTTTAAAAAATTATAATTAAATCTGTGAATCCGTGCTGTCACTCTGGAGCTTTTCCAGTTTTCTCTGAATCTGTCTTGTGCGGACTCCAACCAGCTTGTCCAGCTCGTTGTTTGCCTGTTCCAATCTTTGCTGTGTGTTTTCCAAAACAGTTGAAAACTTGTCGAACTCACCTTTAACAGAGCTTAAAACCTCCCAAACCTGTGCGCTTCGCTTTTGAACAGCCAATGTTTTAAAGCCCATTTGCAGGCTGTTAAGCAAAGCCGCCATGGTGCTGGGGCCTGCAAGGTTTATTTTGTACTCACGCTGTAAAATTTCAACCATTCCACGGTTTACAGCTTCCGCATAAAGTCCCTCAAAGGGCAGGAAAAGAATTGCAAAATCTGTTGTATAGGGCGGGCATACATATTTTTCGTGAATGTCACGGGCTTCACTTTTAAGTCTTGAAACAAGAGCCTTTGCCGCCTCATCGATTTTTGCCTTGTCGCCCTGTTCGTATGCATCCACAAGGACTGTGTAGGTGTCGCCGGGAAACTTTGAGTCTATAGGAAGATATATAAAGCCGTTGTCCTCAGCCGGAAGCTTTACCGCAAATTCCACGGGATTTTTTGACTTGGGAACAGTAACCACATTTTCGCAGTACTGCTCCGGTGAAAGTATCTCCTTGAGTATGGCGGAAAGCTGAAGCTCTCCCAAAATACCCCTTGTCTTTACGTTGGAGAGAACCTTTTTCAAATCTCCCACACCTGCGGCGAGATTCTGCATTTCTCCAAGTCCCTTGTAAACCTGTTCCAGCCTTTCTGTAACAAGGGAGAAAGAGCGTGTCATTTTTTCTTCCAGTGTTTTTTGAAGCTTTTCGTCAACGGTCGCCCTCATTTGTTCCAGCTTTTGGCTGTTTTCATCCCTGATAAACTCAAGGCGTTTTTCAACGGTCTGACGTATCTGTTCCAGCTTCTGCTGGTTGTCCGAAGAAAAGGTGCCAAGTCGCTGTTCCAGCTGCATAAGCTTTTCCGTCTGTGAAGCGGAGAAATTCTGCTGGTTTACGGAAAGCATGTTTCCCATTGAAGAAATGCTCTGCTGGGTGGTTTTCTGCATCTCCTGACGTAACGCCTGATTGTTTTTGTAAAGGGCGTCGGTGAGAGCCTTTTCGGAAATACCACCTGATGAACCGTTCTTTTTTGAGAACAAAAGATACACGACGGCTGCGGCAAGGATAATCACTGCCACAGCCAAAATCCATGTCAGTACATCGTTCATATTATCACCTCTTATAATTACTAAGATGATAATACCATAACAAATGTTCGATGTCAATTGCAGACTGTTATTTTGTTGAAATATGTTTTATTATTTTTCAGTCATCGGAAAAATCCGTGCAGATAATTTTTTCACAGCCCTCAGGGGAATACATAAAGCTTTCCATTCTGTCGCCGTTAAAGAAGTATTCCGGAGTATGGGGACTGTAGCTGTATGGGAATGTATCGATTATAATAAGCTTTATTTTCATTTTAGATGGGATAATGCTCTTTATGTAAACGCTTGCCTGCTGACCTACCTTGACGCCCTCTTTTGTTTCCGCCAGTCCTGCAAGGTTTGGGGAAAGCTCCACAAATGCCCCGTAGTTTTCTACTGAACGGACAATTCCCGTGACTGTTTCTCCCGGTGTAAATCTTTGGGCGTTTTCTTCCCATGTTCCCAAAAGCTCTTTATGGCTTAAAGAAATTCTTCCGTTTTCTATGGATTTCACCACTGCCTTTATATCCATGCCGGGATAAAATCTCTCTTTGGGATGTTCAATTCTTGAAACTGAAATTGAGTCAATGGGCAAAAGAGCCACAATTCCGCAGCCTATATCAGCAAAGGCTCCGAACTGCTCCAAATGGGTTATCTTTGCAGGGATAACGTCGCCTTTTCTCAGGCGGCTTGTGTAGTTTTCCATGCATTTTTTCTGAGCCTTTTCCCTTGATAGTACAATGAGGGGAGAACCGTTTTCATCGGCGGTTATTTCCGTAATCACAAAACAAACCGGGCGGTTTACCCTTGAGATAACGGCGATATCCCTGACAGTGCCTTCTTTTATTCCTGCCGCACCTTCTTCACGTGGGATAATTCCTTTAATTCCGCCCAAATCCACAATTAAATTGTGCTTTGCGTCGCAGACCACCGCCACCGCCTCTAATATTTTTTCCTCACGCATGGCGTCACCCAGGGTTTGGAGGTTTTTAAGGCTGTTTCGGTTTTCTTCTGTGTTTATTAGATTTCCTTCCGGTAAATATGCTGTCATTTTAACGCCTCCGTTTTGTTATCTTTTCTCAATATACTATGAAAAGATTTTTCCTAATATAACCAATGTGACGCTTTTTTGAATTTTGAAAGTAAAATTCAAGTTCTATTGAAATTGTAGTAATTTTATAATAAAATATATGGTGCAGACCTATTTTTGCAACAAAAGATATATATGGTCAAAGGATAATGAAAGGAAAGAACACAATGAAAAATTCAAAGAAAATCATAAGCGTAATGCTTGCTGTAATGATGGCGGCAGCTTCCGCTTTTTCAATGGCAGGATGTTCAGGCGATAATAATGAAACAACATCAACAGACGAGTCAGCACAGACAACAACAGAAGCATCAACTACCGAAGAGGGCGCAACAGAAGAAGCTACCTATGACCCGGCAGACCTTGATGAAGTTGCCGAAGTAGTAGGAAAGTCCTACAAGGAAGATACAGAGCACGACTACGGATACCAGCTTGAAATGCCGGAGGTTGGAGAAACAATCGCAATTATCCACACATCTATGGGCGATATTTCTTTAAGACTCTTCCCGGAAAATGCTCCTAACACAGTAAACAACTTTATTGAGCTTGCTAAGGCAGGTAAATATGACAACACTATTTTCCACAGAGTTATAGACGACTTTATGATTCAGGGCGGCGACTTTGAGAACGGAGACGGCACAGGCGGTTCTACCTACAATGATGAAATCCTTGAGGATGAGTTCTGCGACAAGCTTTTGAACCTGAGAGGCGCAGTAGCTATGGCAAACTCAGGCCGTGACACAAACGGAAGCCAGTTCTTTATAAACCAGGCAGGCCCTGAAAATATTGACTGGGATGCACTTCAGAAGCAGTGGGAATACATGTATGAGGGTCTTTCAATGTACCATGCACAGGGCGTTGCAGACTACTTTGCAGGAATGTACGGTTCATACTGCTATAATCCTGAATCCGTTCCGGAGGAAGTAAAGGAGCTTTACAACCGGTACGGCGGCAACCCATCACTTGACGGCGCATACAACGCAGTTGACAGAGGTCACACAGTATTTGCTCAGGTATTTGAGGGAATGGATGTTGTAGACGCTATTGCCGCTGTTGAGACAGATTCCGAAACAAACAAGCCTTACGACGATGTTATTGTAACATCAGTTGAAATCACAACATATCAGGGATAATTTTTCCTGTGTAAATAGGAGAGGAGAGCAGTCATGTCAGAAAAATCCATTGCGGCTATAATGTACGATTTTGACAAAACCCTTTGTACAAGGGATATGCAGGACTATCAGTTCATACCCAGCCTCGGCATGACCTCCTCACAGTTTTGGCAGGAAGCCAATATATTCGGCAGGGAAAAGGAAATGGACAGCGTTCTTGCCTACATGTACACAATGATTAGGGAAGCCAAAAGAAAAAACGTCCCCGTTTTCAGGGAAACTTTGGTAAACCAAGGCAAAAGCGTAGAGCTTTTCAAGGGACTTGACACGTGGTTTGACAGAATAGACGAGTTCGGAAAAAGTCAAGGCGTACAGGTAGAGCATTATGTAATTTCCTCGGGACTTAAAGAGATAATCGAGGGAACATCCATAAGCCACAAGTTTAAGAAAATTTTCGCCTGTGAGTTTTATTACGACGATGAAACAAAGCAGGCTGTATGGCCCATAACTGCGGTAAACTACACAAACAAAACCCAGTTTGTCTACAGAATAAACAAAGGCGTTTTGGATGTTTCCAACGACGAGGACTTAAACCGTTCCATGCCCGACAGCGTAAAGCGAGTGCCATTCACCAACATGGTTTACATAGGCGACGGACTTTCCGATGTGCCCTGCATGAAGATGATGAAGTCCTACGGCGGTCAGGCAATAGCTGTTTATCAAAACGACAACCCAAAGGTCAGAGAGCTTTTAAAGCGTGGAAGAGTTGACTATATTTTCCCCGCCGACTACTCCGAAAACAGCAGTCTTGAGATGACAATAAAAAATATTATCCGCAAGATTGCCGTCTGCGACAAACTCTACTTTGAAAATGTCCGCCAAAAGTTTTTTATATCCGGCGTGCAGGGGTGACTGCAAGAAATAAACGTCATCACACGCCGGGCGAGACCTTGAGTTTAGAAATGACAATGGCTCTGTCACAATTAAGTTTGTGGCAGAGTTTTTTATTTCCGGCGTGCAGAGGTTTGATTAAGAAATAGACGTAGTTACACGCCGGGTGAGACGTTAGTTTTAGAAATAACAATGGCTCTGTCACAATTAAGTTTGTGATAGAGCCTATTTTTTTAAATAAAAATTAACCTATTACATAGGGGGTAAATATACAATCCACTTTTACTATTAGACTATAAAAGTATTAACACCTTTTAACCCTCCGTCATATATTGACATAGAGAATTAAAAGGGGCGAAAAGCTTTGGAGGAAAAATATTCAAAAATTTTTAAAAAAGAAATTCCCACATTGATTGTGGTTTTTGCGGTTTTCCTGTTTTCTTTTGGCTATGGGGTTTTCGGCACAGGAGAGGAAAGGGAAGAAGAGGCCGATAAAATAAAGATAGTCACAACAACCACTATGCTCTGTGATATGGTGAAAAATATTGCAGGGGACAAAGCGGAGGTTACGGGACTTATGGGAAGCGGAGTTGACCCTCATCTTTATCAGGCGGGAGCAGGCGACGTTTTTACAATGGAAAACAGCGACGTGGTCATATACAACGGTCTGCATCTTGAGGGCAAAATGGGGGATATTTTTGAAAACCTCAGTTCCATGGGAAAAACCGTTATCTGCGCTTCCGACGGAGTGGAAACCTCACACCTCATAGAAACATCATCGGGAGTTTACGACCCACATATATGGTTTGACGTTTCAATATGGAAGGAAGCCGCAGAGCATGTAAGTAAAAGTCTTTGCGATGCCGACCCAAAAAACAGTATATATTATGAGGAAAATCTCAGAAATTATCTGGGTGAGCTTGATGACTTGGAAATTTATATAGAGGATAAATTAAAAGAATTGCCGGAGGAAAAAAGAATACTTGTAACGGCTCATGACGCTTTCGGCTATTTCGGAAAAGCTTATGGATTTCAGGTTGAGGGCTTGCAAGGTATAAGCACCGACGCCCAAACCGGAACTAAGGATATAAGCCTTATGGCAAAGTTTATTTCAGACAATAAAATAAAAGCGGTGTTTGCGGAAAATTCTCTGCCAAAGGCCACGATAAACGCCTTGTGCGAAGCGGTGCAAAATAAAGGATTTGAAACAAAAATAGGGGGACAGCTTTACTCTGATTCCTTAGGCGATGAGGAAAACGGCGGAGAAACCTATATAAAGGCAGTAAAAAGCAATGTAGACACCATAGTCAGGGAGTTGAGCTGATGGAAAATCCGGTACTAAGTGTGAAAAATCTCACCGTCGCCTATGACGGCAAGCCGGTTTTGGAGAATATAACCGGAGAAATAAAAAAGGGAAGCCTTACCGCTATAATCGGGCCAAACGGGGCGGGAAAAACAACTTTTCTAAAGGCGATTATGGGATTGTTAAAGCCTCTTTCCGGCGAAGTGACCTTTGGTTTTGAGGACAAGGAGAGAAAAACAAAAATTGCCTATGTTCCCCAGACCGGAAGCACAGACAGGGACTTTCCTGTTACGGTTTTCGATGTGGCGTTGATGGGCAGATATCCTCACTTGGGATGGTTTAAAAGACCTAAGAAAAAAGACAGGGAAATAGCTTTTGAAATGCTTAAAAAAGTTGGAATGGAAAAATATATCCACAGACAGATTGGGACGTTGTCGGGAGGACAGGAACAAAGGGTATTTCTCGCCCGAGCCTTGGCTCAGCAGGCAAAGCTGTATTTCTTGGATGAACCATTTAAGGGAGTGGACGCCGCCACGGAAAAAGTCATTGTGGAAATGCTCAGAGAAATCAGAGAACAGGGCGGAACAGTGGTTGTGGTTCACCACGACTTGAATACTGTAAAAAAGTATTTCGACTCGGTGATAATGATAAATAAAACCCTTGTGTGCTGGGGAGATACTGAAAGCTGTTTTAATGAAAAAACAGTTTCAAGGACATTTAAAACAGATATTTTTCCGGAGATGAAAACAAGCTATGACTGATTTGTTTTTGCTCTTTCAGGATTATACCTTTTGTGTGGTTTCATTGGGTTCTGCCCTTTTGGGAATACTATGCGGAGTTCTGGGAAGCTTTGCGGTTTTGAGAAAACAGAGCCTTTTGGGCGACGGAATTTCCCACGGAGCACTGCCGGGAATCTGCGCAGCTTTTCTCATAACACTATGCAAGGATGAAGAAATTTTACTTTTGGGAGCTTTGGCAGGGGGAGTGATTTCCCTGTGCTTAATAACATTGATTACAAGGTTTTCAAAAATAAAATTTGACTGCGCCCTTGCGATGACGCTTTCCGTAATGTTCGGCTTAGGACTTGTGCTTTTGACCTTTGCCCAAAAGCTTCCCAACTCCTCCCAGGCGGGACTTAAAACATTTATCTATGGTCAAGCGTCGGCAATGACTTCAAAGGATGTTTTTATAATTTTAATTTCCACGGCGGTTGTGCTTGTGACCGTGGCGATTTTCTGGAAACCCTTTAAGCTTGTTACCTTCGATAAGGTGTTTTCTCAGGTGGTGGGAATTAAAGTGTGGATGGTTGATTTTGTCCTGTCATTTTTCGTCACCTTGGCTTCCGTGGTTGGAATAAAAACGGTAGGCGTAATTTTAATGAGCGCCATGCTGGTGGCTCCGGCAGCGGCTGCAAGACAATGGGTCAGCCGTCTTGAAACAATGACATTGCTTTCAGCAGTTATAGGAGCCTTTGGGGGAGTTTTGGGAACTGCCGTAAGCTCTTCCTTTGAGTCGGTTCCCACAGGGCCGGTAATAGTTGTGTGTCTTGGAGTTATGGCGGTTTTTTCAATATTGTTAGCTCCAAAAAGAGGAGTGCTTTGGAAGCTTATCAAGCGAAAACAAAACAGGAAAAAGCTTATTGAAAGGGTGAAAAGCTTTGAATCCTCAGATTGAAATACTCTTAACAGCGGTTTTTATGTCAGCCGCCTGCGCTTTGCCCGGGTCGTTTCTTGTGGTGCGAAATATGTCCATGACCTCAGATGCAATAACCCATACGGTTCTTTTGGGAATAGTTTTGGGATTTTTATTGACAGGTGACCTAAACTCGCCCATATTGATAATCGGTGCGGGAATTGTGGGAGTGCTGACCGTGTGGTTTACAGAAACTCTGGACAATACGGGACTTGTAGACAGTGACGCTTCCAACGGCTTGGTGTTTCCTCTGCTGTTTTCCGTAGGAGTTATACTGATAACACTCTGCGCCGACTCTGTTCACCTTGATACAGACTCGGTTTTGCTGGGAGAACTTGCCTTTGCGCCCTTTGATAGGCTTATGGTTTTGGGAAAGGATATAGGGGCGAAAAGCGTGTATTTTTCAATGTTCTTGTTTGCCCTAAACCTGATTTTTGTCCTTGTGTTTTATAAGGAACTGAAATTTGCTTCTTTCGATGAAATTGCAGCCAAAACAGGTGGATTTCATCCGGAGATTTTGCACTACGCCTTGATGACCTGCGCTTCAATAACAGCGGTTGTGGCTTTCCAGTGGGTAGGCTCTGTGCTTGTGGTGGCGTTTATGATAGCTCCCCCTGCCGCCGCATTGCTTCTGACAAAACGTCTGTCTGTGGTTTTAGCACTAAGCTGCGCATTAGGCGGAACCGCCGCCGCATGGGGCTATAAGCTTGCGTCAACCTTAGACGTCTCCATCTCCGGCACAATGGCGGTTATGACCGGGGTAATTTTTATAATAATTCTGATAATAACTAACCTAAAAATCACTATAAATAAAAAATCCAAAAGCGGTTAAAAAGTACCGCTTTTGGATTTTTGTATATGTAATAGGTTTGTTGACTTTATAAAAACCATGAGGTACAATATATCTGTAAAATTTTAAAATATGTTGACGAAGAATGTAAAAGGAGGGGAAATTATGATAAAATTTTTAACCGATAAAATAACCGATTTGGTGAATGGTTTTGTTTCAGAACAAGAGGGAAAGATAAAAGGCGTTATAAACAAAAAGACAGAAGAAAAATCACTTGAAAAAAGATTTGAGGAAAGCTCAAAAAGATTTTTTGACGAAAAAATTGAAAATTCATTGAGTATTGAAGAAATAGATTTTCCTGCTTTAAACGAATATGTTAAGAAAAATCTTCTTACACAGGTACGGGACAGCCTTCTTTTTAAAGATAAATGGGGTTCACTTTCGGACAGCTGTTTTATAAATTCCTGTATAAATGTAGCTAAAGCCGATACACCGGAAAAAGAGCGAATTGTATGCGCATATGTTCGGACAGCGAGGGAGATAGTCAAGAGTTTTTACATGGATAAAAACAGTATAGAACAGCAGATACTCTTAGGTGAACATTTTTCTAATCTTTTTGAATATGCAGAAGCAAGACATATGGAACTTATGACAGGGTTCGATAAAATGTACAAGGACATTGCATATATAAATTCTTTTGCCAGCGTCATTGATAGAATTTCACCTAAAACCTTAAATTTAAGTCCCTTTCATTACCGCAACGACATAATTACATTCAGAGGAAGAGAAGAAGAGCAAAAAGAGATTTACAGTTTTCTTGATGATGAAAGAAAACTGTTGTGGATGTCAATTTCCGGTGACGGAGGTTCCGGAAAAAGCAAGCTTATGTATCACATGACCCAAAAGCTTGAGAGCAACGACTGCTGGAAAGTGATATGGCTTGGGGAACAAAGTCTGCAAAGCATAATGTCAAAGGATAAATTTGAATATCCTATAAACCTTTTATTTGTCTGCGACTACGGCGGTCAGTTTTCTGAAAAGCTGGGAGATTTTATAGAAAGACTCTGCACCTTTGACAACACCTACAGTGAAAAAATAAGACTGATAATTCTGGAACGTGAGGGATTTACTCAAGTTTGTGATAGGCTGTTAGAGCCTATGTGGTACAGAAGCTTTAGAGGAAATATAAGCAGAAATCACTGCATAGACAGCACCGCATTTGACAAAAATAAATCTCTGAATTTAAAGCCTT
Organism: Anaeromassilibacillus sp. An172; assembly: GCF_002160515.1. Classification (GTDB taxonomy): domain Bacteria; phylum Bacillota; class Clostridia; order Oscillospirales; family Acutalibacteraceae; genus Limousia; species Limousia pullorum. The sequence goes on along the minus strand of NZ_NFKS01000007.1, from coordinate 74,438 downwards.
TAAATGATGATGATTTTAAGGGAATAGTGAAAGATTACCTTGCAGAAAAAAAGAAATCTTTGTCGGATGAGAAAATAAATACAGTTATAAAAAAGACTCACGAAATAGATGACAGAAAAACGGGCGCAAGACCCTTGATTCTGCTGTTTGTCGCCGATGCGGTAGCCGACGGAAACGAAGCAGAAAACTGGGATTTAAACAATCTGGTGGAACATGTAATAAAAAGATATGAAGACCACTGGAAAAACGTCATATGCAAAGGCGATGAGGAGCTTTTCAAGGCGGTAAAGGAAATAATAGCCTATGCCACAGCCGTTGGCGGATGGAATTTGAAAAATAAAAAAATAGTGGAACCGATTAAAAATGCCATAGATGTATTTTTGAAAAAAGTTGAAGATAAAAACATGTTTTTATGCAGTATTTGCGAAAAAACAGAAACTGACGGTATTTGGACAACGTTTGAACCGGATTTGCTCGGCGAATTTTTTGTACTGGAGTTCTTGAGAGAAAAAATACAAAATTATGACGATGAATATGTATCTAATTTTTCTGATATTTGCTGGGAAAATAGTTCTGTGTTGTTTGCATGGTTTTTATCTCGTTGTGTTCAAAATTATTGCATGCAGGAAAGATTTAATACAATATTTGCAGATGACATGGAGATGTTTGAACCAAATGATGAAGAAAATGCGGTGTGGTATAGCTATATCCTGGTAAATATGACGTTTTATCAAACAGTAGAAAAAGCAGGTGAAACAGTAAAAAAATTAGAAATGATGAGTCAGAAATACATTACAAATCAAAAATTTCAGGCATCATACGCAAATGGACTTGTTAATTTGAGCAGAGTTCAGGAGCTACGAGAAAGGGAAAAGACAATAGAAGAACTAAAAAATCTGAGTGAGTCATCCCCAGAGAATCAAGAAATCCAAACAATATATGCAAAGGGACTTGTTAATTTGAGCAACAAGCAGGAACTAAAAGAGAGTGAAAAGACAATAGAAGAGCTAAAAAATCTGAGTGAGTCATCCCCGGAGAATCAAGAAGTCCGGACAGTATACGCAAATGGACTTGTTAATTTGAGCAGTGTTCAGGAGCTGCAAGAAAGGGAAAAGACAATAGAAGAACTAAAAAGGCTGAGTGAGTCAGTCCCTGAGAATCAAGAAGTCCGGACAGAATATGCAAAAGGACTTGTTAATTTGAGCAGTGTTCAGGAGCTGCAAGAAAGGGAAAAGACAATAGAAGAACTAAAAAATCTGAGTGAGTCATCCCCGGAGAATCAAGAAGTCCGGACAGAATACGCAAAGGGACTTTTTAATTTGAGCAATGTTCAGGAGCTGAGAGAAAGGGAAAAGACTGTAGAAAAACTAAAAAAGCTGTGGAGGTCAGCCTCAGAGAATCAAGAAATCCAAACAGCATATGCAAGAGGACTTTTAAATTTGAGCAATGTTCAGGAGTTGAAAGAAGGGGAAAATACCGTAGAAAAACTAAAAGAACTGTGGGAGTTATCCCCGGAGAATCAAGAAGTCCGGACAGAATACGCAAAGGGACTTTTTAATTTGAGCAATGTTCAGGAACTGCAGGAAAGGGAAAAGATAATAGAAGAACTAAAAAATCTGAGTGAGTCATCCCCGGAGAATCAAGAAGTCCGGACAGTATACGCAAATGGACTTGCAAATTTCAGTGCAGCGCAAAAACTTTCGGAAATAGGAGATACAATAGATAAGCTTAAAAATTTGGAGAGCATTGACCCACAGAATTTAATTATGCAAACAGCCTATATGATAGGAATAATGAATATGACACTGAAAAAGGCTGAACACTACAAAACCAAAGACTCCATAGAAAGCGATATTGCCGAAATCAAAAAATATGCTGAGGAACATAAGGGTAATGAAGAATTACAGAAATTTTATAATCAATTTCTTGATGACCTTAACGAAATCTTCCCATAACAAATCACCCCGGCGGATTTCCGTCGGGGTGTGATTTTATCATATTGAATTTTACAGCTCAAAGAAATTACTTTCTATTGTTTCTGTTATGGCCGCCGCGGCGGTCGTTTCTATCTCTATTGTTTCTGTTTGGCTTATGGTCTGCCGGGTCATTTTCCGGAACAAGGCCGTCTACCTCGATGAGAACGTCACGTCTTGAAAGGTTCAGTCTTCCCTTGTCGTCGATGTCGAGAACCTTAACTCTGATAATGTCGCCTACGTTTACAACGTCTGTAACCTTATCTGTTCTCTTAACGTCAAGCTGGGAAATGTGTACAAGTCCCTCTTTACCCGGGGCAATCTCTACGAATGCGCCGAAGTCCATGATTCTTGTAACCTTACCAAGGAACATTGCGCCTGGCTCTGGGTCAACTGCTATTGTATTTACAATCTCAACTGCTCTCTGGCACATTGCTGTGTCTGTACCGGAAACGAATACCTTACCGAACTCGCCGTCTTCCTCAATGTCTATCTTGCACTGGCACTCTGCCTGGATTTCCTTGATAACTTTGCCGCCCTTGCCGATAACTTCGCTAATCTTATCAGCTGGGATTGTTGTTGTGAACATCTTAGGAGCGTATGGAGAAAGCTCTGCTCTTGGCTCAGGAATAGCCTTGAGCATAATCTCGTCAAGGATATAGTTTCTTGCCTTGTGTGTCTTTGCCAAAGCTTCCTTAACCATATCAGGTGTAAGACCGCTGATTTTAAGGTCCATCTGAATTGCTGTGATACCGTCGTGTGTACCTGCAACCTTGAAGTCCATATCGCCGAAGAAGTCCTCAAGACCCTGGATATCAACCATTGTCATCCATCTTTCGCCCTCGGTGATAAGTCCGCAGGAGATACCTGCAACAGGAGCCTTAATCGGAACACCTGCGTCCATGAGAGCAAGTGTTGAACCGCATACGGAACCCTGTGATGTTGAACCGTTGGAGGAGAGAACCTCGGAAACAAGTCTCAATGCATATGGGAATTCCTCAACTGATGGGATAACAGGAACCAAAGCTCTTTCTGCCAATGCACCGTGACCGATTTCACGTCTTCCTGGGCCTCTGCTTGGCTTTGTTTCGCCAACGGAGTAGCTTGGGAAGTTGTAGTGGTGCATATATCTCTTTGTTTCCTCATCGTCAATTCCGTCGAGAAGCTGCTGGTCGGATACAGGGCCCAGTGTTGCGATTGTGAGAACCTGTGTCTGTCCTCTTGTAAAGAGGCCTGAACCGTGAACTCTTGGAAGAAGACCAACTTCAGAAGCCAAAGGTCTGATATCGTCCATACCTCTTCCGTCAACACGCTTCTGCTCGTCCAAAAGCCAGCGTCTAACTACTGTTTTCTGAGTTTTGTAGAGGCACTCGTCGATTTTTGCCTCGCACTCAGGATATATCTCGTCGAATTTCTCGTGAACAGCCTCGTAAATTGGCTTGAGTCTTTCGTCACGAACTGTTTTGTCGTCTGTGTCAAGGGCAACCTTGATGTCCTCTTCTGAGAATGCCTTGATAGCCTCGAACATGTCGTGGTCAGGCTCGTTGCTTGGATATTCAAACTTAGGCTTTCCGATTTCTGCCTGAATTCCCTTGATGAACTCGATAATCTTCTGGTTAGCCTCGTGACCTGCCATAATGGCGTTGTACATAACCTCGTCGCTTACGCAGTCTGCGCCTGCTTCAATCATTGCAATTCTGCTGTCAGTTGAAGCAACTGTTGTTGCCATTTTGGAAACAGCTCTCTGAGCGGCTGTTGGGTTGATAACATATTTGCCGTCAACATATCCAACGGAAACGCCGGAAATCGGGCCGTTCCATGGAATATCGGAAATTGAAAGGGCGATTGATGTTCCCACCATTGCTGCGATTTCAGGCATGCAGTCGTTGTCAACGCTCATAACTGTGCAGACAATGGAAACGTCGTTTCTCATATCCTTAGGGAAGAGAGGACGAATAGGTCTGTCGATAACACGGCTTACAAGAATAGCCTTGTCGGAAGGTCTGCCTTCTCTTTTGAGATAGCTTCCCGGAATTTTACCTACGGAGTAGAGCTTTTCCTCAAAGTCAACTGAAAGAGGGAAGAAGTCTATGCCGTCTCTTGGCTTTGCTGCGGCTGTAGCTGCAACGTGTACAACTGTGTCACCGTATCTTACAAGGCATGCGCCGTTTGCAAGCTGTGTCATTTTACCTGTTTCAACAACAAGTGGTCTGCCGGCAAAGTCTGTTTCAAATACTCTGAAATTATTAAATTCTTTAACCAAAATGTATCCTCCTTTAAAACTTTTGAAAAGCAGAAGAATATTATTGATTTAGCAATAACACCAAGGAAAAATATACTTTTTCTTTCGTGTTACCGCTAAATCTCAATAAGCTTTCTTCTGTTTTTCCTCTTTGAATTTACAAACATAGGGCAAACGGATAACCGCCTGCCCTGATTTTGCAATTATTTACGGATGCCGAGTCTTGCGATGATTGAACGGTATCTCTCAATGTCAACCTTGATGAGGTAGTTGAGAAGATTTCTTCTCTTACCAACCATCTGGAGAAGACCTCTGCGGCTGTGATGGTCCTTCTTGTGAACCTTGAGGTGCTCGGTAAGGTCGTTGATTCTCTTTGTGAGAAGAGCAATCTGAACCTCAGGAGAACCTGTGTCGCCTTCGTGTGTTGCGTATTCCTGCATAATTGCAAGCTTTTCTTCTTTAAGCATTTTTATTCCACCTTTAACTTAAATATTTATAACCGAAATTCACAGGTAAGGGATTGGTGAAAATCCGTACAACGGCTTAAACCCCTATCCGTGGAACCGGCTTACGTCAAAACAGTATATCACAATTTTCCCTTGATGTAAAGAAAATTTTTCTGATTTTTTACTTTCGGACAACTGCAAAAATTAAATCTCGATGTCCTTGTATTTTTCGGTAAGTTTTTGAATTTCCTGAATTATTTCCTGTTTTGCTTCTTTGGGCAAAATTCTGTAATTTATTATAAGGCTCTGTTCATCGTTGCCAAGGCAGTATATTTTTTCGTTGTTTTGTTTTCTTACTGCTGCCTGCTGAGGGTTTTCGTCCCTTTGAAGAGAAGAAAAATCGGAATCGCCCACATCATCCTGTGCTTCGGGTTCCATGGGCATAAGGTCGTCAACAGAAACATGATATATTTGTGCAAGCTTTTTAAGAGTTATAAGATTTGGAAGAGTCTTGCCGATTTCATAATAGGTATAGGTTGTTCTCTCTATGTGCAAGGCATCAGCTACTTGCTGTTGAGTAAATCCGCTGTTTTGTCTGTAAAATTTTAGATTTGATATAAGTGAATTCGATTTTGGTTTTCTGCCCACAATTCTGCCCCCTTTTCTTTATTATAATTAGCTTAAAGCTTTTTACGCTTTCTTTTTTCCTTATGGACATAGTATGCTTATTATCATCAATGAAATTATAACCTTTATTAGAAAAATATTCTTTGTTTAGTGATGAATTATCACAGTGAAAAAAAATCACATCACGCATTGCATAATTCCTTCACCTCCTCTTGCAATACAATTAAAAATACAGAACACAAAGGCTTGAAATTTTGTAAAACATGTAGTATAATACCACAGGTAAAGGTGAATTTTAAGAACAGAATAGTTATGCGCTGGAGTAGCTCAGTTGGTAGAGCAGCTGATTCGTAATCAGCAGGTTCGTGGGTTCAAGTCCCATCTCCAGCTCCAAAGCCGTGGCTTAAAACCATGGCTTTTTTACGGTCAGCCGCCTTGTATTGGCGGAATATAAATTATTTTACCGAAAGGAGAAAATCAATGAAAAAGGTATTTTCTGTAATGCTTGCAGTTTTGATGACTGCTGCTCTTGCTCTGAGCTTCTCAGGCTGCGGCGGAAACAGTCAGCAGGAAACAAAGGATATCGACCTTGAAAAGCTTCACCAGGATGTAAAAGTTGCATATGGCGAGAGTTATACCGCAAATATGGCTATTGACGCTGCTACACTTGAGACAGTTTATGGTATTTCAGAGGATCTTTACGACGAGTGCATTGCCGAAACAGCTATGATTTCTGCACAGACCGACTTCTTTATTGCCCTCAAGGCTAAGGACGGCAAGGCAGAAGAAATGAAAACTGCTCTTGAAAAGGCAAAGGAAGCAATCGTAGCTTCTGCATTCTATCCTGCAAACCAGGTTAAGGTTCAAAGCACACAGGTAATAGTTCACGGAGACTATGGCTTTGTATTTGTTTTGGGATATCCTGAGAATCTTAATGAAGAAGACGAAGAAGCCATGAGAGCCGCTTACGATGCAGAAAATCAGAAAGCTGCTGATGTAATCGAGTCATATTTTAAATAATAAATAAATCTGTTTTTCAGATATAAAAAATAACAACCGCATGTGGTCGATAAAACGATCTTCATGCGGTTGTTTTGTTTTAAGGAACTTTACGCATTTGGAAGAGCGATTGCTGTAAATACAGAAAAATAATGAAGTGTACTGCCTATAACTGTAAATATATGCCATACTGAGTGGAAATATTTTACTTTTTTGATTGCGTAAAATATGACGCCGATGGTGTAGAAAATTCCTCCTGCAACTAAAAGAGCGAAGCTTATAAACGGCATTGAGTTCATCAAAGGCTTTACTGCTATTATGATAACCCAGCCCATTGCAATATAGCAGACCACAGAAATTTTTGAAAATTTTTCAAGGTCGATGGAATTAAGCACAATTCCTATTGCCGCCGCTCCCCATACTACGCCGAACAGCACCCAGCCCAGAGGACTTCTCAGCACTGCCAGTGTATAAGGTGTGTAGGTTCCCGCTATAAGAAAAAATATTGTGTTGTGATCCATTATCCTGAAAAACTTTTTGGCTTTTTCGTTGGTTATGGAATGATAGAGTGTGCTCATTGTGTAGAGTATAATCAGGGAAGCTCCGTAAACGGCGGATGACACAACTGCAAAGGCGTCGCTGTTGATTGCAGAAAAAACAATCAAAACCACAGTGCCGGCGATTGAAAGCAGACTGCCCACGCCGTGGGTTACGGAATTAAAAATTTCTTCCCCGAGGGTGTATCTTTTTTTGACCGTTGACATTCCTGTTCCCCCTTGAGTTCTTTTTAGAGAAGTATATCACTTGATTGATAAAATAACAATCGAAAATAGGAAAAAATCAGGGGAAATTCAAAGGAGTTGTGTAATTGAACATAATAAAACAGAACCACCCGTGGAATAAGGCGATTTTTTTATTTTTTATTGGTACTGAAAAATAAATTTCAAAAAATTCTGTTTATTTTTCATAATATTCTGGATTTTTTTTAATTTTATGATATAATTTTAATAAGAAGGATTTCTGATAAACTTTTCTTTAATTCAATATTTTATGTGAGGTGTTTAGCGATGCAAATTAAAAATGGCAAGGTCTTTTTCAAAGACGGAAGTTTTAACGACGTGAATATTGACATCGAGAACGGTAAGATTAGTTCAGTGGGTGATTTTGCTCCCGCAGACGATGCCATTGACGCAAAGGGATTGTATGTAGTTCCCGGATATGTTGATATACATATTCACGGCGCAGACGGAAGCGATTTCTGCGACGGTTACAAAGAGAATATAGCTACTATTTCCAAGTACTTGGGACAGCAGGGCGTTACAACATTTGTTGCCGCTACAATGTCTTTTGATGAGGGTACTTTAACACAGGTTGCTCATGCAGCTAAGGAATTTGCAGCAGAGGACAACTGCGAGGGCGCAGCTCTCAGAGGTATAAACATGGAAGGCCCATTCTTCTCAAAAGCAAAGAAGGGCGCACAGAGCGATAAGTACATTATCGACCCTGATTATGATTTCTACAAGAGAGTTAACGACGAGTCCGGCAACATGATTAAGCTTGTTGACGTTGCTCCTGAGCTTAACGGCGCTATGGACTTTATCGATAAGGTTTCCAAAGAGTGCAGAGTAAGTATCGCTCATACAGAGGCCGACTATGATACAGCTGTTGAAGCTTTCAATCACGGTGTTTCCCATATTACACACCTTTTCAACGCTATGCCTCCGTTTACACACAGAGACCCCGGCGTTGTTGGAGCTGCTTCCGACTATGCAGAGCATGTTGAGCTTATCTGCGACGGTATCCATATTCATCCGGCAGTAGTAAGAACAGTATTTAAGATTTTCGGCGACGATAAGGTTTGCCTTATCAGTGACTCCATGAGAGCATGCGGACTTCACGACGGCGAGTATTCTTTGGGCGGACAGAAGGTTTATGTAAAAGCCGGCAAAGCAACACTTGAAAACGGAACAATCGCCGGAAGCGCTACCTGCCTTGCAGAGTGCGTAAGAAGAGCAGTTAAGTTCGGTGTTCCTATGGCTTCTGCTCTCAAGGCTGCAACAATCAATCCTGCACAGGCTGCAAGAATTGACGACGTTTGCGGAAGCATCGAAGAGGGCAAGGCTGCTGATATCCTTATCATGGGCGAGGATTTGGTTCCTAAGATGATTATCAGAGGCGGCAAGATTATTTACGGCGCATAATTTACATAGTTAATAATTATTGATTTATTCAATATATATTAGAAAGAAGTAAACAAAATTTGGACAAAGGGGATAATTGAAATGAAAATTTTATTTGCAAAAGATTATGATGAGATGAGCCGCAAGGCAGCCAACATCATTGCTTCTCAGATTACAATGAAGCACAACAGTGTTCTCGGTCTTGCAACTGGTTCAAGCCCAATCGGAACATACAAAGAGCTTATCAAGAAGTATGAGCAGGGCGACCTTTGCTTCGATGGCTGCTACACAGCAAACCTGGACGAGTACAGAGGCCTTACAAAGGACAACGACCAGAGCTATGCTTATTTCATGTACAATAATCTTTTCAAGTATGTAAACATCAACATGGATAAGACAAACATTCCTGACGGTTCTAATCCTGACGCAGAAGCAGAGTGCAAGAGATACGACAAGGTTGTTGAAGATTTGGGCGGCGTTGATATTCAGCTTCTCGGTATCGGTCACGACGGTCACATCGGCTTCAACGAGCCGGACGACAGCTTCCCGGTTGGCACACACTGCGTAAAGCTTACAGACATGACAATCGAAGCAAACAAGAGATTCTTTGCACGTAAAGAGGACGTTCCAACCGAGGCTTACACAATGGGTATCGGCACAATCATGAAGGCAAAGAAAATCCTTATGGTTGCTTCAGGTAAAGATAAGGCAGAAATCCTTTACAAGACAGCTTGCGGAGAGGTTAAGCCAGACGTTCCTGCTTCAATCCTCAGACTCCATGCAGACGTAACAATCGTTGCTGACGAAGCTGCTCTTTCAATGATTATCGAGAAGGCTCCAGAGCTTGTTATCGGTCTTCCAAAGAAATAATTTTTGATGTAATAAATAACATCAATTAAAAAAACTCCCCGTTTTGGATAATCCAAAATCGGGGAGTTTTCGTATAAAAAGGAAGTTGTTGAAATCAAAATATTTTTGAGTTTTTAAGCACTACTGAATTTTAATCGGAAATAAAAATCTTTTTCTGGTTAAGATTTATTTTTATGGTTGTGCCTTCGCCTAAGACAGAGGAGGCTGTTATTTCGTGTCCAAGATTTTTGCAAATTCTCTTGCATAGATACAGACCTATGCCGCTGGCTTTTTTGTCGTTTCTGCCGTTGTAGCCTGTGTAACCGTTTTCAAAAATTCTCGGCAAATCCTCCGGAGCAATTCCTATTCCTGTGTCCTTTATGCAAAGCTCTTGATTGTCGTTTACAAAAACGGAAATGCTTCCCTGCTTTGTGTATTTAAGGCTGTTGGATAAAACCTGCTCTATTACAAATAACAGCCACTTTTCATCGGTGACAACCTTTAAATCCGAGGGGCGATAGTCAAGCTTTATTTTCTTTCTTATAAATTGGCTGGCAAATTTTTTTATGCCCTGCCTTACAATACTGTCAATATCGTATTCACGGATTACGTAGTCGCTGGAATTTGAATCAAGCCTGAGATAACAAAGCACCATTTCCACATACTGCTCTATTCTCTGTAAATCCTCAGTAAGCCTCCGTGAAAAGTCAGAGTCTTCGTTTTGAAGATTAAGCCTCATGGCGGCGATTGGAGTTTTTATCTGATGAGCCCACATGGTGTAGTAGTCTATCATTTCGTTGTAGCGTTCTTCCATTTTAAGGCGTATTTGTTTGTTTTCTTCAAAAAGAATGTTAGCCACATCTCCGTAGTCCTTTTCAATCTCGTTTTTGGCTTCCGGAAGAAATTCCATTCCGTAAACTGTAAGCTTTTTGATTTTTTCTAAATCCTTATGAGTTTTTCGTATGCTGTTAAAATCACGGATAACAAAAATCAAAGCCACCAAAAGACATAAGGCTAAAGGGTACAGCACAGCGCCCAAGGGAAGATGATAGAGGGCAAAGGATACGGAAAAAATAACGGCAAATATAAGGAAAACCAGTATAACCTTTTTTCTGTAGTTTAAATAAGAAATGAGAAACTTCATAATAAACCGCCTTTCACAGTATCACATAACCCACGCCGAATTTTGTGGTTATAAAATTTTTAAGTCCTGCGGCGTCCAGCTTTTTTCTCAGGCGGTTTACATTTACAGTAAGTGTGTTTTCGTCAACAAAGCTGTCGGTTTCCCAAAGTCTTTCCATAAGTCTCTCACGGCTAACAATTTTCCCTTTGCTTTCCATAAGGGCAAGCAAAATTCTGTATTCGTTTTTTGTGAGGATGATTTTTGTTTCGCCGTAGGTCAAGGTGTTGTCACCTGTGTTGAGCATTGCTCCTCTGTGTTCAAAGACGGTGACGGATTTTCCGAAATCGTAGGTTCTTCTCAAAAGCGCCTGAATTTTAGCCATAAGCACGCTTTGGTCAAAGGGCTTCGCCACAAAATCGTCGCCGCCCATGTTCATAGCCATAACTATATTCATGTTGTCAGAGGCTGAGGATATAAAAATTATCGGAACGCTTGAAGCACGACGGATTTCACTGCACCAGTGATAACCGTTGAAAAATGGCAGGGAAATATCCAAAAGTACAATATGAGGGCTGAATGAAGCAAACTCAGCCAAAATGTTTCTGAAATCCTGAGCCACCTTGACTGTGAAATCCCACATTTCCGCCTGTTGTTTTATAGCTGAAGCGATAGAGCTGTCGTCTTCTACAATATATATCTTGTACATAGCTTTCTCCGTATTTTTAAATAATTCTTTTAATAAGTATATCACCAAAGAAAAGATATCTCAACAGCAAAAATCCCCACGGAAATAAACAAATTTGTGGGGATTCGTTTTAAAATCAGATAATTTTATAAATTGCGCTTTCGTAAGGTTTAAGCTCTATATTTTTTAAATCAAGGATTTTTTCTGTGGGGTAGTTTGAAATAAGTGTTTCGCCCTTGCCCTCAAAGGAAAATGTTCTGTTGCAGTTGTGGAAGTTGCATACTACAAGGATTGTTTCGCCCTCGTAGGTTCTGAGATATGCGTAAATATCCTCGTCCTCGGGCAATAAAAGCTCGTATTTTCCGTGGATAATAGCAGGGGTGCTTTTTCTCAGCTTTATAAGCTTTTGATAGTAATAGAAAATTGAATTTTCGTCATTCAATGCGTCCTCGGCGTTGATTTCAACATAGTTGGGGTTTAACTTGTACCATGGTGTTCCTGTGGTAAATCCTGCCTGATATCCGCTGTTCCACTGCATGGGGGTTCTTGCATTGTCCCTTGAGTTTCTTTTGAGTGACACTAAAATTTCTTCGTCGGTCTTTCCCTTTTCTTTCCACTCCTTGCGCATGTTTACGCTTTCAATATCGGAAAAATCCTCAAGACGGTTAAACGGAACATTTGTCATACCTATTTCCTCGCCCTGGTAGATGTAGGGAGTTCCCTGCATACCATGGAGGAGAGTTGCAAGCATTTTTGCAGAAAGCACACGGTATTCTCCGTCATTGCCCCAGCGTGAAACTATTCTCGGCAGGTCGTGATTGTCCCAGAACAGACTGTTCCAGCCTTTGCCGTATAACTCATTCTGCCATTTTGAGAACACCTGTTTAAGCTCGGTAAGCTGTAAAGGTCTTGAGTCCCAGCGTTCTCCGCCGGGGATTCTGTCCAGCATACACTGTTCAAACTGGAAAATCATGCTCAGTTCATGTCTTTCGGGGTTTGAGTATTTAATTCCGTCATCTGTGTTGGCACTCCAACATTCTCCCACAGTCAAAAGATTTTTGCCATCCAGAGTTTCACGGTGCATTTCCTTAATGTACTCGTGGAGCATAGGGCCGTTCTCTCTTATCTTTTTGTCGGGAACCTTGCCTATAGTATCTATAACATCCATTCTGAAACCGCCTATGCCCAAGTCAATCCAGTAGTTCATCATTTTCCAGATTTCTTTTCTCATGTTTGGATTTTCCCAGTTCAAGTCAGGCTGTTTTTTGCTGAAAAAGTGCAGGTAATACTCGCCTGTTTCCGGAGAATACTCCCATGCGCTTCCGCCGAATGATGCCTTTAAATCATTGGGAGGATTTTCTCCGTCACCTTTTCTCCAGATGTAGAAATCACGGTACTTGTTGTCCTTTGATTTTTTGGCTTCAATAAACCATGGGTGTTCATCGGAGGAATGGTTTACAACCAAGTCCATAACGATTTTTATGCCCAGCTCGTCGCACTTTTTGATAAGCTCTTTCATTTCGTCCATGGTGCCGTATTCCTCGGAAACACCGTAATAGTCGGATATATCATAGCCGTTGTCGGCGTTTGGGGAAGGGTATGTTGGGCTTAACCAGATAACGTCAATTCCAAGCTTTGATAAATACCACAATTTTGAGATGATTCCCTTTATATCTCCAACACCGTCGCCGTTTCCGTCGCAGAAACTGCGTGGGTAAATCTGATAAACAACGCTGTTTTTCCACCAATCTTTCAGCATTTTATCCACACTCCTTGTGTTTTTTTCTTACTTTGAGTATAATATAAAAAAGTTCTTTCATCTTCAATAATATTAACATCAAATAACACAATATTACGATTAAGGTGAGCGCAATGTCAAATCCTTTCCATGAAAACACAGTCCACGGCACACCGGTTTTTCCTTTGCAGGTGTATTTCCAGCACGACAACGAGGGTTTCTATTTTGTACCCCAGCATTGGCATGAGGAATTTGAGTGGGTGTATGTTGAACACGGCTCTGTAAATATCACAGTTCACGGAAAACAATATTCCCTCACGGAAAATGAAATTTGTTTTATAAACAGCGGCGAACTCCATGAAATTAAATCAACCGGAAGCTCTCTGCACCACGCAATCGTGTTTCAGCCTAAAATCCTCGATTTTGAATTTTACGATTTGTGCCAGCACAGCATTGTGCAGCCTGTGACGGGAAATAAAATGCTTTTTCCTACGGTTTTCAGTGATGCTCAGTCAGGGCTGCAAAGGGAGATACTGCCATACTTAAAGGAAACGGTAAAAATTTATCACAGTAACCCCAGTGGCGGAGCTTTGTCCTTAAAGCTCCAGCTTCTCCATGTGATAGATATTTTAAGCAGAAATAAGTGCTTTTCCCAGAATATTTCCACCTCCACACAGGAGGACTCAATAAGCAAATTGAAAAAAGTGATAGGGTATATAAAGGAAAATTACGAAAATAAAATAACCCTTGAGGAGCTGGCAAAAATCTGCTATATGAGTCCCAACTATTTCTGCAATTATTTCCATAAGGAAACAGGAAAAACACCCATTGTTTTCATAAACGAGTATAGAATACAAAAGGCGTCGAAGCTTCTTTCCCAGTCTGATATATCAATTTCCGAAGCGGCTGTAAAGGTTGGTTTTGACAATTTCAGCTACTTTATCAGGAAGTTTAAGGAATACAAGGGAGTAACTCCGAAACAATATAAAGAGCTTGTAAAAGCCATAAAAACTTAATATCGGTAATTTATTTAAAAATCAAATTCAACATCCACTCACGAAATTGTTTTTTCTTTGTCACAGAAAGCGGATAAAATTTCTCTGTCTATAATAAGGATAAATAGGTTTTATTGATTAAAAAGCTCCATTTTCAACAATATATATTAGATGATTTCGCAATTTAGCGTTAAAGTCTTTCCAAGAATAAAAATTTGATGTATAATAAAAGTTACGAAATTTATTCTTACTCAAGGACAGGGATTTTATGACGGAGCATTATCTTGACAACAGCGCCACAACGGCGGTTTGCCGTGAAGCGGCACAGAAAGCTTTTGAAATGATGACAACAAAATACGGAAACCCTTCATCCCTACACAACAAGGGAATGGAAGCGGAAGACGAGGTGGAGAAATCAAGAGAAATAATCGCTAAATCCTTAGGCGTAACACCTGAGGAAATATTCTTCACAAGCGGCGGCACAGAAGCCAACAACACAGCTATAATCGGAGCCGCCCACGCCGCAAAGCGCAAGGGAAACAAAATAGTTATCTCCGCTGTTGAGCACAGTTCTGTTTTGGAAACAGCAGAAAGCCTTGAAAAGGAAGGTTTTGAAGTGGTCAAAATTTTCCCCGACGAGGACGGACATATCAATATAAAGGATATTGAAGAGGCAATAGACGAAAAAACTGTGGTTGTTTCCGTTATGACAGTGAACAACGAAACGGGAGCTGTTTTCCCGACGGACAAGATTGCAAAGATTATCAAAAGGAAAAAATCCCCTGCTTTGTTCCACACGGACTGTGTTCAGGCTTACGGAAAAATTTCCCTTAAAGCTTCAAAGTTGGGAGCTGATCTTATAACCATAAGCGCACACAAGGTTCACGGCCCTAAAGGTGTTGGCGCACTTTACATAAGAAAAGGTGTGAGAATAATTCCACTTATCCACGGCGGCGAACAGCAGAAAAAAATCCGTCCAGGCACTGAGGGAGTTCCCCTTATCTGCGCTTTTGGAACAGCGGTTTCACTTTTTGACATTGAGGAAAATATGAAAAATATAACCGCTCTGCGTGACTATGCCTTGGAAAAGCTTTTTCAAATCGACGGAGTACAGGTAAATTCTCCAAAGGATTGCCTGCCATATATTATCAACATTTCGGTTTTGGGAATAAAGAGCGAAACTATGCTTCACCATTTGGCTTCCAAGGGTGTATATATTTCCAGTTCCAGCGCCTGCGCAAAGGGTCAGAGAAGCTATGTTTTAAAGGCTATGAAGCTTTCCGACCAGAGAATTGACAGCGCACTTAGAATAAGCTTTTCAAAGTTCAATACAAAAGAGGATGTGGACGCACTTGTGGAGGGGATAATTTCCGGATGCGGTTCACTGGTAAGAAAAAAATACAACTGATAAAGAAAAGGATTTATGAAAATGAGAGAAATAATTTTGATAAAACTGGGTGAGATTACACTTAAAGGCCTTAACAGAAGAACCTTTGAGGATATTCTCAAAAAGAACATAAAAAACAATCTGCGTGATTTGGGCGCATTTAAAATTTCTTCCGCTCAGTCCACATTGTATGTTGAGCCTCTTTCCGAGGATGTGGATTTGGACGAGGTAAGCTCAAGAATTGAAAAAATCTTTGGAATAGTTGCATTTTCCCGTGCCTGCGTTTGCGACAAGGACATGGACGACATTGTTTCCAAGGGACTTGAGTATCTCTGCGAGGAATTGGAGGAGGCTTCCACATTTAAGGTTGAGGCAAAGCGTTCCGATAAAAAATTCCCTCTTAAATCACCGGAAATCTGCGCATATACAGGAGAGAAAATCCTTGAGAAATTCCCTCACCTTACCGTTGACGTGCATAACCCGGACATAATTGTAACCGTTGAAGTCCGTGACTTTGCGGCTTATGTGCGTGGTTCTGTTATCAGAGGAGCAGGCGGTATTCCTGTTGGAACAGGCGGAAACGCCGCAATCCTTATAAGCGGAGGAATAGATTCTCCGGTTGCCGCATGGATGATGGCAAAAAGAGGAATAAAGCTCACAGCAATTCACTTTGCAAGCCCTCCATACACCAGTGAAAGAGCCGAGCAAAAGGTTGTAAAGCTTTTGAAAAAAGTAAGCCTTTACAGCGGAAGAATGACCATGTATACAGTTCCTTTTACTGAAATTCAGGAGGTAATCCAGAGCAAATGCCCTGAGGAGCTTTTCACAATTATAATGAGAAGAATGATGATGAAAATTTCCTCAAGAATTGCCGCAGATAATGACTGTACCGCCCTTATCACAGGCGAAAGCTTGGGTCAGGTTGCAAGCCAGACAATTCACGCACTTGCCTGCACCGACGAAGCCGCCGACATGCTGGTTTTCCGTCCCCTTATCGGAATGGACAAGGAGGAAATAATAACTATTTCCAGAAAAATAGATACTTTTGAAACATCAATAGAGCCTTACGAGGACTGCTGCACAGTGTTTACACCAAAACATCCACGCACACGTCCGGTTCTTAAATATATAAAACAGGCAGAAGAAAAAGCAGATTTCGACGCTATGATTGAAAAAGCTCTTTCAGACCTTAAAGTAACTGTGATTGAGCCTTGAAATCAAAGCCGAAATCCGGTAAAGGAGGAATGTTTCTTAAATGAACTGTGAATTATTTTCAATTCGAGGAAATCAGGAAGAAATAAACCGTCTTAATCAAAATTTGGGAGCTATTGTAGCAGGTCTTGCAAAACTGGATATACAGATTTTATTTAAGACGGAGATTGACAGAAGCACCTCAAAAATAGAAGAAGCCATAATCAACAGTGTAAACGACCAGTCGTCACCGGAGATTATAATAATAGCTAACGCCATTGACGAAACCTGCGGAGCGGATTTTCAGTCAGTGTTTTCAAAAATTATTTATAACTGGGAAACCAGATATAAAAACTCTCTCCCAATTCAGGATAGAAACAAACAATTTCACGTTAAAGTGTTTACGATTGACAATCTGGGATGCGGTCAAAACGGATACTGCTTTACAATTTACAACACAAGGATAATTGTACTTCCCAGTGAAACCTTGGCGAAAAAAAATATTGTAAATTTAATATTTGAAGCCACAACCTGCGCTTTGAACAAGTTCAGGGGAAGCAACCTGCTTTTTCCGAATGGTTTTGATTTTTCTAATGATAATCAGAAACCCGCCGAGGAAACACACAGTACTGAGAATAACGAAATTTACAGCACCTCAGAGCCTGAACCAACCGATGAGGAACAGGAGAGCGTTGATATCATTTCTTCCACGGAAGAGGAAAACACTATTCCAAAGGATATAGAGTTTATTCCGGAGCCACTTTCCAAAAAAGAGGAAAAAAAGCTTAAAAAAGCCGAGAAGAAGAAAAACAAAAAGGGATTTTTCAGAAGAAATTTCCCGTGCAAAGGGGATAGGCCTCTTGAGATTGTGAGAAAGTCTGTTATCCTTGTGGCTTTTGTGACAATAGTTATATGCGCTGCTATGATTGTAAACGAGGTTGTAATTCTTCCTGCGCAAAACGAAAAACGCCAAAACGAAATACAGAATATTTTCTATAATAAGCCTACAGCTAATACAGAAATTCAAGATGAAACCGAGGAAACAGAGGAGACCTCTGAAACTGAGCCTGAAGAGATTTCATACAACTGGGACGCTCTCAAGGAAATAAACGACGAGATAATAGGCTGGATTTCCATAGACAATACGGTAATCGACTATCCTGTGCTTTCCCATGAAGGAGATGAGCCGGGAACAACAAACCCCTACTATCTTACACACAACTATGCCGACCAGTGGGACAGCTACGGTTCAATCTTTACCGACCCAACATCATACGGCGGACTTGATACTAAAAATATCGTTCTCCACGGTCATCACATGAACGACGGAAGCATGTTCGGAAATCTCACATATTACGGTACAGGTTTTGCTGACGGCAACGGAACGCCTAATGTAAATCTTGATTTTTATAAGTCAGCTCCGATAGTTCACTTCAATACACCTGAATGGAATGCGGACTGGAAAATCATTGCTGTAATCCATACAAACGCTCTGGAAAGTCACGGAGAATTTTTCAATTACCTTGCAGGTAATTTCAGTTCCGATGATGAGTTTCTTGACTTTGTATACGATGTAAGAGAAAGGTCAATTATCGACACAGATGTAACTGTAAACGAGGATGACCAGCTTATAACACTTTCAACCTGCACATATGAGTTTGAAAATTTCAGAACCGCAGTTATTGCACGACGTGTTCGTCCCGATGAGGACCCAACAGTAAATGTTGACAATGCGTCAGTGAATACGGATATGGTATGGCCGGATGTCTATTACTGGACCTACGGCGGCACAAAGCCGGAGGATAAGAGCTTTTCAGAGGCATATGCAGACGGCGAGATAAGCTGGTATGACGGCGACCTGTACAGCTCAGAATCCTAATAGGTGACGGATATGAAATGTTATTTGATATATTATTTTGCAAAGAAAACCGCTCTCTGCGAAAAGGCTTTGAAAACAGAGCTTTCCGGATGCGGCGTCAGCATAATGAAAATCCTCGGTGCGGCAGATCCTGAGTATCTGGGAAATATGATGACCGACGGACTTAATCACTGCAATATCGTAATAACGGTGGGAGGACTTAACTCATCCGGTGATATTTCACTTGAGAAAACCCTTTCGTCGGCAGTTGAAAAAGCCGGCGGCACAATGGACGATGTTCAGAAGCTGCCTTACGGAAAAAATCACGAGAAATTCGGATATATAATCGAAAGGGGAAGCCAGTGTATTGTGGCTCTTCCCGATAGCCCGGAGGGAATTTCCGAACTTTTTGACCAGCCGCTGTCGAAATATTTCGAGGAAAAAGTAAAAAACGCAGAAAATAAAAAAGCTTAATAAAAAACGGGATACACAATGGAGGTATCCCGTTTTTGTTGTATTATATAATCAAAGGATATTTCAGGTTCAAATAAATTAAAAAGAAAAGTTAAATGTAAGCAGCCTATTTCAAAATTAAGGAAAAGACCTCGCCCGACCTGTGCAGGTGTTAATCTTTTATTTCCTCCCTTTGCAGGTCGGAAATAAAAGATGTGACATGAATGTAAGAAATTGAGGGGGAAATGTAAGGGAGTTCTATGGCGTTTGGGTTTTGTTTTCTGTTACAATATAGACACAGAAAAAAAAGAAAACCAACTGTAAGCGAGCCGTTCCAAAGATTTAGGAAAGGTTTCGCCCGACGGAAAACAAAAGCTAATTTCAAACTTGACCTTTCTATGCCGGAGATAAAAAACGAAAATAGAAAAGTCAACTATGAGCGAGCCATTCCAAAAGTTAAGGAAAAGGTTTCGCCCGACGGAAAACAGAAGCTAATTTCCAGCTTATCCTTTCTCCGTCGGAAATAAAATATAAAGGAGGATATATGAATGAGTATTTTGGAGGTCAGCGGACTTAGAAAGGTATATACAACACGACTGGGCGGAAATAGAGTTGAAGCCCTTAGAAACGTAAACTTTTCCGTAGAAAACGGAGAATATGTGGCAATTATGGGTGAGTCCGGTTCAGGTAAAACTACATTGCTCAATATCCTTGCGGCTTTGGATAAGCCTACATCAGGAGTTGTTGTGCTGGACGGTCAGAATTTGGCAAAGATAAAGGAATCACAGGTGGCAACGTTCAGACGTGATAATCTGGGCTTTGTGTTTCAGGATTTTAACCTGCTTGATACATTTTCTTTGGAGGATAATATTTATCTTCCGCTGGTGCTTGCGGGCAGACCCTATAGGGAAATGAAAGAAAGACTTGACCCTATAGCTCAAAGACTGGGAATTACCGAGCTTTTGAAAAAATATCCTTACGAGGTGTCAGGCGGTCAGAAACAGCGTGCGGCGGTGGCAAGAGCATTGATTACAAACCCAAAGCTGATTTTGGCAGACGAACCTACAGGAGCCTTGGACTCAAAGTCAACAGATGAGCTTTTGGAGCTGTTCGGAGAGATAAATAAGTACGGACAGACAATTTTAATGGTTACACATTCAGTAAAGGCGGCAAGCCATGCCGGACGTGTTATGTTCATAAAGGACGGAGAGGTGTTCCACCAGATTTATAGAGCGAATAACACAATACAGCAGTTCTATCAGAAGATTTCAGATACACTTACTATGCTTGCAACAGGCGGTGACAGAAGATGAAAAAAGGAATTTATTCACGCCTTGCCCTTACAGGCATAAAGAAAAATAAAAAGCTTTATATACCATATATTTTAACCTGCATAGGTATGGTTATGATGTTCTATATTATAACCTTTCTTTCAAGCAGTGATATGATGATGAACTACCCCGGCGGAGAAACTATGAGAGGTATTCTCGGCTTTGGAGTGTATGTAATTGGATTTTTTGCAGTGATTTTCCTTTTTTATACCAACTCTTTTCTTGTACGAAGAAGAAAAAAGGAATTTGGTCTGTATAATATTTTGGGAATGGGCAAAAGAAATATCGCCCGTGTAATGCTTTGGGAAACATTGTTTATAGGTGCTTTTTCAATAGCTGTGGGAATGGCTTTGGGAGTTTTGTTTTCAAAGCTTGCAGAGCTTGTTATGGTAAACATAATGAGCATGGATGTAACCTTTGGCGTGACCATTGATTATAAAGCTATTTATTACACTGTGGTTTTGTTTGCGGTTATATTCTTTTTAATACTTTTAAATTCCCTCAGACAGGTTCATCTTTCAAACCCTATAGCCTTGCTTCACAGTGAAAATGCGGGAGAAAAACCGCCTAAAGCAAACTGGTTCTTTGCGGTTTTGGGAGTTTTGATTTTGGGATGCGCCTACTATCTTGCAGTTACAATTAAAGACCCTGTAACAACACTTGCGGCGTTCTTCTTTGCGGTTATTATGGTAATCATCGCCACTTACCTTATATTTATTTCCGGTTCTGTGGCATTTTGTAAGATTTTGCAGAAAAAGAAAAATTACTACTATAAGACAAACCATTTTGTATCCGTTTCATCCATGAGCTATAGAATGAAGAGAAACGGAGCCGGTCTCGCTTCAATATGCATACTCTGTACCATGGTTTTGGTTATGATATCCTCTACAGTGTGCCTTTATTTGGGAAAAGAGGATTCATTAAGGGAGAGATATCCCAGAAATATAAATATAACTATGACATCTCAGATATATTCAGATTTGATTTCACAGGACGCTAACAGCATTGCAAAAATGAGCATTGAAACAGCGGAAAATATGGGATATAGTCCCGAAAACTTTCTGGATTATTCAACCCTTGCCTTTGTAAGCTATATCAGAAACGGAGAGATTGTCTTCGACGACGGAGAAAGCGGCTTTGATTACGCAACAGGGGATTTGTGGCAGATATTCATGGTTCCCCTTGAGGACTACAACAGAATAACAGGCTCAAAGGAAACACTTGAGAATAACGAGGTGCTTATAAGCACAAGCAAGGATATGAATTACGGCTATGATACTGTAAGCATAAAGGGACAGGAGCCTTTGAATATAAAGACAAAAGGTACCAATTTTGAAAACAACGGCGTGGATACAATGCAGATTATTCCGGCTCTGTATATCTTTGTGCCTGACCTTGGCGTTCAGATTGAAAGAATTTCACAGACAAACGCTGAGGCGCTGGAAACGGTAAGCAGATTCATAGGCTTTGATTTAAACGCCTCAGACACAGAGCAGGTTCAGGTCTACGACGCAATAAGCGATAATTTGAGAAATTCGGAAATCGAAAATCCCGACAGCAGCCTTGTTGTATCGGTGGAAAGCGCCTCAAATGAAAAGCAGTCTTTCTATGGACTGTTCGGCGGATTGTTCTTCCTTGGAATAATACTTGGTATAGTGTTCATATTTGCGGCGGTGCTTATTATGTATTACAAGCAGATTTCCGAGGGCTATGAGGACCAGTCCAGATTTGAGATAATGCAAAAGGTGGGCATGACTAAAAGAGAAATCAAAAAGAGCATAAACTCACAGATGCTCACAGTATTCTTTATGCCCCTTATCGCCTCAGGGGTACATCTCGCCTTTGCGTTCCCGATGATTTACAAAATGCTTATACTTTTCGGACTTGTAAATAAAGTCTTTTTGATAATGGTGACGGTGGGATGTTTCCTTTTGTTTGCACTGCTTTATATGCTGGTGTATAAAATCACCTCGAGAGCCTATTATTCAATAGTCAGCGGAGGAAAGGAAAAATAATAAACCGGAGGTGACAACAGTGGAGGGAGAAATAACTTGCCAAGCTGGAGAAATATATAAGGTACATGAAAAAAAGAAAGAAAAAGGCATCGTGAAAAAAGCAATAAGCAGGGTAATAACCTGTACAGGGGTGGGTATAATTCTCCTTTTGGCTGTGCCTATAGCGGTTTGTGCAATGATGATAGCCGCTGTCTGGTGGACTACAGATAAAATAGTTTCGGCGATAAACAGCGGCGATGATTTTTAAACAGCTTTCACCTACATTACTCTATAAATAAAAAGCAAAAGCTCTGTGAACCGACATAGGTTTCACAGAGCTTTCGCTTTTAAGGATGAGTTAACATGTTTTCTGAGATTTTTTAAGTAAAACCGCTCCAAGGGCGGTGAGAATTATAATTCCCAAAAGGGATAGAATAAGCTGTAAATTGTTGAAAAACAGCTTGTTTGCGGAGAGTATCGACACCATGCTGAAATTGTCAAGGATTTTAAAATCAATCATTGAAAGAATAGCAGGCGCTCCGAAAATTGCAAGATTTAAAAGCACGGAAATTATCTGAGATTTTAAAAGAGAGGAAATACCTAAGATAATAACCGTAAGGCCTATAACGCCCAAAAGTCTTATAAGATACAGAATTATCATATATACCATTATGGGAAGTGACATAAAGCTTTCGGAAAGCACCATAAGGTTTTGACTTTGGCTCATAAGACTATCAAAGCCGTACATTCTCAGGCAGTAGATAAAGTCCGGCGCAAAAGCCAAAACACACATGATTACGGAGAGCATAAGACAGGCTTTAACCTTTGTGCTTACAGTTTTTCCCTTGCCTTTAAGGGTGGTTGTTAAAATCTGGTTCATTCCTGTGGCTTTTTCCATGGGGAAAAGGCTTGTAACCGATATTGCTATAAACAAAATCAAAAAACAGGCGGAAGCTGACGCTGTTTTTGAGTCCGGATTAAATAGGTATGCATAACCGGAATAGGGGACAAACTCCGCATTTTCTCCCTGGGCTTCAAGCTCCTGCAAATGATAGGCAAGGGGGAGAAGCTTGCTTTCAATGCTGTATGCCTTTGTCCTTGCTGTGAAATTGTCATGGCTCAAGGCGGCGTTTTCCTCGTACTCGGATTGCAGATAATTTAGTTTTTCCTCTGTGTATTCGCCCTTTAATGTTTCTATGTAGCTTATTTCGCACTGCTCGTAGGCGGTTAGAGTGTCTTTTTGCGGGTAGCTTAGAAACTGCACCGCTATAAAAACAGCGAAAATAATAATTGCCCCGTTGCTTACAAAAAGCTTGAAACATTCGTAACTGAAAATCCCTGAGGAATATTTTTTCCTGTGGGGAGAGGGCAGTCGGGAGAAGATTTTCAGCTTGCCCTTTTCCTTTTTGGATTTTACAAATATCAAAACGCTTATTATGGGCAGAACCAGTGCAAGTACCGCCATAATTATAAGTGAAATGGTAAGCACGTCCATGGGGACTGAAAAGATGTTGAGGTTTACCTCACCGCAGAACAGTGAGGTTCCGGAAAGGAAGTTTCCCAAGTTCAAAAAATGAAGCTGTGCCATCGGTGAGGTTACGGGAATTACAAAGTAGAGAACATAGTTTATTGCAAGAATTATTCCCGTAAAGCCGTAGGCGGCGATGCTGTTGGCGAAAATTACAGAAAATATTATTGCTATTGACGCCACAATAAAAAATGCAAAGGCTTTTACAATCCATAAAAGAATGAAATACTGCCAGATGTTTATTTTTACTGTGCTTGCGGCAAAGCCGGGCAGGGATTGGACAGGCCTTGAAAGGTCGCCCAAGCCGTATACAACAGCGGAGTACAGCAGATTGACGGAAAGAAAGATAAGGGAAAGAAAAAAGCACATTATAAGCACTGCGAATATTTTAGCAAGTATAACCTGCTTCCTGCCTTTTCTTGTGGTTCTGATAACAGGCATTATGCCCTGCTGGTGTTCCTTTATAAGAAGCTCGCCCACAATCAAAAGGAGAATAAACACTGTTATAATGTCCCCGGTAAAAAGTCCCGTGGCGGCGGTTATGCCGTGGGTTTTGTCAAAGGACACAGGCGTTCCGTGGAGGCTTTGAAAGTCCTCTGCCATTTTTATGGCGTTGTTGTAGGCAAAGGAGCCTTTTTCTCCGAAGATTGAAACAGAGGTCTTTTTCAAGGCGTTTTCCTCTGAGTCCGTGAGGAAATTTTCGTAGTTTTGTATAAACAAAGCTTCCTCGTAAAGCTCATTTAGAAAATCTCTCTCGTCGTAAAGATTTTCGTCGTAGCCGGTTTCCGGGTCGTTTATTTTTTCCTGTATGACGTCTATTTTATTTTTAAGAAATGAAACCCTTTCGGATGTGTTCAGATTTTCCATTTCCGCAAAAACACTGCGGTAATTCTGGGGTGTGAAATAGGGATTTTCCTGAGTTTCAAGGCTTTCGGTGTAGTAGAAAATAAAAAGATTTATACCCAAAGCCATAATAAGCAGTAAAGCGATTTTTCCGGTGAGAATTTTTTTAAGTTCCCATAAAATCATTTTTTCTCACCTCTGTCGTTGAACATATACAGGTAAACATCCTCAAGTGTGGGAGGGAGAACGGAAAGTCTGGGGGCTTTGGGTTTCTTGTCGGAAACCACTCTTACCCATACCGTGTCCTTTTCGTCACGCCTTAAATTTCCCACCACGAAAAGCTTTTCAATAAAGGGAATGTCCTTCTCCCTTGCGGGAAATTCAAAAACCTTGCCCTCTGCTGTTTTAAGCCATTTTGACGGTGGCAGACAGCCGTAACACACGCCGCTTTTCAGCATAACCACCTTTTTGGCGATAAATTCAATATCAGGCACAACATGTGTGGCGATTATTACAATTCGGTCAAAGGCGATTTCCGAAATTAAATTTCTTATTCTTATGCGCTCCTTGGGGTCAAGTCCTGCGGTGGGTTCGTCGAAGATAAGTATTTTCGGGTCGCCCAAAATCGCCTGAGTTATTAAAACTCTCTGCTTCATTCCGCCGGAAAAGCCCCCAAGCTTTTTGTCCAAAACGTCATAGAGATTAACTTTTTTTGCCGCCTGTTCCACCGTTTTGGGGATTTCCCTTTTCGGGATACCCTTTAAAGCGCACATGTACCACAAAAAACGCCTTGCGGTAAAGTTGTCGTATATTCCCTGCTGCTGGGGCATATAGCCTAAAAGTGAGCGGTATTGGTCGCCCATTTTTAAAATGGGTGTGGAATCCCAAAAAACCTCGCCCTTTGTGGGGCTTATGTTGTCGGTGATAATTTTCATCATTGTGGATTTTCCCGAGCCGTTGGGCCCTAAAAGTCCGTATATGCCCGGCTTGAAGGTGAGGGAAAAATTGTCAAGGGCTTTTTTCTCACCGTACTGCTTTGTTATGTTTTTTAGTTTAAGCTCCATATAACCGCCCTCCTTTTATATAGTTTTTGCTATTGTTAATCCTCCCAGCTGTAAAAAGCAAAGGGTTCGCTTTGAGGATTGTTTTTATCTATTAAAACGTAGCTTTGTCCTGTTATAGTGTAAGAATTTTCACCTGTCGGAACTTTTTTGTCGGTTCTTGTGCCTATATAGCCGCTGTCCGTCAGGCAGTAAATAACCAAATCCTCACTGCCGCCGGTTATGGCGTCTGCCTCGCTTTCGGAGAAGCCACGCTGTTTTTTCTCAAATTCGTCCTTGCCGATGGTTTTTTCTTCCTGAGTTTTAAGGTCAACAGTAAAATATCTATCGGGAACAAAGGACTGCGTAGCTTCATAAACAGTGTAGGTGTAAGCATATAAGTAGTTTTCATCGGCAAAAACAGGAAGTGCAGCCGCTTTATTTTCGTAAAGCACTTTGGTTTCTCCTGTTTCTATATTATATTTATATGTTCTGTAGGTTCTCTGTTCTTCGTACTCTTTGAATTTTTTACTGTATTCTTCAAAGTCTAATTCGTTTGGAATACTACCGTAAATCTCATTGCTTAGCTCCTTGTCAAGATATGAGGTAAAATATATTATTTCAGAGTCGCAGACACTTACAATGTCTAATGTTCCTTGTTCCATATGGTCAATAATAGTGGCTTCCTTGCCGGTTTTTAAATTTGCGCCGTATATTCCATAATAGGATTCACCTGTGTTGAAGTTTGAGACCTCTGTTACATAGTATATATAATCTCCGGAAACCAAAGGTCTCATTGGATCTATATAAAATCCCTCTTCGGAAAGTTCTTTTCCCAGAGTTACGGTTTCTTTGTGGTTTGTAAAGTCTATATCCGACTCAATTAGGGTGTAAAGGGAGTCTTCATCGTTTAAGGTGTAGATTTTGCCGCCGGATACATTGTAACTATAGGCTGAGCCTATATATCCGTGACAGCTTTTGCCGGAATGTTGACAGTCTTTTTTGTCGCACAATACTACAGTTTTTTTTGAAGCGGCATCAAAATATTGGAGTATACCGTTTTTGTCTACGAAAAATACACCTTCCTTATAGACTTTAAAGCCGGTTGCAGTGTGGCTAACCCACTGCAGCGGCTGCTGTGTTTCTTCATTGCCGGAGCAGGCTGTAAATAAGGACATCAATAAAACAAGACACATAATCAGTGAAAGTTTTCTAAGCTTCATAAAATCACCCCGTTAGCAATATTGGCTCTGCGTTTTTTATTCGCAGAGCCAATATTTTAATAAAATTTTATTTTCAGAAAGAGCTAAACCTGCTCTGAAATACGGTCTATAATCTCCTGAATACCCAGCTCCTCAAGGCGCTGTGCAATTTCCGCCATTCCTTTTTCTACGCTTTCATCTGTAAGCTTTCCGTTTTCATCGGCTAAAACTCCGTTTTCGTCGAAAAAGCTTTCACTTATCTCAATTATATAGCTGTCAATGGCTTCCTTTTTCTCCTCAAGCCCTGTAAGGTCTATATAGGAAATATTGTCATAGGGCTTTGCGATTTCTACAGTTTCAAGATAAGGCGTAACTCTGTCTCCGCTTTCGTCCGCAGGATAATAGGCGTCAGACCACTCATTTACATCCATATCCTGGCAAACATTTATTGTATACAGGGCGTTTACATCATGCTTTCCAAAAAGCTTCTTTACCTCATCGTCACATACAAGGTCATAGAGAAGCTGCGCCGCTTCATCTTTGTGCTGTGTTTTTGAGGATATAGCCATACCTGTAAGAACGGTTTCCTGCATATTGTCCGGTGGGTAATAGCCGTATGTTCCGGTTGGTGATGGTGTTACATACATAGAGCCAAAGGCTGCGATAGTATTTTTGCTGGTGGAAGATATAGAGACATTTACTTTTGCAGACGTAACTGTTTCAGTCATATACCCGGCGTTTTTATATCTCGCCATAGCCTTTATAAATTCAACCATATACGGGTCGGAAAACAGGTTGAATACCCTTGGAGAGTTTTCCTTTGTGACTCCTACTCCCGAAACCAGATATTTGTATTTATTGCAATGAGTAGAGATAACCTTTACAATATAATTTTCAACCGAATAAGTCTTAAAATGAGCAGGAATAGTGTCATATGCAAACAAAGCTTCATATTCGTTGGCTTCATAGAGCTTTTGGAAGAGGGCGTCCGCCTGGGTTATATCCACCATGTAGTCTTCCTCCGTGAGATTGGCTTTTTCAAAAAGCTCTTTGTCTATGGCAAAGCCGCCGTCTGTGCTGAAAGGTATAATAACTCCGAAAGAGGTGGGTATTATATAGAGCTTGCCTTTATATCTTCCGGAATCCAGGTTTTCATCTATGAGGTATTCTTTCTTTACGTCCTCGTACTGCTCCTCCGTCCATAAATCCTCAGGGGAATAAAGACATTGGTTTTCAAGAAGCTGGGGGATTCCCTGAACAGAAGTGCTGTTGCTTACAATACCGTTGTCAACATAAAAAACATCAAAATCGTCAATCAGCTTGCTGTAATTTGTAAAGTTCCCATCTTCGTCAAAATATTCTTGGTAACGAACTGTTGAAAAATCAAGACGATAGGGCTTTTGAAGCTCCTCGAGCTTTGCATTTATATCGTCCTCGTATTCTTCAAGCTCTGTGCCTATTGAAAAAGTGAGTCTTACGCTGAGAGTGACCGGTTTGTCTTCATTGTTACAGCCTGAAAACAAAGAAACAACAATAACCATACAAAGCAAAGCGGAAATTAGTTTTTTAAACCTCATAAAATCACCTTCTTGTTTAAGGCTTATAAATCATAATAATCAAAGAGATAGCTGTAGTTACCATATGTAGTAAAAGCAGAATCTACACTTTTGCTTGTGACATAGTGCTGTCCCACAGCTCCGTCAATACTACCCATTCCGCCATTTACATTACCACTGCGGAGGTACACTTCAGCATAACTACCTCCGGTAGAATAGCCTTTATAATCTGTATATTTACCAATACTTCCTTCTGCCTTATTGCCGGTAGCATATACGGTGACACCTGTAAATCCGTTTCCACCCGAAGTACGGCTTGTTGTTCCTTTTGCATAAATATTTGAAGTGCTAAGTCCCAACTGAAGCTCACCGTAGTAGTGTATTCCATCATATTATAAACACCTGTTGTTTGGTATGAATGGACATTTTTTATAAATCTAAATTTAACAACAGCACATCGGACTCCCCTCCTAAAATAGTTTACTGTAAATTGCATATAAAAATAATCAACTTATTTAAAATTTATTATGGTAAGAGTATAACATATTAAAAATATAATTGCAAGCTTTTTGCGTGATTTTTAAAAAATTTTTAAAGTTATTTTTCAAAAGTATAGAAAACAAAAGGCTCATTTTGAGGATTGTTTTTATCTATTAAAACATAGCTTTGCTTTGTTATAAGGTAAGAATTTTCACCTGTCGGAACTTTTTTGTCGGTTCTTGTGCCTATATAGCCGCTGTCTACAAGGCAGTAAATGCTTATATTCTCATTGCCGCCGGTTATGGTTTCCTTTTCTCTGTCGGTATATCCTCTAAAGGCTTTGTAATACTCATCCTCAGTAACGGTTTTTTCTTCCTGTGTTTTCTGGTCAACAGTGAAATATTTGTCGGCAGCAAAGCTTGTTTCTTCAATGGTATAGTTCATACAATACAAGGAGTTTTCATTTGCGAAAAGGGGGAGCGTTGTTGTTTTGTTTTCGTAAAATACTGTTGTTTCCCTTGTCTCTATATTGTACCTGTATACGCTGTAGGTTCTTTGTTCTTCGATTTCTTTAAATTTTTTATTCCACTGTTCCCAGTCTATAGTCTCCTGCTCAATTCCGTAAATCTGATTGCTAAGCTCTTCGTCAAGATAAGAGGTAAAATAGATTATCTCAGGGCCGCAGACGCTGACAATATTCAGGTCGCTTGAGCTTTTTTGGCGGTCAGCTATTGTGGTTTCTTTTCCGGTTTTTATGTTTATACCGTAAATTCCGTAATAGGAGTCGCCTGTATCAAAGTTTGTAACCTGCGCTAAATAGTAAAGATAATCGCCGGAAACCAAAAAGCTGTCTGCTGATATATAATATCCCTGTTCTGTCAAGGCTTTGCCTAAGGATACGGTTTCTCTGTGATTTGTGTAATCTATATTTGACTCAATAAGAGTGTCAAAGGAATCATTGCTATTTAAGGTGTAGATATGCTCACCGGAAACCACGTAACCTCTGGATGAACCTATATATCCGTGACAGCTTGAGCCGGAGTGCTGACAGTCCTTTTTATCGCACAATATGACGTTTTCCTTTGAAGAGGCGTCGAAGTAGTGGAGAATAGTGTTATTGTCGGTGAAAAATACACCGTCTTTGTAGACTTTAAAGCCTGTTGTGCTGTAGCTTTCCCATTCTGTCGTCTGTGTTTTCTCATTTTTGGAGCAGGCTGTAAATGCGTAAAGCAATAAAGCAAGACATATAATCAATGATAGTTTTTTAACTTTCATAAAATCACTTCCTTTTATCTAAGCCTTTAAAGCTGTTCTTCAATTCGGTCGATAATTTGCTGAATACCCAATTCCTCAAGGTGCTGGGCAACTTCTGCCATACCTTTTTCAATGCTTTCTTCAGTTATATTTCCGTTTTCATCGGCTAAAACTCCGTTATCATAGAAAAAGTTTCTGGTTATTTCACAGACATAAAGGTCGATTTGTTCTTTTACATCCTCAAGTCCAGTAAGGTCAAAACCGTTTGGTTTGTCAATCTCCTGAGCGTTTTCCAATGCTTCAAGATAAGGGGCGATACGGTCGCCGTTTTCATCTTTTGGAGAGAAAGCTACTCTGCAAAGTTCCTCATCAAAAAGGCTCACATAGTATTGGTCACTTTCTGAGTAAAGGGACTTTTTAACATCCTTGTCTGTTATGAGGTCGTAAAGAAATGCTAAAGCTTCATCCTTTTTCTCGGTTTTTGAGGATACAGCAAGACCGCAGAGACTTGTTTTTTGTATGGATTCCGGAGAATAGTAAATATATTTTCCTGAACCGGTGGGCAGAAGAGTAAAATCGCCTGCCACTATAGGTAAATCCTTTACTCCGTGCCCCATTGAATTGTTTATATCAAAGGTGTCTAATTGCGTTGTATATCCCTTTTCACGATATCTCACCATAGCTTTTACATAGTCTATAAAGTATTCATCGGAGAAAAGGTTAAAAACTTTCGGCTCTGTTTCCCTTGTCATTCCCACTCCCGAAACCGGGAAAAGATAGGTATATATTTCAAGATAAAACATCAGATTTTTGGGTACAACGTAGTGAAAACCGTAAACACCGTATGGAAGAACGTATTTTTTATCAATGCTTGTGTCATGATTCACTATATCCACAAGGCTGTCTGTGGGAAGATATATAAGGGTGCTTGAATATTGTGAAAGCTTTTCAAGAAGCTGGTCGGCTTCTGTTATATCCACCATGTATTCTTCCATAGGCAGTTGAGCTTCCTCGAATAACTTTGTCTTAACTCCAAAGCTTGTGCCTACTGATATTGCATTTTTTACTGAGCTTATGTTGGTGGGGAATATGTACTGAACGCCGTCAAATTTTCCGTAATCAAGATTTTCTTCAATGACATATTGCTCTGTAATTGTGTTCACTATAATTTCCTCCTGACCCTCAAAAAAGATGTCGTCAAGAGCCATGAAACATCCGTTTTCCACACAGTTTATAATGTCTTGAAGATACGACGTGAAATCATCGGGATTGTTACTGTTTTCCAGATAGAAAATATCGAAATCTGAGGAAAGCTTTTCATAATCATCGTTGTAGTCGGAATAATTAAAGCCGGAAATATCCACACGGTAGGGCTTTGACAGGTTTTCAAGCTCCGCATTGAGAGAGCTTTCCAAAATTACGGCGTCTTCCTCTGAACATCTGTAAATACCCCATTTAATTGTGGCTGTGTTTTGTTCTTCCTTACATCCTGAAAGGGTAAGAACACCTGCAAGTACAGTGACTGCAAGCAGACAGCATAGAATTTTCTTAAAATTTTTCCTCATAATATCAACTCCTTACTTTTGCAATTATTTTTAATATTTCGTTAATTTAATTATATAACATCCAAAAAACTTTTCAACAATTTATGTAAAAATTAAGAATTTTTTAATAATTGGAAGGTGTTGTAAATAAAAAAATCAGCGCCCAAAAGGACGCTGATTAGTATGTAGTTATATTAAAGTATTTCTAAAAGATTTTTGCTGTTTTTCCAGAGAATTTTTTCTTTCAGTTCCTCGGAAAGAGGAAGCTCTTTAAAAAGCTTCAAAGCATTTTTCTGGTCATCCCAAGGGGAATCGGTTCCGAAAAGAATTTTGTCGGGATTGTGGTTTTGTAAAATTCTTAAAATCTGCTTTTCATCAAACTTTCCTATGGTGAAGCTTGTGTCGATGTATACATCCTTGCTCACAAGGCAATCTTCAACATCATCCATATATCCATAACCGCCCATGTGTGCGGCGATTATTTTTGCACCGTTAAGTCTTGGGAGAATACCGGCAAGTCGTTTCGGTGTGCTTCTGTGAACATCCGGGAATGATGGATCCATTCCGCAGTGGATTAGGATTATAAGTCCCAGCTCTGCGGCGTATTCCATAATGCGGACAACCGCTTCGTCGTCGAGATATAGTCCCTGAAAATCAGGATGTATTTTTATTCCCTTTATTCCTGCTGATTTAAGTCTTTTAAGCTCCTCTTTCATGTCGGGATTTAAAGGATGACAAGCGCCGAAGGAATAAAGTCCTGTTGTATCGCCCTGGTTGTTTACCTCTATTGAATAATTGTTTATTGAATGAACCTGGTCTGCTCTTGAGGCTACCGGCATGTTTACGCTTATGTCAATGCCGTTTTCCCTCATGGATTTTATTAAATCCTCTTTGGTACCATTTAAAAAGGCGTGAGCGCCTGCGGAATTTTCCAAAGCCTTTATAGCGTGGGGTGCAAGCTTTGGCGGAAAAATATGTGTGTGAATATCTATAACCATATAAACACTTCCTTGATTTAAAGCTATAATTTATTAAAAGAATACAGTATAATTATACATCTGTTTTCACAGCAATTCAAGTTAATTTTTCCGTTGTTTATTTGAATAAAGGGAAACAGCGGGGAAAATACTACTTTAAAACAAAATGATAAAGGTGATAAACATGAAAAAAATCACAAAAGAGGAATATTCAAAACTGACAGAGAAAATCTCTCCGCCGTCGCCCACTTTGAAAAACTGTGTGTTTGCATTTCTTATAGGCGGCTTGATTTGCACCGTGGGTCAGATTTTTCTTGATACCTATTTGAGCTTTGGCTTTTCAAAGGAAGAGGCAGGAATGCTCAATACAATTACAATGATTTTTATAGGTGTAACATTGACAGCTTTCGGAATTTATGAAAAGATAGGAAGCAAGGCGGGAGCCGGAACCCTGGTTCCCATAACAGGCTTTGCAAACTCCGTGGCGTCCTCAGCAATCGAATTTCGCACAGAGGGTTTCATAACCGGAGTGGGAGTTAAGATGTTCGTAATAGCCGGCCCCGTAATAGTCTACTCGATAGCCGCAGGCGTGGTTTACGGGGTTGTTGTTTTTCTTATGAAGATTATAACAAAGGCATAGGAGGTAAAATTCCTATGCCTTTGTTATAGAGTTTGTATTCTTGCTGAAATAAGATTTATCAGATTTTCCTTTTGTTTGTCGGCGATTAAAGACTCTTTGCACATTGAAATGAGTTTATCTTCCGATTTTTTCAGCTTGTCTATCATTTTCTCGGCGGCGGTTTTTGAAAGACCGGAGTTTTCGGCAAACACAAGAAAATCTTTTCTGCGTATGTTTGTTTTTTTACCGTTCATTGTCAAGGCAAACTGTTCCTTGTCCTCCGGCATTATTGTATTGACAGGAAGCAGATCGTAGGCCGGTGAGAGAACATATTCCCCTGAGCCTTCAAAGGTTTCTATAAGGGAAAAGTTTTTAAGATGCATGTCGGAATTTCCAACAATATATGAAAATACAAGACGCATGAAAAGCTCTGTCATATCAAGTCCGGTTCGTGAGGAATATTTGCTTATTATTTTTGCACAGCGCTCATAGGAGCCTCTGTATTTATCCTGTGTAAGTCTCAGGTCAAGCTGACAAAAATCCTCCATAGCCAGCATCTGTATTTTTCCTTTATCAGAAAAAATTCTGTCCACACGTTTTGTTATATAGGCGAGATTTTCTCCGTCTTTTACAAGTGCATGAGGAACCGTAGGAATTCCAACAACATCAGCCATTGTCATTATAAGCTGTTCCGCCTGAGGAAGACATTCAAATTCTTCTACCTGAGGTTTTAAAATGTATCCTGTGGGATAATTTACGATTGTAAGCTTTGTTTTTTTATCGGTTGACAGATGGAGAGATAATTTTTTCTGTACGCCGGGAACGGTGTAACCTCTGTTTATATTTTCTGATACCAAATGTATCAAAGCTTGGTTTGATATTTCAATTTCCGGAAGCTGTGCAGTTCCGAAAAATTTTTTGATACAGCTTTTATGCCATCCTGTTTCGTATTCCTGTGTTTTTAAAGGCTTACCGCAGCAAAGACAGTTCATATGCGTTCCTCCCTTATACTTACATTTCCTATGCAGTCTTTACAGGCAACCATGAGAAGCTGAAACCTGTCTTTTGTGTCGATTTTCCAGTTTCTGCTGACGATATTTAACAACCAGCCTTCGGGTATTAAACCGTCAAAAAAAGGAAAAAGAACTTTTGATGTGTACATTTCTTTTTGTAATGGAAGGGTAAGGGACACGGGAGCAGGGTTTTGGGATAAAAGATAGTTTTCATCGTAGAGAAAAGAATAACCGCTGTCTGTTTCTTTTAATTCTCCTGCGTAAATATTTCTCACATACACATAGGCAGTTCTGAGAGTCTGCATTATTTATCTTCCTTTCTGCCGGGAACCGCTTCCATGCCGAACATGGCAAGTGCGGCGTTTACTTTGTCCATTCTTACTGTTTCTTTACCTTGTTCCAAATCCCTTACAAATCTAAGGCCAAGCCCCGAACGCATGGCAAATTCCTCTTGGGTAAGACCTGCCGCTTTTCTGTTTTCTTTAATAAATCTAGCAATCCTGTTCATGGTATCACACTTTCAATAATTTTATTGTTAATAATTATTTTATACCTTATCGGGTATAAAGTCAATGATTTTTTATAAATTATACCTTTTCGGGTATATTTTATGTGTTAATGATAATTTTATACCTTATCGGGTATAAAAATAAACTTAGATTTTCAAAAAAGGAAATAAAATCTCATAGATAAATTGCTGTCAAAAGTTCCTTTAAAAACAACCAACACCACCGGGTGTTTCTTGGTAGAGCTTAAAAATTTCCCCAAAGACGTTTTAATGCTTTTGGGGAATTATTTTTTGAAAAATCTTTATTAAAATGAAAAAAATCCCGTAAAATACGGGAAAAAGGCAAAAATGCCCTTGACAAACAAAATGAGATGTAGTAAATTATTAAGATGTAACATCATGGGGATATGTGTCTGCTTGTCTTTAAAAACAGGCAAAAAAAATTTGTTGACCGTTGGTATATTAGCACATAATATGCCGGATTGTCAAGAGTTTTTCAGAAACATTTCCTCCCTGATTAAAACAGAAAAATTGCTTATTTTGTGACTGCATTATTATATCGCTTTTGTCGCATGAAGCAAAACCCTAAGCTTTAAAAGCTTTGAGGGAACAGCGTTAGATTTTTTATCCTAAATGATTTCTTAAAGGAGTGATACGCCCGATGGTAAATGTCAAACCGGTAAAGCTTGGAAACAACATCAGACAGAGCTTCGCAAAAATTGACGAAGTTATCGAAATGCCAAACCTTATTGAGGTTCAGAAAAAGTCATATGACTGGTTTATCAAAGAGGGACTTGCAGAGGTATTCAAGGATGTTTCAGGAATAACCGATTACACAGGTAATCTTGTTCTCGATTTCATTGACTACAGTCTGGACGTTGATAAGCCCAACTACAGTGTTATCGAATGTAAAGAGAGAGATGCAACATATTCCGCAGCATTGCGTGTAACTGCTCGTCTTATCAACAAGGAAACAGGCGAAATTAAGGACTCCAACGTGTTCATGGGCGATTTCCCGCTTATGACCGCAAGCGGCACCTTTGTTATTAACGGTGCAGAAAGAGTTATAGTTTCTCAGCTTGTAAGAAGCCCGGGCGTTTATTATAAGATGGACCACGACAAGACAGGTAAAGAGCTTTTCAGCTCCACTGTTATTCCTAACAGAGGTGCCTGGCTTGAATACGAAAACGATGTAAACGACGTTTTCTATGTTCGTATAGATAAAAACAGAAAGATTCCGGTTACTGTTTTCATCAGAGCCTTGGGACTTGGCACAAACGCAGAAATCCTTGAGTGCTTCGGCGACGACGCAAGAATTAAGGCAACTATTGAAAAGGATACAACAAACTCAGTAGACGAGGGTCTTATTGAAGTATACAAGAAGCTCCGTCCAAGTGAGCCTCCTACAGTTGACAGCGCAAAAACCCACATTCACAATCTGTTCTTCGATTCAAGAAGATACGATATGTCAAGGGTTGGCCGCTATAAGTACAACAAAAAGCTCGGTATATCCAACAGACTTGCAGGCTGTGTTTTGGCAGAGCCTATTGCAAATCCGAGAACAGGCGAGGTTATGGCTCTTCGTGGCGACACAATTTCCAGAGAAAAGGCAAAGGAAATTGAAAATGCCGGCGTAAGCGTTGCATTTGTTGCAGGCGAGGACGGAAAGGTAATCAAGATTATATCAAACGGAATGGTTGATATAAACGAGTACGTAAGCTTTGACGCAAAGAAAGAATGCGGCATAAACGAAAAGGTAAGCTTTGCAGTTCTCTGCGAAATCCTTGACAGCTGTGAGAATGAAGAGGAACTCAAGCACACAATCAAGAGAAGAGCTGCTGACCTTATTCCTAACCACATAACAATCGACGATATTTTCTCTTCAATCAACTACATGAACTGCCTTGCAGAGGGCATCGGCGTTACAGATGATATCGACCATTTGGGCAACAGACGTATCAGATGCGTAGGCGAGCTTTTGCAGAACCAGTTCAGAATCGGTTTCAGCCGTCTTGAAAGAGTTATCAGAGAGAGAATGACATTGCAGGCTTCCGACCTTGAGTCACTTTCCCCCGGTTCTCTTATAAATATCAGACCTGTTACAGCGGCAATCAAAGAGTTCTTTGGTTCTTCACCGCTTTCACAGTTCATGGACCAGAACAACCCTCTTGCAGAGCTTACTCACAAGAGAAGACTTTCAGCATTGGGTCCTGGCGGTCTTTCCAGAGATAGAGCCGGATTTGAGGTTCGTGACGTTCACTACACCCACTACGGACGTATGTGTCCTATCGAAACTCCTGAAGGTCCTAACATCGGTCTTATTTCCTACCTTGCAACATTTGCAAGAATTAACGAATACGGCTTCATTGAAGCACCATTCAGAAAGATAAACAAAGATACCGGCGTCGTAACAGACGAGGTTATCTACATGACAGCGGACATGGAAGACGAATTTGCAGTTGCTCAGGCTAACGAGCCTTTGGACGAAAACGGCAGATTTGTTCATAAGAAAGTAAACGGACGTTTCAGAGATGAATTCGTTGAATTCCCGGCAGAGCGTTTCGACTTTATGGACGTTTCTCCAAGAATGGTTGTTTCCGTTGCTACCGCTATGATTCCGTTCCTTGAAAACGACGACGCAAACCGTGCTTTGATGGGTTCAAACATGCAGAGACAGGCAGTTCCGCTTCTCGTTACCGAGTCACCAATTGTTGGTACCGGTATGGAGTACAAGGCAGGCGTTGACTCAGGCGTTTGTATCCTCTCAGAAGAGGACGGCGTGGTTATGAGCGTTGACGCAAACCACATCAGAGTTCAGTATGACTCAGGCAGAGTTCAGGACTTCGACGTTATCAAGTTCCTCCGTTCCAACCAGGGAACATGTATAAACCAGATTCCGGTTGTTTCAAGAGGACAGAGAGTTGTAAAGGGCGAGGTTCTTGCAGACGGCCCTTCAACAAAGAACGGCGAAATTTCCCTTGGTAAAAATGCCCTCATCGGCTTTATGACATGGGAAGGTTACAACTACGAGGACGCAGTTCTCATCAATGAAAAGATAGTTAGAGATGATGTTTACACATCAATTCATATAGAAGAATACGAAACAGAAGCAAGAGATACAAAGCTTGGACCGGAGGAAATCACAAGAGATATTCCAAACGTGGGCGAGGATATGCTCAAAGACCTTGACGAGGACGGTATTATCCATATCGGCGCAGAGGTTCATGCAGGCGATATTCTTGTTGGTAAGGTAACACCAAAGGGTGAAACAGAGCTTACAGCCGAGGAAAGACTTTTGAGAGCTATTTTCGGCGAGAAGGCAAGAGAAGTAAGAGATACATCTTTGAGAGTTCCTCACGGTGAATGCGGTATCGTTGTTGACGTTAAGGTGTTCACAAGAGAGGACAGCCGTGACGAGCTTCAGCCCGGCGTTAACAAGGTTGTACGCTGCTACCTTGCTCAGAAGAGAAAGATAAGCGTAGGCGACAAGATGGCCGGACGTCACGGAAACAAGGGTGTTGTTTCCAGAATTCTCCCTGTTGAGGATATGCCATTCCTTCCGGACGGTACTCCGCTTGATATCGTTTTGAACCCGTTGGGCGTTCCTTCACGTATGAACATCGGTCAGGTACTTGAGGTGCATCTTGGTTATGCAGCAAAGGCTCTTGGCTGGAAGATAATGACTCCTGTATTCGACGGCGCACACGAGCAGGATGTATTCGAGGCTTTGGAACAGGCTGGCTACAGCCGTGACGGTAAAACATGGCTTACCGACGGACGTACAGGCGAGCGTTTCGACAACCCTGTTACAGTAGGTTACATGTATTACCTCAAGCTCCATCACCTTGTTGACGATAAGATTCACGCAAGAAGCACAGGTCCTTACTCCCTTGTTACTCAGCAGCCTCTGGGCGGTAAAGCTCAGTTCGGCGGCCAGCGTTTCGGAGAAATGGAAGTTTGGGCACTTGAAGCTTACGGCGCAGCTTATACACTTCAGGAAATCCTTACAGTTAAGTCCGACGATGTTGTGGGACGTGTTAAGACCTACGAGGCAATCGTTAAGGGTGAAAACATTCCTACACCTGGTATTCCTGAGTCCTTTAAGGTTCTCATTAAGGAACTCCAGTCCTTGGCTCTTGATGTTAAGGTTCTCGATAAGAACAACGAAGAAATCGACTTGAAGCAGAAGTTCGACGATGACGACGATATTCCGACACATGCAGATGACGGAGAAGAGCCGGATACAGTATTCGACGAAAACGAAGTAATGACAAATATGGACGACGGTTTCTCCCTTGACGAGGATTCCAACGAGGGCAACTTCTTTGACGAGCGTTCAATATTTGATGACACCGATGATTCCGCCTTTGATTATGACGATCACGGCGCAGATGAGTTTTAAGGAGGAGAAGCACAATGGATCATAATGTTTTTGAGTCTATTAAAATAGGACTTGCTTCCCCTGACCAGATAAGAGCATGGTCTTATGGCGAGGTAAAAAAGCCGGAGACAATCAACTACAGAACATTGAAGCCTGAGGTTGACGGCTTGTTCTGCGAGCGTATTTTCGGACCTACAAAGGACTGGGAATGTCACTGCGGTAAGTACAAGAGAATTCGCTTTAAGGGCAAAGTCTGCGACCGCTGCGGCGTTGAGGTAACAAGAGCTAAGGTAAGACGTGAGCGTATGGGTCACATCGAGCTTGCCGCTCCTGTATCACATATCTGGTATTTCAAGGGTATTCCATCAAGAATTTCACTTATGCTTGATATTTCCCCAAGAATGCTTGAAAAGGTTCTGTATTTTGCCTCATACATCGTAACAGATCCCGGCGACTGCCGTGACCTTGTGAAGATGCAGTGTCTCTCAGAGCGTGAATACAACGACATGAGAGAAAAATATGACGACGATTTTAAGGCGTCTATGGGTGCGGAAGCTATCAAAGCGCTTTTGCAGGAAGTAAACCTTGACGAGCTTTCAGAGCAGCTTAGAGCACAGCTTGAAAACGCTTCAGGTCAGAAGAGAGTTCGTCTTTTGAAAAGACTTGAGGTTGTAGAGAGCTTCAGAATGTCAGGCAACCGTCCTGAGTGGATGATTCTTGACGTTGTTCCGGTAATTCCACCGGATATCAGACCGATGGTTCAGCTGGACGGCGGACGTTTCGCAACCTCCGACCTTAACGACCTTTACAGACGTGTAATTAACAGAAACAACCGTCTTAAAAGACTTTTAGAGCTTGAAGCTCCGGATATAATTATCAGAAATGAAAAGAGAATGCTTCAGGAAGCTGTTGACGCACTTATCGACAACGGCAGAAGAGGCAGACCTGTTACAGGTCCTAACAACCGTCCTTTGAAGTCACTTTCAGATATGCTTAAGGGTAAGCAGGGGCGTTTCCGTCAGAACCTTCTCGGTAAGCGTGTTGA
Organism: Anaeromassilibacillus sp. An172; assembly: GCF_002160515.1. GTDB lineage: Bacteria > Bacillota > Clostridia > Oscillospirales > Acutalibacteraceae > Limousia > Limousia pullorum. The sequence goes on along the minus strand of NZ_NFKS01000007.1, from coordinate 34,377 downwards.
CTACTCCGGACGTTCTGTTATCGTTGTTGGCCCTGAGCTTAAAATGTATCAGTGCGGTCTTCCTAAGGAGATGGCATTGGAGCTCTTTAAGCCATTCGTTATGAAGCGCCTTGTTGAAACAAAGAATGTTGTAAACATTAAGGCAGCAAGAAAGGCTGTTGAAAGAGCAAAGCCTGAGGTTTGGGACGCTCTTGAAGTTGTAATCAAGGGACATCCGGTACTTTTGAACCGTGCTCCTACACTTCACAGACTTGGTATTCAGGCATTCGAGCCGGTTCTTGTTGAAGGCCGTGCATTGAAGCTTCACCCACTTGTTTGTACAGCATTTAACGCCGACTTCGACGGCGACCAGATGGCTGTTCACGTTCCTCTTTCCGCAGAGGCACAGGCTGAGGCAAGATTCTTGATGCTGGCTGCCGGAAACCTTTTGAAGCCTTCCGACGGACGTCCTGTTGCAGTTCCTACACAGGATATGATTCTTGGTTCTTACTACCTGACCCTTGATAAGGACGGAGAACCGGGCGAGGGCAAGGTATTCTGCGATGTAAACGAAGCTATGATGGCATACAGCGCAGGAGTTGTAAAGCTTCATTCAAAAATCAAGGTTCGCCGCACCATGGTTATCGACGGTGTGGAGGAATCAGGTATCATCGATACTACAGTTGGTAAGATTATATTCAACGATCCAATTCCTCAGGATTTGGGATTTGTTGACAGATCTAAGCCTGAAAATAAATTTAAACTTGAAATTGACTTCCTTGTTGGCAAGAAGCAGCTCGGTAAAATTGTTGACGCTTGTATCCGTATCCACGGCGCAAACGTAGCCGCTCAGGTGCTTGACGATATCAAGGCACAGGGTTACAAGTACTCAACAAGAGGTGCTATCACCGTTGCGGTTTGCGACGCTGAAATTCCACCGGCAAAGAAAGAGATTATCGCAGCCGCTGAAAAAGAGGTTGACGAGGTAAGAGAGTACTACATGAACGGTATGTTCTCCAACGAAGAGCGTTATGCAAGAGTTCTTAAGATTTGGGAGAAAGCCACAAACGACGTTACCGCCGCACTTCAGAAGAACTTGGGCAGATACAACCCAATCTACATGATGGCGGATTCCGGTGCCCGTGGTAGTATGAGCCAGATTCGTCAGCTTGCCGGTATGCGTGGTCTTATCGCCAACACATCAGGTAAAACGATCGAAATTCCAATCAGAGCTAACTACCGTGAAGGTCTTAACATTTTGGAATACTTTATTTCATCCCGTGGTGCTCGTAAGGGTCTTGCCGATACAGCTCTTAGAACTGCTGACTCCGGTTACCTTACCCGTCGTCTTGTTGACGTTTCACAGGATGTTATCATCCGTGAGGACGACTGCGGAACCCACGAAGGTCTTGAAATCTTTGACATCAAGTCAGGAAATCAGGTTATCGAAGGTCTCCACGAGCGTCTTGTGGGCAGATATCTTGTTGATGATTTCTGTGATAAGGAAACAGGCGAGGTTCTTGTATCCAAGGATAAGATGATGGACGAACACGATGCAGATATTATCGTAAATGCAGGTACAGAAAAGATTACAATCCGCAGCATTTTGGGCTGCCGTGCAAAACACGGTGTCTGCAAGAAGTGCTACGGTTCCAACCTTGCAAACGGTATGCCTGTTAATGTGGGTGAGGCTGTTGGTATTATCGCAGCTCAGTCAATCGGTGAGCCTGGTACACAGCTTACAATGAGAACCTTCCATACCGGCGGTGTTGCTTCCGCAGAAGATATCACACAGGGTCTTCCACGTGTTGAAGAGCTTTTCGAAGGCAGAAAGCCAAAGAGCCTTGCTATCATCAGTGAAATCGACGGTGTGGTTCGCTTTGAGGAAATCAAGAACAACAGACACGCTGTTGTATTCAATCCGGAAACACAGGAAGAGAAACAGTATCTCATCCCATTCGGATTCAGAGTTAAAGTTGAAGAGGGACAGCAGATTAAAGCCGGCGATAAAATCACCGACGGTTCTGTTAACCCACATGATATACTTGCAATTCTCGGCGCAAATGCCGTACAGGACTACCTCATCTCTGAAGTTCAGAGTACTTACCGCTTGCAGGGTGTTGATATCAACGATAAGCATATCGAAGTTATCGTTCGCCAGATGATGAAGAAGGTAAGAGTTGAGGATGCCGGAAGCACAGAGTTTATGGCAGGCCAGATGTACGACAAGAACGACGTACTCTTTGCAAACGAAGAAATTCAGAAGAGAATCGCAAACGGCGAAACCGGACTTAAAGAGGCAACATATACTCAGCTTCTCTTGGGTATCACAAAGGCATCTCTTGCAACAGACAGCTTCCTGTCTGCCGCTTCCTTCCAGGAAACAACAAGAGTTCTTACAGATGCCGCTATTAAGGGTAAGGTTGACCCGCTTATCGGACTTAAGGAAAACGTTATTATCGGTAAGCTTGTTCCTGCCGGTACAGGTATGGCAAGATATAACAACATCCAGATAGAGGAGAACACGCCGGCTGTTCAGTCCGCCGCCAACGTAACTCCTCTCGAAACCTCCGACATAGAAGACTCCTCCGAAGAATAATTTTTAATTCCGATGTGCAAAGGTTATTTTAAGAAATAAACGCCTGCACACATCGGGCGAGACCTTTTGTTTAGTCTTTGGAGTGGTTTGCTCACGGTTGAGTTTCGTTTTTAAATATTAAAATTTACAGCCACGGTTTTAAATAGCCGTGGCTGTGTTTTTTATATCAGTGTTTTTAATTCTGCCCTGCATGGTTTTCTTATGAAAATAAGGATGATTAAAAGGCGGGCGAGACGTTTTGTTCAGTCTTTGGAGTGGCTCGCTCACGGTTGAGTTTCAATTTTAAATATTAAAATTTACAGCCACGGTTACTGTTTAACCGTGGCTGGGTTTATTTGTAAAAGATAATATTTATTTTCTTTTATAGAAAACAAGAAAAATCCGCAGTCACCATTGAACTGCGGATTTTTGTGTTATAAGTTATTTATATGTCAGCTATAGGAACTCCGGGCTGAAGCTTTGAAAATACTTTTTTATTGATTCTTGTATAGAGGAAGATTGCCACAATAAGTGCGCCTACCTCAGCTATAGGATATGCAAACCACACAGCGTTTACACCAAAATTTGAAAGAACCAAAGCGGCAGGTAAAATGAAAACAAGCTGTCTAAGCAATGAAAGTATCATGCTGGAAAATCCTTTTCCCACAGCCTGGAAGGTGGTGGAGAAGATTATGTCGATAGCCGCAGGCAGGAAAGAAAGGCTTATAAATCTCATGGCCATTATACCCATGTTAAGTATATCGTCGTTAGCATTGAACAAAGAGAGTATCTGAGCAGGGAAAACCCAGAAAATCACAGTTCCGCAAAGCATTATAAAAGCGGCTATGATACAGCCGTATCTTATAGCGGAATGAAGTCTGTCCTTGTTTTTTGCGCCGAAGTTGTAGCCCATAATAGGCATAAGTCCCTGATTTAAACCGAAAACAGGCATAAATACAAAGCTCTGCATTTTGTAGTAAATTCCGTGTACTGAAACAGCCGCCTCGGAAAATCCCATGAGGATTGCGTTAAGTCCAACAACAAGCACAGAGCTTATGGACTGCATTATAATAGAGGGAAATCCTACGGCATAAATATTTTTTATAATTTTAAGGCTTGGCTTGAAATTTCTGACATGAACCTGAACCGCATGTTTCTTGAAAAAGAAAATATATATTGCAAAAAGCATTGCCAAAATCTGACCTATAACAGTTGCGATTGCTGCTCCGGCAACCTCCATTCTCGGGAAAGGTCCGATTCCGAAAATAAACAGAGGGTCAAGTACAATGTTGGTAACAGCTCCTATAAGCTGGAAAATCATTGGAAAAATCATGTTGCCCGTTGCCTGAAGAACCTTTTCAATGGCTATTTCCACCATAACGCCCACGGAGAATATAAGAATAATTGAGGTGTAGTCTACACCGTATTTCATTACTCCAGGTGTTGGGTTAAAAAGCTTGAAAAAGGGAACAGTGAGGAAAATTCCAACCAGCAAAAATACCAGCCAGCTTATTATTGAAATAAAAATTCCGTTTGCCGCACCGTTGTTGGCAAGCTCCTGATTTTTTTCTCCCAGTCGTCTTGAAATAAATGAGTTTATACCCACGCCTGTACCTACAGCCACGGAAATAGTCATAAGCTGTAAAGGATAGGCAAGGGAAAGGGCGGTAAGTGCGTCCTGACCCAAGCTTGAAACAAACACACTGTCAACAATATTGTACATTGCCTGTATAATCATGGAAAACATTGTGGGCAGTGACATTGAAAGTATAAGCCTAAGCATTGGGGTACTTCCCATTTTATCGGCAGAAATAGTTTTCTTTTTGATGTTCTGACTCATATTATCCCCCTTGCAGTAATAATGAAGAACAAAAAAGATGATATATTATGTTTTCTTGAAATAAAATTTAAGGTAAGTGGTTTTTACTTTCTAAAAAAGAGCAAAATATATGATGCATATCAAAACTGGTATGCATCATATGAATTTGTCTTATTATAAAATAATCACTTGCGCTTCTTCAAAAGCTCGTCAATGGATTTAGCAGCCTGCTTACCTGCGCCCATAGCCAGGATAACTGTTGCAGCACCTGTAACAGCGTCGCCGCCTGCATAAATATTTTTAAGTGATGTCTGCATTGTCTTTGGATTTACTGTGAGACAGCCTCTTCTGTTTGCCTCAAGACCCGGAGTAACTGAAAGGATAAGTGGGTTTGGAGTATTTCCCAAAGCCATGATAACGCAGTCAATATCCATTGTAAAGTTGGAACCTTCAACTACTACAGGAGCACGTCTTCCTGATGCATCAGGCTCGCCAAGCTCCATGGATACACACTCGAGCTTTGATACCTTGCCGTTTTCATCGCCGATAATTCTTACAGGGTTTGTAAGTGTCTTGAAGATAATCTCTTCTTCCTTAGCGTGATGAACTTCTTCTTTTCTTGCAGGCATCTCATTTTCAGAACGTCTGTAAACTATGTAAACATTCTCTGCGCCAAGACGCTTAGCACTTCTTGCAGCGTCCATAGCAACGTTACCGCCGCCTACAACAGCTACGTTCTTTGGCTTAACAATGAATGTGTCGTACTTGTCATCGTAAGCCTTCAAAAGATTGATTCTTGTGAGGAACTCGTTTGCGGAATAAACACCGATAAGTCCTTCGCCGTCAATTCCCATAAATGCAGGAAGTCCTGCGCCTGTTCCAAGATAGATTGCCTCAAATCCCATATCGAAAAGCTCGTCAAGTGTGAGGATTTTTCCGATAACCATGTTTGTTTCAATCTTAACGCCGATAGATACCAAATCCTCGATTTCCTTTTCAACAATCTTCTTAGGAAGTCTGAATTCAGGAATACCGTACATCAAAACGCCGCCGGCTTTGTGGAGAGCTTCAAAAATTGTAACCTCATAACCAAGCTTTGCAAGGTCGCCAGCGCAGGTAAGACCGGATGGGCCTGAACCAATAACAGCTACCTTGTGGCCGTTTGTTGCAGGCTTTACAGGTTTTTCCTCACAGTTTTTCATGTGGTAGTCGGCAACAAATCTTTCAAGACGTCCGATAGCAACGCTCTCGCCCTTGAGACCTCTTACGCACTTGCTCTCGCACTGTGTTTCCTGAGGGCAAACTCTGCCGCAAACAGCAGGAAGTGAGTTTACAGTCTTAATAATCTGATAAGCCTCTTCAAATTCGTTGTCCTTGATTTTCTGAATAAACTGTGGAATCGGCACGTTAACAGGACATGCGCTTACGCAGGCAGGAGTTTTACAGCCCAAGCAGCGGTTAGCCTCGTTTATAGCCATTTCCACATTGTAGCCTGCGGAAACCTCTTTGAAGTTCTTGTTCCTGAGCTGTGGCACACGCTCAGGCATTCTTGTTTTATTTTTATCCATATTAAACATTTTCTGCACCTCTCATCAAACGGCAGTCAGGCTCTCTTACTGCTCTCTGCTCTAAATCCTTATATGTGCCGAGACGCTTCATAGCCTCGTCGAAGTCAACCTCGTGACCGTCAAAGTCAGGGCCGTCAACACATGCAAACTTTGTCTTTCCGCCTACTGTAAGTCTGCATCCTCCGCACATTCCTGTGCCGTCAATCATAATCGGGTTCATGCTTACGATTGTTTTGATGCCGTATTCCTTTGTAAGCTCGGAAACAGCCTTCATCATAGGAATAGGACCGATAGCGATAACCAAATCGTATGTGTCGCCGATTTCAAGGCTTCTTCTAAGTGTGTCTGTAACAAAACCCTTGTTGCCGTTTGAACCGTCGTCGGTCATAACGGTGAGTCTTGAGCAAACCTTCTGCATGTCTTTTTTGAGTATAATAAGGTCTTCAGTTCTGAAGCCTGCGATAATGTCAACATATGCGCCCATATTGTGAAGAGCTTTTGCCTGTGGATAAGCGATAGCACAGCCTGCACCGCCGCCGATTACACATACTCTTTTGTATCCCTCAAGCTCGGAAGCTTTTCCCAGAGGGCCTACAAAGTCGGAGATGCTTTCGCCTGCTCCGTATGTGTCCAAAAGCATTGTTGTTTTGCCGACTTTCTGATATATAATAGTAACAGTTCCCTTTTCTCTGTCGTAGTCGGCAATAGTGAGAGGAATTCTCTCTCCGTATTCATCAACACGAAGAATGATAAACTGTCCGGCTTGTGCCTTGGCAGCTACAAGGGGAGCTTTTATTACCATTTTTGTCATGGATGGATTGAGATAAGTCTTTTCTACAATTTCAAACATCTTAATCTTCCCTTTACTTATAGAATAATATATGTATCGCCTTGCTTTTATGGCAAAGGCGGATTTTCAGCAGTTTTTTTCTTCTTTTTTCTTTTTATGCCTTGCCATTACAATATAAAAAAGCAGGGCAATTAAGGTTCCGGCTAGAACGCCGCTGAAGTCAAGCAATACATCTGAAACCTGACTTCCTCTGCCGTCAACAAAAAGCTGTACTGTTTCGTCGCTTACGGCAGTTGCAAGCCCTATAAAAAGAATTGTAAATATGTTCTTACAGGGAGTTTTTGTGAATACTCTGAAAGCAGAGGTTGTTATTATACCGAGAAGAAAAAATTCGGCAAAATGCGCCGTTTTTCTAATGATATGGTTTGTCAAAACTATGTTTAGATTCAGGCTTTTAAAAAAGCCGTTGATAACGTCAACTATGCTTTGACTGTTTGCGCCGGACACAGTCGCCGGCTTTAAAGAATTGGATAAAATAAAAACAATGTAGCCTGCGGTGAGTATAATCATGAAAACTTTTAATATTTTGTTATCTTTGGCTGACTTATTCATTATATCACCCCATTGTCTTATCTATTTTAAACCAAAAAGATTTTTATGTCAAACTTTAGTTGTAAATTCTCCGTTTTTGAGGTATAATGAAGTACTGACAGGCTTACTTTTGTTTATATTTTTGTCTATATAAACACTGTAAAAAATATATGTTAATTTTTTGTTTAGTTTATTACGGAGGTTGATGTTTTTGGAGGGTCTTATTCAGTCAATGATCGAAGCAATGGCCGGTATTCCCAAGGAATTGATTATATTTATCGTTTCCATGTGTCCTATACTGGAGTGCCGTGGCGGACTGATTGCGGCAAGCTTTCTCGGAGTAGATCTTTTGCCTGCTTTGGGTATCTGTATTATCGGTAACTTGCTGCCTATACCATTTATCTTACTTTTTATTGAAAGAATTTTTGCAAAGCTGAAAAATACAAGGTTTGTAAAGCTTGTTGATAAACTTGAAGCTAAAGCAAATGAAAAAGCCGAAGTGATTATGAAGCACAAGGTTTTCGGATTGTTCCTTTTTGTAGGTATTCCTCTTCCGGGTACAGGAGCTTGGACAGGTGCTTTGGTTGCAGCTTTGTTTAAGTTTAAATTTAAAGATGCTATGAAGAGCATTATCCCCGGCGTGCTTATGGCTTCAATTATAATTGCAAGTCTGTTCTTCGGACTTATTCCTGCAATTGTAAATTTGTTTGTGTAATTTAAAACATAAAATATAACGAGAACAAAAACCGTCTGGCTTTTAAAAGTCAGACGGTTTTTGCCATGTTAAAATGATTTAGTGTGATATATTGTGTTTTATTTGGTGTCTAATTAAAATTTTAATTATATCATAGGGAAAAATCGGATAATGCAATTTTTTTCCGGCAGATATTTTATGGAATTTCTTCTGTAACAATTATATACGATGAAAAAACCAATTCTGTAACTTTTTTCCGAATTAAAATCAGAAAACACATCGAAAAATTACGATTATATGCTATAATAAAAACAACTAAAAAATAAGATACGGAGTAGCTATGGAAAATTATTTTGCCAATGTGGCTGTAATAGGCGGAGGAGCGGCCGGTCTTGTCTGTGCTGTAACCTGCGCTCAAAAGGATAAAAACAGAAAAGTAATTATAATAGAAAAGGAACAGCGTGTGGGAAAGAAAATTCTTGCTACCGGCAACGGAAGATGCAATCTCACAAATATGAAGGCTTCCCCTGAAAATTATCACGGAAGCTTTCAAAAGGGCGTTGAAAATCTGTTGAAAGAAATACCCCCCTCAGAGGTTTTGAGATTTTTTGAAAATATAGGTCTTTTTTGGAAAGAAGAGGACGAGGGGAGAGTTTATCCCTACAGCAATCAGGCGTCATCTGTGCTTGATGTTTTAAGACTTGCCCTTGACCGTCTGGGCGTTGAAGAAAAATGCGGATGCGCTGTTAAATCCATTTCAAAAAGAGGAAATAAGTTTTCAGTTGTCTGCGACGGCTGTACCGTGACAGCGGAAAAGGTTGTGGTATGTACAGGTGGAAAAGCCTCGGAAAAGTTAGGCTCCGACGGAAGCGGACTGAAATTTTTAAAGGAAATGGGACATACAATAACACCTCTCTATCCGTCTCTTGTGCCTGTTTCAGTAAAAAATCCATATATGAAATCCTTAAAGGGAATAAGATGCATGGGAGAGGTTTCCCTTGCTGATGAAAAGGGAAAGATAGTAAAAAGAGAACAGGGAGAAATCCAGTTCGGCGAAAAGGCTCTTTCCGGAATTTGTGTTTTTAACCTTTCATCATATGTTGGTGAAATCAAAAAGCCACGCATATATCTTAATCTTTTTCCGGAATATGATTTTAACACACTTGTTGACCTTTTGTTTAAGCGTAGGAAAATGCTTTCTGAAAATACCCTTGAGGACTTTTTTACGGGAATGCTTCACAAACGAATAGGCTTTGTTGTTCTTAAAGATGTTCTTTCAAAAAACCTTTCACAGAAAGTGGGAAACCTTACAAAAACCGATATAAAGCAGATTGCGCAGACACTCACAAAATGGGAATTTGACTGCACAGTTAATATGAATTTTTCCTCCGCTCAGGTGACAAAAGGCGGAGTAAGCGGAAAGGAAATAGACCCTTATACAATGGAAAGCAAAAAGGTCAAAGGCCTTTATATCTGCGGAGAGGCGGCAGACGTGGACGGAGACTGCGGCGGCTATAATCTGCAGTTTGCATTTTCCTCCGGAATTATGGCGGGAAGGATGGTTTGATTTATGATAAAAATATCTGATATGAAATTCCCTGTTGACTATACGGAAAAGGATATACAGCAGAGGATTGCAAAAGAACTTAGAATAGAAAAAGAGAAAATAAAACGTTTTTCCATTGCCAGACGTTCCGTGGACGCAAGGAAGAAAAACGATGTTAAATTTATAATTTCTGTAAATGCGGAGATTGAGGGCGACGAGAAAAAAGTAATCTCCCGTGCAAAAAGCAAAAACGTAACCACAGCAAAACCCTTTACCTATAAAATAGAAAAATGCAGGGAAATGAAAAATCCTCCTGTTATAGTTGGCTTTGGGCCTGCGGGACTTTTTGCAGGACTTTTCCTTGCACGTGCCGGAGCTAATCCCATAATCCTTGAAAGAGGAGAGGACGTGGACAGCCGAACAAAGGCGGTTGAAAATTTCTGGAATAACAGGGAGTTTTCACCTCTTTCAAATGTGCAGTTCGGAGAGGGCGGCGCAGGAACATTTTCCGACGGAAAGCTTAACACAGGCACAAAGGACATAAGAAGCCGCATTGTGTTGGAGGAATTTGTGGCTCACGGCGCGCCCGATGAAATACTTTACAATGCAAAGCCCCATATCGGCACGGATAAGCTGAAAACCACGGTAAAAAATATACGTGAAGAGATAGTTTCTTTGGGAGGACAAGTGTATTTTTCAACAAAGCTTACGGATATAAACATAAAAAACGGAGCAGTTACCGGAGCGGTTGCAGAGCAGAACGGAAAGAAGCTTATATTTGATACGGAAAATCTTATTCTTGCCATAGGTCACAGCGCAAGGGACACCTTTGAAATGCTTTACAATAAAGGCATTTTTATGGAGCAAAAGCCTTTTTCCGTTGGTGCAAGAATTGAACACCTGCAAAAGAACACGGACAAAGCTCAGTACGGAGAATTTGCCGGAAAAGGACATCTGGGAGCTGCCGACTACAAGCTAAGCGAGCATTTAGAAAACGGCAGGGGAGTTTATACCTTCTGCATGTGTCCCGGAGGAATGGTTGTTGGAGCTTCCAGCGAAGAAAACACGGTTGTAACCAACGGAATGAGCGAATTTGCCCGTGACAGAACAAATTCCAATGCCGCACTGCTGGTTGGAGTAAACCCCTCTGATTTCGGTTCTGACAATCCTCTTGCAGGTGTTGAATATCAGAGAAAGCTGGAAAAAGCCGCATTTCTTTTGGGCGGTGAAAACTATAACGCCCCTGCCCAGCGTGTGGAGGACTTTCTCCAAAACAGAAAAACAGCGGCTTTCGGAGAGGTTATACCCTCGTATCTTCCGGGAGTTGAACCCTCAAACCTCAGGGAAATTCTTCCCGGCTATGTGTCAGAGTCAATGGCTCAGGCGATAATTAAAATGGACAGAAAGCTTCACGGCTTTGCAAACGGCGACGCAGTTTTAACGGGAGTTGAAACAAGAAGCTCTTCACCGGTGAGAATTTCAAGAAACGCAGAGTATCAGTCTGTAACCCTTTCAGGACTTTACCCCTGCGGCGAGGGCGCAGGCTACGCCGGAGGAATAGTTTCCGCCGCTGTAGATGGTATAAAATTAGCTTCTTATATAGCAGATGTGTCCGTGTGCGGTGATTGATAATTTTTCTTTCAAACATAATATATCAGCTTAAATTGGAAAAACTATTCCTTGACAGGAGGTTTTTCTAATGGATTTAAAAATAAAATGTATTGACGGAAGAGAAATAATCGACTCAAGAGGTAATCCCACGGTGGAAGCTCAGGTTTATCTGGAATGTGGAGTCACTGCGGTGGCTTCTGTGCCGTCGGGAGCGTCAACCGGTGTTTATGAGGCGGTGGAGCTTCGTGACGGTGACGGAAGATACAACGGAAAAGGCGTTTTAAAGGCGGTTGAAAATATAAAAGAAAAAATTTCTCCGGCTTTAAAGGGAATAAATGTAACAGAACAGCGAAAAATCGATAGAATAATGATAGAGCTGGACGGAAGCGACAACAAGAAAAATCTTGGTGCAAATGCCGTTTTGGCTGTTTCCCTTGCCTGCGCAAAGGCGGCGGCTAAGGCTCTCTGTGTACCGCTGTACCGTTATTTGGGAGGATTTAACAGTTCAAGACTGCCGGTTCCTATGATGAATATTTTAAACGGCGGAGCTCATGCTTCAAACAATGTGGATATTCAGGAATTTATGATTATGCCGGTGGGCGCTCAGAGCTTTTCAAAAGGCCTTATGCAGTGCTGTGAAATTTATCAGGCATTGGGTTCAATCCTTAAAAGTCAGGGAAAATCCACAGCGGTGGGAGATGAGGGCGGTTTTGCCCCTGACCTTGCCACAGATAAGGACGCTTTAAAGCTTATTATGGAGGCTGTTCATAAAGCCGGCTACAACAGCGAAAATACAAAAATCGCCTTGGACGCCGCTTCCTCCGAATGGTATAAGGACGGAATTTACACACTTCCAAAGCGTGGAACAGTGGCGGACAGCGACCAGCTTATTGACTATTACGAGAAACTGGCTTCTGAATTCCCCATAATCTCCATTGAGGACGGACTAAGCGAGCACGACTGGACAGGATGGCAGACATTGACTTCCCGTCTGGGAAAAAAGCTTCAGCTTGTGGGTGACGATTTGTTTGTGACAAATGTTACAAGACTGAAAAAGGGAATTAAGATGGGCGCAGGAAATTCCGTATTGGTGAAGATAAATCAGATAGGAACATTGTCTGAAACTTTTGACACCATAGAAACCGCCCACAAATCCGGATACACCGCAGTTATTTCCCACAGAAGCGGAGAGACCGAGGACACCACAATAGCCGATATCGCAGTTGCGGTAAATTCGGGACAGATTAAAACAGGAGCTCCATGCAGAACAGAGAGAACTGCAAAGTATAACAGACTTTTAAGAATTGAGCAGGTTTTAGCAAGTTCTGCACAATATGGAATAATATAGGAAAAATCCAATCATAATGTGAATATTGTAAACTAAATATTAAAAGAATAAAACCGCCTGATGGGTGGTTTTATTCTTTTAGAGAAAATCAAAATGACGGTTATGTGATAAAATAATGTTAAATTATGACTATTATACGAAAATACGAATGGGTAGGGGCTAAAAATATGCAATATGTGAAAGATGCATTGTTAAAGTCAAAAGAGAAAAACGAAGCGACTTGGAAGGTTCTTGATAAGTTTTCATACGACGGCGATGATTTGGGAGCGGTCTGTTCAAAGGCTGAAACCACCTTTAAGGTGTGGGCGCCCACAGCGCAGATGGTAAAGCTGCGCCTTTATTCAGTTGGAAGCCGTGAGGAACAGCCCAATGTCAGCGATGTTATATCTACCACAGAGATGGAGCACACACCTGAAAATGGTTTGTGGAGCATTACTGTAAAAGGAAATCTTAAAAATATATATTACACATACCTTGTAACCGTAGACGGCAGGGAAAATGAAACAGCGGATATCTATGCAAAAGCCGCAGGTGTAAACGGACTTAGATCCATGGTTGTGGATTTAAGCGACACAAACCCTCACGGCTGGAACAAGGACTCACATATATTTGTGGAGAATCCCACCGACGCAATTATCTGGGAAACACACGTTAAGGATTTTTCCTATGCTCAGTCCAGCGGCGTCAGCCATAAAAACAGGGGAAAGTTTCTGGCTTTTACCGAGCATACAACCATGTACGGAGTAAGGGACAGACGTGAAACCTGTGTTGATTACTTAAAAAAGATAGGAATTACCCATGTTCAGCTTATGCCTATATACGACTTTGCAACCGTCAACGAGGCTGGAGGCGATGAGTACAACTGGGGATATGACCCGCTGAATTACAATGTTCCCGAGGGAAGCTATTCCAGCGACCCGTTCCACGGCGAAGTTAGAATAAAGGAATGTAAAGAGATGATAAAAGCTCTCCATGACGCAGGTATCGGCGTTATCATGGATGTAGTTTTCAATCACACATACAAAAGCAGGGATTCCTGGTTCAATCTGACTGTTCCCGGCTACTATTACAGAATAGGAAAAGACGGAAAATGGTCTAACGGCTCAGGCTGCGGAAACGATACAGCCAGCGAAAGAAAGATGTACAGGAAATATATGGTTGATTCTGTTCTTTACTGGGCAAAGGAATACCATATAGACGGATTTAGATTTGACCTTATGGGACTTCACGATGTGGATACCATGAACGAAATAAGAAAAGCTCTGGACAGTCTTCCAAACGGAAGCAAGTACCTGATGTACGGCGAGGGCTGGAAGATGTTTACCAATGTGGACAGCGGAATTTTTCTTGCTAACCACACAAATATGGGATATCTTGACAGCCGTATAGGTTCTTTTAACGACGGAATAAGAGATGCTCTAAAAGGAAACGCCTTTGACGACAGAAACAAGGGCTTTGCTCAGTGCGGAGTAAACAAGGGCGGAATAATTATATCGGCAGAGGGTCAGTGCGGAAAATACTGCGGATGGGCGCAGGCACCTACCCAGACAATAAATTTTGTTTCCTGCCACGACAATTACACACTTTATGATAAGCTTGTTTCCTCATGTATAGGAAACAGGGATTACAAAATGAGATACGAAAATCTTATCCCAATGGTAAAGCTTTGTCAGACCTTGATTATGACTGCTCAGGGAATACCTTTTTCTTTGGGCGGAGAGGAATTTTGCAGAACAAAGTACGGCGATAAAAACAGTTATCGTTCTGCACCGTCTGTTAATATGGTTGAATGGGAAAACCTCAGCAACTATGGCGATGTAAGCGACTACTATGCCGGACTTATAAAGATAAGAAAGCAGTTTGATATGCTCAGAGACCCAACAAGAGCCACAGCCAACAGATTGAAGTTTTTCCAAAATCTCCCGAACTATGCCGCAGGATTTATGATTTCCGAAGAGGACGGAGAGTTTGGCGAAAATAAACATCATAAAATGGCAGTTATTTTAAACGGAAGCGCAGACAATTATCTTGACGCCGAAATTGAATACAGCGACGGTTCCAACTGGGTTGTTTTGGCAGACGGAACAAATTCCGGAGTCAGAAGTTTGGGAGTTGTTTCCAACAATAGATTTATGCTGAACAGAAACTCAGCCGCCATACTTATATATAAGTCATGGTACGACGAGATTATGGAAAAACAGCAGAAGGGGAAGAAGCATTGAACTTTCCTGAAATCCGCTTGGCAGGATTTAAAAAAGAATTTATAAAAAATAAAAGCGCAGAAACATTTTTTCTCTGTTTCTGCGCTTATTTTATTTGTTACGAACTTTTACAGGACAAGGACGTGAGAATTTAAGCTCCGAAAGCACAAGTCCGGAAATTGTAAGTATTATTCCCAGCGCCGCCTGAAATGTTATCTTTTCTCCCAGAACAATCACTGAGGTGATAACGGTAACAACAGGCACAAGGTAGATGTAAACGCTGGTTTTTACATCGCCTAATATATTTATTGTCTTTCCCCAGATTGCAAAGCAGGCGGCGGAAGCCAAAAGTCCAAGATACAAAAAGTTTGCGATTATCTGAGGTGATGAAAATTTATCAAGGGTTATATTGAAATCCATGAAGAACAAAGCCGGTATCATAAAAATCAGACCATAGCCAAAGCATCTTCTTGTGGTTTGAATTGTGTTGTAGCCGTAGCTTCCGATTTTCTTTGTGATAAATGAATATACAGCCCAGATAAAAGCGGCGAGTATTGCCAGAATATCACCCATTGGATTAAAGCTGTAGCCCTGACCGTCGTTAAAGCTGATTATGGCAATTCCGCAGATTGCCGCAAAGAAACCAAGATAAAAGTTTAATTTAGGTTTGTCCCCTTTGTTGAACAGGGCGGAAATTATTCCGCTGAAAAATGGAGATATTGCAACTATTACGCCTACGTTTGAAGCCAAGGTATAGGTTAATGCAATATTCTCAAAAAGAAAATAAAGCGTAATTCCGCAAAGTCCTGCAAAAGCAAAAAGCAATTCGTGTTTTCTGTCCTTTATTTTCATTCTTTTCGGGTAAAAGATATTTAGAGCGATAAAGCCTATTATAAAACGGCAGAAAAGAATTTCAATGGGAGTAAATGAAGTAAGCAAAACCTTTGTGGATATAAAAGTTGTACCCCATATAAGTATAGTGATGACAGCGGTAAGATGTCCGAAAGCCGGACTGTCCGTCTCGATTTTTCTTATCATACTTTAAAGACCCCTTTGTTAAAAATACCAAAGACAAATTTACATCAAAACAGACTTTCAGTCAATAGAAAAGTTTTTAAACAAAATAAAAAACCAGCCGGGGAAGCTGGTTTTAGTATATAAAGTTAAGTTTTTGCTCTTACAAGCTTTGCCTTTTTTACAACGGATACCAAAGAGAAAATTACAATAATCTCGAAAGGTGTTGTTACAAGCTGTTTTAATGCTCTTGCGGCAAGGTACTCGAAATACGGGAAGCCGTACTGAACGGTGAGCCAGAAGGTTCCCAAAAGCAGCTCAACAAAAATTGTGATAATGAGCTTGCTTATGATTACCCTTGGAAGTGTGGCGTTGTTTTTGTAAAGAAGCATACCGTAAATCAGACCGCTTAAAGCGGCGTTGATTGTCCAGCCGGGAAAATATGCGCCGCCTGTTGAATTTAAGAAAAATGACAGCATATCACCGCAGCCGCCCATAATGGCTGTGGGGACAGGGCCTAAAATCATACCGCAGATTGCAGTTGGTATAAAAACAAGGCTGAACTTTACGCCGGGAAATGCGGCGAGGGTGAAGTTTGCGTAATATCCCAATACAACTCTCAATGCCAAAAGCATACCGCAGATAGCCACGGATGCGGGAGAGGATAATTCGTGGGAAGAACGTCTGAGTTTTTCAAGCGGAGTCATATTGTTTCCGCTTTTTGCAAAAATTGACATAAAATACCTCCTTTTTAATTGTTGCTACAAAAGGAGGTTATAAAAAGGGCGGAATTTCACAATTCCGCCCGCATAAAGTCCTGATGTAACAGCGGGATGCGAAATTTGTACCGCAGGTTAACCTTTCGTCCCAACGACAACTCCCCGTTCATTGGGCACTTCACGCACAAATCTCTACTCTGTGAACATATCTGATTATAGCACAAATAATGTCTTTGTCAATCGGTTTTTTAAATTTTGCTGTGTATAAGTCTTGACAGCGGCTTGTAAAGGAAGAAAACCAAAATTGAAACAAGTATTCCCTTAACAAGATTGAAAGGCGCAACAGCCAAAATTACAAATGACAAAAGTCCGTCGATGTTTGGGTTTATGGCTGAACCCATCTGAACAAATGCTTCCATTGGCATTTTAAATGCTGCGGCATATGCAGGAAGAAGCAGATATGCGTTTAAAAATACAGCGGCAACAGCCATTGCAACGGTTCCTATGCCCATTCCCAGAAGAGCGAAGCTTCTTTTCTTTTTCCATTTGTACAAAAGGGAAGCAGGAACAACAAAGGCGCATCCCATAAGGAAGTTGGCAAGCTCGCCCACGCCTGCGGTCATAGTGCCTTTTAACACAAACTTTAAGAGGATTTTTACAAGCTCCATTACGATTGCCCAAACAGGACCGAGAGAAAATCCGCCGATAAGCACAGGAATTTCGGAAAAGTCCAGCTTGTAGAAGTCCGGTGCGATAAATGGAAGCGGAACCTCAAAAAACATAAGGGCAGCCGCCAAAGCGGAAAGCATTGCGGCTATGATAAGCCTGTTGAGATGTGTGTTTGTGTGCTGTTTTGCACTGTTGTTGACCTTTGATTTTGTCTGCATAACAAAAACCTCCAATAATAGAAATGATTTAAAGAAGATTTGTTGTCTGTTGCAAAAAAAGAACCCCCGAATATTCGGGGGTATTCCACAGCTTAATGTGCTGCACAAAAATGTGCCAAAAGCATTAAGTGTTTATCTTCTTTCATCCGGACTATACCGTCGGTTTCGGAATTTCACCGAATCAGCGTTACGCTCGTGGACTTTAACCACCGGTGGGGAATTACACCCCGCCCCGAAGACAACTTATTTTCTTTTATTAAATTATATGACGTATGTTTTAGATTGTCAATAGTCTTGTTTTTAAAACTGCTGAAAGGCGGAAGTGTTTGCCACAGAAATATTTTGATTTACAGCGGTTTTAAACTTGTTTTTGTACTTGTTTTCAAGGTAAAAGCTGAAAATTATCATTGTTACAAAGAAATAGGGAGTAACCCACAAAATGGGAATTATAAAAAAACCCAGCAAATACCAAGGAATAAAACTCAGGTAAAACAGGATAATATTGCCTTTTTGGTTTTGACAGATTTCCCTTGAACGGCGGAAATGGGCATTGCTGTTTATCTGAGGCATCATTGTGAATGCTGTGGCAGCATAAAAAAGAGATGTACAGAGATATACAAACAGGATAAGTCCCAAAACAATGAAAATTGAAAATACCGCCGCTCCCACAAGGGGATTGGTTGTGTTTTTCAGGGGAGTGAAAACAAACAGCATAACAACTCCCAAAAGAGGGAGAAAGGATATTAAAAGCCTTGCCAGAACTCTGATTAAGAGAGAAAAGCTGAATTTCAAGGCGCACTTATAAAGTCCGTTGCCGCCGTAATAAAATATTTCCGATAATTTCGGCTGTTCATCCCTTGCAATAAGCAGAAACAGTCTATAGCATCCCAAAAACAAGGGGGAGAAGAAAAACATAGCCGCTGCGCAGAATATTCCCTGAATAACAGGCAGTAAAAATCCCGTTTGTTCTATACCGGGAATAAGGCTTCCCAAAAGTCCTATAAGATATGATAAATAATTTCCCGCCGCAGCTGTTAAAAGGCAAACCATCACGGCTCCCACGGAAATGGAAATTCCCCCATGGGAGAGCTTGGCTTTTGCGGTAAGTTTTAAAGCTTTAAACAACTTTTTCAGCTCCTATGAAGATATTATCAGTCCTCTACAGCCATTTTGTACATGGCTTCAAGGCAGATTTGAGCGTGCAGGAAAAACTTTTCTGCGTCAATGCTTTCGTTTGCCTGGTGAAGTCCACATTCATCATCAGGGAAAACTCCGCCGAATGCAAGGCCTTTTCCTCCCAGTGTCTTAGCGTAAGTGCCACCGCCGGTTGTGTAAAGGTTTGGATATTCTCCCATAATGTCCTTGTATGCTTCGCTTAAAAGGTTTACAAGCTTGCTGCCCTTTTCAAAGTAAACAGGCTTTTCGTGTTTGATAATTCTGAAATTAAGACCCTCGTACTTTGCGGCTGAGAAAACTCTGTCGATTATATCCTTGCCGTTTACGGTGACAGGGTATCTTATATCAAGTGTGGCAGAAGCACCATTCTCGCCAATGCGGACTGTTCCCACGTTGATAGTTAAATCTCCGGAAGCTGCATCACGCATTTTAAGTCCCATTGAAATTCCGTTTGTTTCTGTTCCTATTCTGTAGTTTATAAATGAACAGATACTGCCCATTGCCTTTAAGCCGTAGTGGGAGCAGAGCAGAGAAACAAGCTCGGTTATTGCGTTTTTGCCCAGGTCAGGCTCACAGGCGTGGGCGGATTTGCCACGGCTTATTATCATCATTCCGTCTATTGTGTATTTAAACTCAAAATCTCCGTCCCTTGCATCGGCAAGACGCAGAAGCTGATGGTCGTCGTTTTCACTGGCGTCCAAAAGAGCATAGGCATAATCGGGAACAGCGTTTATAGCCTCTCCGCCGTTAAGCTCTGTAAGAATAGTGCCGTCATGTCTGTCGAGGGATATTTCAACCTGCAAAATTCCTTTTTCGCCAACGCATATTCCGTAATTGCTGTCGGGAGTAAATGCCATTTCCGGAAGAGGCTCGTTTTCAAAGTAGGTCTTCATGTCGTTCATGCCAACCTCTTCGTCGGTTCCGAAAATAGCACGGAGTGTGTTTTTAATATCCACATTGTTGTCCTTCAATGCCTTCAGACAATACAAAGTGATAAGTGCAAAGCCCTTGTCGTCTGCAACTCCTCTTCCGTAATATCTGCCGTCCTTTACTGTCAGTGCAAATGGCTCTGTATTCCAGCCGTTTCCCTCGGGAACAACGTCCAGATGTGTCAAAACGCCGCAGAGCTTTCCGGAGTCGCCCAGCTGAACATGACCGCAGTTGCTCGCAACTTTCTTGGATGTCAGTCCGAATTCCTCAGCCCTTGACATTATAAAGTCCAAAGCTTTTTCACATTCGTCGTTGTAGTAACGTGATATGGATTTAAAGGAGACAAGGGTGTTCAAATCCTTTAATATATCGTCCTTGTAGTTAAGAATTTTTTCGCCAAAACTCATATATAACTTTCCTTTCTAAAATAAGGCAAATAAACTATTTACCTTACAGTAATATTGTAATATAATATTCAGAAACAGTCTGAATTTTTTTGTGTTATTTGTGTTAAATTATATTATAGCAGATAGCAGTAAAAAATGCACTATTTTTTTAAGGAAGTGATTTTATGGAACAGAGTAATTTTTTCGCAATGCTTTCAAGAATGAAATATATAAACCGCTGGGGTCTTATGAACAACACAAGAACCGAGAATATCTCAGAACACAGCATACAGACAGCAATCATCGCCCACGCTCTCTGTGTTATACACAACAAAAGATTTAACGGCAATATTGATGCGGACAAAATAGCAGTTGCCGCCATGTTTCATGATGTTTCGGAAATAATAACAGGCGATATGCCTACACCGGTTAAATACTATAACCCGGCAATTGTTGAGGCATATAAAAAGGTAGAGGAAATCGCTGTGGATAAGCTTCTTTCCATGCTTCCTGATGATTTGCGTGAGGAGTATTCTCCTGTTTTAAATTTTGAAAGGGAGAATAAGGAGCTTTACAGATTTGTAAAAGCCGCCGATAAAATCTCTGCCCTTATAAAATGCACGGAAGAGCAGATGACCGGAAGCCGAGAATTTGACCAAGCCAAAAAGACGCTGGAAAATGACCTTAAAAACATGAAAATGCCGGAAATAGAGGTGTTTTTAAAGGAGTTTTTGCCGGCTTTCAGCCTTACTTTAGATGAACAAGGGTAAAACTTTACATAAATTTGATGTGTATAAATGTATACTGTGATATTTTGCTGAATTTATTTATAATTCTAATTGAGAATTATTTTTTTCGCCTATTAGTTGTATAATATTAAAGTCAAAAATTCTACCTGATTTACACTAAAATTACATAAAACCCCATTTTAGCTGGGATTTTTTAACATGAAGTGTTTTAAGACAAGTATAATTTAACCTTAAAAGCATTATAAATTATTGCGGTTTTTCGTGATAAAATTTTATACTATATTTTTATTTTTTTAAGAGAGGCGATTCCATGGCGGGTAATGATAATAGAAGCAGAGATATCAGTTCCAATTCAAAAAAGAATAAAATGCCTAAGTTTAAGCCCAAGGGAACAGCTAGAAGAGTTGTGGCAGTTTTCCTTTCTCTGATATTTATTGTGCTTGGCTCCGGTATTATTTATTATTATAAAACCCTTGATTCTTTTAATTTTGATAATTTCAGCAAGGAGAGCAATCCTACTGATGAAACCACAGAGGGAGAGGCTCCTGATTTGGGCATCGGCGATCTGAATACCGATATGGATTCCGGCTTGCTTAATGACCCTATGGTGCTCAATGTTATGCTTTTCGGCAGCGATATGAGAGACTGGAGCGGAGAGGATTACGGCAGAAGCGACAGCTTGATTCTCCTTTCCATAGATAACCGCCACGATAAAATTAAGCTCACATCATTTTTGAGAGATACCTATGTGGAAATTCCGGGTTACGGTATGCAAAAGATTACCAACGCATATTCTTTAGGCGGCCCTGAACTTGCCATAGAAACTGTTGAGTATAATTTTGGAATAAAAATAGACAGATACGCAGTTGTAGGTTTTGATGCTTTTGAAAATATAGTTAATACTTTGGGCGGAATTGACATAGAGCTTACTCAGGGTGAGATTGACTATATTAACCATCAGAGATACAGAAACGGTCAGACTGATACGGAAAATGAGATTACCGCAGAGCCGGGCATTGTACATCTCAATGGTTCTCAGGCTCTTTGGCATTGCAGAAACAGAGGCTTTGATGAAAGAGACAGCGGCGACCCGTTTGTTTTTGAGGGTGACGACTGGGACAGAACCGACAGACAGAGAGATTTCCTCAACACGGTTATGGAGGATATGAAAACAGCTTCACTTCCTCAGATTATCCAGATTGTCAGTGAAATAGGACCTATGATAACCACTAACCTGACAAAGAGCGAGATAACAACACTTGTTATGAACTCCTTGACATATCTCAGCTATGATATGGTAGAAACAACGGTTCCTAATAATTATTGGGAATACGGCGAAACCTCAGACGGTCAGTCAATAATAAGAATTTATGATTTTGACGCCGCAAGAAAAGAGCTTGCAGTGTTCCTTTACGAGGAGCTTGTAAGCGGCGGTACTGAAATAGAATCGGAAGAAGAAAACGTATACTATTAAAATAATCTTAATCACCGTGCCGAAAGGTACGGTGATTTTTTATGAAAGAAATCCCGGATTTACTGAACTAAGCTTTGTAAATCCGGGATTTTGAATTTAATTTACATCAAATCAATTATCAGTCCATGGGAGCGAAACGAAGCATTTTCTTTCCGTCACGTTCTATAACCTCATTGAACATAGCGTATGGTCTTACCCAAAGGCTTCCGTCCATGGCGTTTTTGTAAACAACCATTTCTGCTCCTGTTTCGCTGTGTTTTGCAATACCTACAACCTCGTATTCGCCGCCTTTGAAATGACGGTATCTGCCGAGATGTACAGGCTGCGGAACCGGAACCTCTTCAACCTCAACAGCTGGTTCCTCAGCAACCGGTGTTTCTGTTATTTCTTCAGCTGCCGGAGCCTCCTGCTGTGGTTCAGAGTTTTGGCACTGATCTTCCGGAAGTCTGAAATCAGCAGAGCCCTGAACAAGGATTCTAGCGGAATATGCCGGAATGCTTATATTTGCCCAGCCGTTTGCCTGGAATGTTTCGTAGTTATTTAAAACATCAACAAGATATGTGTCGCCGTCAACCTTGAAGTCCATGTTTTTGTCCTCTGCGGCAAGGTTTAATGCGATATATACTGTCTGATCCTCATACTGACGCTTGTAAACAAGCTGTTCGTTTTTGATATTTACATTTTCAAATGTTCCGTATTTAACGGCTTTAAGACCGAGTCTTGCCTTTCCCAGACGTCCTAAGAAGCTGCAAAGCTCAAGGTTTGGATTTACAAGATTGTGGAAATCAAGGCATGGACGGAGAGCTTCGTCGCTTGTGTTGCTTCTCACGCCCTCTATTGCGTATTCACTTCCGTAATAGATTGACGGAACACCCGGCATTGTGTACATGAGTGTGTATACGTTGGCAAGGTGATTTTTATCTCTAAGTGTGCTTGCAATTCTGTTTACATCGTGGTTGTCAACAAAATTGTAGGTGTAGATATTTCTGTAAATACCGCCGCCGTAAGCGCCGCCGAACTGACGCTGAAGTGAGTGGGCGATTTCAAAATAGTTGTGGTCATTATGGGAGGAGTAAATTCCCTTGTAGCACTCGTAGTTTGTAACAGAGTCCAAAGCCTCAGGGTTTGCATAGCGTGTATAATCGCCGTGGATTATCTCTCCGTAAAGCCAGAAGTCGCTTTTCTTTGACTTGCACAGTGCTCTAAGCTCTTTAAAGAAGTTTACGTCGATGCAGTCTGCAACATCAAGGCGGAGTCCGTCAATGTCAAATTCGTCAATCCAGAAGGAAACTGCGCCCAAAAGATGATTTACTACGTCACGGTTGTGGTGGTTGAGCTTTACAAGGTCGTAGTGTCCTGCCCAGCCCTCGTACCAGAAGGGGTCGCCGTAAGGGCTTGAACCGCCGAAATTGAGATTTTGGAACCATCCGCAGTATGGTGAATTGCTTCCCTTTTCCTGAACATCCTTAAATGCCCAGAACTCTCTGCCTACATGGTTGAATACGCCGTCAAGTATAACCTTTATGCCGTTGCTGTGAAGAGTGTCACAAATTCTTTTGAAAGACTGGTTGTCGCCAAGTCGCTTATCTATTTTATAATAATCACGTGTATCGTAACCGTGTTTAGTGCTTTCAAATACAGGGTTGAACACTATGGCGTTAACTCTAAGCTCCTTATAATGGTCTATCCACTCGTAGATTTTATCAAGTCGGTACTCTTGTTTATTATCGTTCATAATAGGAGCACCGCAGAAACCCAACGGGTAGATATTGTAGATAATACTTTCGTTAATGAAACTCATGATACATGACCTCCGGATTAGTGTATTTTACTGACTTTTGTTAAACTTAATCAATAACTTTATTTAGTTTAACATAAAATTGGCTATTGTGCAACAGTTTTCTATATGTTATAATATAGGGGCAGTATTAAAAAATTTTTACTTGGAGGGAAAAAAATGAATATTTGGCACGATATGGATTCTTCCAGAATCAACGCATTGGATTTTATGGTAGTAATAGAAATACCGAAGGGCAGTCAGTCTAAGTACGAGCTTGACAAACAGACCGGCTATTTGGTGCTGGACAGAATTTTGCATACCTCTACTCATTATCCTGCTAACTACGGATTTATTCCGAGAACATATGCCGACGACGGTGACCCGCTTGACGTACTTGTTTTGTGCAGTCAGGTGATGTATCCCCTTACAACAGTAAGATGTTATCCTATCGGCGTTATAAATATGATAGACAACGGAAAGAATGACGAAAAGATTATTGCAATTCCTTTCAATGACCCGTCATATAACACATATTCCGACATTTCACAGCTTCCTATGCATATTTTCGAGGAAATGGCTCACTTCTTTAAAGTTTACAAATCCCTTGAAAACAAGGAAACAGCGGTAGACGAAGTTCAGGATGCGGCAAAGGCTATTGAGATAGTTCATTCCTGCATCAAGAATTACAAGGAAAAATTCAACTGTTGAAATTAAAATAAAAAAACAAGACACCGGTTTCGATGTCTTGTAAAAAACTAAGGTTTATTTAGGATTTACTTTGCATTTATGTTTATGTATTCAGCCTTTAGTTTTGAATAAAGAATTTTTTGGCTGGAGTACAGACCGTAATATCCTGAGAGCATGTAGCTTACGGATACGGCAACGGCAAAGAATATAAGTCCATGTGCTCCGAAAATTTCAACACTGAGAATAATCGATGCAACAGGGCAATTTACAACGCCGCAGAAGGTGGCAACAAGTCCTATAGCTGCGCCGAACTGTGGGTCAAGACCCAAAAGACTTCCGGCAAAGTAACCGAAGGCTGTTCCTATAAACATGGTTGGAACGATTTCGCCGCCTTTAAATCCGGCAGATATGGTTACTGCTGTGAAGATGATTTTCATTATAAAGTCAAACCAGACAACCTGACCGCCGTTGAATACACGTTCTATGTATTCCATACCGGTTCCGTTAAAGCGGTGTGTGTTTATAATCAAAGTGAGAATAACCACAATAAGTCCGCCTACAAATATTCTTATGTATGAATTTTTAAAAAGCTTTTTGAAAAGCTTTGCCGTATTTTTTAATGTGATACAGAAAATAATACTCACAACGGCGCAGAGAACTCCTAAAAGCAAAACCCTAAGCAATGTAAGTATTTCAATATCGGGAAAATGCTCAACGGCAAAGTAAAGGGGAGCGGCTCCCATAAGTGAAGATACTGCAAATCCTGACAGAGAAGCTATAAGACAGGGAACAAGTGCGCTGTAATAGAAAACGCCGACGCTTATAACCTCGATTGCAAATATAACAGCGGTGAGAGGAGTTCCGAAAAGGGCTGAGAAAACACTGCTCATTCCGCACATTATGGCAATATGCATGTCCTTTTCATCAAGCTTGAAAATTCCGCCCATTTGGCGTCCTATACTTCCGCCAAGCTGTAAAGCGGCTCCTTCTCGTCCGGCTGAACCGCCGAAAAGCTGAGTAATAACAGTTGCGGCGAAAATCAGCGGCGCTATAAGTATGGGAACTTCGTTGTGAGAACGAACGGAGTTTATTACAATGTTTGTGCCGGGGTCGCTGTCGAATTTAAGCCCTCTGTACATTAAAACTAAAAGAAGACCCGCAAAGGGCAGAAAATAAAGCAGAAAAGGGTTTGCGTTGTGAAGCTCGGTTACGTATTTTACGCTTTCGTGAAAAAGTCCTCCGATAAAGCCTCCTGTGCAGCCGGTGACACCTGCCACAACAGCCCATTTGAGAAATGTAAATATATAATTTCGTATGGAGAGAATTTTCCTGCGAAGAAAAGATTTTAACTGGTCTTTTATTTCTTCCGGAGATTTCTTCGGGAATATTGATTGATTGCCCTCATTTTCCTGTTTCAAATAAGACGCCTCCTAACTGTCTTTTAATTTGAATGAATTTGGTTTAGAGTAAAACACTGATAATTTTACCACCAAAAATCAGCGCAGTCAATTTTAATGAGTAAGTTTTGTTTATATTAAAAATTTCGGTTTCTTTCTTTAATGAGGGGGAAAACCGTTCATACGAAAGGTTGATGTAAAAATGATGCTTAACAAAAGAAAAGTTGTTATTGTAGGTACAGGAATGGTAGGAATGAGCTTTGCTTATGCTCTCCTTAACCAGAATGTTTGCGACGAGCTTGTGCTTATAGATATTAACAAGAAGCGTGCAGAAGGAGAAGCAGCAGACCTTAACCACGGCGTGGCTTTCTCTTCAAGCAGCATGAGAATTTATGCAGGTAACTACAGCGATTGCTCAGATGCAGATATCGTTGCAATCTGCGCAGGTGCAAACCAGAAGCCCGGCGAATCCAGACTTGAGCTTTTGCAGAGAAACACAGCTGTTTTCAAATCCATAGTTGGCCCTGTTGTAAGAAGCGGCTTCGGCGGAGTTTTCCTTGTTGCTACAAACCCTGTTGACATTATGACAAGAATTACCTGCGAGCTTTCAAACTTTAACCCATCAAGAGTAGTGGGAACAGGTACAACCCTGGACTCTGCAAGACTTCGTTACCTTGTTGGCGATTATTTCAGCGTTGACCCAAGAAACGTTCACGCCTATGTTATCGGTGAGCACGGCGACAGCGAATTCGTTCCGTGGTCACAGGCTCTCATCTCCACAAAGAGAATTACAGATATAGTTGAAAAGAGCGGCGACCAGTACAGCCTTGAGGATTTGGATAAAATAAGCGGCCTTGTAAGAGGTGCAGCTCAGCACATTATCGAGGCAAAGGGTGCTACCTATTACGGAATAGGTATGGCTATGGTTAGAATTGCAAAGGCTATTTTACAGAACCAGAACAGCGTTTTGACAGTTTCCGTAAGACTCAGAGGTGAATACGGCAAAAAAGGCGTATTTATCGGAAACCCTGCAATTATCAATAAAAACGGTGTAGACAGAACAATCGAGCTTGAACTTACTCCGGACGAGCTTGAAAGAATGGAAAATTCCTGCACACTTCTTGATGAATGCTTTAACAGCATTGAGCTGTAATGAGAATTATTTAAACCTTAAAAATAAGATTTTAATAAAAATTATATATCTTGTTATAAACAGAGAGCGATTGCCGTTCTCTGTTTGTTTTTTATACCTTTTTTTCCTTTTTTTAAAATTGAAAAGGAGTAAGAACATTGTATTTTTTTAAAAAGAAAATTCTGTAAAAGCGAAACAAAAATGATTTATGAAAATGTGATAAAATAAATAAAACTTATCAAATTAAACCGGATATTTTTATTGACAAGGCCGCTGTTTCTGATATATAATGGAGAAGGTAAAAAGTGTACTTTTTATTCCGAATACTGATTACTAAAAAAAGAACGGAGGTTATTGTTTTGAAAAAAGGATTAAAAAAATGTCTTTCAATAGTTCTTACTATTGCAATGTTGGTATCTGTTATGTCTGTATCCCTTATTGCTAATGCAGCAGAAGATACTGTAACAATTAACGGTAAGACATATACTGTTGGAGATACTATTGAGGTGAAGAAGGAAATCACTGTTAATGATAAGTGGCTGCTTAACGGCCAGGTATCCATCCCTTATAACAGTGATGTCCTGAAATTTGTTGAAGAAGAACCATCAAAAATGTTCCCTGTAGCTAACGGACATAGTTTGGTATACTTTAATACAGGAAGTAAAATCAATTTCAACTTCACGGATGTAAAGAAAGGTATCGACTTTACACAGGGCGGAATTCTCTATGACCTTACTTTTGAGGTTATCGCAGGTTCAGCTGAAGAAGTTACAATCGATGACGATCTTCAGGTTATAAGCACATTCCCATTTGCTGGTGACCCTCAGTCAGAAGAAAATCAGGGTAAGCCGGTAGAATATCCTTTTGACAGCGCACTTGAAAATGGCACAATTCCAGCTGATAAGGGTACAGAAGGAGAAATAGAGATTAAAGGTCCTGAGGCTGAAACTTTGACAATCAACGGTTACGAAGCAACAGTTGGCGAGACAGTTTATATCTCAAAGAAAATCCAGGTAAATAACAACTGGCTTATGAACGGTCAGATTTCTGTTAAGTATGACCCAGAGTATCTCCAGTTTGCTCCTGTAGAAGATGAAAAAATGTTCCCGAATGTATTCGGAATCGGTTCTTTCATGTATAACGATGTAAAAGATAAAGAGAGCGGCGCAAGCGTTGGCGAAATTAGAATTACCTTTACTGATGTTACAGCAGGTTATAACTTTACAAACTCAGCAGTTCTCTACGATCTTCCATTCACAGTTATAAAGGGTTCAGATACAGCTAAGGACGTTACTGACGAAATCGAAGCAATGAGCAGTTTTCCTTTTGCTGGCGATCCTGCACAGGAGGAAAATCCTGACTATACTCAGGTAAGTGTTATTGACGATAACACAGGCGAAATCGATGCTGCAAAGGGTACATCCGATGCAGAACCGGTTGTAGCAGATACACCTGCAGTAACTGATAAGATTATCGTTAACGGTATTGAAGTTGTTGCCGGCGACGAAATCAATCATTACCTCAATATAAAGGATGATAATTGGTTTGCAAACGGTCAGTATGAGATCACATTCAACAACACAGTTCTTGATCTTGTTGTAAATGACGATTCTATTACATATCCTGTTATTACAGCAGCAGGCGTTTCTGTAGTTGACAACGTAGTAGACAACGGCGACGGTACATCTACAATTTACTTCAACTTCTCCACAACAAACGGTGTAAGCTTTGAGGAGCTTGGCAAAGTATTTGATTTCTACTTCACAGTAAAAGAAGATGCAGCTCCTGGCAACTACACAGTTGATACAAAGATTGTTGAAACATATGTATTCTCTACACCAGGTCAGCCTGACGGTTCAAGCTATGACATGACAAATGTATACGATGAAGAGACAGGTACACTTAATGTTGAGGAATCAAATCTTGTAACAGAAATTAAAGATATCGACACATCCGCTCTTGAGGCTCTCATCGCAGAGGCAAAGGCTCTTGCAGCAGAAGAAGGCTACACAGAAGAATCTATCGCAGCTCTCAATGAGGCTATCGCAGCAGCTGAGGCAGTTGCAGCAGATCCACAGTCACAGGATCAGGTTAACGCAGCAGTTAAGGCTCTCCAGGCAGCTATGGACGCAGTAAAAATCGACGTATCAGCTCTCGAAGCACTTATCGAGACAGCAGAAGCAATGGATACAACAGGCTACACATCAGAATCTGTTCAGGCATTGGCAGATGCTATTGTACACGCTAAGACAGTAGCAGAAGCTCCTGAAAGCGTACAGGCAGTTGCTGATGAAATCGTAGCTCTCCAGGCAGCTATCGACGGTCTTGTAGTTGATACAGCAGAACTTGAGGCTCTCATCGCAGAGGCAAAAGAGCTCGCAGCAAAAGAAGGCTACACAGAAGAGTCTATAGCAGATCTTGAAGCAGCAATCGCAGCAGCAGAATCAGTTATAGGGGCTGCAACAGTTGACGACGTTAAGGCTCAGATCGAGGCTCTCACAGCAGCTATGGCAGCAGTTAAGCCTGACACAACAGCTCTCGAAGCAGCAATCGCAGCAGCAGAAGAGAAGCTTGCTGATGACAAGTACTCACCAACAAGCAAAGCAGCTCTCCAGGCAGCAGTAGATGCAGGAAAAGAGCTCCTTGCAAAGGTTGAAACAGAATTCGTAGCTTATGAAGATGTTGTAGCAGCAACAGAGGCTATCAACACAGCTATTGACAACCTCGTAGAAGGCGTTCTTCTCGGAGATGCAAATGACGACGGTAGAGTTAATATCGACGATGCATCTTATATCCAGAACTTCCTTGTAAAGCTTAACGTAACAATTAACGAGCTTGCAGCTGATGTTAACAAGGATGGCAAGATTACAATAATGGATACAACAATGATTCAGGTTCGTCTTGCAACTAATGCTGAGAATGAGTATGTATTCCCAGACGAAATCTGATTATTAACAGGTATTTAAAATTAAGGTATTGAAAGTTTGTTTTTTATTCAGTATTTGGGATTATAACAAGTAAATAAGTTATGCGGAGTTTGTAAACTGTTTTTACAAACTCCGCTTTTTTATTAAGGTGATATTTTTGATATGATACATAAAAGTATGTAAAATGTATTGTGAATAATACTAAAAAAAGTTTTTATTGATATATATTATTGACAAAAGGGTTGAAAATGGTATAATGAATATGTACAAAATAAATTAAATTATAGTTGTGCGTAAAAAAGATTGGAGGTTTAAACAGTGAAAACAAACTACTTGAAAAAGTGCATTTCCGTGCTACTTTCCATTTCAATGATTGCTTCTCTGTTTGCTGTTTCCTTTACAGCCTCAGCGGAAGAAGTTTTGGTAGTTGACGGAAAAAGCTATCAAATGGGCGATATTGTTGAGCTTAAGGGCGAGCTTCAGGTAAACAATTGGCTCATGAACGGACAAGTTGAAGTTCCTTACGACAATTCAAAGCTTAAACTTGTCGATAATCAGACAGAGGAAGCTATGTTCCCAGAACTTACAGCTCAGGGAATCACAGTATTCTACAACAACCTTGACGAAGGAAAATTCCTCTTTAACTTCTCACAGCCATTGACCGGAGCTGACTTTACAACAAGCAAGACTTTGTATGATCTTAAGTTTGAAGTAATCGGCACAGGTGAAACAGCTTTGGCAGACGGCGTTAAAATTGTAGATATGAGATCTTACAATTTTGAAGGAAGTCCTGAAGGTAAAGATGACTTTACAATGGTTGCTGTTAACGATGAAAACGGCGGAATTATTGCTGATAAGGGTGCTATAAAGAACGAGGCAGCTCCTGATGCAGAAGAGCCGGTTGAAAAAACTCTCACAGTTGACGGTAAAATTTATAATGTAGGTGACACATTTACATTTGTAGGCGATCTCCAGACAAACAGATGGCTGATGAATACCCAGTTTGAACTTAACTTTGACCAGACAAAACTTAATGTTGTTGAAGCAAATTATCCTGTTCTCGATGCAGCAGGCATTACAGTATTTGAAAATTTCAGCAACGAAGAAGGCTGGTATACATTTAACTTCTCAGATCCATCAAAGGGTGCAAACTTCACAGAGAAGGGCGAACTCTATGTTGTTACATTTAAGGTTGTAGGCGGCGGCGAAACAACTTTGAATGACAAGACAAACATCGTTGAGATGTCCTCCTTCCCATTTGACGGAGATCCTGCTGATCATAAGGATGAGGATCTCAGACCTGTTGATATTACAGACGGAAACGGTGCTTTGAATCCTGATAACGGTACAATAAGCAACGAAATTAAGGACGAAACTCCAGTAGAAAAGACTCTTACAGTTGACGGTAAGACCTATAATGTAGGCGAAACATTCAAGCTCGTTGGACAGCTCCAGGCTAACAGATGGGTTATGAATGCTCAGTTCGTTCTCAACTTTGATGCTTCTAAGATTAAGATAGTTGACACAGCTTATCCTGCAATAGAAGCTGCTGGCATCGCAACTGTAGAGAACTACAACAACGATGAAGGCTGGTACAAGTTCAACTTTACAGATGTTGAAAATGGTGTTGACTTTACATCTACAGCAAACCTTTATGAGGTAACCTTTGAGGTTATCGCAGGCGGCGAAACAACTCTTGCTGATAAGGCAAATGTTGAGGTTCTTTCAACATTCCAGTTCGAGGGTTCACCTGCTGATCATCCTGATGAAGAAATAGAAATCGTTGACATCGCAGACGGCAACGGCGGTATCAAGGCTGAAGAAGGCAAGATCGAACATCTCGTTGACCCAGAGGAAATTCCAGTAGAAAAGACTCTTACAGTTGACGGAAAAACTTACGATGTAGGCGATACATTTAAGCTTGTAGGACAGCTCCAGTCTAACAGATGGGTTCTCAATTCCCAGTTTGATTTGGAATTCGATGCTTCCAAGCTTAAGATAGTTGATACAGCTTATCCTGCAGTAACAGACGCAGGTATTGCTGTTTATGACAATTATGACAACGACGAAGGCTGGTACACATTTAACTTTACAGATATTGAAAATGGTGTTAACTTTACAAAGACAGCTAACCTTTACGAGGTAACCTTTGAGGTTATCGCAGGCGGCGAAACAACTCTTGCTGACAAGGCTAAGTTTGTAGCTCTTTCAACATTCCAGTTTGAAGGTTCACCTGCTGACAATCCCGGCGAGCCAATCGAAATCGTAGATATCACTGACGGCAACGGCGGTGTAAATCCTGACGAAGGTAAGGTTGAGCACGTTATCGATCCAGAAGAGATTCCTGTTACAACTCTTGTAGTTGACGGAACAGAATACAATGTTGGTGATACATTCAGATTTAACATTGACCTCGAAACATTGAGATGGATTTTGAATGCTCAGTATACAATGAATTTCGATGCTTCCAAGCTCCAGATTAAGTCAGTTGAGTATCCAACAGTTACAGAGGCTGGAATTGGTGTTATTGACAATATAAGCAACGAATCCGGATTCTTTACATTTAACTTTACAGATGTAACTAACGGTGTTGACTTTACAATAAGAAATGTACTTGCAACTTTGGAATTTGAAGTTGTAGGAACAGGTGAAACAAGCCTTAAGAATGCAGGTAAGTTTGATGTATTGAGCACATTTAACTTTGATGGTTCTCCGGCAGATCCTGCAAACGAAGGCAAACCAATTGAAATCACAGATATCACAGACGGTAAGGGCGGCGTAGATCCTGAAGACGGTAAGGTTGTATATTACTATGGTGACCCAACAGTTGTTGAAGACTTTACAGTAAATGGACAGGAAGTTCAGGAAGGCGATATCGTTGAGTACCGTGTATGGGTTAAGAACGACGAGAACTGGCTTGTAAACGGCGAGTTTGATATTCTCTATACTAATGCATATCTTGAGTTCCTCGATGTTACATATCCGGGTCTTGCAAGCATTGCAGGATACGTTGTAGACAATCAGATTCCTGATTCCGGTCTTACAGAATCTCAGGGCAAGCCAGCAGGCGAGCTGCTCTTCAACTTCTCAAACATCCACTCCGGTGTTGACTTTACTGAGGGCGCATACATGGCAATCTTCAGATTTAAGGTTCATGAGTCCACAAATCCTGACATCCCTGCACAGGGCGCTTCTGTAATCGAGCTTAACGGCAACGTTGTAAACGATATGTATGCATTTAAGTTTGCAGGTTCAGGTGCATCACACTCTATCACAGAGAAACAGGAACTCGACAGATTGATCGGTGAAGACGGCTTGCCAACAACAGACGAGTTCAGACTTGAGACAGAAATTATCCGTGAGATAAAGATTGATGTTACAGAGCTTCAGAAAGCTTATGACAAGTGGTCACAGTTTGACACAGAAGGCTACACAGCAGAGTCAGTTGCAAACCTCAATAAGGCTCTTGAAGAAGCTAAGAAGATTCTTGATGACGTAGCAGCAGGCAACGCAGACGCGTATACTCAGGAAATCATCGATAAGATGACAGCAGACCTCAATGCTGCAGGCGAAGCACTTGTAGTAGATAAGCAGCCTCTCGTTGATAAGATTGCAGAGGCTCAGGGTTATGTTGACGACGATAAAACTCTGTATGTACCAGAAACAATAGAGGCTCTCAAGGATGCTATAGAAGCTGCTCAGGCAGTTGTAGACGATGAGAATGCTACAGTTCAGGATGTTAAGGATCAGATTGCAGCTCTCGAAGAGGCTATAAACAATCTTAAGAAGGGCGCATATCTTGGTGACGTAGACCTTAGCGGTGAAGTAACCGTAGTTGATGCAACAATTACACAGACTGTTCTTACTAATTTTACAGTATCTGTATTCTATGAAACACTCGCCGATGTAAACAAGGACGGAGAGATAACAATTTATGATGTTACATTGATTCAGATGATTGCAGCTGGTCTCTATGAAACTGAAATCGTAGCTATTCCAGTAGAATAATTCCTATTAATTTGTTTCATTGATTGCGCACGAAAGATGAACAAATAATTTAATTTATTGAAAAGGGCTGCGGCGTATGCTGCAGCCCTTTACCTTTGAAACGAAATAAAAGAAAATACAAAAAAACAAAAAGCCGATACTTTATGTGTCGGCTTTTAATGGATAAGTCTGTGTCAATGTGTTATAACGGTTGATATGATATCTGGTGAAAATAAGGTTTAGAAACCTGTATTTTTGTTTGTTACAGAATAAAACAAAAAAACCGATACATTTGTATCGGTCAGCTTGTCCAAAAACCCTGAATTTCTATCTGAAATTCAGGGTTTTTGCGTTTATCAAGCAACCAACACTTTGATAAAAAAGAAGGAGGAATTGGGGTTTAGCCT
>NZ_NFKS01000063.1 GCF_002160515.1 Anaeromassilibacillus sp. An172 | reverse complement strand
TTTATCTGTTTTTGATGTGTGGTATTCTGATGTGGTAGCAGGATATTCTATCTTTGCAACGACAATAGCTGCTTTGCCATATGCCCATAGCTTTTGCACAGACTTTGAAAACAGGAATTTTAGAAGCGTTGTTATACGAACCGGTGCGGAATGTTATACGGCTTCAAAAATTATAACGGTTTTTCTCTCCGCATATGCAGTTTATTTTATGGCGTCTTTGTTATATTCGGTATTTATTTACTTTTTTGTGTTTTTAATTACCGGACAATTTCTTCTCACAACTTCTCCGCAAGCCAGAGAAAGTTCGCTGAGCGGAATGATTATAAATCAATTCGGAGATTATGCGGCAATTTTACTTGATACCGCCATAAGAGGTATTGAGATGGGAATTTGGGCTTTGGGTGCTCTGTGCGTTTCTGCTTTTACAGAAAGCAAGTTCCTTGTAATAGTATCGCCTTATCTGCTTGTCTATTATGTGCGTTATTTTTCACTTTATCTGCCGCTGAGCGATTTGTATATAC
>NZ_NFKS01000062.1 GCF_002160515.1 Anaeromassilibacillus sp. An172 | reverse complement strand
ATGAAAGAAGCGCAAATATAACACTGGGCGGTGAGGAGTACACTCTCATTCTCACAACAAAAGCCACAAAGGAGATAGCCGGCAAATACGGCGGCCTTGAAAATCTGGGAGATAAGCTGTTAAAGTCGGAAAATTTTGAAATGGCTTTAAACGAGGTTGTTTGGCTTGTAACCCTTTTGGCAAATCAGTCTATTTTAATTCACAACATCAAAAACAAGGAAAACAAAAAAGAACTGCTGACAGAAGAAATGGTGGAGCTTCTGACTTCACCTTTGGACTTGGCAGGCTTTAAAACGGCTCTGTCGGAAGCTCTCTACAAAGGCACAAAAAGAAATATTGTAAGCGAGGATAACACAAAAAACTCACAGGTCGGGTAACAGATGAAGAACTGTTCACCCGACTTCTTTATTACGGTCTTGCCCACCTTAATTTAACTCAGGATGAAGTGTGGCTCATTCCCTTTGGTTTGCTTTTAGACCTATGGGAATGTCATAAACAGTGGAACGGTCAGGCAAAACCAAAGCGTGAAGTTTTCATCGATGATGTTATCCCTTGTGGAATTTAAT
>NZ_NFKS01000061.1 GCF_002160515.1 Anaeromassilibacillus sp. An172 | reverse complement strand
AATATACATTGAAGATAATTATAAATAATTCATCTGTACAGCCTATATATGAGCAGATTGTAAATCAGATTAAGGCAATGATAACAGATGGAACACTGAAGATTGACACTATGCTGCCTTCTGTTCGTTCTTTGGCAAAGGAATTGAAGATAAGCGCACTGACGGTTAAAAAAGCTTACGACACTTTGGAGCAAAGCGGTTTTGTTATAACCGTTCATGGAAAGGGAAGCTTTGTAGCCGGCGCAAATCAGCAGCTCCTGTTGGAAGAACAGAAAAAAGAGGTGGAAGCTCTGATGGAAACGGCCGTCCGAAAGGGCAGAAGCTGCTCTATGAGTGACCGGGAACTTAAAGATTTGTTCCTGCTTGTATTGGAGGAGTAACTATGCTTAAAATGACAAGCGTAAAAAAGAATTACAAGGACTTTACTCTGGACTGCACATTGGAAATCAAGCCAGGGTATGTAACAGGTCTTGTGGGAAGAAACGGAGCGGGAAAAACCACGGCTTTTAAAAGCGTTTTGGGACTTATCTCTGTTGACGGGGGAGAAATTGAGATTTTCGGAAAGAAGCTTTCCGATTTTAAGTCAAAGGATAAGGAAAAAATAGGCGTTTTGCTTTCGGACAGCGGTTTTTCCGGAGAATTAAAGGTAAA
>NZ_NFKS01000060.1 GCF_002160515.1 Anaeromassilibacillus sp. An172 | reverse complement strand
ATAAAGGATATAATAATTTTTCCTTATTTATAACTTTACTGACCTTATAGTGATTATATCATAAAAAAACAGCAAAACCGTGAACCTTACAAAATTGTAAGGTTCACGGCTGATATTTGGTATTTATTACATAATTTCACTTAAAATAAGTCTAATTTATATAATTTTTATATAATATAAAATACTATGCAAAACTAATAGCGCTTTATAAACAAACAGCAGCCCGACTTTCATCGGACTGCTGTTGTTGTTCATAATAAAGATTCTCATTATCCGCTGTTTGCGGATAATTTATTGAGATTATTTATTTGCAATAATTGTCTGAATCAATGATACATCGTATATTGAAATTTTTCCATCCTGATTTGCATCAGCAAAGCTTTCGTTAAATGTTCCATCAATTGGATTTGCTGCAATATAGCTCTGTATAGTGGTAGCATCGGAAATACTTAATATACCGTCCATATTTATATCACCCAATCCATAAATTACTATGGAGAACTCTTTGCTGTAGCTGTCAATGCTGTTGGTTGCAGTTACCGTAAAGGTGTATTTTCCGCCTGCGGAAGGTTTTCCTGAAATTATTCCTGTGTTTTCATCAAGGCTTAATCCCTCAGGTAATGAACCCTCTGTAATACTCCATGTAATGGTTGGGTCACCGTCTGCGTTAAGCTGCTGTTCATAGGATGTCAACACATCGCCGTTAACAAGACTTTCTGTGGTGATAGTCGGTGCATATTTAACTGTACC
>NZ_NFKS01000006.1 GCF_002160515.1 Anaeromassilibacillus sp. An172 | reverse complement strand
GGCTAAACCCCAATTCCTCCTTCTTTTTTATCAAAGTGTTGGTTGCTTGATAAACGCAAAAACCCTGAATTTCAGATAGAAATTCAGGGTTTTTGGACAAGCTGAAGGGCGTGTATTTTTCACACACGCCCTGATTTTCAAGAAATATTCTTCCCTCGAAGTTTAATATTTCTTTTTAAGGAAAAACTGAAAATAAATTATTTCATGTTTCTTTCGTACTCTTCGATCATCTTTTTAACCATCTGGCCGCCAACAGAACCTGCCTGACGTGATGTCAAATCGCCGTTGTAGCCCTGCTTAAGGTTAACGCCAACCTCGCTTGCGCACTCCATCTTAAATCTTTCCATAGCCTCTTTTGCCTCTGGGATATTGATACTGTTGTTAGAATTGTTAGACATAAAAAATTCGCTCCTTAATTTAATATTTTAAATCTGTTAATTTTTAATTTTTGCAGCGGCTTTGTTTACCGCCGTGATAATATTGTGGCAGATAAAAATATTTTTATTATCGGCAATTTTTGTCAGTCTTTTTTAATATTCGTTCACAAAAGCAAGAATTTTTCTAACTGTATCAAGACTTACTTTTCTAACATCTCCGTTTTTCAAAAAAGTATTTGTATTACCAGGATTTAGATTAAGTTTTTTATAAATACAATAATTCGTAATATGTTTTTCTTCTTTAAGATATAAAATCTTATTATACATAAGTGTTTTTATATTATTTTCTTTTTCCTGATAATTTTGTGCATACAAGAAATTATCATAAATTGTACGGAATTCACTTTTATTTTTATCTTGAAGAAACACATCAATATTTTCCTCGTTTATACCAACAAGCTTTTCGCAAGAGCGGTTCAGATAATCAAATTTGCTCTTTAATCTATTTTCAAGTTTTTCTGGAGTGTACAAAGCAAGATATAAACTCAATGCGTCCTTTAATCTTGCATTATCTGCACTGAGTTTTGAAAATGTATAAAGAGATGTACTGTCTTTGTCAGAAAACACTCTGCATTGTGACATCAGGTAACTTTTAAATGTTAATCGTCTCATTTAAATCTCTCCTTATAATGTTCATATTTAATTTTTAATAAATTCACCTCATAATCGTTAATCATCCCATAACAAACTTCTTTAACTAATTTATCCATTATTTCCCAATCTAACTCTTTATAAACTGTTTCACTTTCAATGTCCTCCATATCCTTTTCTCTCATAGAACACAATTTTGAAACAACCAAATCTTCAAGAGATATCGTATAGAAATTAACTTTCGATGTTGGTATATCTACTTTTACAACTCT
This sequence comes from Anaeromassilibacillus sp. An172, assembly GCF_002160515.1. Lineage (GTDB taxonomy): Bacteria > Bacillota > Clostridia > Oscillospirales > Acutalibacteraceae > Limousia > Limousia pullorum. Next base: position 123,710 of record NZ_NFKS01000006.1, on the reverse strand, counting down.
TTTATCATAATCTTCAGCAAAATAAGTCATATAGGCTTTTACATTCATATTCATATTATAGTTATCTAATAAAGGTTTTATTTCATCACTGGCACTTATTGCATCTATATCACGTGTTGACCTAAAGATTTTTCTCATCAACACAAGTGCGCCTCCCCCTACAATAACACAATCATAAATATCATCGGTCGTGTCAAGTAAACTCATATCACTATCTATTTGTAAAAGTCTTGCTATTATTTCATCTCTATCCAATTCCATATATACACCTCCTAAAATATTAATTTTTAAATAATAGTATTATTTATTTTTAATTATATTATAATAATATCAAAATGTCAATCAAATTATTTAAAACTCGTTCACCTATTGATTCCATAAACTTTTTTAACTATAATTTATTAAAATATTATTGACAAAGGATGTGTTTATTTGAAAAAATCCGAAAACATTTTACTTGATATACTTTTTGAAAATCAGGATACACAGTATCAATCTTTTCAAAGCAAGCTTATACCGAATATTGAGCCTGAAAAAATTATCGGCGTCAGAACTCCTGTTCTCAGAAAAATCGCAAAGGACTTTTCAAAAACTCCTGAGTCAAAGGAATTTTTGCAGTCTCTGCCTCACAAATATTACGAGGAGGACAATGTTCACGGAGCTATTATAAGCGACATGAAAAATTTTGATGAGGTCATCGAAAGTTTAAACAATTTTCTCCCATATGTTGATAACTGGGCGACCTGCGACCTTATGTCCCCTAAAATTTTTAAAAAGAACACTGAAAGATTATTGCCTCACATACATAGATGGATAAAATCCTCCCACACCTACACCGTAAGGTTTGCAATAGGTATGCTTATGAGCTTTTATTTAGGTGAAAACTATGACGACAGCTACGGTCAGCTTGTGTCCTCGGTAAGGTCGGAGGAATACTACATAAACATGATGATTGCGTGGTATTTCGCAACGGCACTTGCAAAAAATTATGAAGAAATTCTTCCCTATTTGCAGGAAAAAAGGCTTGAAAAATGGACACACAATAAAACAATCCAAAAAGCCGTTGAAAGCTACCGCATAACAAAGGAACAGAAAGAATTTTTAAAAACTTTAAAAATAAAATAACAAAATATCCGACGTGGATTTTTCTGCATATTTTCCCTTATATTTCAAAGACTATTTTACACAGGCTTTAAATCTAAAAACACTGAATTGATATATAAGGAGAAAGAAAATATGAAAGCAACAGGAATTGTTCGACGTATTGACGACTTGGGCAGGGTGGTTATTCCCAAAGAAATAAGGCGAACATTAAAAATCAGAGAGGGCGACCCTCTTGAGATTTTCACGCTTCCCAGCGGCGAGGTTGTATTTAAAAAATATTCACCTGTGGGAGAAATTTCACAGTTTGCCGCACAGTATGCGGATGTTTTATACAAGGTCATATCTCTTCCAACCCTCATATGCGACAGGGAAAGAGTGATAGCCTCTGCGGGAGTTCCCAAAAAGGATTATATGGAAAAGGGAATTTCAAACTCTTTAAACACATACATGGAAAACAGACAGAGCTTTGTTTTCCGAAACGGAGTTATTTCACCCTTGGTGCCTTTGGAGGACACATCGGACGTTGCCTCTGTGATGTACCCCATAATTTCCGGAGGGGATGTTTTCGGGGCGGTTGTTATGCTTAAATCTTCAGACGGAAAAAATCCCACAGAAACAGAAAGCAAGCTTTGCCAATCCGCTGCAGCCTTTCTCGGAAAGCAGATGGAAGAATAAACTTCATATAAATAAAAAGTCAGAGCCATATAAAGGTTCTGACTTTTTATTTATATTAAAAATTATTCATATCTCAATGCATCTATCGGATTCATGTTGGCGGCTTTTAATGATGGAATAAAGCCGAATACAATACCTATTACCACTGAGAACAGCACTGCAATAAGGCTTATAGGAACGCTTATGGCCACAGGAACCGAGGAAAGTCCCGATATTCCATAGGCAAGGGCTATTCCAGCCCCTATTCCTATAATTCCTCCCAGTAAAGTTAGCACCGCCGCTTCCGTAAGGAACTGGGCAAGTATCTTTCTTTTTCTGGCTCCCAAGGCTTTTTTAAGTCCTATTTCCCTTGTTCTCTCTGTTACGGATACCAGCATTATATTCATAACTCCTATACCGCCAACCAAAAGGGAAATGCTGGCAATCCAGATAAGCTGCTGGTTTGTGGAATTGCTCAGCTCCTGAAGCTGTTTTGCCTGTTCCATCAAATCCTCGCCTCTGTATTCAATAGAGGTATCCTTTACATAGAGATATCCGTTTAAAATTTCGGCGGCTTTTTCTCCTGCCGCTGTCATGTCGTCGGTGCTTGTAGCACGAACCACAAGATTTTTCGGCTCGTCAAAATTATAAATCATAGGCCAAACAGGGTCAGGTATGCATATCATACCGGAAGAATTTGAGTTCATATATCTATAGTAATCATCAAGAGAATTTATAACAGGCTGAAACTCCGCCTTTTTGCCCACAACTCCCACTACCGTGAAAGGCTCTCCCTTGATTTCTATTGTTTTTCCGATAGGGTCTTGGTCGGAAAACAGATTTAAGGCTGTGGTTTTATCAATAAGTGCAACCTTATTTTTGTTTTCATAGTCGCTTTTGGAAATTCCTCTTCCCTTTACTATCTGATATCCGTAAACATCCAGATAATTTTCATCCACACCGATTATATTTCCGCTTCCGAGAGATACGGCGTTTCTGTAAACTGCGTCGTACTCGTTTCTCATGTGGTAAAGGGAGGCTGTTTCCACCTCTTCAAGGTCTGTAATCTCTTCAAGGACAGTTTTGCTTATTTCCGGCACGCCGGCAGGCGCAGACTGAAAAGCAAAATCAATGGGCACATCTCCCTGATAAAGCTGTATTTTAACAGCATTATTTCCTGCTCCCACAAGGTTCTGTTTTATCTGCTCATTAGTTCCTTTAATTGTGGAAACAATGGCTATGATAGAGCCTATTCCTATGATAATTCCAAGCATGGTCAAAACAGACCTCATCTTGTGACCCCATATTCCCTGAAATGACAGTCTTATATTTTCTAACATGGGATACCTCCTTATCAATACTCATACAGTGTTTCCACCGAAACTGTTTTTGCTCCCTCTTTTACGTCCTTGCCGTATGGGAAAGCTATCTCATCTTCCATTGAAAGTCCCGATTTAATCTCCATAGCTCCGTCGGTGATTCTTCCTATTTCAACATACTGTTTTTTCAAAAGTCCGTTTTCGTCTTTCATAAAAACATAAAAACCCTGTTGGTCCTCTCTAACAAATGCCTGCATAAGATAAATGTCATCCATAAATTCACCGGAGGAGGTAAAGCCCTCTGAGGAAATTGAAACACCCTCGCCGTTTTTGAAATTCGCCTCTTCTGAAATAACCGCCGTAAAAGGATAATATGACATGTTGGGGTTTCCTGAAAAATATCCGCCCTCAACAGGAGTTGCTCCTATTCCGGTGATTTCCGCCTGACGGACTTCGCCGCTTTCCCATGAGGTGACAGTGATTACCGTTCCCTTTTGAACCTTATCAAGGGCTGTTTCCGCCACGGAACCTGTAACATATATGCCGTCTTCGCCCAGCACATAGATAAGCGGAGAACCTTCAAGCTTTGCCTTTTCCGCATCGTTTACTGTCTTTACCGTTCCGTCTATTGTGCTGTTTACAACGCCGCCATTGACTTTCTGTTCAAGCTTTTTAAGCTCAAGCTCGAAGTTTCTTTTTTCAAGGTTTAAGGATTTTATATTATCCTCTTTTTCCTTAATCTGCTTGTTTATTTCCTCCTGTGTAGGCCCTGCCGGAATATCAATTCCCGGGTCCTCCGGTTCTGTAGGCTCCTGAGGTTCTTCCGGCTCAGTAGGCTGCTGGGTATTTCCGCCCTGACCGTCCAGCGTCCAGGAATAAAGTATTCTCTGTGGATTTTCCTTGCTGTCCACAACCTGAAAAACCGCAACGCTTCCATTTGCCAGCATATCAGACATAAACACATTGTCCACTGACACGCCGGGTGCGCAAAGAAACTTATAGGGATTTTCCGCTGTTCCATCTGCCGTATCATAGTTATAGGCGGAGGACAGAGAGGAAATATTTTCAAGTATTTCTTTTCCCTGAAGCTCCGGAGGGATTTCAGTTCCTATACTGCCGCTTCCAACCAGATTTGAAAGGGTTTCAAAATCCATTTCCCAGGAAAAAACAATCTTCGATGGATTTTCTGCGCTGTCAACGGTGTCAAACACCGAAACGCTCTTTTCATCCAGGGATTTTTTTATCCACTCTTTGCTGAGGTTCACAGTTGTTTTTCCCTCGGGAGGATATATGTAATATCTGTATGGCTCTTCCTTTGTTCCCTTTCCCGTATAGGGAACTGAATTTTCCGTTATCTCGCTGTAAACCTGACCTTCCGGCAAGGATTTTTCGGTGACTGCCGCCACGTTTTTTACAGAAAGAAAATTCCCACTCTTATATCCTGCCGGAACAATTTTTGCCCTTGTGTTTGCAGAAGACCCATAGGCCGAGTATGATGTTCCGTTTCTTTTAAGCTGGTCAATTTCAGCCTGTAAATTTTGAATTTTCAGACCTATTCCCTCTATCTGCATTTTTTTCATGTCGTACTCCATTTCCACCAAAGTGGTGTCGTAGGAGATGAGAGGGTCACCGGCCTTTACCTTGTCGCCCTCTTTAACATAGATTTCCTTTATGGTAAGGGAGTCGTCATAATTTATGGTCTGGTTCATGTCGGCAACTATGTTTCCATATTCCGATATCTGGGAATTTCCTCCCCAGTAGACCTGATTCATAACGCTTACCGAAGCCACTTTCACCGGTGCTCCTCCGGCGTTTACAGCCAGCAGAACTATACCTGCAACCAAAACAACAGCCAGGGATGCGGAAATCACGGCGATAAGCTTTTTCTTTTTATTCCTCCTCATAATAAAACTCCTCTTCTTCAGCACTGCTCAAAATGCCGTCACGAATGGTCATTACTCTGTGGGCGTGTGCGGCAATATCCGGGTCGTGGGTTATCATTATAACCGTCATCCCCTCCTGATTTAACTGCTTAAAAAGCTCCATAACCTGCAAGCCGGAAGCTGTGTCCAAAGCTCCTGTAGGCTCGTCGGCAAGAAGGATATCCGGCTTTGTCACTATTGCACGGGCAATGGCAACACGCTGTTTCTGTCCGCCGGAAAGCTGTGTGGGTTTAAACTCCAGCCTGTCCTCAAGTCCCACTTTTTCAAGGGCGGCTTTTGCCCTTTCTCGTCTTTCCTTTCTGGGAACTCCCGAATAAAGCAAGGGCAAAGCCACGTTTTCCACTGCACTCTGTTTGGGAAGCAGGTTAAAATTCTGAAAAACAAAGCCTATAGACTTGTTTCTTATTTTTGACATTTCGCTGTCGCTTCTTCCGCTTATGTCAACGCCCTTTAAAAAATATGTGCCGGATGTTGGTGTATCAAGACAGCCTATTATATTCATAAGCGTGGACTTTCCCGAGCCTGACGGCCCCATTATAGCCACATATTCCCCCTCTTCCACAGAGAAAGAAACATCCTTTAAAACAGGCACAACAAATTTTTCCTGATTGTAATCCTTATAAATATGTTCCAGCTGTAAAATCATATTTCTGCCTCCTGAGGCAATGCGCTTCCGTTTTCCCACACATAACCGCCGTCATCGCCGTAAATAACATCATCGCTTCCGCCGCCTATAGGCATTTCATTGTTGTTTTTGCTTACCTTTGCCCCCTCTTTGCAGTCTTCGCTGGGCCACACTATGTAGTCGGAGGCTTTTAATCCGTCGAGAATTTCAACTGTTGAATCGTTTTCGTCCTTTTCTCCAAGGGTAACCTTGCGCTTTTCAAGCTTATCGCCGTTTCCAACTGCCCAAACATAGGACTCGCCGTTTTCCTCTGTGATGATATAATCGGAAAGCAGCCACATTCCCTCTTTCTCGGTATTTTCTCCCAGATTAGGCTCTATGTAAACATGCTGTCCCAGCATAAGCCCATCTGAGGACTCAAGGGAAACATAAAAAGGATATTTTGTAGAACCGCCTGACTCTCCGCCCATCATGTTCTGATTTCCTGTTTCAGGCTTTTGTGTGTCTATGTTATCCACAGTTCCCGACCATATTATGCTTTCATCTGCACGGGAACGAATTATAACAGGCATACCACGGTAAATAGATCTTACACTCAGCTCGTTTACTGTTCCTTTAACCCTGTATTTTCCCGTGGCGAGAATACTCATAAAAGGTTTTTGATTTCCGGTATACTGGTCATAGGACGGGTTTTCGTTTATTTCCTGAACAACACCGTCTATGGTCGAGGTTACAACGGAATTTTCAAGGGAGTCTTTAAGTCTTGAAACCTCCAGTTCCTTAACCTTTTTGTTGTACTCCTCCTGCCTTACGTTCATTTCCAGCTCCTGAATTTGAGTTGTATATGAAAGCTGTTCCGAGGACGGCGCATTTGCCTTTTCCTTTTTCAGACTTTCGATCTGACTTTTCAATGACTCAATGCTGTTGGTTATTTTTTCAACCTCCAAATTTGCCTGTTCAAGGTTCATGCTTATTTCGTCTGTATTATAGCTGAAAAGCTCTGTTCCCACCTCAACAGTCTGACCCTGGGTGACAAATATTTCCTTTACCGTATGATTATTTTCCAGATTTATATTCAAAGCGTTTTGAGCCTCAATAACTCCGGCAAATCGGTTTTGTGACATATCGGTGTTTGTCATTTTTCCTACCGACTCCGCATATAAAAGCGTTTGGCTGTCCCCTGAAAATCCCGAGGTAAGCTGCCATGTCACCACTCCTGCGGCAGCTATAAGAACCGCAGCCGCAGTTATAATTATTGCTTTCTTTTTCATGTGATTTCCTCCCTTTTTATCTGATGTTATTAAAAAATCGGTAATATTTTACAAAATTCACGTCAAATACTGATATTACATCAAAACCGTATAACCTTAATCAATTTTATACAATATTTTCGTTTTAAGTTATCAATATTTTTAAATTTATTATAATACACGGGCTGTTTTTTGTCTATAGAGAAAATAAAAAATTAAGAAATTTTTAAGTTTCACTCTTATTAAAGAGCAAGCAAATGGCTTTTCCGATTTTTATAAAAAATTTAAGCCAAGCAAAGAAAAACACGCAATAATAAGAAAATAAAAATGCGCCGCCTTAATAACAAAAGCAACGCATTTCAATTATATATATTTTTTCTTAACTTATGTTTTCATTTCCATTCCGCACTTTACCGCACTTAAAAGCCTGAAAGCGGCGTCCTCGTAAAGTTTTTCGCTGTTTTCAATAGCATATTCCAAAGTCATTTCTCCGTTTATTGTGGTAATTACGCTTTTAATCCCGCTGTCATAGATTTTTTCGTAGCCCTCAAGAAGTCCTCCAACCACGGCAACACAGGGAATATTGTATTTTCTGCACCTCATGCCAACTCCGTACGGGACCTTTCCGCAAACCGACTGGCCGTCCATTCTTCCCTCTCCGGTTATTACAAGTGACGCTGATTTAATTTTTCCGTCAAAGTCTATCAGGTCCAAAACTGTATCTATGCCGGATTTTATCTGCGCTCCCAAAAACGCCATAAGTGCAAAACCCATTCCCCCTGCGGCTCCTGCTCCGGGTTTTTGTGAGAAATCCTTTCCCACCGCCTCTTTTACTGCACGGGAATAAATTTCCATTCCTCTTTCAAGCTTCTTTACACATTGGCTGTCCGCTCCCTTTTGAGGTGCAAACACATATGAAGAACCGTTCTCACCGAGAAGCGGGTTTGTCACATCACACATAACCTGAAACTCTACGCCCTCAATAAGCTTTTTCCCATTGGAGATTTCTATTTTTGCGGTTTTTTCAAGTTCTTCTCCTGTTCCACTCAAAACATTTCCGAACCTATCCAGAAATTTAAAGCCCAAAGCGGACATAGCTCCCATTCCGCCGTCGTTTGTTGCGCTTCCGCCTATTGCAAGGATTATCTTTTTGCAGCCTCTTTCTATTGCGTCCCTGATAAGCTCCCCTGTACCAAAGGATGTGGTCTTTAAAGGATTTCTCTTATCCTTCTCAATAAGGGTAAGTCCTGAGGCCGACGCCATTTCTATCAAAGCTTCTTTTCCGTCAAACATTGCATACGACGCTTCTGTTTTCTCAAAGAGAGGATTATGGACTGCTACCGTGATTTTTTCACCTTTTCTTTCCTTTAAAACAGCGTCCAGCGTACCCTCGCCGCCGTCTGCCACCCAGACGCCTTGGGTTTCAGCATTTGGAAAAATTTTATTAGATGTTCTCTCCAGAATTTCGCAGATTTTTCCGGAGGATAAAGACCCTTTAAAGGAGTCGGAAGCAAAAACTATTTTCATATTTTAACACTCCCTCAGTTTTTATAATTATAACACTTTATCCTCTTTTTAAAAACATTTTTTTACTTAGCAAAGGAAAATGGCGGCAGACTTTCGTCTGCCGCCATTCCCTGATTGAGAACATTCATATCCTAAAAAAGGAGTCGTAAAATGAATTTTATGGCATTAGTTACTCATAAGCATAATTTGGATAAATGTTGCATCAATAATAGTTATATATCCGTCGCCGTTAACATCTGCAAGGCTCTCGTCAAAAGTTCCCATTGGCTCTATCTTTACAAGATGACACTGAATGGCTGTAGCGTCGTCGATATCGATTGAGCCGCTGTGGTCAACGTCTCCTACTTCATAGCCTGAAACTTTCTTCAAAGAATCGATTGCATTCCTGAGGTTTGCAGCTGCCTGTGCTACCTGCTCTTCTGTTGCAGCAACATTCTCAAATACTATCTTTGTTTCTGCAAGGACAGCTTCCATAGCATTCCAGCTTTCCTCAGTGTAATCAGCCTTATTAAGACCATTGTATCTATTGAGCTGTTCCTCTATAGAGGTCTTGTCAACCTCTGGTGTTTCTGGTTTTACAAATTCATAGAGCATTATTTCAGCTGCTGTGATAAATGTATCTTCGCCGCCTACACCTGCTGTTGATGTTGCAGTAAGTCTGATAAGGATAGCTCTGTAGTAGTATTTTCTGTTGTAGTACTGGCTTGGGTCAAAGCCTTCTGCTTCACCTCTTGGGTCATAAAGCTCAAGGTCTTTTACTACCCAGTGTTCCTGATTGTAGAATGTAATTACGTTGTTTGTAACAACATTGCTTATAACAGTATTAGCCTTATTGATATAGTTAGGAATGTAACTATCGTCTGTCCAGTCCTCACCAGGCATAAGAACAGGCTTAGGGCCTTCGCCATAGCTTCCTATTGTGATTGGGTTGCCTTCTTCACCTGAACCCTTTGGCATCAAAGCGCCTGTCCATGTTCCTCCGCACTTAAAGAGAATCTGGTCGCCCGGCTGGAATTCAATAGAATTGATTTTCTCAATTGTCTGGAAAGCTGTTCCCTCTGAAGTACCGTTGTTTGTATCGTTACCGTTTTCAGAGTCAACATAATAGATTGTGCCCTGACCCTTTACAACTTCATAGGAAGCCTCGTAATCTTTTCCGTCATAGGTAAGTTTTACTGTTACGTTCTGAGGCTCGTCTGTTGTAGGAACAGCTGAATAGCCAAAGCTTGCTTTTTTTGCAGCTCTGTCAAAGCTGTAGCTCTTTATTTCAACTTCCTCAAAAGCACCGTCGTTAATCTTTCTCTGAAGTGTAAAGTCTGACTGTTCCGGAGCAACTGTTGGAAGTGTTTCAAACTCTGCATAGCAGCTTATTTTATCTGCTGTGAAGTTTGAAATTGTACCCTTGTCAAGCTCTTCACCGTTTGCGTCTATAACACAATCAAGAACAAAGGTCTGTCCCTTATAGTCCACATCAACGGTTATTGTCTGCTCTACAGGAGAAGCTTCGATAGGATTGAAAGCGATTTCAGCTTTGTTTTCAGAAATCTTTGTAACCTCTGTTATCTCAAGAGGAATAATTGTTTCCTCATCAAGTGAAGAAACTGCGTTCAATGTAAAGTCTTCCTTAGAGATTTCCTCTGTCAAATTTTCTCTGTATGTAACTGTAAGTTTTCCGTTTTCAATTGCAAGAGTATCAAAATCGCTGTTAACTGTCATGTTGAAGTCGTCAACATAAACAGAACCGCCGCTGAGGCTTTCTGCCCAAATATAAACTCTTGGTTTTGAATTTCCGGATACTGTAAAGGAAAGCTCATACTGCTTGTAATCTGAGGAATTATCAATCTTCTGCTTGATTTCCTCACCGCCGTAGTTTTTAACTCCAAAGTACACGCTGCTGTTTGCGGCTGTATTTTTAGCCCAAACTGTAGCTGTGTATGTCATTGAAGCGGTAGTATTTGGAACATCCTGCTCCAATGCGTCCTCAGAGCTTGAGATGGATACGGAATAATCTCCTGTGTTATGGCTGGGTAAGTCCCATTTTATTACTTATAAGGTATAGGGCGTTGTCCTCGTTTATTTTTTCTTCAACCGCTTTTTCCAAATCCTCCCCGTCCTCAAGGCTTTTTTCCAGAAGTCCGCTGTAAAACTCTTTTTCCTCGCCGCTTACTGTTCTTACATATCCTTTTGTCCCTTCAATATCCGAAATTATATCCGGCTTTTTATTTTCCGAGCATCCGGCGGATACAATCCCTATAATTAGTACAAAAACTAAAAAAATATATAAACTTTTGTTTTTAAAACATGAGTAAAGGCTGTTTTTCAAGAAATTTCTCCACCTTTCGTTTTTATTGAATTTCGTATTTCTTATTTTTTGTCTATTATATGATTTATATAAAACAGAATTATGCACTGTTAACGCATATGCTGTCCTAAACACATATATTTACCATATTTTCTCTTTTAAAAAATGTTTTATGAAAATTTAATAAAAGTTTTTATCTAAAATCCATTTTTCAATATAAAAACAACACCAAAATCACCCTTTGTCAAGGCTTTTTTTAATTTCATTTCACAACACATTCACAAAGGTATTATTTATAAAAAAAAGAAAAACACATAGAGAAGCAAATTTTCTCATGCGTTTTTCTGTATAAAACATATTAAAATCCGTTAAGTTAGACAATATTTAATATATTGCTATTTTCCATGTAATATTCCGAATTTTTTCTTTATTCTGGAAAGTTTCCTTATCATAGAATTGCCAATTAACATTAAAAAGATAAATGTGGCCGCTCCATGTATTAAGTTAAATGGAACTCCCGCCAGATAAACCGCCAAAACCGCCTGGAAATTCAGCTGGTATACAGTCATCACAATAGTGGATGTGTCCACAATAAACCCGTAAATCAAAAATGCCGCTAAAAATCCGTAAATGCCCACTATAAGCTTTTTCTTTTGAAAGTTTTGCTCTGTAAATATCAGCCCTGAAATAAAGCCTATTATTCCAAGGGCAAACATCTGCCACGGTGTCCAAGGTCCCTGACCCACAAGCATGTTGGAAACAAAAGCCGACATAGCCCCAACCACAAATCCGGTTTCTCCCCCTAAGGCAATCCCCGATATTATCACAACCGCAGTCATGGGCTTAAACTGAGGAAGCATAAAAAACGCCGCCCTGCTTACAACTGCAATGGCAATCATCACCGCTGTTACGGTTATTTCTCTGGCTCTGGGCTTTTTCCCCTCAAACATTGCCGCAAAGGGAATAAATGAAAGTATCACTATTCCCATTGATATAAGCATGTACTTTCTGTCCTCTAAAAGGAACACACCTGCGGCTACAAGCAAAGCTGACAGCAAAATTGCCGCTGCCGCCACGGTTTTGGAATTTAAAACCCTGTTAATTTTCATGGGCGTCCACCCCCAGGGCATTGTATATATCCTCGGTAAACACTGCGCCCTCTATTATTCCCCTTGCCATTCTGGATGCGCAGGTGGTGTAAAAACGGTTCTTTCCGAAAAACTCTCTTGGAGTATCGCAGGATAAAATCATTCCGTTGAAAAGCATTGCGCATCTGTGGGAACATTTCGCCGCAAAGTCTATATCGTGGGAAACCATTATAATTGTCTTTCCTTTTAATGATAGCTTTTTTATTGTATCGGAAAGTTTTTCTTTAAAAGAAAAATCCAAGCCCTTTGTGGGCTCGTCCAAAAGTATTATCTCCGGTTCTTTCAGCAAAAGCTTGGCAAGTCCCACCTTTTGCTGTTCTCCTCCGCTTAAATCATATGGGTGCATATCGAGAAGCTCCTCAAGCTCAAAAAACTTTATAACCTCTGCGATTTTTTTCTTTTCCTCAGAAGTAAACCCAAGCTTTCCGCTGTGCAAAGACTCTTCAAGCTCCGCTTTCACAGTCTCTTTTAAAAACAGCATTGTTGGGTCTTGGGGAAGATATGCCGCCCATTTTCTGTCTTTATCATCAGTAGTAATTTTTATTTTTCCTCTGTAGGGCTTTTCAATTCCGCTTAAACATTTCAGCAATGTACTTTTTCCCGAACCGTTTGCCCCAAGTAAGGAAAACACTTCCCCTTTAAAAACTTTAAGGGAAAGATTTTTTAGTATGTCTTTTTCCTTTTTGTCATATTTAAACCAAAGCTGAGAACAGGACACAGCCTCCTGTGATTCCTTTAAATTCTCTGTTTCTTCCGCTTCAATAGTTTTAAGTGCTCTTTTTTCCGTAAGCACATTTAAAAAGCTTCTGCTTTCGCACACATCCAAGGGATAGTCTTTTTCCTCTGAAAATCTGCTGTAAAGCCTTACACCCTCGGGCATGGACTTAAAAAGCTCCGGCTTTTCCTGGGACACCTTTTTTATTCCGTCCCTTACGTCGCCGTAAAACACCTGACTGCCCTTATCAATAACAAGAAGCTTATCAGAAAAGGAAACAACCTCTTCCAGATGATGCTCAGACATTATTACGGTTATGCCAAGCTCCCTGTTTATTCTCTTTATTACGCTTAAAAATTCTCCGGCAGAAATCGGGTCAAGCTGGGCGGTAGGCTCGTCCAGAATAATAAGCTTTGGGTCTGTTGCCAGCACCGAGGCAAGATTTACAAGCTGTTTTTGTCCTCCGGATAAGGTGTTTACGTCCCTTTCATAGAGATGATTTAATCCGAAGTAGCTGCACATCTCCCCGACTTTAAGGCGCATAATCTCCTTGTCATACCCCAAATTTTCCATGGTAAAAACCATTTCGTGCCAAACCTTGTGGGTTACAATCTGATTATCCGGCTTTTGCATTACAAATCCGATATTTCGAGCCTGCTCATTTTGAGAAAGATTTTTTACAGGTTCATTTTCAAAATATATTTCTCCGGAAAACTCCTTATAAAAAGGCATAATGGAGGGTTTAAGACATCTCAGCAAAGTGCTTTTTCCGCAGCCGGAAAGACCGCACACAAGAACTGTTTCTCCCTCTTCAACCTTGAAATTTATATTTTTCAAAGCAGGCTTTACACAGTCAGGGTATGTAAAATTCAGATTTTTTACTTCAAGAACCGCCATTTTAAATCCTCCCACAAATTAAAACAAACCGGCATAAATGACACTATGCCAAAGGATACATAAGCCGTCAGGTTAAGCCAAAGATTTTCACCAAGCTTTATATAAGGAAAATACATTGCATATCCTCCACCTGACAAAGCGGAAACGAAAAACACCGCTCCCGCTCCAATCAGGAAAATCAAAAGTCCTGCGTCACGTTTTGTAAACATAAAGTCGGAATAAAAGTTCCTTTTTCCGGTTCCGTAACCCCTTGAGGTCATGGAGTCCGCCGTATACACAGCATTTTCCAAAGCCCATGTGGTTGTGGAGGACACGGAAGCCAGTCCAGCCCTGAGTTTTTTTACAATATCCATATTTCCCATTGTGGACGCCCTTACCTTATATACATCTTTAAAATGGGAAGCGTACATGGGAACAAGCCTCATAACCATTGTTATAATGGTTGCCAATGAGGGGACAACCCTGCCGAAAAGATAAATAATTTTATCAGAATCCATAACTCCGTTAAAGCAGACAAACCACATCATAACGCTTGCCAGAAGCACAGCCGAAACGGCTCCGTAAACTATTGACTCCAAAGTCAGGGGATTTCTGTCTTGAAAATACATAAGAATTGTCATTCCCTGGTGATTAAACACAGGGTTTAATGCTCCGCACAAAAGACACATGGGAATAATAAAAAAGAAAAGATATTTTAAAAATTTTCTGCCCACTATAAGTGCGCTGTAGGTCAAAGAGCTTACAAGGGAAATCACCATTATAACAGGGTGGTTAAAAAACACAGTGACGGAAATCACAAATAAAAAATACAAAAAATTGACAAAGGGGTGGCACTTTGCAAATTCATTGTACATACGTGTCACCCCTTTTTAATTAGAATTTAATTTTTATCAGCCGTTAAATCCGTTTCCCACGTCTGCCCCTAAATCGCAGGTGTAGAGAAACTCTATAACATCGCCTTCATTTGCATCGTAAGAACTGCATCCCACACTTGGGAAAACTCCGTTTACCCTGTATGTCCAGCCGGAAAGGCTTCCGCAGTCTCTTTCATAAAGGTTTGCAATTCCCTTTATATAAGCAGAACCGTATGCCGGTGTGTAGTCGGCGTCCATATGAATTTTATTTTGCTGGCAGGCTCTCACCAAAACATCGTAAACCGAGTCACCCTCCTGCACCTCTATTTCACATCCGGAAAGTATAACTCCGTTTGCGGGAACAATACCTTTTTTCTCCTCTTTCAGCTTATCCATATTGTTGAGGATAGTTGAACAGTTGATGTTTATTGTACAGGTTTTTGCCTGGGGCTCTGTGGGAGCTTCGGTGGGCTTTGCTGTTGCAGGTTCTGTTGCCTGCTGAGTTGTTGACTCAGGAGCCGTAGCCACGGGAGTTTTGTCGGAATTTCCGCTATTGGAGTTTTCCTGCTTTTCCGTGGCTTTGACATTCTGAGTGCTTTGGGCGTCAGTTTCCTCCTGAGCGTCTGTGGAAGATGTCAGGTTTTCTGTTTCGTCGGTTTTATCCGTCGTTCCCTCAGCAGTTGTTTTTTCCGTCGTCGCTGTTGATTTTACAGTTTCTGTTGTGGCGCTGTTGTCATCGGAAGTACATCCCGAAAAAATCATAACAACGGCGAGGGTCAGCGCCATTAAAAGGGCTGATAATCTCTTTTTGCTCATCCTCATCATCTATCTTTCTGTTTAAGCAGCTTTATTTCCTGCGATATATTTCTGAATTGCAGTTACGTCCTTTATATCTACAACGCTGTTTCCGTCAACATCTGCGGTTTTCAGTGCGTCTTCTGAAAGCTCTTCAAGATTTGCAAGATATTTCTGTACCATAGTAACGTCCTGAATATCTGTTACGCCGTTTCCGTCAACATCTCCGATAGCTGTGCTCTGGCTCTTATCCAAAACATCTGTCATATCGTAAAGTGATGTTTTTCCTGTAAGTGTTCTTGCAACGCTTGTTATAGCATACATTGCCTGGGTTGTTGAGAACTTATCAGGGTCTTTTCCCAAAATATTTGAGAATCCGCCTTCATTGGAAGAGAAAGCCAAAAGAGCTTCAACCAAAGATACGTTATTTACTGTAAACTCGCTGTCGGTGAAGCTGTCTCTTCCCATTTCCTGCAAAGCGCAGATAACCTGAGCTGTACTGGAGCTGCTGGTGTTTCCGAAAGAAACATAATATCCAAACTCGCTTTGCTGTTCCTTGAGGAACTTCATAGCTGTGTCAACAGCAGCTTTAACTTCCAGGTTTCTGTTATAATACGGAGCCAAAGCCTGCACAGCCATAGCTGTAAGGTCGATATCTCCGTTAGGTGACCAAATAACGGAATATGCCCATGTTCCGTTTTCAAGTCTTTCGTCAAGAATATAATTTACAAGCTTGTTATTAAGGTCTTCGTCTGAGGTTGTATAGTTGGCTGTGTTGAGAGCCAGCAAGGAATAAATTGCGCTGTTAACGCCCTGTTCCTTGATTATATCCATATTTGAAAGAGGCTCTACAATATTCACGCCGTCAATATTTGTGCAGTCGATACCCAAGGATGTAAGGGCGATTATTGTTCTCGCATTATCTGTGAGATATCCGCTGTCAGTGTCGAGAACAGGGCCTGTCTTTGCAATTTCAGCCTTTACGCTCTCTACATAGCTGTCAAAAACTCCTGACTGTGCAATCTGCCGGTCAAGTCTTGCCAATGCAAAAACAATCCACTCTGAGCCGTACTCAAGAGTTGTATCCTTGAGAAGGTAACCTGTTGTGGTAACTGCGGTTACTGTAAACATTTCAGGAACCATATCATAGAGGGTTCTGCCGTTTTCGTAAAGCTTTAATGAGTCAAGTGCAAGCATAGCCTGTACTGTAGCCATACCGTTTACGGCTCCGTCCTTTGTGTGGGAAAATCCGCCTCCATCCTTATAGAATGAAAGCATGTTGTCAACAAGACCGCCGTTTACTTTTACAAAAGCCTCCTCAGAAGCAGGGTCTTTTCCCAAAGCTGTGAGAGCGATTATAACCTGAGCTACTGTTTCGCAGTTCTCGTTGCCGTAAGAGGTATATCCTCCGTTTTCAAGCTGCTGCTGTGAAAGGTAGTTTACAGCCTTTTCAACCGCTGTCTTTACGCTGTCATTTACTGACACATAAGGGGCAAGTGACTGAACAGCCATTGCGGTAATATCCACGTCGCCGTTTGGGCTCCAGATTTTTGAAAATGCCCATGCGCCGTTTTCCATCTGGTCTGAAAGGATATATTCAATAAGCTTTG
The DNA here is from genome assembly GCF_002160515.1 of Anaeromassilibacillus sp. An172. Taxonomy (GTDB): domain Bacteria; phylum Bacillota; class Clostridia; order Oscillospirales; family Acutalibacteraceae; genus Limousia; species Limousia pullorum. The sequence continues at coordinate 106,967 of NZ_NFKS01000006.1, read as the reverse complement.
TTCTTGTTTCGCTGTCGGAGGTTGTATATCCGCCCGCATCCAAAGCCATAAGAGCATAAACTGCGCTGTTGATACCCTGAATCTTTATATTTTCGATATTTGAAAGAGGTTCAACAATATTGTAGCCGGAAATATCTGTGCAGTTTATTCCCATTGCGCTGAGTGTAAGAATTGCCTTTGAGTTGTCTGTAAGCTGGGTTTCACTTCCGCTGAGAATAGGTGAGTCTGTTTCTTTCAGCTTATTCTGAATACCTGTGTAGTATTCTTCTGCAAATGCAGTGTCCTCAATAGTCTGATTACTTCTGAGAAGAGCCAAAACCTCCCAGTCGCTTTTTGAGTTGTTCATAATATACTGAACTGTTTCGGAAATAGCTTTATCAACCGTAACGTCAGCATTGTTCTCTTCGGCGGACACGCTTATAAACAGTGTCTGAGCCAAGAGCATCACCGCAAGAAAAGCGGCAAAAACTTTCTTCATTTTCTCTTACTCCTTTTCTAAATTTTTAACAGAGAACAAAAAAACGCCGATACTCGGCGTCGGGAATACGATATGCATTGACACTGCAAAAAGACGGACATAAAATTCCGTCTGTTATGCAAACACACCCCTGAGCACGAAGAGTTTTGTTCATAAAGCATGGAATGTATTCTGACTTATGCATCATCGTTTTTCTTTGCCTTCCCAAAAATAAAATTTTCAGTGACCGAACCTAATCATAAAGAAAAACTCCGCAAATACAGCAGCGTTCCTGTGCGGGACTCTCACCCGGCTTCCTGTGGTACATCCACAAAATTCCATTGCTTCTGTCATAGAGATAATAACATAAAATGCCACAGGGGTCAAGCTGTGGCAATAATATGTAATATTCAAATTTATTATTAAAGATTTCCCGCCTGGTGGAAAAAGCTTTCCGGCGCTTTTTTCTGTCCCACGGGATTGTTGTTCACAGGCGGAGTAAACGGGGAAAAATCACTGTTTGGCAGATATGTTCCCAAAATGTTAAACACGCTCTGTATATCAATTCGTTCATCGGGATTTACTTTCAGCATATACTGAAGCATGTTTCTAAGTCTGTCGGGAATATCCTTTCTGATTTTCAGCTTTTCACCCTCGAGAACCGCCTCATGGGCATAGTCGTACTCATCATGGTTAAAAGCAGGCAGTTCACCGGTAAGATACTGATGAAAAAGCAGTCCCAGAGAAAATATATCCATTTTGCAGGTGAGCTTTGTTTCATCGCCGCAGAAAAACAGACAGGCTTCCGGCGAAAGATAAATCTGGTCGCCTCCCAAATCGTTTTCATTTTTAGGAGGGTCATATTCAAAAAAGCTGCAATCGTAGTCAACAATCTTCGCCACAAGCTTTCCCTTTTTTGTCCTGTGAATCAAAACATTTGTATCCTTTATATCGGAATGGACAATCTTTGCAGAGTGCATGGCAAAAATACTTCTCGCCGCTGTTCTGCACAAAAGAACTCTGTCCTCCAAAGGAAGCTTTGCGATTTCTGCAAAGGTAATTTTTTCGCTTTGGATTTTCGGCATAGCTATATAGTAGTGGGAATCACAGCGGAAAAATTCAAACACCCTTACAAGGTTTCCGTCGGACACATCGTTAATTCTTTTGTAGAGATTGAGTTTTTTCGCTTCAAAATACTCACAGCTTTTAATTTTGCTGTTTCTCAAAGTCTCCGACAAGCTCTCCTCATCGGGATAAACCGGGTTCATAAATTCCTTTATAAAATATTCCTCGCCGAAACGGGCGGCATATGCCCATCTGGAAAAGCCTGCGTTTTTATTCTGCAAAGGCGTTAAAAGCTTATATTCATTTAAAGTGTTCATCTATATTACCGCCCCTCGGTATTCTTTGACAAATAACGCTCGTAAAGCTTTCTGTACTCCTGCCAAAGCTTTTCAATAAGCTCATCATTGTCAGGGTCTGACTCAATTTTGCTGATATATTCTTTTTCCACAAAGTTTCTGCGTTTTTCAAAGCTTCCCTTTAGCTCGCTGAATTTTTCATAGCCAAAACCCATGCAGGCAAAGGTAAAGTCATCCCCTGCAACCTCTTTGAAAAAGGATTTTAATCCGTCTCTGAAACCGTAGATATTTTTTGCGTCTGTGAGATTTCTTAAAACCTCGTATTCAAAGTTCATAGGCGACGGAAGATAACCAAAGCATCCGTCTGTAGCGCCTATTATCACACATGGCTTTTTAATTGATATAACCTTATGGTGAAGCTTGTAGTTTCCGTCTGAGGACAAAACATTTGTCAAAGCTCCGTCGTCGTAAAGGTTTGACAAGGCGTCCTGACTTTTTACATCGTCCCTTGTAAGCTGGCACATTCCGTCCTCGTCCATGAGATATATTCTTGAATCTCCCGCCCAAACCACATGCAACACAAGCTCATTATCCTTCATCCAGGCATACGCCAAAGCTATTGTGGTGGGCAAATCCCTTACCATGGAACCGGAGATTTTTATGCTGCTCTTAGCGTAATCTCCAACCACTGAATAGGCTTTCTGAATATATGTAATCAGCGACTCCATAAATTCACGTTCGTCTTTCCATTTTGTTCTGCCCATGTCCTGGTACCAGTCGTGTATAGCTCCGCTGACTGTTCTTGAGGCGAGATACGCTCCGGTTTGACCGCCGCAGCCCTCATAGGTTCTCGAGCCAAGTCCTCCGCAGCCGTCAAGGACGCAGATTACCGCCGAGTCCTCGCTGTATTTACAATAATAGTTATCCTCGCCGTGGTTTTTGACCATCTCCTGAGATATCAAAAATCCAAGGCTTAACAGTTCTGAAAATTTTCCGTTCATAATTGTATACCTTTAATTTCCGCAGACTTAAATAGAATTGCAGATTGCGTTTAATATCATTGAATAATCGCTGTCTTTAAGTCCTGTTCCTGCCTCGGACTCGTAGTGGATTACGTTGTTCCAGTTGTCCTTAATTTTATTCCAGCTTGGTTTGTCCGGAGTAAAGAGCAAAAGTCTTTTTGCTGACTCGTCCATAATTCCCGGGCAGTATGAGCTTCCCCACCACTCGGTAAGCTCGTTGAAATCCTTAGCCATTCCGTTTGGATAGTTTGGCGCAGATTTTCCGAATCCCAAATCGTGTGTTCCCTCGTCGGACCAAACAACTATTACATGGCGGTTTTTCTTTCCCGGAGTGCTCCATTTTGATTTCATGGCATATGCCAAAGCCTCCAAACCGTCCTCAGGGTCGTCTCCGCCGCCCTCAGCCTCAATACAGCGTACACATGCCTGGAAATCGTCGGACTGTTCCGGAAGATTGAAAAAGTCTGTAACCATCATTGCTTTTTCCCTGTCGTAATAGTAGTCACGGAAAGCCACAATTCTAACTCTCAGCTGTATAACAGTCTTGTGTTTTTCGTCCATTGTCTTTTTAAAATCTCTGTAAAAGTTCAGAGCATTGTCTTTTACTATTCCCAAAATATGATTCATACTCATTGTGGCGTCTATGCAGAAAACAAGGTCAACGCCATATGTAACACGGTAATTGCTTCCCATAATAATATCCCCCTTAATTAAAAATCACTGTCTGTAAAAAGTTCTTCTGTATTTCCGCTTTCAGGCTCTGTTTCGTTCATAAAGTCCATTTCGTCCTTTTTGTCATTCTGAAACATGCCGTTAGTCTCTTCCTCGGTGGTTTCCTCTGTATATTCTTCTGTGGTAACCTCTTCCGCTGTTGTATCTTGTGTTATTTCCTGCTGGAAATTTTCTTCATTTCCGTTGTCAACTTCGGTTGCAACAATATTTGCATTGTCTGTCATTTCAATATTGCCGTCATTTCCCGAACTCAAAATAAATGTAACAATCACTATAAATTCTATTATAACAACAGCCGCCAGCGCCGCTGAAACTATAAGAAGATTTCTTGTGTTTTTCTTATAGTTATTCATCATTCTGACTTCCCTTTCGGACGGTTTATTGTCCTTTTTTGAAGCCTGAATATTTCTGCTTTCTGTGTTGATTCTTTCTGTTGGCTTTGGTACCTGTGGTTTATTTCCGTTTACCAGTCCCCAAAAGCCTCCGCAGTACTCATTTCCTGTAACCGGTTCGCCGCAGTTGGGACATTTATTTGCTTTCTCAGGCAATTTAACTCCGCATTTAGAACAAAACATGTTTTACCTCCGTTATTTAAAATCATCTGTGATGATTGCATACACTGCATTTTTCAAAAGAATTGCTGTTTTCACTTTCACAGTATTCGCAAGTCCAGCTTCCGCCGATTTTATCCGCTTCATACATCATAATTCTGGTAACCTTGTGGTTTTCCTCTTCTTTTTGGGAAGCATGAAAAGGCTCAGGAGAACTATCCATGGCAGGTTTCTTATCAGTATAAAAAGACGCTGCCGGTTTTTTTGCTGATTCTGCGTTATACTTTTTCTTTTTTCCACTTTTTTTAACCTTGGATATAATTATCGCAAGGATAACCACAAAGACGATAAATCCTATAAAACCTGGCATTTCAAATCTCCTTTATACAATTACAAATCGCCGCCTTTAACAAAGAAATCCTTCATTGTCTTTTTTGCAGGCCCATTGTTTTCCTTTCTTTCTGTTTTCTCACTGTCCTCTATAACAGAATTTTCACGAAAATAACCTCTGTTAACTTCGTTTGGCTTAACAGCTTCGTTTTCCGTATAGCAAAGTGTTTCCACAATATTTTTCACACACTGTGAAACCTGTCTTGATACGCTCATCGGCCCTTGGGCGTGTCTGCAAAACTCCAGAGCACTGAGAAACTCCCCTGCATTCCTGTATCTTTTATTGGGATAATAGGCGCAGGCTTTCATTATAATATTTGACATTCCTATTGAAGCGTCAACAGGTCTTGGGAGAACCGCTCCGCACAGTCTTTTATAGTTTGCCTGCTCAACCATTTCGTGGGTAATTGTCTGTGGAGGCAAAGGCAAAAAGGGAAGCCTTCCCCTGTTCAGCATTTTATAAAGAATAAGTCCCAGAGAATATATATCTATTGTATTGTCGTATTTTTTTCCGTAGTAAACCTCAGGCGCCATAAAGGTATAAGTGCCTTTCGGAGAACCGCCTGTTGTGTTATGGTTGGTAAGGGCAACGCTGAAATCTCCAAGCTTAAAATCTCCGTGGCTGGTTACAAAAATATTTCCCGGCTTTATGTCCCTGTGGATTATGTTTTCGCACTGGCATATTTTAAGGGCGTTGCAGATGTCAATTCCCAGCTTTATGGTTTCAGCTTCCCCGAACTCATGGTGCTGAAGATAAGCAGGCAGAGGCATTAAAAGCTCCATTCTTATTAAAACGTCCCAGCCGAATCCCACCTTATGCTCAATTATTTTGTGGTCCTCATAGGAAACAATATTTGTATTGCCCTTTAATTTTTCCATAACAGAAAATTCCCTGGACAAGTCGTTTACAAATCTGCGGTAATACCGGGCAATCTGTTCGTCGCTCATATTTGCGTTGCGAAGCTGGTTTATCTCATCCTCATCTCTGGGAATGGATATAACCTTTAAAGCCGCATAATACACACCGCCTATATCCTGTCTTCTTATTTTATATACATCCCCGTATGCACCGGAGCCTATAACGCTTTCAATTTCCCATTCAGGCCAAAGTTCCCTTTTCCAACCCATGAAAACCCCTCAAATTCACATAAAACATAATTTTAAAGAGCATTAGAAATATAAAATCCTGCTCAAATTTAAAAATTGCGTAAAATTTCATTTATAAAATCGTTTTTATTTCCTTTAATTTCTTTTTAAGCAAAAAAATTAGACAATTTTTCACAAATACATATTTATTCTAAGCAAATTATTATGTTTTGTCAATAGATTTTTTGTTTATTTAGACAGATGTTTTATTTACATCGGACAGTGTTTTCACTTAACAATAATCATAATTTTTACGGCTGGCTTCTATTCCTTCTACTGGATAAAATAAAAGAACGATGTCCGTTGGACATCGTTCTTTTATTTTATATTGGTCCGAGTGACAGGAGTCGAACCTGCGGCCTCTTGAACCCCATTCAAGCGCGCTACCAAACTGCGCTACACCCGGATAACTGTAGGAGTTATTATATCACATAGATTTATTAAAATCAAGTATTTTTTTATCCGCTTCTCTCCCTCAGCCTATGAATATTTATAACTTATATTCAGCAATAAAAACATTATATTTCTCTTAAAATTTCATATTGCCATTTTATCCAATGTGTGATAGAATAATTCCATGCTTAGACAATGAATAAATATACATAATATGCATTTTTATTCTTCACTAAACAAGAAGACACTTTTAAGGAGCTGAAAAAAATGGGAATGACAATGTCTCAGAAAATTCTGGCGGCACATGCCGGTCTTGATTCTGTTAAAGCGGGACAGCTTATCGAGGCAAAGCTGGACATGGTTCTCGGTAACGACGTTACCTCACCTGTTGCAATTAATGTTTTTGAAGAAAACAACGCAACTTCTGTTTTCGACAACACAAAGATTGCCATGATTATGGATCACTTTACACCTAACAAAGATATCAAGGCTGCTACTCAGTGCCTTCAGGTAAGAAAGTTTGCAGACAAATACGATATTAAAAATTTCCTTGATGTAGGTCAAATGGGCATTGAACATGCACTTCTTCCGGAAATGGGTCTTGTAGGACCCGGAAGTCTGTGCATAGGAGCCGACTCACACACCTGCACCTACGGCGCATTGGGAGCATTCTCAACAGGCGTAGGTTCAACAGATATGGCGGCAGGCATGATAAGCGGAAAGGCATGGTTCAAGGTTCCCTCAGCTATTAAGTTTGAGCTTGTAGGTAAACCACAGGGTTATGTAAGCGGCAAAGATGTAATCCTTCACATTATCGGAATGATAGGCGTTGACGGAGCTTTGTATAAGTCAATGGAATTCTGCGGCGAGGGTATCAAGTACCTTAACATAGACGACAGACTTTGCATTGCAAACATGGCTATTGAAGCCGGCGCTAAGAACGGTATTTTCCCTGTTGACGATGTTACAAGAGAATACTGCAACGGAAGATTCCAGGGCACACCTGTTGAATATACAGCAGACGAGGATGCAGTTTACGACGAAACCTATGTGATTGATTTAAGCACAATCAGACCGACAGTTGCATTTCCTCATCTTCCTGAGAACACAAAGACAGTTGATGAAATCGGCGAAAAAGAGGTTAAAATCGACCAGGCTGTAATCGGTTCATGCACCAACGGAAGAATAAGCGACCTGAGAGCCGCCGCAGAGATACTCAAAGGAAGAAAGATTGCCAAGGGCGTTCGCTGCATAATTTTCCCTGGCACACAGAAAATCTGGCTTCAGGCTATGCACGAGGGACTTTTTGACATATTTATAGAAGCAGGAGCTGTTGTTTCAACTCCAACCTGCGGACCTTGTCTTGGCGGACACATGGGAATTCTTGCCGCAGGCGAGAAAGCTGTTTCCACCACAAACAGAAATTTCGTAGGCAGAATGGGTCACGTGGACAGTGAGGTTTACCTTGCAAGTCCTGCTGTAGCTGCCGCCAGCGCAGTTGCAGGCTACATCATCGACCCCGAAAAGCTGTAATAAGGAGGAAAAATAACATGAACGCAAGAGGCAGAGTACATAAATACGGCGACAACGTGGACACAGACGTTATTATCCCTGCACGTTATCTGAACACAGCATCTCATAAAGAGCTTGCCGCTCACTGCATGGAGGATATCGACAAGGATTTTGTAAACAAGGTTCAACAGGGCGACATAATTGTTGCCGATAAGAACTTTGGCTGCGGAAGCTCAAGAGAGCACGCACCAATCGCCATAAAGGCCAGCGGAATTTCCTGCGTTATCGCTTCAACCTTTGCACGTATTTTCTACAGAAACTCAATAAACATCGGACTTCCGATTCTTGAGTGCGACGAAGCTGCAAAGGACATTGAAGACGGCGATATGGTAAGCGTTGATTATGATACAGGCGTTATTGTAAACGAAACAAAGAACAAAAAGTATCAGGCAGAGCCATTCCCGGAGTTTATTCAGAACATTATCCGCAAGGGCGGACTTATAAAATCAATAACAGAATAAATCAACACATAACTCCTCACGGCATTATGTCCGTGGGGAGTTAATTTTATAACAGCTTAAAACCATTCATTTCATCTAATAAACTTAAAATGTAAATAATAACCTAATTTCAAGGGTAAAATCCAAAAATTGCTGTTGAATTTTTTTCTATTTATGGTACAATAAATTTAATTATATGTTTATAATTATCAAATCAAAAGAGAAAAAACAGTATGTGAATTTTGCGCATGGAGGATTTACTATGGAATACAAAATTAAAAAAATTCAGAGCAAAGCTGATATCGATTTGTGCAACGAATTTGAAATCACAAACTACAAGTGGAGAAATGTCTACACACCAAAGGTTGTAGGTAAAATGGGCTTTATCCCGGGCGAAGGAATTTTTGCAAAAATGACCTGCTTTGAGGAAAATCCACTTGCACTCAAAACTCAGGACAGAGACAGAGTATGCGACGACAGCACAATGGAAATTTTCTTGGCTTTCACAGAAGAGGGAGAAGAGCTTTCCAACGATGTTATGTATATAAACTTTGAATTTAACTCAAACGCAAAAATGTACGCAAAATACGGCAAAGGCAGAAAAGGCAGAACTTTCATTTCCGAAGAACTCTGCAAAGAGTGCGGCTGTACAGTAACAAAGGATGAAAAAAGCTGGACTGCTACAGTTTTGTTCCCAATAAACTTCCTTGAGGAAACCTGCAACGCAGGCAAGCTTGATGTAGGTTCTCAGTTCTACTGCAATTTCTACAAGATTTCAGAAACTCCGGAAATCGAGCATTACGGAAGCTTTGCGCCAATCGGCACAGAAACACCTAATTTCCACGTTCCGGTATATTTTGCAAAGGCAATTATTGTTGAATAATTCTGAGAGGTAATTTATGAACAACTACGTTTTGGAGTGCTGCGCAGACAGCGTTCAATCCGCAATAAATGCCGAAAAAGGCGGCGCAAACAGAATTGAACTTTGTTCCGCACTGGTAATCGGAGGTCTTTCCCCTTCCCTTTGTCTTTTTGATGAGGTTATGAAAAACTGTTCTATCAAAGTAAACGTGCTTTTAAGACCTCGTTTCGGCGATTTTTGCTACGATGATTATGAAATTGAAATAATCAAAAACGAGATAAAAATGTTCCGTGAAAGAGGCGCAAACGGCGTGGTTATCGGCGTTTTGAAGCCGGACGGAACTCTTGATATGGAAAAAATGAAATACCTCATGGAGGAAACCAAGGGAATTGATGTTACCCTGCACCGTGCTTTTGACGTTGCCAAAGACCCTTACAAAACTTTGGAACAAGCAAAGGAGATGGGCGTAAACACAATTCTCACTTCAGGTCAGAAAAATTCCGCCATGGAGGGCGCCGAGCTTTTAAAGGATTTAGTTTCAAAAAGTGAAAACGTGGATATCCTTATTGGAAGCGGCGTAAGCGCTGAGGTTATAAAACCTCTTTACGACATAACAAAAGCCACCAGCTATCACATGTCCGGCAAAGTAACCCTTGAAAGCAGAATGACCTACAGAAAAGAAGGCGTCAGCATGGGAGCCGCCGGAGTCAGCGAATTTGAAATCTTTGAAACCTCAGTTGAAAAGGTAAAGGCGGCGTCAGAGCTTTTAAAGGCTCTTTAATATAATTTTTGATAAGAAGGCATATGAAATATGAGCAAAACAGGACTTGTTCTTGAAGGCGGTGGAATGAGAGGTGTTTTCACCGCCGGAGTATTGGACTTTTTTCTTGATAAAGATATAAATTTTGATATGTGCTCGGCGGTTTCCGCCGGCTCCTGCCATGCATGCAGTTATCTGGCAAAGCAAAGAGGCAGAGCATTATCCACCGCTGTGGATTTTCTCGACCACAAGGATTATTGTTCTGTCAGCAGTCTTATAAGAACCGGAGATATTTTCGGAGCGGATTTTATCTACAGAGAAGTTCCATTGGAAATCTACCCAATAGACAACGAAACCTTTAAGAAAAATCCAACCGAGTTTTATTCAGTTATAACCGACTGCGAAACCGGCGAAGCGAAATACTACAAAATCAACGACCTTATTAAAGACGTTGACGCAATCAGAGCTTCCGCTTCCCTGCCCTTTGTTTCAAGAATGGTAGAAATCGGCGGAAGAAAATATCTTGACGGAGGTCTTGCTGATTCAATACCCATAAAGTTCAGCGAAAAAATGGGATGCACTAAAAACGTGCTTATTTTGACCCGTGACAAAACCTACAGAAAATCCCCGTCAAAATTTACCGGTTATTCAAAGCTGAAATACAGGAAATACCCGAAGCTCAGCGACAGCATTAAAAACAGATATATTGTTTACAACGAAACACTTGACTATATCGAACAGCAGGAAGCTCTGGGCAATATTTTTGTAATACGTCCTGCAGGAAACCTGAATATAGGCAGGATGGAAAAGAACCGTGACAAGCTTATGGGTGCATACCATAAAGGCTATCAACAGGCGCAAAAAAGCTATGAGGCACTTATGAAGTACCTCGCAAAGTGATGATTAATGACATTTTAAGGATTAGAAAGAGGAAAATTGTATGGTAAAGAACGTATTATGTGATTTGGATGGAACTCTTCTCAGAATGAAACAGGATGAATTTATGAAAGAGTATTTCCGGTCCCTTGCAGAAAAGTTTGTCCCATTGGGCTATGACAAGGATACGCTTTTAAAAGCTGTTTGGGACGCTTCCCGTGCCATGGTGAAAAACAACGGAGAAATGACCAACGAACAGCGTTTCTGGAACAGCTTTACAGAAATTATGGGAGAGGACGCCCGTGACCTTATACCTGTTTTCAAGGAGTACTATCAAAACGAATTTGACTCCATAAAAAAGATTGTGGAGGAAAGCGACATACAGGTAAAGGTTATCAACAAGCTTAAAGGAAAGGGATACCGTGTAATTCTTGCCACAAATCCCCTTTTTCCAATAGAGGCAATAAGAACAAGGCTCAAATGGGCAGGACTTAAAGTCACAGATTTCGACTACATAACAAGCTATGACGAAAGCTCATACTGCAAGCCAAACCCTGAATATTTCCGTGAGATTGCAGAAAAGGTTGGAATATTCCCCCGTGAGTGCATGATGCTTGGCAACAACGTAATTGAAGACGTCACCGCCAAAGAGGTTGGCATGAAAGTCTACATTGTAACAGATTTTCTTGAAAACGAGGAAAACGTGGACTACACCCAATACATGCATGGCACAATGGAGGAATTCCTCAAACACATAAACCACATGCCCAACGTCAACCAATGATTTTTATTTCCGACAGGGATAGGATAATCTTGAAATTAGCTCCCGTTTTCTGTCGGGCGAGACGTTTTGTTGAGTGACTTAGAATGGCTCGCTCTCAACTATGTTAGTTTTATACCTCCAATCGGGCGAGACTTTTATTTTTTATCCGACCTGCATGGGTTTTATCTTAAAATTAACCTTATCACAGGTCGGGCGAGATGTTTTGTCAAGCGACTTGGAGTTGCTCGCTCTCAGTTAGGTTTTATTTAAATATTATAATTTTACCGCCATGGTTATTTTTAGCCATGGCGGTTTTCTTTTATAGAACTATCATTATAGAGGCAGATTTTTTAATATTCAGTTCATCTTAACAATATTTCAAGTAGAAATTAAAGTCCATTCATGATATAATTAAAAAAATTTATCTTATCTGACGGAGATGATTTAATGGAACTGGAAACAATCGGTAGAAATATTAAAAAATATCGCATTGAAAAGAAACTTCGTCAGGAAGATTTGGCAGAAAAAACAGATTTGAGTGCAAATTATATCGGTATGGTTGAACGTGGCGAGAAAATCCCATCTTTAGAAACCTTTATTTCCATTCTTAATGCGCTGGAAATTTCAGCAGATATGGTTCTTGCGGATGTATTAAAACAAGGGTATGTTGTTAAAAACTCCCTGTTCAGTGAAGACATGAAAAAGCTTTCACAGGAGGACAGAGAAAGAATATATCTTGTTATAGAAACACTCATAAAATATTCTCAAAAATAAATCATTAAAAAACAGGAAACCGTGGTTAATACTGCGATTTCCTGTTTTTGTTTTATGAACTTTTTTATTGTACGCACACATCTTGAAATTGTGGATTTACGGCTTTTTTCAGGTTTTCTATTGTCAGTTCCACCTGATAGCCTATTTTGCCGGCGCTGAAAATTATTGAGGGGAAATTCTCGGCGCTTTTATCTGTCACCGTTACAAAACGCTTTTTCATTCCTATCGGAGAACATCCTCCGTGGATATATCCTGTAAGGGGCAGAAGCTCCTTTGACTTTATCATCTCTATTGACTTTTCCTTAACTGCAACAGCCGCCTTTTTCAGGTCAAGCTCTCTGCATACCGGTATCATAAAAACATAGTTTTTGCCGGACTTTCCCACTGTAACCAAGGTTTTGAAAACCATATCAGGGTTTTGTCCCAACACCTTTGCCACTTCCTCACCGCTCAAAGCGTCGGTATCGGCGTAGCAGTAATGATTATAAGGAATTTTTTGCTTGTCCAGCAAGCGCATAACATTAGTTTTGTAATCCATTCTTATCACCTTTTTATTTTTTTAATAGTCCTGCTCTTTCAATAAATTTGTCAGCCTTTTCTTTTTCAGGCTTTGTGGCAAGACTTACGATAACATAAACACAGGCGGAAATTCCTGTTCCCACTAATACCTGCAAAGCGGACTGCATTTCCCAAAAAGCAGGCAGATCCACCCCGAAAAATATCATCAGGTTGTAAAGCGAAAACAAAAGTCCCACCGCCATTGAAGCCAAAGCTCCCTTTGAGTTTCCCCTTTTCCAAAAGAAACCAAAAACAAGAGGTATGAAAACTCCGGTTGTTATTACGTCCGAGGCTATCCAGGACACCTCTAAAATAGAACGCACTGAAATAGAAATCACAAAAGCCACCGCCGTCACCAACAATGTGGCAATGCGTGAAAAATTCAGCTTTTGGCTTTCACTGCGGTTTTCCGGAAGCAAGTCCATGGAAAGTGTCATTGCTCCCGTATTTATCAGGGAATCCATGGTTGACATTATAGCCGCAGAAATTCCCACAAACGCCAATGCACCCAACACAGGCGGCATATAGCCTGTTACCAAAGAGGTGACAATTCCACCTTCGGGCATTTTATCAAATATTACAAGCCCTGCCATTCCTGTGAAAACCACTATCAAATAAAGGGGAATATAGGCAAAAAAGCTCATAACCGTCATTTTTCTTGCGTCCCTGTCGCTTCTTGCGGCTGAAATTCTCTGCCACACATTGGCCTGTATCATCCATGCACAGCCAAAGGTTATAACGTATCCCAGATACTTTGAAGCTCCTGCGCCCATACTCATATAATCGCTTTTTCCTGCTTCCTCTGCCGCTTGGGCAATCTGAGAAAACCCTCCGCTGTTCATCATGGCAACAACGAAAACACAAACCGCCGATGCTAAAAGCAGAACAAACTGAATAATATCAGTGAGAACAACCCCTCGAAATCCTCCGAACATGGAATATATCAAAACTATTAGAGTTCCGGTTAAAACCGCCGCTTCGTAGTTCATCCCCATATATGTGCCGAAAAAATTTCCTATTCCCACCATCTGGGAGGCGGCATTAAATGTCATAAATATGAGTATCATCACGGAAAGCATTTTTGCCGTGGCTTTTGAATACCTCGCCTCCATCATCTGACCTTGGGTGAGATATCCCACACGCCTTATGGCTTTTGCCCCGATAATCATAAGAAACGTGGAAATAAGCACAGGCACACCGTAATACCAAAACGCACCCAATCCGTCCTCATAAGCAAGGTCAGCGGTGGAAATAGCCGAACCTGCTCCCCACCATGAAGCGATAAAGGTTATGGACAACGCCCAAAATGGCAGGCTTCTTCCTGCAAAAAAGTAGTCTAAAACATTTGTATTTTTCTTTTCCTTTGTAACCGCAAAAAGCAAAAGACCAAAATACAGTATAAGACCGATAAGGGACATGATTTGCAGATTTGTCACTATATCATATCCTTTCAAAAGATAATGTATTTTTATTATATCACATATAAATAAAAACCGCTACAGTCTAAACCATAAAGGGACAGCACAAACCATTCTGCGCTGTCCCTTTTTATTTTCAGTGTTTATTTTTCTCGTAAAGCTTTAAAAGTCCCATAAGGAGAAGATTTTCATCGTAGTAGATTTTATGCTTGCAGAAAGGAAGAACTATTCCCATAAGTCCTCCTGTGGCAACGGCAGTCACCTTTTCTCCCATTTCCTCTTCCGCTCTGTCGATAAGCCCGTCTATCATGGCGGCGTTGCTGTAGATAGCTCCCGCTTTCATGCAGTCGATTGTATTTTTACCGATAAGTCTTTCCGGCGGTTCTTCAAGGTTTATAAAAGGAAGCTGTGCGGCTCTGCCTGACAAAGCGTCCATGGAAAGTCTAAGTCCGGGAATAATAACTCCTCCGGTATAGCTTCCGTCCTTGTCGATAACAGACATTGTGGTGGCTGTTCCCATGTCAAAAATAACAAGTGGCGGTTTGCACATGTCAAGGGCGGCAACTGCGGCAACCAAAAGGTCTGCGCCAACCTGGGCTGGAATATCCATTTTTATCTCCATTCCCAAATCCATTTTATTTGTCACCACAAGGAATTTTTTTCCTGTGAGTATCTCCATGGATTTGCTCAAAGAATAGCGAAGCTCCGGAACAACGCTGGAGATTATTCCTCCCTCAACCTTGTTGAAATCAACGCCCTTTTCCTCTAAAAGGCCTCTGAGCTGGAAAACATATTCGTCCACTGTTTTATTGCGGTCGCTGGTCATTCTAAGGCTGAATTTTAAAGCTCCGTCAACAAATCCACCCACAACCGTATTTGTATTGCCCACATCAAGAGCCAGCATCATAAAAATCTACTCCTCCGGTTTTAGTATTGTTTTAAAAACTTCTGCAAAGGAAGCACGATAATCGGAACAAGCACTGCGGCGGCGATTGCCTCAGGGATTCCGTTTGCGGCAACTATTCCCAGAATTGCAGCCAAAACTGCGTCTACAGGAATTCCGTTCATAGCGGCATAGGCATCCTTAAACACAAAATAAATAAGTCCCATAACCAAAGCTGTATTAACTATCGCTCCGAAAGCTCCTGCTATTACTGCTCCCACTGCTCTGAAACCTATTTTAGAGCTTGTAATTTTTTCAATTCCCTTGTAAATAAGCCATGCGGCAGGGCCGATAAGCATTCTGGGGATAATTGAGATTACAACCGCCCATACGCTTCCGCTGTCTGTTCCCGGTACAGGAATAAAGGGAGAAAAAGCGAAAGACAAGGCGCTTGGAATCATTGTATTCTTTATAAGGCTTGCAATACCGAAAACTGCGCCCAAAAATGCACCCTTTTTCGGTCCCATAAGAATTGCGCCGATAATTACCGGAACATGAAGAATTGTTGCCTTTATAATCGGAAGGTCAATAAGACCTATAGGCGTAAAGGTCATAAGCAAAAGTATTGCCACAAAAAGTGCAAGCAACACCATGTCACGGATAGCGGCTCTCCTTGCCATAGGAGAAGCTGTTTTTACATTACTACTCATTTAAAAAACCTCCAATGCCGTTCTTCCTTTGAAGATACAGCTTAAATTTATGTATGCCCAAAATTCCGCCTTTTGTCTGCCGTCCGTAAAGGTACAGCGACCGGGTTTTCTTCCGAGCATAATAATTATACTCAATTAAAATAGTTATTGCAAGGAAATAATGTCATTTTATTCCTTTTGATTTACTTTTATCATTTTATTTGTTATACTGAAACAAAATAAAGTTAATTTACACAATCTGCGAAAAGAGGTTTTCCTTATGCTTAAAAATAAATCTGTGCTTTTAGGAGTTACCGGAGGCATCGCCTGCTACAAGGCGGCGGCTTTGGCTTCTGCCCTTGTAAAACAGCACTGCAACGTCCACGTAATCATGACAAAAAACGCCACTGAATTTATTTCACCTCTGACCTTTGAACACCTCACAGGAAACAGAACCGTCACCGACACCTTTGACAGAAACCATTCCTTTCAGGTGGAGCATATAGCTTTGGCAGATATGGCTGACCTTGTTATGATTGCCCCGGCAACCGCCAACGTAATGGCAAAGCTTGCCCACGGAATAGCCGACGATATGCTTACAACAACAGTCCTTGCCTGCGACTGTCCGAAAATTGTAGCTCCGGCAATGAACACAAAAATGTATTTAAACCCGGTAACTCAGGACAATATGAAAATCCTTGAAAAATACGGCTGGGAAGTTATAGAGCCTGCCAGCGGCAGACTTGCCTGCGGAGCTGTTGGGGCAGGAAAAATGCCGGAACCGGAGGACTTGCTGGAAAGTATTCTCCATGCAATCTCCTGTGATAAGGACATGAACGGAATAAATCTCCTTGTAACCGCAGGTCCTACACAGGAAGCCCTCGACCCTGTAAGATACATGACAAACCATTCCACCGGCACAATGGGCTACGCCATAGCAAAGGCGGCTTCTGCAAGAGGCGCCAACGTCACTTTAGTTTCAGGTCCTGTAAATCTGAAAGAGCCTGCATATGTGGACACAGTAAAGATTGTTTCAGCCGAGGAAATGTTCAACGCCGTAACAAGCCTTTCCAAGAAACAGGATATAATAATAAAAGCGGCGGCAGTTGCGGACTACAGACCTGCAAATGTGGCTGATGATAAAATTAAAAAATCCCAAAACGATGACGACCTTTCACTTCCTTTGGAAAGAACAAAGGATATCTTAAAATGGCTGGGCGAGCATAAAAGACCGGGACAGTTCCTCTGCGGCTTCTCAATGGAAACAAAAGACCTTGTGGAAAACTCAAGGAAAAAGCTTGTAAAGAAAAACTTAGATTTAATAGCCGCCAATAATTTAAAGGTAGAGGGCGCCGGCTTCGGCGGAAACACAAATGTAGTGACCCTCATTTCCGAAAACAATATAGAAGAACTCCCCCTAATGACCAAAGACCAAGTAGCAAATAGAATTTTGGATGTTATTATGGGGATGAAAAGCGAGGGATAAAAATGAAATTTAAAAATCCTCTTATTGCGGTAAAAGATATTGAAAAATCAAAAGCTTTTTATAAGGAAGTTTTAGGATTAAGAACCGTTTCCGACTTTGGGGCAAATGCAGTGCTGACCGGAGGGCTTGCTCTGCAAACTGAGGAAAGCTGGAAAAGTTTTATTGAAAAAGATATATCATATCAAAGCAATGACAGCGAAATTTATTTTGAAGAGGACAACTTCGACGATTTTATCAAAAAGCTTGATGAAATAGATAACATAGAGTATGTCCATAAAGTAAAAGAACACCCATGGGGACAAAGGGTAGTAAGATTTTATGATCCCGACCATCATATAATAGAGGTTGGCGAAAACATGAAAATCGTATGCAAAAGATTTCTTGATACAGGGATGACACAGGAAGAAGTTGCACAAAGAATGGATATCCCAATTAAAGCTGTAAAAATACTTGCAAGATGAATCTGTCTATACAATAAAATTTCATAATCCTTGCAAGACTTTAAGTATTACTCTCGAAGAACTTGTATTCGGAAATCAAGGAAATTAAATTTAATTTGTGAAGCACAAAGCCGGCAAAGAAATAAAAAATTTGCCGGCTGTTTTTGTAACGTTTTAAATTTTTAATTATCATATAGTCAGAAAGGCGGTGAAAATGTGGCTGATTTTGAAAGTGTTTTCAGGGAAAACAAAGGCTTTATTTATAAATATCTTTTAAAGCTGTGTCATAATCAATCTTTAGCCGAGGAGCTTACACAGGAAACCTTTTTTCGTGCTTATATGAATTTTTCCAATGTGAGAAATGAAAGCAAAATTTCTGTTTGGCTTTGTCAGATTGCGAAAAATACATATTTTTCCTGGTACAACGAGCATAAAAGATTTAATTCTATAGACGAAGCTGGCGGCGTTGCGGACTCTTTGCAACTTGAAGAGCTTTTTATTGAAAAAGAATTATCCGAAAAAGCTTTTGAATGTCTGCATGAGCTTGAAGATCCTTACAAGGAAGTTTTTATGCTGAAAGTCCTGGGACAGGTTTCTCTAAAAGACATAAGCAAGATTTTTGGAAAAAGCGAAAGCTGGGCAAGGGTCACATTTTACCGTGCAAAACAAAAACTGACAGAAAAAATGAGGTAGCGTTATGAATTGTGAAATTATAAAAGATTTAATCCCCTTATACATAGACCGCTGTTGTTCAGAGGAATCCGCCAATGAGGTGGAGAAGCATTTAAAAGAATGTAAAAACTGCAAAAGTATTTTTGACATGATGAACAGCGAAAATCTAAAAGAAAAAAATGAGTCTTTTGAGATAAAAAAACTCAGTAAAATAAACGAGAGAAAAGCCTCGGTTTTGCAGTCCGTTCTTCTTTTTATTTCTTTTATTGTTATGGCTGTTGGCGTGACGTTTGAGGCAAAAACTCCTTTAGGTACAGAAAACGGCTTTTGGGCATTTACACTTATAATTCCGGCTACGGGTTTTCTTCTTTCATTGGCAAACTGGTTTTTTATAAGGATTTACAAAAACAAAAAAATCTTTTCCGTATGCTCCTTTATTGTAAACGCCGCAATAACTTTTTTCTTCTTTATCTGCGGAATATTTTATTACAATGTTCCCTCCCTTTATTTTATTTCAGAAACCGGGTTTTCCGGCTTTGATATGTTATTAAAAACAATTCAATTTCTTGGATGCGGAATTGTTACTGCCGCTGTTTTCTGCACTGTATCTAAAATTTTTTCACTTAGATACGCCGAAATGCTGGGCAAAGATTGAGGCGGTGCATATATGAAAAAGCTTTCTTCAATTACATGTATTTTGACTTTTTTGTATCTGTTATTGCCTGTAACTGTGCTTACAGCCGGATTTTTAGGTTATGATGTGGTTTTTAACCCATTGTTTCTCTCCCTTTTTACCTCTTTGATATCTTTATTTTTCACTGTTATTATTTGCGTGAAAAAAATATATAGTGCAAATAAATTTGAAAAAGTGATATCTTTTTCTCTTCCCATTTTGGCTGTAGTAAATTTATTTTTCTATATTCCATTTAACGGTGAACCCTTTGTTTTAATTTCTATAATTGCAAATATAATTTGTTCTGTGATTTTACTTTTCAAATTTATTCCCAGTATTGCAGTAAGATTTACAGACGTTGGAATATGCGCAGGTTTATTTATTCTTTATCTTTGGGCGCTGATGATTGTTTCTCTTTTCTCCGGCATTGCTGTTGAAACACCGGTAAAAACTATACCATCTCCCAATGAGGAATACTCCGCAGTTGTCATAAGCCGTGACGAGGGCGCACTGGGCGGAAGTACATATGTAGAAATCAGTCAAAACAACAGCGAAATCAGAATTTTTCCATTTAAGTTCCAAAAGAGACCTAA
Organism: Anaeromassilibacillus sp. An172; assembly: GCF_002160515.1. GTDB lineage: Bacteria > Bacillota > Clostridia > Oscillospirales > Acutalibacteraceae > Limousia > Limousia pullorum. Next base: position 87,456 of record NZ_NFKS01000006.1, on the reverse strand, counting down.
CAGAATATACGCAGGAGATTACGGAACCCACGAAAACCTCGTAATTTATTGGAAAGATGATAACTGTGTTGTGATATCGGGTAAAGAATATAAGATATAAAAATAGACCGTGGTTCGGTATACCTGTGAACCACGGTCATAATTTTTATGTATTAAAATTTAAAAAAACTTAAATGTAGGCGAACCACTCTAAGTCTCTGAACAAAACGTCTCGCCCACCTTATAACGAAGTTTATTTCCAAACTAAACCCTTGCAAGGCTGAAACAAAAACCCAAATTAGAGCGAGCCACTCCAAGTCGCTGAACAAAACGTCTCGCCCGCCTTGTAACGAAGTCTATTTCCAAGCTAAACCCCTGCAAGGCGGAAACAAAAAACTCGCCTGACCTGTGCAGAACATAAGGATTAGATGAAAACTATGCAGGTCGGAAATAGAAAGCTTAAATGAGAGCGAACCACTCTAAGTCACTTAACAAAACGTCTCGCCCGCCTTGTAACGAAGTTTATTTCCAAGCTAAACCCTTGCAAGGCGGATATAAAAAACGGATATAAATTATGCGGTTTCGATGGAGGCGGCTTGCTGGAGTCCTAATTTCTTGACAGCTTCCTCACGCATTTTGTATTTCAGGATTTTTCCTGCGGCGTTCATCATAAAGGAGTCAACAAAGTCAACATAACGTGGTGTTTTGTGCTTTGCCATGTGGGAGGCAACGTACTCTTTTATCTCTTCCTCTGTGGAGGTTTCGCCCTCTTTGAGGATAACGCATGCCATGATTTCCTCGCCGTAATCCTTGTCAGGAACTCCGATTACCTGTACGTCTTTAACCTTTGGATGTGTGTATATGAAGTCCTCTATCTCCTTTGGATAGATGTTCTCTCCTCCACGGATAATCATGTCTTTGATTCGTCCGGTTATTTTGTAGTTGCCGTTTTCGTCCATGCGTGCCATGTCGCCGGTGTGGAGCCATCCGTCCTTGTCGATTGCCGCAGCTGTGGCTTCCGGCATTTTGTAGTAGCCTTTCATTATGTTGTAGCCACGGGCAACAAACTCGCCGTCCACATTTACAGGCAAGTCCTCGCCTGTTTCAGGGTCAACAATTTTACATTCAACGCCGAATATGTTTCCGCCTACTGTGGCAACTCTTGTTTCTATGGTGTCTGTAGTTTTACTCATGGTGCAGGCTGGGGAAGCTTCCGTCTGTCCGTAGGTTATGCAGATTTCATTCATGTGCATTTTGTTTATAACGTCCTCCATAACCTTTATCGGACATGGGCTTCCTGCCATAATTCCTGTGCGCATATGAGAGAAGTCTGTTTTCTCAAAGTCAGGATGTCCCAGCATGGCGATAAACATGGTGGGAACACCGTGGAATGCGGTGATTTTCTCCTGAGTTATGCAGGCAAGTCCCTTTCTCGGTGAAAATGCAGTTATCGGACACATTGTGGTTCCGTGGGTCATGGATGCGGTCATGGCGAGAACCATTCCGAAGCAGTGGAACATAGGAACCTGTATCATAAGACGGTCGGCGGTGGACAAGTCCATGCAGTCGCCTATTGCCTTTCCGTTGTTTACAACATTATAGTGGGTGAGCATTACGCCCTTAGGGAAACCTGTTGTACCGGAGGTGTACTGCATGTTGCATACGTCGTCCTTGTCAACTGCGGAAGCACGGCGGTAAACCTCTTCAATAGGCACATGGTTTGAAAGCTCTATGGCTTCTTCCCAGGTGTAGCAGCCCTCTTTTTCAAAGCCGCAGGTGATAATATTTCTCAGGAACGGCAGACGCTTCATAAAGAGAGGTCTGTATTTGTTGGCTGTTTTAAGCTCGGGGCAAAGCTCGCCGATAATCTCAGAATAATTGGAATCCTTGTAGCCGTCGATCATAACAAGGGTGTGGGTATCGGACTGACGGAGCAAAAATTCTGCCTCGTGGATTTTATAGGCGGTGTTTACAGTAACCAAAACTGCGCCTATTTTTGTGGTTGCCCAGAAGGTAATGTACCACTGTGGGATATTTGTAGCCCAGATTGCAACATGGTCGCCCGGCTTTACGCCCAGAGCGATAAGTGAACGGGCAAAGGTGTCAACATCGTCACGGAACTGGCTGTAGGTTCTGTCATAGTCCAGCTCGTAATATTTAAAGGCCTGCTGGTCAGGGAATTCCTCAGCCATTCTGTCAAGCACCTGAGGGAATGTAAGGTCGATAAGGTGTTCCTTTGGCCATACGTATTTACCTGTTTTTCTTGCGTTGTCGTAAAGTCTGCCGGTAAGCTCTGCCTGGGAGATATACTGGCTCATGTAGTGGATGAAATGAGGGAACACAACGCCGGCGTTTTCCAAATCCGGAGCATAGTTTCTAACCCACTCAAAGGAAATATAACCCTCATAGTTTATTGACTCAAGGGACTTCCAAGCTTTTTCAAATGGAATATCGCCCTCGCCCATAAGACGATAGGAAACCTTGTCCCCGTCCATAACGGAGTCCTTAACATGTACATATTTTACATATGCGCCCAGATTTCTTATGGTTTCCTCTGGCTGTTCATTTTTAAAACGGTATGGGTGGTGGATATCCCAGAGAGCACCTATATTGTCGCTGGGAACACTGTCCAAAAGATTTTTAAGTCTTGAGGTGTCTGCGTAAACTCCGTTTGTTTCCACAAGGAGAGTTACGTTTTTAACCTCTGCAAACGGCATAAGCTTTTTGAGGACTTCAATTACATGGTTGTCGTCCACTTCTCCCTCTTCTTTTGCGTGCTCGTCGGCGAGTATTCTTATGTATGGAGTTCCCAGCTTGTAGGCAAGCTCTATGTACTCCATAAGCTTCATTATGTTTTCTTCGGTTTTTTCTTTATATTTCAAACTGCAGTTTGAAGAAAGACAGGGTATTTCAAGATGTCTTTTCTTCAAATCGCTTAAAGTGCTTTCAATATTTTCAGCCTTAAAAGGGCGGGCATGAAGAGAAAAATATTCTCCCCCGGTAACTCTCATTTCAATACCCTGAAAGCCCAAGTCTTTTGCCATTGAATATATTTCAGTCCAGTTATAGTCAGGACATCCAACTGTGGAAAATGCAAGCTTCATAAACAACTACCCTTTCATAATTTTTTATCCCTATTTTATTTTTCCAAAATATAAAACAAAGAAATTTTATATTGTAACGTCTTAAAGCAAGAACGTTTTACCTTACGAAAATTTCCCATTATACACATATAATATCAATTTAGCAAATTTTTGTCAATAGTTTTTGTGCATTATGTTAGATTAAAACTAAAACCACAAATTGACAGTCTTTTAACAGCTTGTTATAATATTTTGTAATAAAATGGATTTGGGAGTGTTTGTATGGAAAAAGACCTTACAAAAGGCCCTGTGCTGAAAACCATGTTTCTTTTCGCTCTGCCTATGATTTTGGGCAATCTTTTACAGCAGTGCTACAATATAGCCGACACACTTATTGTCGGACGAGTTTTAGGCTCCAACGCTCTCGGGGCGGTCGGTTCCTCCTTTACTCTTATGACGTTTATAACCTCGGTTTTGCTGGGTCTTTGCATGGGAAGCGGCGCTTTGTTTTCAATAAAATTCGGACAGCGTGACGAAAAAGGTTTTCAAAACAGCGTTCACGGAGCTTTTTTCTTAATCGCTGTTGTAACGGTTGTTTTAAACGCATTGGTTTTTCTTTTTATCGACGAAATTCTTATTTTTCTACAGGTTCCGTCCGATACCATAGCTTTGATGAGGGAATATCTGGTGGTCATATTCTGGGGCATTGCCGCCACTTTCCTGTATAATTTCTTTTCCTGTCTTTTGCGTTCCGTGGGAAATTCCGTGGTTCCGCTTATTTATCTGGGAATTTCCGCAGTTTTAAATATCGGACTTGACCTGCTTTTTGTGGCGGTTTTCAAGTTTGGCGTTGCCGGAGCCGCCTGGGCTACAGTTATTGCCCAGTATGTTTCAGGAATAGGAATAGGAGTTTACGCCCTTTTGAAATATCCTTTCCTTAGAAAAAAGTTTTCTTTTACCTTTGGCAGCATAAAAGAGGTTGCCGGATTTTCATTTTTAACCTGCGTTCAGCAGTCGGTTATGAATTTCGGAATACTTATGGTTCAAGGTCTTGTAAATAGCTTCGGAAGTGTGGTTATGGCAGCTTTTGCCGCCGCAGTGAAAATCGACGCCTTTGCATACATGCCTGTTCAGGACTTCGGAAACGCATTTTCCACATTTATAGCCCAAAACTACGGCGCAAAGAAAAACGACAGAATAAAAAGCGGTATAAAAACCGCCTTGATTTCCGTTACTGTTTTCTGTATCATTGTTTCACTTTGCATATTTATCTTTGCACCTCAGCTTATGGGATTGTTTATCGACTATTCTGAAATCGATATAATCTCCTGCGGCGTTGATTATCTGAGGATTGAGGGCGCTTTCTATATAGGAATAGGCGTTTTGTTCCTGCTGTACGGACTTTTCCGTGCAATAGGAAAGCCGGGAATGTCAGTGGTTCTCACCGTGATTTCACTGGGAAGCCGTGTAGTTCTCGCCTATGGACTTTCCGCAATTCCTCAAATCGGAGTTTTCGGCATATGGTGGTCAGTTCCAATAGGCTGGATTTTAGCCGATATAACGGGTATTTTGTCTTATTATTTTATACAAAGAAAAATGTCCAAAAATCCCTTGTAATAACTAAAGTTAAAGAGTTATAATATAATTGTTCTTGCGGGATTGAAAGAAAGTTTTCACATGGGAGGTAAAATTTGATGAATGTAAAAATCATTTCCGACAGCACCTGTGACCTTTCACCGGAGCTTCTGAAAAAGTACGACATAGCCGTAACCCCTCTTTTTGTAACTATGAACGGGAAAAGCGGCAAGGACGGAATAGACATTACTCCGGACGACATTTATGATTATGTGGCAAATACGGGAAAGCTCCCCACCACCAGCGCAGTAAATGTTGCAGACTACGCCGAGGTTTTTAAGTACTGGCATGACCATGGATACAGCATTGTACATTTTACAATAAGCAGTGAGTTTTCCAGCACATATCAAAACGCCTGCATTGCGGCACAGAATTTTAACAACGTGTTTGTTGTGGATTCAAGAAATCTTTCCACCGGTCAGGGACTTTTGGTGCTTCACGGCGCTGAGATGGCTCAAAAGGGACACGATGCAAAGGAAATTTTCGAGCACTGCACAAAGCTTGCAAAAAAGGTAGAGGCAAGCTTTGTTATAGACAGTCTTAATTATCTCTACAAGGGCGGAAGATGCTCTGCCGTTTCCGCTTTGGGCGCAAATCTTTTAAGACTTAAACCCTGCATAGAGGTTATAGACGGCAAAATGGATGTGGGCAAAAAATACAGAGGAAAGTTTGAAAAGGTTATTATTGATTATGTGACCGAAAGACTTACCGGAAGAGATGACATAGACAAAACAAGGATATTTATAACCCACACAAAATGTGACCCTGCGGTTATAAAAGCTGTTGAGGAAAAAGTTAGAGAGATATGCCCTGATTTCGGGGAGTTTCTTGAAACCACAGCCGGCTGTACCATAACAACCCACTGCGGTCCAAATACTTTGGGTATTTTGTTTATCAGAAAATAATTAAAAAAGAAACGGGAATTGCATTTTCACTGTGCAATTCCCGTTTTTGTTTTATTTATAAGGATGTTTATTTATATAATCCATAAGAATATTTGCGCCTTCCTCTATGAAATCTCCGCAGGGGCGTGTCTGATAATATTCTTCTGTGCGCTTGGAGGGTGTTGGGTCGTCGGCTCCGTCAATGTCAAGACCAAGAAGCTCACGGCAGATAAAAGTTCCGTGCTTTTCTTTAAACTTAAAAGCCAGTTCCTGAACCCTCTCGTAATGCTGGGCTTTTGCGTCGTCATCTGTCGGGTCATCGGAAGCATAAAGCATTCCCGCAACCAAAAGCATACCGCTGACCGCTCCGCAAACCTCACGGAGTCTGCCCATTCCCGCACCGAAAGAGCAGGAAAGCTTCATCATGGTTTCACGGTCAAACCCACATTCCTCGCAGAAAGTTACCGCCACAGACTGAGCGCAGTTACATCCGCTGTTAAAATTTTCTCTTGCCAATTTACCCTTATCGCTCATTTAAACCGCCTCACGTTAAAAAGATTATTTGTTTCTCCTTCTGATAAACACAACGATACCGGCAACCAATATCAATGCAGGAGCCACAAATCTGAGAATAAATGAAAGAACTTCAACCTGTGAATAGCTTGTAAGTCCCAAACCGTATGCGCTGAAAGACTTGCTCTCAATAACAATATCAGGTGAAGATTTTTCAGCCAGAGTGTTAAACACGTTTACAAAGTAAGGGCCGTTGTTGTAGCTTCCGTTGTTGAGGAGTGCCTCTGCAAAAGCGTCGCAGGAACCGAAAACTATTGTGTTTGAATTTTCCAAACTGCTGATAACCGCTACAGGGATTTCCTCTTCTGTGAGAACATCCTCGTAGTTAAAGTCCTCGCTGGCGTCAAACGGGTAAATTCCTGCGCTTGTTGAGGAATAAAGCATTCCCTGTACGCTCTCTGACTCTTCGATTATTTCAACAGGTCTTGCATAAGGGAAGATTACAGGAACATTGTCGTTTGCAAGTCCATCCATGAAAATTTTGCCGTTGTAGTCAACCAAAGTAAGGTACAGACTTTCTGAGGATATAAGATATGATGAATCTGTTTCAAAAACAATTCCTGAACCTATAGAAAGGCTGTAGTGTTCAAGAATACTGTCGATATTCGGACAGTCAACCTCTTCATAGCTTGGCATGTAGATAAAGTTTGCGCCGTCCTGTCTGCCATCGTCAAGATATGTGTAAAGTCTGTCCTTTGCCGCATCGGTAAGGTCAACTGAAGGAGCAAACAGCACAACAAAATCTGCATCCTCAGGAATTTCAGTTGTGGTAAGGTTTATTTCCTCAACCTCAAATGCGTTGTTTTGCAAAAGTGTTGAGAGGCCGCTGTAATCACCCTCACCTACGTCCTTGAGGAACACAACCTTTGGCTTTTCAGTGGTTGTCACATTGAATATTGCGGTTGCTGCTGCCTGCTCAAACTTTGAAGCGGTGATGTATTTTGACAATGTTGAATAGTCAACGCCTGATTCAAAAACATCGTCCATATCCAAAATAAGATAATTTTCGCCGCTTTCAACAAGCATGAGATATTCTGTTGTATCATCCCAGTTTATCTTGTCGTAGTTCTCGGAAAAGGTAGGAGTGTTGTTCAAGTCAACATATTCCACTGTGATATGTTCGTTGTAAAGAGCCATCTTCTTGAGAAGAGTGTTTATCTGCATGTAATAGGAGCCGCTGTTTTCAAAGGCTTCCTCTGTCATCAATACAGTAAACTTTACATCTGTTTCAACTGTATCAAGGTATTCCTCCATCTCTGAGGAAAGCTCAAAGTTTTTACCTACGGTGAAATCCACCTGAAGTGACGGATACTTATCAACCAAGGCTGACGCTCCGATATTTACGCCTATTAAAACAACAATAAGCAGGAGCGTAAAAATTACTGAAGATAATTTTTTCTTTTTCACTGTTCACGCCTCCTTAACTTCTGCTGTTTTTGCCGAAAGACTTCATTGTAAACCAGAGGAACAAACATGTTACACTGAGGAAATACAAAACATCGGCAGGGTTGAATATACCCAAAGTAAAGTTTGAAAAACGCTGAATAAAGGTGAACACGCCTACAACATAGGATACAATAGCATTATTTGCCAAATTTGCAAGCACGTCCATTATGTAAAGGAAAAATCCAACGCCCAGAGTTCCCACACAGGCTATAACCTGGCTTTCTGTAAGTGAGGAAATGAAAAGACCTATGGATATTATTGCAGAACCCATAAGGGCAAGTCCCAAAACCGTACACAAAATTACAGACCACTGAGCTGTAGAAAAGTATTCAATGATAAGTCCGTGAACCACAAAAATCAAAAGGCAGATTACATAAATAATCATTGCGCTTAAATATTTTCCGAAAACAATTCGTCCGGTTGACACAGGAGAAGTCAAAAGCAGTTTATCTGTTCCCAGCTTTTTGTCCTCGCTGAATGTTTTCATTGTGATTATAGGGATTATAAAAAGTACAATCAAAAATGTATTCTTAAACACTGAGCTCATATTGCCGGAATTATAGCTCAGGCAATACATGTTAAAGAATATATTTGCAAAGAAATAAAAAATCGCTATTATTGTATATCCGATTGGGGAACGAAAATAAGAGCCAAGCTCTCTTTTAAGTACAGCAGCCATTATTTCTTACCTCTCTTTCCCGTTTTTTCTGTGTTGTTCTGAGAATTTTCGGAAGAAGCGGTAAGCTGGAGATAAAGCTCTTCCAAACTAAGCTCTACTTTGCCCATTTCCAAAATCGGATAATTCTTAGCCGCCATAACAGTAAATATGTTTTGACGGATATCTATATTTGACTTATGGGTAATTCTTATCTTAACCTCTCCGTTTTCCTCGGAGATAAGCTCTGTTTTCAAAACGCCCTCTATTTCTCTTAAAGCCTGACAAACCTCTGCGCTTGGGCCCTGAATATCAACAACAATCTTAGGCGCACCTGAGAACTTCTGAGCAAGGTCTGAGGTTTTCTCGTCGGTGACAACCTTTCCCTGCGAAATAACAACTATTCTGTCGCAGATTTCAGAAACCTCAGAAAGAATATGGGATGAAAAAATAATTGTGTGCTTCTTTCCCAGACTTTTTATGAGCTTTCTGAATTCAATTATCTGATTTGGGTCAAGTCCAACTGTAGGCTCGTCCAAAACCAAAACAGGCGGATATCCCAGCAATGCCTGAGCAAATCCCACACGCTGTTTGTAACCTTTGGAAAGGTTCTTTATTATTCTGCCGGAAACATTTGAGATGCCTGCGGTTTTCATAATCTCAGCAATGTGTTCCTTTTTTGGAAGCTCTATGCCTTTCAAATCAAAGACAAAGCCCAAAAATTTCTCAACGGTCATATCCGTATAGAGCGGTGGAATTTCCGGAAGGTAACCCACCTTCTTTTTTGCCTCCTTAGGCTTTTCGGAAACTTCAATACCGTCTATTGTAACCTTTCCCGAGGTTTTCCCAAGATAACCTGTAATAATATTCATTGTTGTGGATTTTCCGGCGCCGTTAGGACCCAAAAGTCCCAGTATTTCGCCTTCGTCCACGGTGAAGCTTATGTCCTGTATGGCGTTAAGCTTTCCGTACGCCTTGGACAATTTTGACACTTCTATCAACTTTACTCACTCCTGTACTCCGTATATTTTCTTATAAACAGGGAAAAATCCCCGGATTGTATAATTATACTGCAAACACCGGGGAATTTTCATTCTTTTTGTGAAAAATCAATTATTATTCACAAAAATTCATAATTATTTCACCTGTATTGTCACTGCATCATGCCGATACAGTTCTTTGGACATACCTTTGCGCACTCTCCGCATCCTGTACAAAGCTGAGGGTTTACAACAGCATGTAAATTTTCTATTTTTATAGCTCCAACAGGACAGGTTTTAGCGCACTTCATGCAGGCTATGCAGGCTGTTCTGCATGCCGCAGTTGCAGCGGCTCCCTTGTCGCAGTTGCTGCACATAACCACAGCCTGCTTTTTAAGGGGTACAATGGAGATGAGGTGCTTGGGGCAGGTCTTTACGCACATTCCGCAGCTTTTGCACTTTGCGGGATTTATTCTTGCCACATTGTCCTCAACAGCTATTGCGTCGTATTCGCAGACATTTACACAGTCGCCGAAGCCTATACAGCCGTAAGAGCAGTTTTTTGTTCCTCCGTGAAGAGCGGCTGCAGCGGCACAGGTGGTTATTCCCTGATACTCCATTTTAAGAGGTGAGTTTTCCCCTGTTCCGTCGCATTTTACAACAGCGGTTTTTCTCTCTATTGCGCCGGCTTCAACTCCCAAAACCTTGGCTATAGCCTTTACGCATTCCTCGCCGCCCGGTGAGCAAAGTCCCGGCTGGGCTTCTCCGTGGGCAAGTGCCTTTGCATATCCTGAGCATCCTGAATATCCGCAGGCGCCGCAGTTAGCTCCCGGCAAAACCTCCAAAACAGCCTCTGCCTTTTCGTCCTTTGGCACAGCCATAATAACAGAAGCCACGGCAAGGATAAGTCCGATTATCAAACCCATTGCGGCTACAATTAAAACCGCAATTAAAATCTCGTTCATATCAATTTCTCCTTACAATCAATTATCATCTGTTTTTTGGCAATCAGCCCATAAGACCTTCAACAAGTCCCGAAAATCCCAAAAAGCTCAAAGAGGTAAGGGAAGCCGCAACAAGTGTTATGGGAAGTCCTTTAAGACTTTTCGGTATGTCGCAGGTTTCAAGTCTTTGTCTTACGCCTGCAAACATAACCATTGCAACCAAAAATCCTATACCTGCACCGAAAGCGTTTACCAGCGCATGACCGTAACCGTATGTAACGTCTGCGGCGGCTTTTTCCAAAACCAGCATGGTAACGCCCAAAACCGCACAGTTTGTGGTTATAAGTGGCAGATAAATTCCAAGTGAATTGTAAAGAGGAGGCATATATTTTTTAAGTGCAATTTCAACCAGCTGTACAAGACCTGCAATAACCAAAATAAACACGATTGTTTGTAGGTAAGCCAGATTGTTAGGCACAAGTATTCCTGTATATATAGGCCATGTTACCGCTGTGGCAAGCACCATAACGAATGTTACCGCACAGCTCATGCCCAAAGCTGTGTTTACCTTTTTGGAAACTCCCAAAAATGGGCAGATACCCAAAAATTTACTTAATACATAGTTTTCCGTAAGGATAGCCGCAAGGAAAACGCTTACAAGACTCTGTACTGTTCCCATTATGCTTCACCCTCCTTTGTTTTACAGCCGTCTTTGATATTCTGACATCTGTTTTTCATAGGACATCCGGCACAGCCAACCTCTTCCGGTGCTTTGCCCTTTCCGCCGTTGAGCTTATTTGCAAGGGCGATAAGCATACCGAACACGAAAAATCCTCCCGGAGGAAGAATAAAGGCGATTACCGGTGACATGAAGTTTGAAAGTATCGGTATTCCGAACAATGAGCCTGCGCCGAAAAGCTCTCTTATCATACCCATAAGAAGCATTGCGGCGGTAAAGCCTACGCCCATTCCCAAACCGTCAAGCATTGATGGGATAACCTTGTTTTTACTTGCAAACATTTCGGCTCTTCCCAAAATAATGCAGTTAACAACTATAAGCGGAAGATAAATTCCCAAGCTGTCGTTTATTGCAGGGGCAAAAGCCTGCACAAGCATTTGAACTATAGTAACAAAGCCTGCGATTATTGTTATGTATGCGGGAATTCTTACCTTTCCCGGTATTACCTTTCTCAAAAGTGAGATAACCATATTTGAGCAAACCAAAACCGCAGTTGCGGCAACGCCCATTCCTATAGCGTTTGAAGCCGAGGTTGTTACCGCCAAGGTTGGGCAGGTTCCCAAAACAAGACACAAAACGGGGTTTTCTTTGATTATTCCTTTGGAAAATTCCTTAAAAAGTGATTTCTTTTCCATAAATTACCCCTCCTTTACCGCATTGTAGGCTTCAAAAGCCTGATTTACCGCATTTGTAACCGCACGGGATGAGATAGTTGCACCTGTTACAGAGTCAACAGCCACGCTGTCAGGATTTTTTCCTGCGTCCTTGTCAACTGTAACTCCCGTACCTGAGGAAAGTCCCGCAAACTGGGAAGTAAACTTCTCACCGGAAGTATTTACGCCAAGACCCGGGGTTTCTCCTGAGTTGTCATAAACATTTATGGCGATTACAGAGCCGTCCTCTGCGTTTACTCCGGTCATAACCTTGACATCTCCGCCGTATCCACGGGAAGCAGATGAAATGGCATAGCCTATAAGGTTTCCGCTTTCGTCCAAAGCCTTGTAACATTCAACGCCCTGAACATCGTACTCAACCTTTTCAAAGTCCACAGCATCGGGACATACCGCCTGTCTTGACTCTGCGGCGGAAAGCTCCTGCTGGTAGGCAATGGCGTCCTTTGTAACCGCATTTGTCACGGCAAGTAAAGCTGTAACGCAAAGACAGATTACAAAAAGCGAAACTGTAGGGATAAGGATTTCTTTAAGTCTTGAATTTTTCATTTACTTATCCCCCTTTATTTTTTTCTTTATCTCACCGAAAGCCTTTGGTCTTGTGAGGTTTTCAATGTGAGGAACAAGTATATTCATAAGCACAATAGAGAAGGAAACTCCCTCCGGCAGGTTTGCGTAAACTCTTATGAGCATTGTCATAAGTCCGCAGCCCATAGCGAAAATAACCTTTCCCTTTGAGGTTATAGGTGAGGTTGTGTAGTCGGTAGCCATGAAAAACGCTCCAAGCATAACACCGCCGCTGAGTACATGGAACAGTGGGTCCTGACCCATAACAAAAGCCAAAACAAAAACTGTGGCTATATATGTAACAGGGATTATAGGGCTTATAACCTTTCTTGCAATAAGGTAAATTCCACCTACGAGAATTGCAAGGGCACAGGTTTCACCGATACAGCCTCCCACATTTCCCAAAAACAAATCAAGATAAGAACCGCTGAAGGTTCCTGCGGCGTTCTGAGCCAAAGGTGTTGCGCTTGTAACTGCGTCAACAGCTCCCTGTGTATAGTAGAAAGGAGATGCCCATGTGGTCATATCTGTCGGGAAAGAAACAAGGAGAATAATTCTTGCAGCCAATGCAGGGTTTACAAAGTTCTGACCTATTCCGCCGAACATCTGCTTTACCACAACTATTGCTACAACTCCGCCGAACACAGCCATAACCGGGTTAATTCCCACCGGATAGTTAAGTCCCAGCAAAACGCCTGTGACAACTGCGGACAAGTCACCTATTGTGTTGTTTCTCTTCATTACCTTTCTTGAAATATACTCGGAAACAACACAGGAAGCCACTGTAAGAGCCACAATGAGCAATGCTCTTACACCGAAAATAATACTTCCGGCAACAACTGAGGGCAAAAGGGCTATAACAACATCCCTCATAATCGATGTGGTGGAAATGCCACTTCTCAGATGAGGGGAAGCGGAAACATACATATTACTGTTCATTCTTCTTTGCCTCCTCTTTCTTCTGTTCTTCGGCTTTTTTCATAGCTTCGGCTCTCACCATCGCCTTGCCCTCTCTTATGGTCTGCACAAGGTGCTTGTGAGCAGGACAGTTAAAGGCGCAGCTTCCGCACTCCATACAGGTCATAACATTGAGCTTTTCCAGTCCCTTAACGTCTTTAAGCTTTACACAGCCGGCAATAGCCTCGGGCATCAAAGACATAGGACAGCTTTTAAGACATTTTCCGCAGCGTATGCAGTCGGTTTCCTCTGCAAGCTTTGCGTCCTTTTCGTCAAAAGCCAAAATTGCGTTGTTCTGCTTTAAAACAGGCATACTGTCGTCTGTCAAAGCAATACCCATCATAGGGCCGCCCATCAAAATTTTCTTAGGCTCGCACTTATAGCCTCCGCAGAACTCAATAACGTCCTTAATAGGTGTACCCAAAGGAACTATAACATTTTTAGGCTCTTTTATTGCGCTTCCGTCAACTGTAATTCTCTTTGAAACAAGGGGAATACCTGTTTTAAGATACTTTGCAATAAACGCAACGGAGGTTACATTCATAACAACACAGCCAACGTCCGCAGGAAGCTTTCCGGCAGGTACTTTTCTTCCGGTACAGGCTCTTATTAAAACTTTCTCTGCACCCTGTGGGTAAGAGGATTTAAGTGTTAATATTCTAACCTCATCGTCCGGGTCTGCGGCTTCATTGTCCGCAATCTGGGAAAGCACCTTTATAGCGTCCGGCTTGTTGCTTTCAATTCCGATAATTACACGGTGTACGTTCAAAAGGTCCTTTACAATCTTAATTCCTGAGAGTATATCCCATGAATTTTCAAGTATTTCCCTGTGGTCGGATGTGATGTAGGGTTCGCACTCCGCACCGTTTATAATAAGGGTATCAATTTTTTTATCCTGTGGAATACTCAGCTTTACATGGGCAGGAAATCCCGCTCCGCCCAAGCCTACCAAGCCGCTTCTCTTTATGGCAAGCAAAAGCTGTTCCTTTGTTTCTGCGGCAGGTGGTACTGCGTAAGGTGATTTTGTCATCTTTCCGTCTGACTCTATCACCACAGCTTTAACCTTAGAGCCATTAGGCATTTTAAGATCTATTATTTTTTTAACAGTTCCGGACACACTTGCGTGTATTGGTGCAGTTACGAAGCTGTCGTTTTCTCCGATAGACTGACCAACGTCCACATGGTCGCCGGGTCTTACAATAACATTGCAGGGAGCGCCTATATGCTGTGACATAGGTATTATCACTTCTTTCGGCGCAGGCATCACAACAGTTTCCATAGCGGCTGTATTCTTTCGGTGTGGAACTTTCGCTCCGCCCCTTGTTGAAAACGGCCGCACCGGAAAGGTAAGACTTACGTTTTTCATTTCAGATTACCTCCGATTTTGTGAACATTTCTTTTCATCCTTTTTCATCCGCCTGTGTTTTACTTAACACAAACACACGAAAAATTACCTTTATTTTATCACTTTTCCCCTTTATTTTCAATGATTTAAAGTATAATAACAAAAAGAAACAGACGTACATTCCTGCACGCCCGTCCTTTTTATTTCGGCTTTCCCTAAGCTTATTTTTTTATTTCATTTGCTTAAAAGATAAGACCTAAATTGTTAAAGTATTATTCCGGTATACTGTCCTGTCCGCCCTCGGTTTTTGAGTCCTCAGCCGCCTGCATTTCTTCGTACTCCAATACCCTTTTGGTGGTTTCGGAAAGCTCCTCCGCAGGCTCTGTATTTTCTTCGCCGCCGTAATACTCGCCCTCTTGAAGCATACGCTCTTCTCTTTCTTTGCGCTTGCGTTCCAGCTCCTCAAGGCGTTTTCTCTCTTCTCTTTCCTGAGCTTCAATCAAAGCCTGTTCGTCGTCCGGATATCCGGTCTGTTCGTCGTTAAAGGTCTTGTAAAGTCCCTTATCTCTCTTTCTTCCGGTAATCCAAGCCACAAGGCACATTATTATAAACACAGCCACGCCGCCGATAAATATCAGCAGTCCCGGCCAAAAGCCCTTTGGAATAAATGACATCTTAACCGTGTGTGTTCCCTCTGAAAGGCTGAATGCAAGCATTGCATTTCCTACAGGAGTTATTTCAACCTCTTCTCCGTCAACCCAGGCTCTCCAGCCCTCTTCATAAGGAATTGATGTGTAGAACAAGCCGTCCTCGTCAACAGTTATTGTTCCCTCTATTGAAGAATCTGTATATGCGGTTGTTTCCAAAGTGTTCTGGCTGAGAATTTCATAACCCTCGTCAAAAACATCCCGGTTGAAATATCCGCATACAACTGTGGCAGTTCCGCTTGCGCCCTCGTCAAGGTCAACATAAAGGGAAATTTTATCGCCTTTATTGAAAACTCCGCCGCAGGCAACATAAGCCTTGCTTATATCAAAAGAACCCTGACTCTCGTCATTTACATAAAGAGTAAGACTGTCGGCGTTTGTGATATTGGCATAGAAGCATACCATACCGTCTTCCGGCATTTCGTAATTGTATTTGAGATGAGGCGCAACTGCGCTGTTATTTGTTGAGAAAGAATATTTATAATCCGAGGTCTTGTTTACCGGGAAAACAGCATAGTCTGTATGTCCCTGGCTTACAACATTAAGGATTGTGAAAACATCCTCGTCAATTCCGGTAGCATAGGAGAAAATCTCATTTTGATTTTCAATAGGATTGTCCACCGTCTTGTCAACCTCGTATTTCAGCATATCCTCATTTGCCATAAATCCGATAGGAAGATATGCTGTGTTCTCCATAAGCTTTACATTGCCCTCCTGAGCAATCTCTTCCATGTACAATGTATTATTGTACTTGCCGTCACGGGCAATAAGGTATTTAAGGTTAAACAGAAGATTTGTAACAGGTGAGCTTTCACGGTAGGAATATCTGTTTCCGGATTTTCTTCCGGTAAGTCCTGTGTTTTCCGCAAATGAGCTTATGCTCACATTTGCCATTGAATCAAAAAGTGAAATTCCGTTGTATCCGTTTAATGCTCCGTCGTTAAGAGTCTGGGTTGTGGTCATTTCTGTTCTGAAAAATTCATTTGTGCCTGACTCTTTTTCCTCAATTTGATTTAAAAGCTTTGAAACGTTTTCGCCCTCTCTCGGATATCCGTCCTTTGTGGTAACTCCCACAGCGTTGATACCCAATGCTGCGCTTGCTATAAACTCAACAACAAGGAATATAGACAGCATACCGTTCATGGTTTTTCTTGAAATCTTTCTTGTGGTGAAAAGATATACAATTATGAACAAAGCTGCCAAAATCACAACGGTAAGCACTATGGGCAGTGTCTCCTGAAGGCCTATTGCGAGAATAATCGGTATCAATGATAAAATTCCCGCAAGCATAACATCCCACTTATTGAAAAACGCCATGTGTGAATATGCTCTAAATGCCATTGTCACAAGTACAAAGCTGAAAAGGAAGCTGAATCTGTATGGAAGCATATTTGTAAAATGGAAGCCGTGCCATATATAGTCCAGCTGTCTTATAATAAAGCTCATTATAAAGAAAACAAGCATAAATACATTAAATACTTTTTCTCTTTTCTTGATTTTTCCTGAAAGCAAACTCAAAAGTCCCAGGAACATTGCCGCATATGTGCAGTAAATGTTTGGAAGTCCCTCTTTTGAGGTGGGTTCAACAAAGGCTATGCTGTTTGAAATAACCTTTTGAATCGCAATAAGTGTTCCCTCAAGGTCGTTTGAACCGCCTATATTTATGGCGTAGGTTTTCGGGAAAGTGCTTGTGGTTGAATAGGTATTTTGCAGAGCAAAAAATGCCGGCAATGTGAGAATTGCTGTTATTGCCAAAGCAACTAAGGTTGAAAGTGCAATTCTTCCGAAACGCTTCATAAACTTCTTGAAGCCGTCCCACATGCAGATGTTGTAGCCTATATAGCACAGCAAAACAAATATACAGGTGAAAAGTCCTATATAGTAGTTTGCAAGCACTGAAAGGGCAAGGGAAACTATGTAAAGCTTAAACTTTCCCTCTCTCATCAAAGCCACTGTGCCGGTGACAACAAGGGGCAGAATTGCCACAGTGTCAAGCCAGATTACGTTCCAGTAATAACCCATAAGGAAAGAACAAAGGGCGTACATGGGTGAAAACATCACCAAAGACCAGTTGTTAATCTTAAAGGTGTACCTTAAAAAGATTGCAAAGCTTAGGCCTGCAATTCCTATTTTAAACACAACAGAAAAAGCAAGGAACTCCGTCAATATACTTTGCGGTATAAACACCGTCAAAAAGTTTAATGGACTTGCCAGATAATAGGACATAAGTGCAAAGAAGTTTACACCCATTCCCACGTCCCAAGTCCAAAACAGAGAACCTCCGCTTTGAAGCTTGTTCTGCAAGCTAACCAAAAATGGATAATACTGATGCCACAGGTCAACTACAAGTATCTGCTTATTGCCAAAAGGCGCAATACCCGCCACGGCAAACGCCACTCCCATAATCAAAAATGGTATCAAAAAAGACCAGAGCAGATACTTATGACGATGCAAAAATGATTCTTTTTTCTGACCGGAAAATTTTCTCAGATCAGACCTCTTGCTGGTTGCAGTCATAATTTACCTCCGTTTAAAAAATATAGCATCAACGAAAGACTATTGTATTTTTTCTTCCGTCTGTAAAAAATATACGGATATAGTTTACCATTTTTGTGAGTTTAAGTAAAGAGATAAAACCAACATCATAAAAAATTGTACCTTTTTACAAGTTTCTTTAATATGCTTTAACTTAGTTTAATTTCCGGTTGCTATTAGTTTTCTTATGTGTTAGAATAGCTTTAGAGGTGATTTGATGACGCAGGAAGAAAAAAAGGAAATTATGCTGAAAGCTGTAGAAGCATTGAAAAAGGAATATCCGGACGCTATTTGTTCTCTGACCTACACAGACCCACTACAGCTTTTGATTGCAACACGTCTTGCGGCTCAATGTACCGATAACCGTGTAAACATGGTTACTCCGGCTCTCTTTGAAAGGTTTAAAACCGCCGAAGATTTTGCCGATGCCGATGTTTCCGAAGTAGAGGAATATATAAAAAGCTGCGGACTTTACAAAACCAAAGCAAGGGATATTGTGCTTATGGCTCAGTGTCTGCGTGACAACTACAACTGTGTTGTGCCGGACACAATCGAAGAGCTTACAAAGCTTCCGGGCATAGGCAGAAAAACCGCAAACCTTATTGTAGGCGATATTTTCGGAAAGCCTGCGGTTGTGGTTGACACCCATTGTATCAGGCTTACCCACCGACTGGGTATACACAATATTAAAGACCCAAAGAAAATTGAATTTATGCTTCGTGACCTTCTTCCTCCGGAGGAAAGCAACGATTTTTGCCACAGACTGGTGCTTCACGGAAGAGCAGTCTGCGATGCAAGAAAACCTAAATGCGAAATCTGCTGTATGAATGATTTTTGTCCCAAGAATATATGATTTACTGTTTGTTATTAAATCGGCGGTGATTGAATTGATAGATAAAATCCAAAAAATAGACGACAAAGTCCTCGACAAAATAAAGACCATAAACAGGCCTATACTCAATAAAATAATGATTGTAATAACTTCCCTGGGTACTTTCGGTACAGTCTGGTTTGCAATAGCCATTATTATGATGATAACAAAGACCTACCGTTCCGTGGGAGTAAACCTGGTAATCGGACTTGCTATAACCCATCTTTTGGGAGAGTTCACATTAAAAAGAATAGTCTGCCGCTCACGACCATGTCACAAACTGGACGACGAAGAGCTTATAATCGACCGACCGAAATATTACTCTTTCCCATCGGGACACACAGCCGCTTCATTCTGTGTTGTGGGAGTTGTATTTTTAAGATGTCAGCCCATAATCTGGGTTCCAATTCTCATTTTAGCTCTGCTTATAGGCTTTTCAAGACTGTATCTGCGAGTTCATTTCCTCACAGACGTTTTGGCAGGCGCACTTTTAGGATTTATCTGCGGCTGCGCCTCTGTTGGAATAATGGTAAATCTCGTGATAAATTACGGATGGTTCAGATTTTAATAACTTTTATAAAATTAAGACGGTTCTCCAATTTTGAAGAACCGTCTTTTTTTACAATAATCTTATCAGAAAAAATATCGATTAACAATTTCATCAGGCAAACAGCTGTAAAGGTATTTGTAAAGTTCTCCGGATTTATCCTCCAAAAACACCGTAAATTCATCTTCTTTATCTTTAAACAATGCGGAATAGTCATAGAAAACCACTTTACCACTCTCTCCCACAGAAAGTTTATAATGATTTTTGTCTTCTGTTTCAAAGGTTATGTCAAATCCGGGTGTCGGAGAAGATTTATCCATATTCCTTGTATTGAATACTGTTTTTTCCGTAAGTTCCATTATCTTATCGCTGTGCAAGTCCTCAAAGCTATATGGAGAGTATTCTCCGGCAATTTCAAGAGTTATTATTATAACGTGGGCACCTTTAAGCTGAGGATATTCCTCCATAAGATTTACCGTTTTTCCCGAACCGCATGACGCTGTTCCTATAACAGTGATTATAATTGCCACAACAAGAAAAACCGAAAAGAAAACTTTTTTCTTCATAAAGCCACCTCCCGTTTTATTTCCCACCAAAATTCAAAACCTCATATGCCAATTCATCGGATATTGAAACATACTTGCTTTCATTTCTGAAATAAATATAGATATCCCTCATTCCCTGACTGTTATATGTAACGCCCACCTGTATCTGCTGGTCGTCAATGTATTCCAAATACACATAATTTTCCGATTCGTCTTCCTTAATCCATTTTTCAATATAACAGCTTTCAGTATTATCCGGCAGATATTTAAACATTTCGTCTGTCGGATTATATATTTCTGCCTTCGTCTTTCCGTCGGTGAAATTTTCATTGAAGCGGTCTGTTTCCTCCTGGTCAACAACGCACATTTCCAGCACATCCGCATCTGTCACCGACTTTACATCCTCTTTAATTGTCGGAGCATAATGCATATATGTTTTCTCCGCCTGCTCTATATTAAGCTCCTTGTAAATCTCTCTCTTATCGTTGTTACCACATCCGCTCAACAGAGCCATAACAATTAAACACATTGTCATAAACAGCAAACAAGTTCTTTTTTTCATAGGACAACCTCCTTTATATATTTTTAAATATAAAATTTTTCGCACAATTCTTTAATACAATAATACCATTTTTTAAGGTAAAGTCAACATTTTACATAAAAATAAAGACAAACAATCCGTAAAACTTATGACGGATTATTTGTCTATTATTGCTAATATTTTATTGTATTATAGGTTTATCATTTTTTATCAAGTCCTTAATATAGGCAAATGTTGCCTTTTCTCCGTCCTTTGAAAGCTTTGTCAGCAGAAATTCAATTTCGTCGGAGGTTTCTTGATTGATAAATCTGGTTTTCTTTGACTTCTCAAAATATCCCAGGGGGCTTGCGTCGTTGTAGTTTTCTTTCATATAGATTTTGCTTGCGGCAACTCTGTCGCAGAACATCTCAACCACAAACCTTTTTGGCATCTTCACCGCCTCAAGCTTTTTTGTCTTTGGATTGTAGTCGGTCCAAAATTCAAAATGGTGACGGTTTCTTCCCTTATGATGAAGCCAAGCCCTTGAATAACCGTAGGTTTCTCTTTCACTTTCGTTGGGGCTTCTCTTTCCCCCTTGGTAATACTTTGCGCCGGGTATGAACTCCGTTGGCGAATACTTTGAAAGGTCGTGTCTCAATCCCTGCCAAAATATTCCCGCTCTGAAACAATTTGCAATAACCTTATGTCTGTGCTTTGTTATGGTTCTAAAATGACCCCACGCTTTTTTCATTTTTTACATTACCTCCGAAATTTAACCCACAATATTATTCTTTAGCGGACAGAATTTTTCCTCCGCCCACAAGGTAGTCGTCTTTATAAAATACTACCGCCTGACCTGGAGTTACCGCTCTCTGAGGCTCAGAAAACTCCACAATCACTCTATCCTTTTCCAGCGGATAAACCACCGCCTGCGCCTCTTTCTGGCTGTATCTTGTTTTCGCCACAACCCTCATAGGTGATTTAAGCTCATTTATAGCTATGAAATTCACATCGTATGCCTCAAGACGCTTGCTGAAAAGGTCTTCATTTTTTCCCAGCACAACGCAGTTATTCTGGGGATTTTTACTTATAACATAGAGAGGATGCTCCCATGCTATGCCCAAGCCCTTTCTCTGTCCTATTGTGTAATGGATAATTCCCTTGTTTTTCGCCACAAAGGTTCCATCCTCCAGCACAAAGTCACCGAGCTTCGGCACATATCCTGTTTCCCTTTTGAGAAAAGAGGCGTAATCTCCGTCCGGCACAAAGCAGATATCCTGGCTTTCCGCCTTTTTTGCGTTTACAAGACCGTAATCCTCTGCCAATTTTCTTATCTCAACCTTGCTCAAGTCGCCAAGGGGGAAAAGTGTCCTGCTTAAAATCTCCTGAGAAAGTGAGTAAAGCACATATGTCTGGTCTTTAGTCACATCAGACGCCTTTCTCAAAAGATATCTTCCCGAGCCTTGGTCGTATTCACGGCGCACATAGTGTCCTGTCGCCGTTCCCTCAAAGCCCAGCTTTTCTCCCTGCTCAATCATGCCTTTAAACTTGATATACCTATTGCACTCAAGGCAGGGGTTCGGGGTTTCACCCTTAATATAACCGTCGCAGAAACGGTCGATAACTTCCTTTTTAAAATTATCCCTGTAATCAAAGACATAGTGTTCTATGCCCAGCTTTTCACAAACGCTTTTTGCGTCGCTGATATCCTTTAAAGAGCCGCATTTTTTTCCGCACTGACCGCTTTCCGGTCTGTCAAAAAGGCGCAAAGTTCCCCCCGCCACCGTGTAACCCTCATTTTGCAGGATAAGTGCTGCGGCAGAGCTATCCACGCCGCCGCTCATTGCAGTTATAATTTTTTTCATATTTTTAACCAAGCTCCAACATTTTTTCTATTGGCTTTACAGCCGCTTTTATTGTTTCTTCGTCCATGACAATTTCTTCGCCGCCCTCGCCTTTCAGGCAGTTGAGAACATCAACCAAAGTAGTGGCTTTCATGTCAGGACATATAAGGTCTTTGCTGAGTGAATAGAACTTCTTATCAGGGCAAGCCATCTGAAGCTGTGCTGTGATAGAAATTTCTGTTCCTATAATAAATTCTTTATGCTGACTTTCCTTTGCATATTTCATAATTCCCGATGTTGAACCGACATAGTCCGCAAGCTCCACAACCTCAGGAACGCACTCAGGATGCACCAAAAACAAAGCGTCCGGATGCTCCTCTTTTACAGCCTTTACCTCATCAACCTTAATTGCTCCGTGTATAGGGCATCCGCCGTTTATAACCTTAATATTCTTCTCAGGAAAATTCTTAGCAACATAATTTCCAAGATTCGGGTCGGGAATAAAGAGAATATCCTTTTCCTCAAGCTTACCCACAATGCTCAAAGCGGAAGCGGAAGTAACGCACACGTCGCACTTTGTTTTAAGCTTAGCTGTTGTATTTATATATGCCACAACTGCGCTTCCCGGATTTTCAGCCTTAAACTTCTCTATATCCTCCGGCTCAAACTGTTCAGCCATAGGGCATCCGGCGTGTGGGCTTGAAAGAATAACCTTTTTCTCCGGTGAAAGCAGTTTGCAGGTTTCCGCCATAAATCTAACGCCGCACATAAGCACGGTTTTATTAGGTGCAGTTTTAGCAAGCTTACTGAGGGCAAAGCTGTCGCCCACAAAGTCAGCTATTTCTAAAATATCACAGGTCTGATAGCTATGAGCAAGAATACAGACGTCCTTTTCCTTTTTAAGTCTCAAAATTTCTTCCTGTATATCTCTAATCATCCCGATTTCCTCCTTAACTTATCGTTAATCATTGTTTCTCAACAATTTTTACAACCTCATACACAATAATTCTATCCCACCCCCACCCCAAAAGTCAAGTCTTTTGTTACCGCCGTGCCAAGGTTTTCGCTGTAAATTAACGACAGCACACGGCGGACGAAACCTTCTGTTTAGTCTTTAGAGTGGTTCGCTCTCATTTAGGTTTGGTTTTTTAATATTTATATGCATGTGGTTGGTTTTGAAAATTAACGTCGTTTCACGTCGGGCGAGACCTTTATTTTATTTCCGACCTGCAAAGGTTAGTTTAGGAAATTAACATCGTTACAGGTCGGGCGAGGCGTTTTCTTTAGTCTTTGGAGTGGTTCGCTCTCAGTTGACTTTGTTTTACATTTCTTTTTTCTTATATAGAATTATTATTGCAGAGGTAGATTTTATATCCGGTTCTACGTATTGAATATTGAAGAAGATTACACACAAAAACAACCGTGGTTCAAAATTCAAAGAACCACGGTTGTTGTTTTATTATTTAAAAATTAACCCAATTATGAGCAAGCCATTCTAAGTCGTTTAACATAACGTCTCGCCCGCCTTGAAACTAACTTTATTTTTAAGCCAAACCCTTTGCAAGGCGGAAATAAAAAATTAACCCAAAAGTGAGCGAGCAATTCTACGTCGCTTAACAAAAAGTCTCGCCCGACCTGAAACGGAAGTTAATTTTTATATCCTCCCTTGCAGGTCGGATATAAAAATTATTTCATGAGGGTTACTAAAACTGCTTTTTGGGCGTGGAGACGGTTTTCTGCTTCTTCGAAGATTTCTGCTGCGTGCTCTTCGAATACGTCGGCTGTGATTTCCTCGCCACGGTGTGCAGGCAGGCAGTGGAGAACCATTGCGTCGCTCTTAGCTGCTGCCATAAGGTCTTTGTTTATCTGATAGCCCTCAAATGCCAAAGCTCTCTTCTTTGCTTCCTCTTCCTGACCCATTGATGCCCATACGTCTGTGATTACAACGTCTGCATCCTTTGCGGCGTCCATTGGATTTCTGTACATATGGAACAGGTCGCCGTACTCTGCTGCAAAGTCCAAAATCTCCTTTGGCGGCTCATAGCCCTCCGGGCAGGCAACGTCTATTGACATTCCTGTTTTAAGTGCGCCTACGATAAGGGAGTTCATCATGTTGTTGCCGTCGCCGATGAAGCACATTTTCAGTCCCTCAAGCTTGCCCTTGAACTCTCTGATTGTCATAAGGTCAGCCATAATCTGGCATGGGTGACAGAAGTCTGTAAGCCCATTGATTACCGGGATTGAACCGTACTCAGCCAAAGCCTCAACCTCTGCCTGCTCGAAAGTTCTAATCATAATACCGTCAAGGAAACGGGAAAGAACTCTTGCTGTGTCCTGAACAGGCTCGCCTCTGCCAATCTGCAAATCCTTTGAGGAAAGGAACAAAGGATGTCCGCCAAGCTGGTACATACCAACTTCAAAGGATACTCTTGTTCTTGTGCTTGCCTTTTCAAAAATCATACCCAATGATTTTCCCTCAAGGTGTCTGTGTGGAATTCCGTGCTTAAGCTCGTATTTAAGCTGGTCAGCAAGGTTCAGCATTCCTACAATTTCTTCTGTTGTGCAATCCAAAAGCTTTAAAAAGTGTTTCATTTTTATTCCTCCGTAATTGTTTTTTCAAGAATTGAAACCGCCTTGTCTATCTCTTCATATGTGATAACCAAAGGAGGAAGCATACGAAGCAGAGTTTTAGCGGTGATTATAAGAAGTCCGTTTTCCAGACATTTTTTTGCAATCTCGCCGGCATTGTCCTTTTCAAGCTCAATACCTATCATAAGACCCATACGGCGTACGTCCTTTACACCCTTAACGGTTCTTAATTTATTTTCAAAATATTCGCCCTTTTCCCTTACCTCTTTGAGGAAGTTCTCGTCGGAAATCTCATTAAGCACATACAATGCGCCTGCGCAGCAGACAGGGTTTCCGCCGTAGGTTGTTCCGTGGGTGGACGGTGTCATAACATTTGCGTATTTTTCTGTACACATGCAAATTCCTATTGGAAGTCCGCCGCCGATACCCTTTGCGGAAGTGCAGACATCGGGAACTATATCGTAATTTTCAAAGCAGTAAAGCTTTCCTGTTCTTCCTGCTCCGGTCTGAACCTCGTCAACTATCAAAACAATATCCTTTTCGTCACAGAGCTTTCTCAGCTTCTGAACATAATCCTTTTCAAGAATATTTACGCCGCCCTCGCCCTGAATAAGCTCTATCATAATTGCGCAGACTGTGTCATCCACATTAGAGAGCATATCCTCAAAGTTATTGGCTTCGGCGTACTTAAATCCCGGTGTAAACGGGAAAAAGTAGTTATGGAATACGTCCTGACCTGTTGCGGAAAGGGTGGTTATTGTTCTTCCGTGGAAAGAATTTTTAAGTGTGATAATAGTTGTTCTTTCCTTGCCGTATTTATCAAAGCTGTATTTTCTTGCAAGCTTTATTGCACACTCGTTGGCTTCCGCTCCGCTGTTTCCGAAAAACACCTTATTAAAAGGTGTAACACTGCAAAGCTTCTCTGCAAGAGTTGAAACAACCTCGTTGTAATAGTAGTTTGAGCCGTGCTGAAGCTTATGAAGCTGGTCGGTAACTGCGTTTATCCAGCCGTCATTGCAGTAACCTACAGAGTTTACGCCGATACCGGAAGCTGTATCTATATACTCTTTACCCTCAACATCGGTAACAGTTGCGCCCTGGCCCTTATTCAAAGCCACATTATATCTGCCGTAGGTGTGCATAATATTTTCGTTGTCCAGATTTTTAATCTGTTCCGTATTCATCTTTATACCTTCTTTTCAGTCAGTTTTTCCGTCTGTTCTATAGGCGAAAACGTAGATATCGTCACGCTTTTTAAAGCCAAAATCTTTCCAGAAGCCCTGACCCATATTATTATTTTCGTAACAAAAAATGTGAGTTTTATATATTCCCTGTTCTTTCAAAGCATTCAAGGCCTTTTCCGCCATTTGATGGGCGATTTTTCTTCTTCGATAGTCGGGATGAACCGCCATGTGATATATAAATCCTCTTCTGCCGTCGTGACCAGCAAGCACTGTACCCACAATTTTGCCCTTTTCCTCAGCCACAAAACTGCAGCCTTTATTTCTTTCAAGATATTTCTGAATGTTTTCTTTACTGTCCGACTCAGACAAGGCACGTTTTGTGGTTATCTGCCACATCTCATACATACCCTCATAGTCGCCAATATTCATCTCTCTTATCATATTTTTTATATCCGCCTTTTTTATTTCCGCCGTGCATAACTTCCAGCTAACCTTTAAGTTGTTCACACGGCGGGCGAAACCTTCTGTTTAATTTTTTAGAATGGTTCGCTCTCAGCTAACTTTATTTTTAAATTTTTTATCTCCGACCTGCAAGGGTTATTTTTAGAAATAAACTTCATTTCAGGTCGGGCGAGACCTTCTCTTTGAATTTTAGAATGGTTCGCTCTCATTTCACTTTTTATAAATCACATATTTTTTTACAAGAAATATTTCCATATCCATTCTTTATGCGAGCGAGCCATTCCAATAACTAAGGAGAACGTCTCGCCCGGCGTGTGCAGAACTTTAAGATAATATGAAACCTCTACACGCCGGAAATAAAAATTAAAAAAACATTGTGCCGATACCTTCGTCGCTGAAGAGTTCTATGAGGATTGAGTGAGGGATTCTGCCGTCCAGAATGTGAGCACGGTCTACGCCCTGACGTACAGCCTCAACACAGCAGTCGATTTTAGGAATCATTCCGCCGCTTATGATGCCCTCATTTTTAAGACGTGGAACTTCGCTGACATTTACAACGGAAATAAGTGTGTCCTCGTCATCCTTGTCACGGAGCAAGCCTCTTACGTCGGTCATAAGAATGAGCTTTTGAGCGTTGAGCTTTGCGGCAATGGCTGAAGCGGCTATATCTGCGTTTATGTTGTAAACCTCTCCCTCAGAACCGCCGGCAACTGTAGCGATAACCGGAATGTATCCGCTGTTGATAACGTCGTTGATAACTGTAACGTCCACGTCTGTTATGTCACCGACAAAACCGATGTCTCCGTTTTTGGTTTGCTTCTCTGCTTTCAAAAGATTTCCGTCAAGACCGCAAAGTCCTATTGCTTTACCGCCGCTTAAATTGAGCTGGTTTGCAAGGCTCTTGTTTACCTTTCCGGCAAGCACCATTTGAACAATGTCGATTGTTTCCTCGTCGGTAACTCTCATTCCGTTTACAAATTTGCTTTCTTTTCCGGTCTTTTTAAGCATTGCGTTTATTTCAGGGCCGCCGCCGTGAACCAAAACCACGTTTACGCCTACAAGCTGCAAAAGCACGATGTCGCTCATAACTGCACTTTTAAGCTCTTCGTTTATCATAGCGTTTCCGCCGTATTTTACAACAATAGTCTTTCCTGCATATTTCTGGATGTAAGGCATAGCCTGTACAAGCACTTGGGCTCTGTTTGATACTTCCACAATTTTTCCTCCCTTTTTCCTCAAACTCTGCAAAAATCAGGTGCGGTAATCGCCGTTGATTTTTACATAGTCATAGGTAAGGTCACAGCCGTAAGCCTGAGCCTTTCCCTCGCCGTCGCCGACGTTTACAAGTATTTCTATCTCTTTTTCAAGGAGAATTTCTTTGGCTTTCTCCTCGCTGAATTCTATTCCTGCGCCGTTTCTGCAAACAGCGATTTCTCCCTTTACGGATTTAAAGTCAACGTCAACCTTTGTAACGTCAACATCGGCACCGCTGTAACCAACTGCGCAAAGCACACGGCCCCAGTTTGCGTCAGCTCCGAACATAGCCGCCTTTAAAAGACTTGAGCAGATAACGCTTTTTGAAACCATAACTGCGTCTTTCTTTGTCTTTGCTCCGGTTACTGTGCAGATGAGAAGCTTTGTTGCTCCCTCGCCGTCGCCGGCAAGCTTCTTGGCAAGTTGTTTGAATGCTTCTGTGATTCCCTCTACAAACTCCCTGTAATCCTGGTTTTTCTCGGTGATTTCAGGGTTTCCTGCAAGTCCGGAAGCCATAATTGCCAGTGTGTCGTTGGTGGATGTGTCGCCGTCAACGCTTACCATGTTGTAGCTGTCCTCTACAGCCTCTTTCAATGCTTCGTAAAGCATTTCGGAGGAAATAGCGGCGTCTGTTGTAACAAAGGAAAGCATTGTTCCCATGTTTATGTGAATCATGCCGCTGCCCTTGGCAATACCGCCCACTGTTACGGTTTTTCCGCCGAGGGTCATCTCCATTGCCATTTCCTTTTTAACCGTGTCGGTTGTCATAATGGCTTCGGCGGCGTCTGTGCCGCCCTCTTTTGAAAGGTTGCCTTTCATCATGGCAACGCCTTTTTCTATAGGCTCTATTGGGAGAACCTGTCCGATAACTCCCGTTGAAGCCACAATAACGTCATTGCTGTCAACGCCCAAAGCGGCGGCGGCAAGACTGCACATTTTCTCAGCTTTTTCAACGCCGTCGGCATTGCAGGTGTTGGCGTTTCCGCTGTTTACGATTACCGCCTGAGCATAACCGTCGGCAAGGTGGTTTTGTGTAACCAGGATTGCTGATGATTTAACAAGATTCTTTGTGTAAACTGCGGCGGCTGTACATTTTTTCTCGCAGTAAATAAGGGCAACGTCCCTTTTTGTTTTGTTGGAGGGCTTTACGGAAGCGCACACTCCGGCGGCGGTAAAGCCTTTAGGAGCTGTTACGGAACCCTCGATAAATTTATAACTCATACTGTCACCTCATTAAAATGCAGGAGGAACGATTTTAAGTCCCTCTGTTTCCTCAAGACCGCAGACAATGTTCATGTTCTGGATTGCCTGACCAGCCGCACCCTTGACCATGTTGTCAATGGCGGAAACTGCAACAAATGTGCCTGTTCTGAAATCAGTGTGTATTGATATATCGCAGAAGTTTGAATACTTTACATCGTGAATATCTGCAACCTGACCAGCAGGAAGAAGTCTGATAAAGTATTCGCCCTTGTAAAATTCTTCGTAAGCCTTTCTAAGCTGTTCTTCGGTAACGCCATCTTTAAGTCTTGCATAGCAGGTGGCAAGAATACCACGGTTTACCGGAAGAAGATGAGGAACAAAAGTGATTTTTACGTCCTCGCCGGAAAGCTTTGATAGTGTCTGTTCAATCTCCGGTGTGTGACGGTGGCTTGCAACCTTGTATGGGTGGAAGCCCTCGTTAAGCTCCGGATAGTGATTGCCCTGGGAAAGTCCTCTGCCGGCGCCGGTTACGCCGCTTTTGCAGTCGCAGATAATTCCCTTTGTTTCGATAAGTCCGTTGGCAATTGCAGGAGCCAAAGCCAAAGGTGAGCAGGTTGTATAACAGCCAGGGTTTGCGATAACCTTTCTGCCCTTAATCTTATCACGGAAGAACTCAGGCAAACCGTAAACAGCCTCTTTGTGAAGCTCTTTGTTTATGTATTCGCCGCCGTACCACTGCTTGTATTCCTCTTCACTTTCAAGGCGGAAATCTGCGCCCAAGTCGATGAAGATTTTATCCTGATTATAGCACTTTTCCGCCAGCTCCTGGGAAAGTCCGTGGGGCAAAGCGGCAAAGATAACCTGACTTTTTTCAACAACTGCGTCGGCGTTTTCGCATACCATGTCGTTTAAAAATCTGTAGCTGTGATACACGTCGCTGATTTTCTTTCCCTCAAAGGAAACCGAGCTTATAGCCGCAATCTCCGCATGAGGGTGATTCATAAGAAGCCTTACAAGCTCTGCGCCCGCATAGCCTGTTGCTCCGATTATTCCAACCTTTATCATTTTACCTTTTCTCCTAACAATTCAGCCTGATATTTTACGTTTTCCCTTGCAGGGCCGCCGTATGCTTTTCTGTCGTCTGTGCATCTTTCAAGGGAAATAGCGTTGTAAACCTCGTCATTGAACAGGTCGCAAACCTTTTTGTATTCCTCCATAGGGAGATTTTCAAGGTCTGTGCCAAGTTCGATACATCTTGCAACAAGCTCGCCTGTTGCTTTGTAAGCGTCACGGAAAGGCAAACCGTTTTTAACAAGCCAGTCTGCGCAGTCTGTGGCGTTGATAAATCCGCCGGCGGCGGCTTTTCTCATATTTTCAGGAATTACCCTCATTGTGTCAAGCATTGGGGTAAATGCGGTAAGGCACATCTTAACTGTGTCAACTGCGTCGAATATAGCCTCTTTATCCTCCTGCATATCCTTGTTATATGCCAAAGCTATACCCTTCATAACTGTGAGAAGTGTCATTGTATCGCCGAAAACTCTGCCGCTCTTGCCTCTTACCAGCTCTGCAATGTCCGGATTTTTCTTCTGAGGCATTATAGATGAGCCTGTGGAGAAAGCGTCGTCAAGCTCAACAAACTTAAATTCCCAGCTGCACCACATGATTATCTCTTCGCTGAAACGTGAAAGATGAACCATGATTATTGAAAGGTCAGCGGCAAGCTCCATGCAGAAATCTCTGTCGGAAACTCCGTCCAGTGAGTTGTTGGTAATTCTTTCAAAGCCCAAAAGCTCACGGGTTATGTTTCTGTCTATAGGATAGGTTGTGCCGGCAAGCGCACAGCTTCCCAAAGGCATTTCGTCCATTCTCTTATAGCAGTCCTCAAGACGGGAAAGGTCACGGAGAAGCATTTCACCGTAAGCCAAAAGATGATGGCCGAAAGTGATAGGCTGTGCTCTCTGAAGATGAGTATAGCCCGGCATAACTGTTCCGCTGTATTTTTCAGCCTTGTTGGCAATTACTCTGATAAGACCTTTTACAAGCTCTTCGATTTCCTTTACCTCTTTTTTAAGATAAAGCTTTATATCAACTGCAACCTGGTCGTTTCTGCTTCTTGCTGTGTGAAGTCTTTTGCCGTTTGCGCCAAGTCTTTTGGTAAGCTCGCCCTCTATAAATGTATGTATATCCTCGGCTTCCATATCTATTTTAAGGTCGCCTTTTTCTATGTCCTCTAAAATTCCTTTAAGTCCCTGCTGGATATCCTTGCTCTCTTCCATTGTGATAATTCCGCACTGTCCAAGCATTTCTGCGTGAGCGATGCTGCCCTCGATATCCTCTCGGTACATTCTGCTGTCAAAGGATATGGAGCTGTTAAAATCGTTAGTTGTTTTGGATATTTCTTTTTTAAATCTTCCTGTCCAAAGCTTCATAATAAATTACCCCGATAATCAATTTATGGGGCAGGTGACCCTGCCCCTTGTTTTATAGAATTTTAAATTGTTAATTATTTAATAAGACCCTTCTGAGCTCTTACCTTGATTGGAAGTCCGAACAGGTTGATAAAGCCCTTGCTGTCATTCTGGTCGTAAACTTCATCCTCGTCAAAGGTTGCGATTTCCTCATCATAGAGTGAATACGGGCTTGTAACGCCTGCGTCGATGATGTTGCCCTTGTAGAGCTTAAGCTTTACATCGCCTGTTACATACTGCTGTGTTGAATCAACGAAAGCGGAGAGAGCCTCACGGAGAGGTGTGTACCACTGACCGTAGTAAACAAGCTCTGCAAAACGGTTTGCAACAAGCTCTTTGTAGTGCTGTGTATCTCTGTCAAGGCAGATTTCCTCAAGCTTGCTGTGTGCAGCATAAAGGATTGTGCCGCCTGGAGTCTCATAAACGCCCCTCGCCTTCATACCAACAAGACGGTTTTCAACGATATCTGTGATACCGATTCCGTTTTCGCCGCCCAGCTTGTTGAGCTTCTCAACGATTTCTACAGCGCCCAGCTTCTCGCCGTCGATAGCGTAAGGAATACCCTTTTCAAAGCTGATTGTAACATAGGTTGGCTTGTCAGGAGCCTGCTCTGGGGAAACGCCCATCTCAAGGAAGCCTGGCTCGTTGTACTTAGGCTCGTTTGCCGGGTCCTCAAGGTCGAGACCCTCGTGGCTCAAGTGCCAAAGGTTCTTATCCTTGCTGTAGTTTGTCTCTCTGTTTATCTTAAGAGGAATTTTCTTAGCCTCTGCGTATGCGATTTCTTCTTCTCTGGACTTAAACTCCCAAGTTCTCCAAGGAGCGATGATTGTCATGTCAGGTGCATAAGCCTTGATTGCAAGCTCGAAACGAACCTGGTCATTACCCTTACCTGTGCAGCCGTGGCAGATAGCGTCTGCGCCCTCAGCCTTAGCGATTTCAACGATTCTCTTTGCGATGATTGGACGTGCAAAGGATGTACCGAGGAGATATTTGCCCTCGTAAACTGCGCCTGCTTTAAGTGTAGGCCAGATGTAGTCCTCTACAAACTCCTTGTTCAAATCCTCAACATAGAGCTTTGATGCGCCTGTAGCCAAAGCCTTTTCCTCAAGACCCTCAAGCTCTGTACCCTGACCAACGTTACCGGAAACTGCGATAACCTCACAGTTGTCGTAATGTTCCTTGAGCCAAGGAATAATGATTGAAGTATCAAGACCGCCTGAATAAGCAAGAACAACTTTTTTAATTTTCTTTTCCATTGAAAATCCCTCCGTAAATTATGAAAAGACAATTTTTATTTTGTCTGTGTTTTCCTGTCATGGCTATTATTATACACCTTTTATACAGAAAATCAAGAGTTTTTTGCATAAATATTCAGAATAGCTGTATTTTGTATAATATCATATATTAGCCTCAACTTTTTCCGTTTTTATATTCAAAACAACGGAAAAATCCGTGGTTTTTAAAGTATTCATTCTGCAAAAGACCATTTACAGCCTGTTTCCTTAAATTTTTTATATGCAATACACACGGTTATTTATACATATACAGTGCATATTCTTCCATGTGTTTTTAAAAAATTCAAATTTGTGGTACAATATCAGCATAGAATAAAAGGTAAAAATCAACTCTTTTTACCGCAAAATAAATTTTTTGGAGGAATTAAATATGTCTGATTTCAAAAAAATAACAGCAGAAGAACTTACCGCAAATCCTTTTAAGCTTATCGGCAAGGACTGGATGCTTATCACCGCAGGAGACAAGGAAAAATTCAACACAATGACCGCAAGCTGGGGCGGCGTTGGCATAATGTGGGGTAAGCCTGTGGCTACAGCCTACATCCGTCCTCAGAGATACACATTTGAATTTATTGAAAATGGCGATTACTACACCCAGAGCTTTTTTGACGAGGAGTACAGGGACGCATTGAAGTTCTGCGGTTCAAAATCCGGCAGAGATTACGACAAGGTAAAGGAAACAGGTCTTACACCTGTTGTTGACGATGAAACAGGCGCAGTATATTTTAAAGAAGCAAAGGTTGTCTTCATCTGCAAAAAGATGTATGCACAGTTCTTAAATGAGGAAAGCGCACTGACAGAAGATGTTACTAAGTGGTACAACGGCGATTACCACAAAATGTACATGAGCGAGATTGTTTCTGTTTTGGTAAAAGAGTGATTAAGTCACATAATCTGTTGACACATCTCCTTATGTAAAATATAATAGTCTTGACTAACTCACTTAAAGGAGATGAACCGATGAGCAGCAAACCCGTCCAGGCAAACACAAAAAAATCAAAAAGAATAATTCAGGTAGCCGCACCTCTTTTGATTATCCTTATAGCGGCAGTTATATTCTTTGTAAAAAACAGCGACTCTGCCCAAACAATAGAGCAAAGTCCAGACCTTACAATAACTGAACTCAACATTGATGAAATGACCTCTCAGGGCAAGCCGGTTATTATTGACTTCGGCGCAGATTACTGTCAGCCCTGCAAGCTTATGGCTCCTGAGCTTGAAGCTGTGCACAACGCAATGAAGGGCAAGGCATTTGTCCATTATATTGACACAATGGAAAGTCCTGAAATCGCCGGACAGTTTCCTATACAGGTAGTGCCCACTCAGGTTCTCTACGATAAAAACGGCAATCCTTTTGTACCAAGCGATGAGCTGGCCTCGCAGATACAGTTTACAATGTATACCCACAGGGATACGGGAGAGCACGCACTCACCACCCACCAGGGATATCTCTCCGCAGAACAGCTCTACATGATACTTGAGGAAATGGGGGCAGAAAACCCATGATAGACCAGTGGCTCCAATCCCTTTCAAGACTTATAACTGAAAGCTTTTGGCTTGCGCCTTTGATTGCCGTGCTTGCTGGAGTTCTCACCTCTTTTACCCCCTGTTCCCTTTCCACCATACCATTGGTTATGGGATATGTGGGAGGAACAAAACAGCGTGACACAAAGCGTTCATTTTTACTTTCGGTGACCTTTGCTTTGGGAATGGCTATAACCTACACGGCTTTAGGCGTTATCGCCTCAACCTTAGGAGGAATGATAGGTGCGGCATCAGGCTGGTGGTACATTGTTTTAGGCGTTCTTATGGCTTTGCTTGCACTTCAAACCTACGGAATTTTTAATTTTATCCCCTCCACCTACTTAGTTTCAAAAAATAAGAAGCGTGGTTTTATCGGGGCATTTTTGGCGGGAATTCTGGGCGGAGTTTTCTCCTCACCATGTTCCACACCGGTGCTTGTGGCACTTTTGGCTATAGTTGCCGGAAGCGGAAGTATTTTATGGGGAACTCTTTTACTTCTTTTGTACTCCATAGGCCATGGAACTTTAACGGTCATTGCCGGAACCTCCGTAGGCTTTGTACAGAAGCTATCCGCCAGTGAAAAATACGGAAAGCTCAGCAAAGCTTTAAACATCGTATTGGGAACGCTTCTGCTTTTGATAGCTTTCTACATGTTTTATCTGGGCTTTTAAATTTTACACATACAAAACATCCTATGGTATGCGCCATAGGATGTTTTTTTATAAAAAATATTCAAGGGCAGAACCTTTTGAGTTCTGCCCTTGATTTTGCTTAGAACGACTTTAGAATAAATTATTTATTTAAGCATTTTGCCAAAATAACTATTAGATTTCTACTTCACCCTCGAATACAAGACGTGCGTCGCCTGTCATATATACAGTGTCGTCTGTGTATCTGATTGTAAGCTCGCCGCCTGTGAGCTTAACTGTGATATCCTCATCCTTCTTGCAGATACCGTTTTCGCAGGCTGCTACAACTGCTGCACATGCGCCTGTTCCGCAAGCGAGGGTTTCACCGTTGCCACGCTCCCAAACACGCATTTTAAGAGTCTTATTGTTGATAACCTTTACAAACTCTGTGTTTACTCTGTCAGGGAACATCTCGTGGTGTTCAAATTTCTTGCCTACTGTTTCTACGTCGAAGCCGTCAACATTGTTTACAAAAACCACGCAGTGTGGGTTGCCCATTGAAACGCAGGTAATGTTGTAGGTTTCGCCGTCGATTTCTACTGGCTTATTGATAACTGTTTCGCTGTCTGCTGTAACAGGAATATCAGAAGCCTTGAGGCTTGCCTTGCCCATATCAACTCTCAAACGTGTTACCTTTCCGTCCTGTGTATAGGCCTTGAGGTTCTTAATACCGCTGAGTGTTTCGATTGTGAGCTCTGATTTCTCGTTTATATCAAGGATACCGTTGTCATAGAGGTACTTAGCTACGCAGCGGATACCGTTGCCGCACATTTTGCCCTCTGTGCCGTCGGAGTTGAACATCTTCATTTTAGCGTCGGCAACCTTTGAAGGTGCAACGAGGATAAGACCGCTGCCGCCGATACCGTGATGTCTGTCGGAAAGTCTTACTGCAAGGCACTCAGGATTGTTAATCCATGACTGCTCAAATGTGTTGCAGTAGATGTAGTCGTTTCCTGTTCCCTCCATCTTGGAGAACTTGAGCTTCATTCTCTCAGATCTCATGTTGTTGATATCAACAAGCTCTGTGCTCATCTGAGAATAACGGCTCTTAAGGCAGTCTGCCAAAGCGTTTGCAGTGTCGATTGAAGTAAGGCAAGGAATGTTTCTTTCAACTGTCTTTCTTCTGATCTTAACTGAATCTCTTGTTGGGATTCTGCCCTTTGAGGATGTGGAAATAACGTACTGAATCTTTCCGCTCTCAATAAGTGTAAGTGTATTTTCGTCGGACTCGTGAATCTTCTTAACAGGTGTTGCGTCGATACCGTAATCCTTGAGAACTGATGTTGTTCCCTCTGTTGCGTAAATCTTAAATCCAAGGTCAGCATACTTTCTTGCAACGTCGCCGATTTCAGCCTTGTCGGAATCTCTTACTGTGATAAATACGCCGCCTGTCTTGTTCATCTTGTAACCGGCTGCGATAAGACCCTTGTAGAGAGCCTCTTCAAGTGTTCCTGCAATACCGAGAACCTCACCTGTTGACTTCATTTCCGGTCCCAAGTGGTTATCAACGTTTATAAGCTTTTCAAAGCTAAATACAGGAACCTTAACTGCAACATAGCAGCTCTTCTTGTAAAGACCTGTGCCGTAACCCATATCCTTGAGCTTTTCGCCAAGCATTGCTCTTGTTGCAAGCTCAACCATAGGAACGCCTGTAACCTTACTGATGTAAGGAATTGTTCTTGAAGAACGTGGGTTAACCTCGATTACGTAAAGCTCGTTTTCATAGATAAGGTACTGGATGTTAACAAGACCCTTTGTATTGAGAGAGATTGCAAGGTTCTTTGAACTTTCAACAATCTTCTTTGTCATTTCATCGGAGATATTCCATGCAGGATATACTGCAATAGAGTCACCGGAGTGGATACCTGCACGCTCAACGTGTTCCATGATACCAGGGATAAGCACGTCTTCGCCGTCGCAGATTGCGTCAACCTCAAGCTCTGTACCGCTGAGGTATTTATCTATAAGCACAGGGTTTTCAATATTCTGTGCAAGAATAATTGCCATGTATTCCTTAACGTCTGCCTCGTTGAAAGCGATAATCATGTTCTGACCGCCGAGAACGTAGGAAGGTCTCAAAAGTACCGGATAACC
Source organism: Anaeromassilibacillus sp. An172 (assembly GCF_002160515.1). GTDB lineage: Bacteria > Bacillota > Clostridia > Oscillospirales > Acutalibacteraceae > Limousia > Limousia pullorum. The sequence continues at coordinate 50,664 of NZ_NFKS01000006.1, read as the reverse complement.
GATTTTCTCTGCAACGCTCAAAGCTTCCTCTGTTGACATAACTGTCAAGCCCTTTGGACGTCTGATGTGGTGCATTTCAAGAAGCTCGTCGAAACGCTCTCTGTCCTCAGCCATGTCGATAGCGTCTGCTGAAGTACCGAGAATCTGGATTCCGTTATCGTTGAGGAACTTTGTAAGCTTAATAGCTGTCTGACCGCCGAATGCAACAACAACGCCGATTGGGTTTTCGGTCTTGATGATACCCATAACGTCCTCGTTGGTGAGCGGCTCGAAATAAAGTCTGTCAGCTGTGTCAAAGTCTGTGGAAACTGTTTCAGGGTTGTTGTTTACGATAACAACATCGTAGCCTGCTTTCTTCAAAGCCCATACGCAGTGAACTGAAGCGTAGTCGAACTCGATACCCTGACCGATTCTGATTGGACCTGAACCGAGAACCATGATTGTCTGCTTGTCGCTGTTTTTCTCTTTGATGAACTCCTCTGCTTCGTTCTCCTCATCGAATGTTGAGTAGAAGTAAGGTGTTTCAGCGGCAAACTCTGCGGCACAGGTGTCAACCATTTTATAAACAGGAACAAGAGGATTTTCAATCTCTTTGCCTGTGAACTGCTTTATTGTCTTGTCGAGGAAGCCGTAATTTTTAGCTTTCTCGTAAATCTCTTCGTTAAGCTCCCCTGATTTCATAACCTTGCTGATTTCTGCAAGATTTACGAACTTGCTGAGGAACCACTCGTCAATCATTGTGATTTCGTGGATTTTCTCAATGGAAATTCCTCTCTTGATTGCCTCGTATACACAGAAAATTCTCAGGTCGTCACAAACGTGGAGTCTTTCCTCAACCTCTGCGTCTGAAAGCTTTGCAAACTTCTTGTCGTCAAGTGTGTCGTGGGAAATCTCTGCACCTCTTACAGCCTTCATGATAGCCTGCTCGAAGGACGGAGCGATAGCCATAACCTCACCGGTTGCCTTCATCTGTGTACCAAGCTGACGCTTTGCGTAAACAAACTTGTCGAAAGGCCATTTCGGGAACTTAACAACAACGTAGTCAACAGCAGGCTCGAAGCAAGCGTATGTTGTGCCTGTAACTGCGTTTTTAATTTCGTCAAGTGTATAGCCGATTGCAATCTTTGCAGCAACCTTTGCGATTGGGTAACCTGTAGCCTTTGAAGCCAAAGCAGAAGAACGGGATACACGTGGGTTAACCTCGATAACCGCATACTTCATGCTCTCAGGGTCAAGGGCGAACTGGCAGTTACATCCGCCTTCAACGCCCAAAGCCTCAACCATGTCGAGAGCTGCTGTTCTGAGCATCTGATATTCCTTTGTGGAAAGTGTAACAGCAGGAGCGATAACAATACTGTCGCCTGTGTGAACGCCAACCGGGTCAAAGTTTTCCATTGAGCAGACTGTAATTGCGTTGCCTGCGCTGTCTCTGATAACCTCGAACTCGATTTCTTTCCAGCCGGATACGCATTTCTCAACGAGAACCTGATGAATTGGGGAAAGTGCAAGACCGTTGCCTGCGATTTCTCTCATCTCTTCCTCGTTGTTAACGATACCGCCGCCTGTTCCGCCAAGGGTGAAAGCAGGTCTGATAATTACAGGGTAGCCGATTTTCTCTGCAAATGCCAAAGCGTGGTCAACGCTGTGAACAACCTCAGATGGGATACAGGGCTGGTTGATGGACTCCATTGTGTCTTTAAACATCTGTCTGTCCTCTGCCTTGTCGATTGTTTCAGGCTTTGCGCCCAAAAGCTGAACGCCGTACTCGTCCAAAAATCCCTCTTTTGCAAGCTGCATGGAAAGGGTAAGACCTGTCTGTCCGCCAAGTGTTGACAAAACACTGTCCGGACGCTCTTTTCTGATAATTCTCTTAACTGTATCAAGTGTCAATGGCTCGATATAGATTTTATCTGCCATTGCGTTGTCTGTCATGATTGTAGCCGGGTTGGAGTTTACAAGGATAACCTCCAAGCCCTCTTCTTTAAGGGCACGGCATGCCTGTGTGCCCGCATAGTCAAACTCGGCAGCCTGTCCGATAACGATAGGACCTGAACCGATTACGAGAACTCTTTTTATATTTGGTCTAAGTGGCATAAATCATCATTCCTTTTGCATAATTTTAGTCTTGGGCTGTGTATTGCTCTTTAGGTTCAGCCTACCATTTCCTTAAACATATCAAACACAAATCCTGTGCCGCATCTGTCGGCATAGGATGGGTGGAACTGTACTGAGAAAGCGTTCTTTCCCTCGTACTCGATACCCTCGCAGCTGCCGTCGTTGCTGTTTGTAAATACAACCTTGCAGTAATCAGGCAAGGTTTCGCTCTTTACAGTATAGCCGTGGTTCTGGCTTGTAATGTAAACTCTGCCGTTTTTGCTGAATTTTGCCGGCTGGCTTGAGCCTCTGTGACCGTAGTGAAGCTTTTCTGTCTTTGCTCCGCATGCAAGAGCCATAAGCTGGTGACCCAAACCTACACCCATAACCGGAATGTTTTTATCCATAAGAATTTTTACCTGCTCGATAATCTCTGTGTTTTCAGCAGGGTTGCCCGGACCGTCGGAAAGTACAACGCCGTCAGGATTCATAGAAGCGATTTCCTCTGCCTTTGTATCAGCAGGAACAACCTTAACATTAAGTCCGCACTGTGCAAGAGAATCTGCAATACTGTGGTTCATACCGAAGTTCCAAACAACTACAGTCTTTTCGCCCTTGCCGTCGATTTCTCCGCCCTGAGGATTTACGGATTTAACAGCATCCTTAATTTCATATGCCTTAATCTCTTCAAGGTCTTTTTCCTTATTATCAAGTGAATAGCAGAGCTTGCAGTTCATAACGCCCTTTTCACGGATAATCTTTGTCAAAGCTCTTGTGTCAATGTCGTAGAGTCCCGGGATATTGTTTGTTTTTAAAAAGGTGTCAAGCTCTCCATCACTGCGAAAATTTGAAGGAACCTGGCACCAATCACGTACAACATATGCATTTAAAACAGGTGTACCGCTCTCTTTATCAGAGGGAATAACACCATAATTACCAACCAAAGGGAATGTCTGTAAAACCACCTGACCAAAATAAGAAGGGTCGGTGAGTGTTTCCATATAACCGATTACAGAAGTGGTAAAAACAAGTTCTCCCACTGCTTCTTTTTTTGCACCAAAGGCTTTGCCCTCAAACACGGTGCCGTCTTCCAAAATCAAATACGCTTTATCACCCATAGATTTCTTCCCTTTCCAAATAGATTTTTGACGTACAGTACATCATCAACTGGATATTTTAATATATTTTTCACTATTGATTTTTCCGTAAAAGAAAATTAGTAATATTTTTTTATATCAGCCCACTGTACTATGCATAATTATATTATATCTTTTTTTATTTCATATGTAAATTATTTCCTTTACAGTATATTAAACAAAATTACAGGCAGATATTCGACTATTTCTTACATAATAATCACCGGTCAAAAAAACTTGACTTATATGCACAATGAAGATATAATTTTTCTATATACTTGCAGGGTTTAACATCTTTTTCCCTGCTTTTTTACACCGTTGCAGTTTAAACAAACCTATATTATAAAGAACGGAGAGAAGATTATGACACCGGTAACCGAATACTTCGGCAGTCTTGTTTTCAACGACACAACAATGAAACAAAGGTTGCCAAAAGAAACCTACAAAGCTTTAAAAAAGACTATTCAGGACGGCAAGCCACTGGATATTTCCGTTGCAAACGTAGTTGCCAACGCCATGAAGGATTGGGCTATTGAGCACGGCTGCACTCACTATTCCCACTGGTTTCAGCCTATGACCGGTATCACCGCCGAAAAGCACGACAGCTTTATAACACCAACCGACGGCGGCAAGGTTATCATGGAGTTTTCAGGAAAAGCTCTTATCAAGGGCGAGCCTGACGCATCTTCTTTCCCTCACGGCGGAATAAGAGCTACCTTTGAGGCAAGAGGCTACACCACCTGGGACCCAACCTCCTATGCATTTATCAAGGACGGTTCCCTTTGTATTCCTACAGCTTTCTGCTCCTACACAGGAGAGGTTCTCGATAAGAAAACACCATTGCTCCGCTCAATGGAGAGAATAAGCCACGAGGCTGTAAGAGTTCTGCATCTTTTCGGCAAAAAGGACGTAACACGTGTTATCACCACCGTAGGCGCAGAACAGGAATATTTCCTTGTTGACAAAAAGGTTTACGAAAAAAGACGTGACCTTATCTTCACCGGAAGAACCCTTATCGGCGCAAAGGCTCCGAAAGGTCAGGAGCTTGAGGACCACTATTTCGGCTCTATAAAGACAAGGGTTTCCGAATACATGAAGGACTTGGACGAACAGCTTTGGAAGTTCGGCATTTACTCAAAGACAAAGCACAACGAAGCAGCTCCTGCTCAGCACGAGCTTGCACCGGTATTCACCACCACAAACCTTGCCACCGACCACAACCAGCTCACCATGGAGATTATGCAGAAGGTGGCTGAAAAGCACGGTCTTGTTTGCCTGCTCCACGAAAAGCCATTTGCAGGTGTCAACGGTTCAGGAAAGCACAACAACTGGTCACTTTCCACCAACACAGGTGAAAATCTTTTCAACCCATCAAGCAATCCGGAACAGAATCTGCAATTTCTTCTTTTTCTTGCCGCTGTAATCAAGGGCGTTGACGAATATCAGGATTTGCTGAGAGTATCCGTTGCAAGTGCCGGAAACGACTGCCGTTTAGGCGGTTATGAAGCTCCTCCCGCAATAGTTTCAATGTTTATCGGCGGAGATTTGGAAGCAGTTTTGGAAGCTATGCTCCGTGACAAGGAATACGAAAGCAAAGGCAGAATTGAAATGGGAATGGGAGTTGATGTTCTCCCCGAAATAAAGAAGGACACCACCGACAGAAACAGAACCTCCCCATTTGCCTTTACCGGAAACAAATTTGAGTTCAGAATGTTGGGTTCAGCCATAAATATAGCTTGCCCAAATATTATGTTAAATACAATCGTTGCCGAAGAACTTTCACAGTTTGCCGACGAGCTTGAAAAAGCCGACGACTTTGAAAGAGCTGTAAGACATATAATCAAGCGCACATACAAAGAGCACCGCAGAATAGTTTTCAACGGCAACAACTACTCCGAGGACTGGGTTCAGGAAGCTGAAAGACGTGGACTTTTGAATTTAAGAACCATGCCTGAGGCAATGCCTTACTATATCAGCAAGAAAAACATTGACCTTTTTGAAAAGCACAAGATTTACACACCCGCTGAAACCCACGCAAGATACGAGGTTCTCCTTGAAAACTATGTAAATGTTGTTAACATCGAAGCCTTGACCCTCACTGAAATGGTTAAGCGTGACATTATTCCGGCAGTTACAAAATACATCAAGTCACTTGCAGATACAGCCATTGCAAAGAAGCAGATTTTGCCTAACATTTCAACAACAGTTGAAACAGAGCTCATCGAAAAGCTTTCTTTTGACCTTGAGGAATGTTACAGCAAGCTTATGCAGCTTGAATTCCACATTAAAGAGGTTGAAAAGCACACAAAGAACCACAGCGAAAAGCAGATACAGGCTCTCTCCGAATATGTATGCGGCAATGTGCTTACAGTTATGCGTGATATGCGCACAGTTTGCGACGACATGGAGGTCAACACCTCCGCCGAATACTGGCCATACCCATCCTACGGCGAACTGATGACCAGCGTTTGATTTTATTCTCCATAACAAACAACCCCACAGGAATAAATTTTTCCTGTGGGGAATTTTTATTTTCAGTTATTTTCGGTTTTTCTGTCATTCTCAAGAAAACCCATTCCGTACATCATAAGATTTTCCGCCATTGATGCTATTTCCGCCGGGGTCATCACCAAGCCGTCTTCAAACCATTTTTGAAGCAGTCCTATACATCCTGCGCTTACAAAGGTGTAGTAATATTCCAGCTTCTGTGGAGTTGCGTTCTTATAAAATTTTCCGTAATTCTCAACACAAAGCGTTCTTCCATAGTCAATAAGCTTCATTGCAAAAGCCTTGTCGCCGTAATTGCCCAAAGTTACAATACATAAATCTGCGTTATCCTTGATACACTGAAATATACCTGTTGTCACCGTAAGGTAATTGGGGTTTCCCTCTTCGGAAGCAACAATAGGTTCCAAAGCGGTTTTTATACCCTCAAACATTTCCTCCTCAATCTGATTTAACAGGTCGTAAATATCCGTATAGTGAAAATAAAAAGTGCTTCTGTTGATTTGAGCAAGCTCGCAAAGCTCCTTTATAGAGATACTCTGGATAGGCTTATTTCTAAGTATCGTGGTAAAAGCTTTTCTTATCATGGCTTTTGTTACCCTTGTTCTGTGGTCATTTTTTGTTGTTTTCATGAAAATTCCCCCTAAATCAACAGATATTGCTTTTCTGTCGTATATCTTCACAGCATGGAAAAATCTGATGATTGATAATCTACAATAAAGCTATTATAATACAATCGAAGAATTAAATCAACACTATGTTTATTATTTGGTTAAGGAGTTGACTTCTATGAACAGGACATACATTATCACAGGAGCAAACGGACATTTAGGAAACACTATTCTCAGAACTATAGACAAAAGGAAAAATCAGGTCAGAGGTTTAATTCTTCCCGGAGAAAATCCATATTTAGCCGGAGTCAACTATTATTTCGGTGACGTTACAAATCCTGAAACACTGCGTCCCCTTTTTGAAAACACATTTGGCAGTGAGGTTTACGTAATCCACACCGCCGGCATTATCAGCATAGAAAACAACGTATCTGAAAAGCTTCGTCAGGTAAACGTAGGCGGAACAAAAAACATTGTAGACCTCTGCAAAGAATACAAAGTAAAAAGACTTGTATATGTAAGTTCCGTACATGCCATACCCGAGGGAGAAAAAAGCGAAACTCTTACGGAAATTTCTCATTTTTCACCGGATGAAGTAATCGGCGGCTACGCAAAGACAAAAGCCGAGGCAACCCAGATTGTTTTAGACGCCGCAAAAGAGGGACTTAACGCCGTTGTGGTACATCCCTCCGGAATTTTAGGTCCATACGACAATTCCGGCAACCATCTTGTACAGCTTGTAAAGGATTATATAAAAGGCAAGCTTCCCGCATGTGTCAAAGGCGGATATGATTTTGTTGACGTCCGTGATGTTGCGGCAGGCTGTCTGCTTGCGGCGGAAAAAGGCAGACAGGGCGAATGTTACATTCTTTCAAACAGACATTACGAGATTAAGGACATTCTTGCATTAGCCAAAACCATAGGCGGCGGCAAAAGAATACCTGTACTCCCCATGTGGATGGCAAAAATGGCAGAGCCTTTTCTGAGAAAAGCCGCAGAAATCAGAAAAAGGAGACCTTTATACACAAAGTACTCCCTGCACACCCTCACCGCCAACGACAAATTTTCCCACGAAAAAGCCACAAAAGAGCTCGGCTACCACCCCCGTGACATAAAAACCACCATCGCCGACACTCTTTTTTATATCCGACGTGCCGGGGTACTAGCCGGAGGCAAACTACAGCACAAATCAGGAAAGTCCTCCTGTTAAAATTCAGATTTATTTACCATTTGTATGTATTAATTTCAAAAAACAACGTCAGCGGACTGAATTGTAACCAGTCCGCTGACGCTGTTTTTATAATATATATTATTGAAAATAATCACACGATATATTATTATAGATTCAAAAAGAGGGGTGGAATCAAATGAGATATATATCAAAAAATCAAACCGGCGACTTTGAATTTCACGATACATCTATTATTTCAAGCCTAAGAGAAAAAGAAGCTCTTGTTCTTAAAACAATGTATTTATGTATACACAAAAATTCTGCAAACAATCCATTTAATTTGGATATGGAGCTTTCACTTGCTAAGATAACATTTCAAGATTTTAAAATTGAATCATATAAAGAATTGGGGTATACAAAATATGACCCTAACACCAAAACAGAAACAAAAATTACTGATATCTTCCTTTATGGAACAGAAGCCGAAGAAAAGTTTAACACTATTTTAGAAAACACTAAGGAAAAAGGGCTTCGTTTCAACTGTTTCGAAAAAAACGACAGCCTGTATTTCTTAGAAATTATTTATCCGCAAGGCGTGTTTTCAGCAGAGTGTACCGCTTCCAACATCTTAGTGGAATGGGAAGAATTTGTAAAACCGGCATGGTATGAGTATGAGAATAATATTACAGATACGCTTATTCTTATGACTCAAGAAGGTGAAAAAACAGTGGAGGCAACTGTTCAATACGATGGCAGATATTCCGAGGACTTAGAACCCTGTCTTTCATTTGCGTTTGACGGTAAAAACTACTTTTCACAAAAAAGATATTATAATTTTGACGAGCTTTTTGCAGAAATGCAAAACCAGCTTCCAAAGGGCGTTTACATAAAATGCTGTGTAACCTGCCGCCACGGAAATTTTTGTCCCTACGGAAATTATCCGGATGAAATTTTCTGCACAAAGGAAGTGACAATCAAAAACTGCGGGGATGTATGCCGCTACACCGCAGATATAGAAAAAGAAAGACAAAACCGCCTGAGAAAAAGCACATTCTGCTGCAATGATTACAAAATACAAACAGAGGATTTTTTCACATACAACGATTTTCTTTATTTTTTAGATAAATATAAAAAATGATACCATGATATCTTTAATCATTCTTTTATGAGATTATTCACAAAATCTGTTTACGGAAACGCTATTAACTAACAAACCAAAACTACAGTATATTTTTTAATATAATTTAATTCATTGACAAAATAAATCATTGTAATTAAAATTAAAGCAACGGCAAAAATACAAAGTAAATCAGTTTATCTAAGCTTTGGAGAAATATTAAAATGAAAAAAATAACGGCTATATTTTTATTAAGCATATTATTAGTGTTTTCCGGCTGCAATCAGGAAACAGACAATACAGTAAGCACTCAATCTTCTTCTGAAAGCAATGACCTGTCTGCATCTATCAACACAGAAACCTCAACAGAATGGCCTGAAATTACAGAGAACGGAGTCAACGAAGAATTACTAATGCAAAATATCGACACCGAAACCTTAGAAACAATAGCCGCAGAACTTCAAGCCCTATGCGATGAAGTGATAGAAGAAGAACAGCAAAATCCGGAAATTATGTTTACCGAGGGATTTACAAGAGTATTTGAAAAAGAGCGTTATAAAAAAGTTGTCGGTATGGGTGATATCGCCATGAAGCCGCTATATCTTATTATTTATAAAAGCGAGGACAGCGGAATGTACGAGTATATCTGCGCAAGGGCGTTATATGATTTATCGGGCTTTGATTTTGACTGGATTAACTCAGAAGAATTTTTAGAAAAATTTAACAAGGAAATATTAGAAATCAGAAAACAATCATCCACCTAATAAAAACTTTTTTCTTTAATTTTACATCTTACAAAAAAGCCATTCGTAACAACGGACGGCTTTTGTTTTTTATACAGAAAAAGAAAAAACCACTCGCTTTTGCGAATGGTTTTGATTTTGGCAGGGGCAGAATACGTTTTATTTTTAAATTAACCTCATATCGTCAAAATGGTTCACGTTTTCTGGAAATCTCCCATAAACGCTACGGGCTAAATCTTTTGTTTCCGCCGGACAAGACTTATATTTTTACAAAACTTCATTGTTCCGGCGGATTGAACCCTCTTTTTTTAAATCACCTTGCTCGGACTGTTTTCTTAACGCCCTTTCAAGTCCTTCTGCTGTTCTATTTTTAGGATATATAAAGAAAAAGCCATCCGTTTATACGAATGACTTTATTTTTGGCAGGGGCAGAATACGTTTTATTTTTAAATTAACCTCATATCGTCAAAATGGTTCACGTTTTCTGGAAATCTCCCATAAACGCTACGGGCTAAAAACAGTCCACTGGACTGTTTTCTTAACGCCCTTTCAAGTCCTTCTGCTGTTCTATTTTTAGAGTATATAAAATAAAAAGCCATCCGTTTATACGAATGGCTTTTGTTTTTGGCAGGGGCAGAAGGACTTGAACCCTCGGCACGCGGTTTTGGAGACCGCTGCTCTACCAACTGAGCTATACCCCTATTTATCTCCCGAAAATCGGTACGTGTGATATTATACCTTTTTTATCTATAATTGTCAAGCCTTTTTTGTATTTTTCTTTCATTTATTTTACCTATATCCCGTTCCTTTTAATATCATTTACAGTTTTTCTCTCTTTTTCTCGTTTTTTATGAAAAATATGCAGTTATCCCTTGACAAACAGGTGAAATAATGCTAAAATACCACCATTACTTTATCGGTTTAAAGCTTTTAATCGATAAACCTACCGGATATAGTATACACTTAAAAGAAAAGGGGACGATTTTATGGATTGGGTAATCTGGTTAATTCTGGGTATCTACATCGCTGTTATGGCTTTTATAGGCATAATGAGCGCACGAAAAGTTAAAAACCTCACTTCCTTTATTGTCGGAAAAAGAGAAGCGGGGCCTTGGAAATCCGCATTCGCTTATGGAACAACATATTTTTCCGCTGTTCTTTTCATAGGTTATGCAGGAAAATCCGGTTGGGATTACGGACTCTGGGCAGTTCTCATAGGACTTGGCAATGCAATTTTCGGCGCATGGCTGGCGTGGAAGCTTCTTGCAGAGCGCACACGCTCGGTAACACGCAGAATGAAAATAAAAACTATGCCTCAGCTTTTTGAAAAACGCTACAACAGCAAAGCCATGAAGGTTTACGCCGCTGTTATCATATTCATATTTATGACCCCATACTCTGCCTCCGTTTACTCGGGACTCAGTTACCTGTGCGAAAACGTGCTGGGCATAAACTATCAGACCGCAATGGCTGTTATCGCCATAGTCGCCGCAGTATACCTGGTTTTGGGAGGATACCTTGCTTCCCTCACCGCCGATTTTGTCCAGGGCATAGTTATGGTAGGCGGAATTGTCGCCATGATTTTCTTTATAATGAATTCTCAGCAGGTGGGAGGAATAACAGAGGGTATTCCAAATCTCCTTGAAAAAATGGACGAGGCGGGAATGGACGCCACAACTCCAAGCTTCTGGATAGGACTTATCGGTCTTATTATGCTTACAAGCTTCGGAACATGGGGAATGCCTCAGATGGTTCACAAATTCTACGGTATTGCAGACAAAAAGTCCATTAAAACAGGAACTATCGTTTCAACAGCATTTTGCCTTGTAATTTCAGTGGGCGCATACTTCGTTGGCTCTCTTTCAAGACTTTTCTTCGAGGAAGTTCCCTCAGGAAATCACGACTTGATTGTTCCTCAGATTTTGGTTCAGTCACTTCCAACAGTTTTGCTGGGTATCGTGCTTATTTTGGTGCTTTCCGCATCTGTTTCCACACTTTCGGGAATTACACTCACCTCCTGCTCTTCAATAACCATGGACATTATCTCATCTGTTATTTTCCCAAAAATGAGCAGAGAAAAAGCCCTTGTGCTTACACGAGTTCTTTGCCTTGTATTTATTTTCTTCTCTTATCTGATAGCTGTACAGCAGTCGCCCATACTTTTGCTTATGTCATTCTCATGGGGATGTATTTCAGGTTCATTCCTTGCACCGTACATACTGGGACTTTACTGGAAGAGAATGAACAAAACAGGCGCATGGTGCGGCATGATAGGCGGTTTGATTGTGGCAATAGTTTTGACCATAATTTCAAAGGCTGTAGGTCTTGACTCAGGAATGTCAGCCGCCTGCGGAATAGCCGCAATGATTGCTTCACTTATCTTCTGTGTTATCGGAACACTTCTTTCAAAAAAACCTGCAAACAGCGAGGCTTTCTTTGAGGCTGAGGCAAACGACGGAAAAGCTGCTTAATAAATTCATATAAACCCAATATTAAAGCCGCTGTGAGTTAAATTCTCACAGCGGCTTTATTTTATATATTCCATTTAAACACTGTTTTAAAAGGTGTTGTCAAATCTGTTTCAAAAACTCTGTGTATGTCTTTAATAGTGCATACAGCCTCGTCCTCCTGAATAATGGAAGAAAGTCTTGTCTGTATATCCTTGTCAGACATCATGGCTATTGCCCTTTCAAAATCCACTCTGCCGGAGCGGCTGCTGCCAACAATGGTAAGTCCCTTTTCAAGCACCATTCTGGTAAAAATAGGAACCGGGTTTTCGCTTACTCCCATAAGGATAATTGAACCCTGTGGGCGGATATGGGCGATTATATCGGAGATAGCGGACTGACTGCCCTCTCCTCCGCAGCACTCAAAGGCGTGGTCACAGCGGTAATTTTCCGGAAGCTCGTTTGCAAGGTAGGTGTTGTCAACAAAACCGAACAAATCAAGCTTTTTAGGAGTCATACCCACAACTGTAATCTTTGACTTTGGAAATGCGTTTTTCAAAACCAAAGAAACCACAAATGCCAGGCTTCCGTCGCCAAATACAACTATATCATCTCTGTACTCATGTGCCAAAGCTTCAAAACGTGCAACAGCGTGCATAGCCACACTTATAAATTCCGTAATGGCGGCTGTTGTAGGTGAAATTTTATCGTATGCCACAACTCTGTCGGGATCTATTGCCACAAGCTCACGCATAAAGCCGTCTTTTCCGCTGGACAAAAATCCGCTGTTTGGCGCATAGTTTTCATAAATTCCCTTTATGGAATCTCCGGGAACATTTGGGATTAAAACAACCCTCTGTCCCACGTTAAAAGTGTTGCTGTTGTCCTTTATTACAACGCCGGCGCACTCGTGTATCAAAGCCATTGGAAGCTTCTTTGCCAAGTCACGGGCATTTCTAAGTCCTCTGTAATATCTCTGGTCGGCATGGCATATTGCCATATACTCGGGACGAACTATAACCTTTTCTTCCTCTGTTGCAATCTGCTGGTATTTTACTGAAAATACGTGAGGACTTACAAGCTGATAAATAGAATTAATCACGCTTTTCCCCTCCTGCCATTGCTTCGGCAACACGGTAATCCTCTATGGCAGTAATCTTCATATTTGCAACATCTCCCTGAACAAGGCTTACAGGAATATTTGCAACAACCAAAATCTTGCAGGCATCCGTCAAAATTGCCTTTTGCTCATCGGAAAGGGAGTTATATGTGTTTTTAAGCAGGGACATATTAAAGCTCTGCGGAGTCTGTCCCTGATACATAAGTCTGCGTTCAGGAATTTCTGTGATAAACTTTCCGTCATCAGAACGAACAATAGTATCTGTTGCAGGAATAACCGTATCGCATGCACCGTACTTCAGCGCAGCATCGATATTTTCTTCAATAATACGGATACTTACAAACGGACGAACTGAGTCGTGAGTAACGATGATATGGTCGTCGCTTGCTCCGTAATCTCTTTCAATTCCGTCTATAATGCTCATGATTGTCAGGTTTCTGTCTTTTCCGCCCTCAACAATCTCAACACGCTCAGGCTCGGAAATATATTTCTTTATAAGGTCCTTTGCGTACAGCACCCATTTTTCATGAACGCCTATATAAATCTTCTCAAAACGGCTGCACAGCAGGAATTTTTCAAGTGTGTGAATGAGAATAGGTTTTTCACCCAAAGGCAAAAACTGCTTTGGTCTGTCGGCAATTTTCATACGGCTTCCAACGCCGCCGGCAAGGATTGCTCCGAATATCATATATTATCCATCCTTTCTCTTTAAATAGTAAACACCTTTATATTTTTTATAGGAGTTATTCAAATCAATAAAAATCGCATCGTGGTGAGGCTTCTGCTTTTCCTTTGGAGGCAATTTCATATAATCGCCGAAAGCGGTTCTCAGGTACACGTCGTAACCCTGAGGAATAGGCATTTTCACATTCTCAAAGTCAACCCAAATTGCCTTGTCAAAAGCTTCACGGGGATATTGTTTTTTCATGTAATAAGGGCCTGAACAAAGCTCTGTAATGTAATTACATTCCTTTATAGGGTATTTTGTCATTTTGCGTTCCGCAAGCTTCCAAAGCTTGTAGCGCAGCTTTTTGGAAGGCACAAGCATCAAAGCAATTTTACCTGCAACTGAAACAGCCTTTCCGTGATTTACAGGCACTGTCTGTGCGCAGTAAAGAGAATAAACAAGAGCCCAGAACACCTGCATTTTTCTTTTCATTTTTCCGTCAGGCCATCCGTCAAGGGGAAGCACATCCAGCGCAACGCCGTGGCTTATATCCATGTCCACCTGATAGGGCTTAATGGCTGTAGTTTCATTGTCACGGATTGTTACAAACAGGTTTCCGTCAACACGGTTCTTGTCCGCATAAACGCAGGCATATTTTTCCGTATTTGCGTATTTGGGCCAAAGCTCCTTGAGCTTTTCATAATCATCTCTCGGCATGAAAACATCCACGTCGTCGTCCCACGGAATAAAACCCTTATGGCGCAGGGAACCTATACAGCATCCTCCGCACATGTAAAACAAAAGACCGTGCTCGTTGCAAAAATCCTTAAAATACAAAGCGATTTCAAGGCTTTTGTTTTGAAGCTCACGTAAAGAAATCTCGCCCATTTCAGTTCTCCTCCTGTAAAAGCCCTACAGGTAAACCGCAAGGCTTCTGCTTTTTTATTTAATACCCTATTCGTTATTTATGATTTTCAGTCCGTCTGTTTTTTTAATTTATTTTTTAAAAGCATAACTGCGCCGTACAACACCACAATGCCGATTATAAACACAAAGAAATGGTAATCCAGCACATCCATAAAGGCGTACAGCGTTGTTTCTCTGGGCATTAGAGGCAGGCTTGCAAAAACTCCAAGTATGACGGTATTCAAAAGCCAAAAACGCCCGAATAAATTCCATAGGAAGGCTATAAACATACCTAATAGGAAGCTTATTATAAACACTCCGACATATCCGAAGTCCACATAATTTTCCACCACATAGGATGTTCCTCTTCCTTCTCCGGCAAGGTAACTGCTTCCCTGAACCACATAGGATATGGCGTGGGCAAAGCTGTGACTGTTATAGGCACTTCTAAAGCAGTTGCCTGAACCAATATAGTCCGGGTCTGTTCCCAAAACAATGTTGCCCAGTTTGCCGTATACATAATTATCGTAAAGAGGGCCGAAAGAAAAGTATCTCGGCTCGCCGGGAATCCAGTCCTCATAGGCTATTCCCTGAAGCACAGTGTCGTAGGTTGTACCCTGTTTAAACAAAAAGTCTACTGCAATTTCTGAGGGGTTTAAGTCAACAGCCTCTCCGGAACGCAGGTAATTCATAACACCCATTCCCAAAATAACCACAGGAATGGCGATTATTATCATAGCTTTTTCAATCTTTCCAATCCACTTTTTGCCCTTTGGCAGACGCTCTCTGTTGCGTATTACAAAGTACACAAAGGCAAAAACTGCTTTCAGCATAAACGGATTTCTAAGTCCGATAATAAGCATCGGAATACCGGACAGCACATATGCTCCCAAAACCACATAGCTTATCTTCTTGTTTGGTTTTGTAGCCAAAAATGCAAACACGCTGAAATCGTAAAATCCGGCAACCAGATTGATTATATAAGGAACTCTCGGCTGATATTCAGAATAATACGCCTCATAGGCTTTTCCTCTCATAAACAGCAGGGCGTCCAGCTCTTTTATACCAAAACAGAGCAAACAGCCAACCATAACCACAAAGGTTATAATACCCATAACCTTTAAGTCTATCTTAGGAAGCTTCTTTCTTGCTTTTTTCTCTTTTCGGCGTAAACGTGGAAATAATTTTTCGGCAGCTACAGTTCCCAAAAGCAATGCAACCATACTGAACAAAATACAGTTTAAGGCTGTTATATTTGTGGTAGGCCCGAATATATTGTACCATGCAGATTGTCTTAGCATGTAAATAGTGGGTCTTGAAAGCAGAAACATAAAAATCATTACATTAAATAAGAGGAACATCACTCTCTTTTTGTAATTTACTGCTCCGTAAACTATATTGCACGCAAAAATCAAAAGCAAATTGCAAAGCAATACATTGTATAAATCTGTAGTTGAAAAATACCAATATGTGCCTAAAAGTATCAGATATACAGCTGAGAATATCACACCGGACTTTGAAAAATATTTTTTTAAATTCAGTTTGTCCATATGTTATCCACCTATATTTTTCTATACATCTCTTTTAAGAAACCTATATTTATTGAAATATCTCCCAAGAAGCTGTTTTCCATAGGAAGTGAATTGTGTATTCCATCGCCTGCGTCATAGGTTTCAAGATGGCAGACTTCGTAGTTTGTAAGTCCTAAAATTCCATCTTCAAGCTTTTCAATCTCTTCCTCATTTTTTCTTATAGCTTCATGTCCGATTATATCATACTGCTCTATTTCAACATATTTTATTTTCTCATACTGGTCCTTGGTATTCAGCATAATGCTCAGCTCGAAGCCGTCCTCTGTACGGTATACATACTGAGAAATTACAGGGCTGTATGTGTCCATCTTATGCATTTTATCCTTTGCACTTTCAAGTGCTTCCATTGCAAGGTGCAGGTCAATCTCACATGCGGCAAACAGGTCGCTGTCCTCAACGGGAACACCGTTTTCATCCAGCTCTGTTTCAAGAAGCTGGTCTATTGTCATGGACTTTCCTATTGCGTAATCCTCAAAGGCCTCCATCTGGTCTCTCCAGTCGCCCTTATAGCCCTCATAGCACAAGCCATAGGACTCTCCCTGCTCCTTTACGGACATGACATTTGTATCATCGCCCTTAAATTCATTGAGGTTGATTGAAAGATAGGTAATCTTACCGTCCTTATCAACACCAACACCGAGATATACAACGTTTACTCCGTCCTCTGTCTCCTCAATAGCGGAAGAAAAAGCAACGCTTGCGGCTTTTGGCTTTTGTCTTTCACGTTTTAAGGATGTGTTTTCCTGGCTCTGACAGCCCGTGAAACAGAATAAAATCATTGTAAAAGCTAACAATAAAGAGATTTTCTTCAAATAAATCATTCCTTCTGTGTCAAATAATTTTTGTATGATTTCTCACAGTCAATAATGACGCCATCGTGTGAATAGTAAGCGGCAGAGCCTTTTTTCGGCACAACCATATAATCACTGCCGTATACATTCGTCAGATATCCGTCATAACCGTTCATAACTTTTACGGTAAGAGAACCGAAAGGCTTTTCACATCCGGGAGTAAACCACTCCTTGGGATGAAACATAACCTTGTCCCCCTCCATATCCATATAATAATCGCCTGTGGTCTGAAAGCTGTCCAAAAGCTTTTTGCACCAGCGGTTTTTTCTCTTTCTTCCTGCTATACCATAGAAAACAGCCATCACCTTTTGATAGATGCCCTCCTTTTTTATTGCATAGTAGGGCAAATATCCCATTCTTCTTAAAAGGGTAACTCTTTTCTGGATTTTTTCTGTTTTTTCAGGCAGCTGTGCATCAAAGAGCGGGAAAATATCAATTCCTATTCCCCAGTTCATAGGAATGTCGCTGTCCTTTTTATTCATGGAGGTTGTGGACGTCTTTCTCACCTTAGGATATACCAAAAAATAATTGGGATCTGTTTCCATATCCTGATAAAAATAATCCTTTGGCAGCTCCTTTAAACAGTATTCTTTAAACTTATCAAGCTGTGAATAAGGGATGTAAACATCAATATCGTCGTCCCAGGGAATAAAATTATTGTGACGAACTGCACCAAGACAGCTGCCCCATGCCATGTAGTAATCTATATTATGGCGTTTGCATACAGCAATCATCTGTTCCAATACATCAGCAAGCTGTTCCTGTAACTGTTTAAGCTCCTGATTTACTTCCTGACCCATATTTAACCTCATTTCTCTATCGGTTTACTTCTTATTTAAAAGCAATAAGCTTTCTGTAAAGTCCGCCGCTGACCATAAGAACCACAGCTGAAAGCTTTCTGCTTTTATGGAAATACGGACATTTCATAATAAAAGAAAAATTACTGCGTAGATATTTTATAATCTCACGGCGCTTTTTTATGTCCTCGGGATCACTCAAATCAATCATCTTATCAAGAACATTAAAATACGCCCAGATAACACGCATTTTAGCTTCGTATTCAACGGAAGGGAAGTTTTCCTTTACAATCTCATAGTTTCTCTCCCAAGCCTCTATGGTGTTATAATTTTTAGCGCTGAATTTTGTGGTGGTGATACTGTTTTCCCTGTGAATATAATAATAAACCGCATCATTTACAAGGACAACACGGCTGCACTGTGAAAGCAGGTCCAAAATAACAAATCCATCCTCTGTTATTTTCCCCACAGGATAGCGCACATTATCAAACAGGCTCTTTTTATAGAGCTTATTTACAGCCCATACGCTGGCTTTTTCGGCAATCAAAATTTCCTTCATTGCCTCTTCCCTTGTGTAAACCTCCACCTTGTCGGAAGATTCAAACTTTGGAATAACCCCGCCGTAACAGTCCAGCACTCTGCACATTGACATATCGGCTGAATTTGAAGTAATCGCATCATAAAGTCGCTCATACATATTTTCGCTGATAAAGTCATCGCTGTCTATAAATCCTATAAACTCCGCCTTTGCGTGTTCTATACCGTAGTTTCTTGCGGAACTAAGTCCGCCGTTTTCCTTGTGGAATACGGTTATTCTTGAATCTTTTTTTGCGTATTCATCGCATATTTTGCCTGAATCGTCTTTAGAGCCGTCATCAATCAACAGCAGTTCAAAGTCCTTAAAGGTCTGCTTTAAAACTGAGTCAATGGCTTTAGGCAGATATTCGCTGACGTTATAAACCGGCATTACAATACTGATTTTCATTTTCCACCTCTGCTGATTACATCGTCCCACATTTCTACAACATGGCAAAGCAAAAATTTTGACTGATATTCCCTGCAATTTAAGGACATCTCTTCCAAACGCTTTGAATCTCTCAGTAAATCCACCATTTTAACGGCAAAAAGCTCGGTGTCATAGCAGGGGACAAGCAAACCGTTTTCACCGTTTGCAATTATCTCGTTAGCCCCTGTTTTTACATCGAAGCTAATCATAGGCAGACATTTTGCCAATGACTCCAGCAAAACTACAGGCAATCCCTCACGGTATGAGGTGAGAGCAAAAACCGCTGCGTCCTCATAAACCGGCTTCAAGTCCGTAGCTGAACCCATAAGCAAAATATTTTTATCTAAATTTTCTTTTTCTATCTGTTCTTTGTAAAAATCAAATTCCGGCCCGTCCCCGTAAACCTTCCATTTAAGGTCAGGTTCAATGGACACAGCCTTTTTTGCTATCTTTAAAAGCAAATCAATTCCCTTTTCCTCCGAAAAACGTGTTACGGAAAGCACCGTACCGTTTTGGGGATTGTACGGGATATCCCTATTAAGGAAACTATCCTCTATAGGGTTTGGTATGGTTAAAAGCTTATCCTTAGGGGTCTTGAAAATCTTGTGATAGTCGTTCTCTGTGGTTTTTGTAAGAGATACTATGCGGTCGGCGCATTTTGCGGTAACCTTTCTGAAAAAAGTCGCCTTTTTATCATCAAGCTGGTTGCAAAGGGCGCCATGGTCTGCAAACACATGGTATCTGCCTATTCCGATGTTGGCAAGTGATGTTATGAAGCCTGCAATCACTCCCAAAGACAATACACAGTCGTACTTATTCTTTTTCAAAACCTTTCTAAGGTTTTTGCGGGAATCCGCCAAAAGCTGGCGGATTCTAACACTTTCTCTTATTGTATATATTACCTTAATATCATTTGGAAAATCATAATAAAAAGACTGGTTTGTCTTTCCCAGACTTACTATTGTAACATCATACATGCGGACAAATTCACTGCACAAAACACTGCAAATTTTCTGAACTCCGCCCATTGTGGTGATATCGTTGATCACAACGGCAAGCTTTTTCCTACTCATAACGCTCTCCTTTTTATAATCTTCTTAAACAAATCTAAATAATAAAGGAACTCTTTCTTATTTAAAATAAGGGAAACAATTATAATCAGCGTAAGGGAAACCACACCTACAACCACTGCCTTGACAATAAGCATCCAGAATGATGTAACAGCTATCCAGGAGCTTAAAAGCATTGTCACTGCGCATACGCCCACAAGGCTCAAAAGATAAACTGTGTAGGAAATGAAATAGCTGGCGGTTTTTCTTCCGAAACCGTTTCGGTACAATACCAAAGGTTCAATCCACATATTTACAAAAAGATGGCTGCATATAGTGCCTATCAAAACGCCCACAAGCTCAAGATGCGGGGCTAAAATAATGGAAACCACCAGATTTACAAGTCCCTCAGCCAACGGGCGGAAACGGTCCTCGTGATAAATACCCATTGCTTCTTTAAATGTCAGCAAAGAAGAACGCATACCTGTCATGTAAAATTTCAAAACCAGCAATGTAACAACAAGCTGGCTCAACAGCATGTTTTCACCGAATACAACGGCGATAAAGTCGCTTATCAAACAGTACACGCACACGGAAATTACACCCATAAGCAGGAAGTTGAAATAGTAAACCTTTTTGAATACTTCAAAGGACTCTTCCTGGGTGGACTGTGCGTTGAAGTTTCCCACACTTGAGGTTATGGAGGAAAACAGCTGTGTGATAAGGGTTGAAAATGCGTTGGTTACATACACATAGTTTGTATACATACCAACCGTTACAATTCCGATAAACTTGGAAATAATCAATGAGTCCGTTGAAGAAACACACACACCGCCTACCTTATGAAAAACAAGAGCTTTAACATTGCGCTTCATATTCTTCATAATGCCTTCGTCTATCTTGCAGTCCTTGTATTCCTTGAGATACGGATACATTTTCTTGGTTTTTATGGAAAGCAGTACGTTTTCCAGTAATGTAAATATAATCTGAATAACTAAGTACAGAATAAAGTTCTTTGTAGCAACCAAAACGGCAATTTGCAGTACGTTCATAGCCACATACAAGCCGTAGTGATAAATAATCGTGATGTATTTTTTCTGATCTGCAATAATCAGATTTTGTTTGTATGAATTAAAATATGAAAAAGATGAATTCAAAACAAACAAGAAGAATATAAGATAGATATTTTCCACACTGGAAATATCACCTGTTATAAAGCTTTTAATAAAGGGCGTCAGACACAATCCGATTCCCAAAATTACAAATCCCAGTATTGTGTAGATTTTCTTGTACAATCGCATAATTGCGCCGATCTGCTCTCGGTCGTTTTCTGCAAGAGGTTTGTAAAGACTGTAAACAATGGCAGGACCGATTCCCAGCTCCACCAAAGACATCATCGACAAAATTTGCGTAAATAAGCTGTTGATACCCAGCAGTGTTTCGCCAAGCATCATCAAAAAAATTCTTCTTGAAACAAATGTAATTACTATATTTATAGTCTGCGCAACAGTTGCGGCCACCGCATTGATTGCGGAATTTCTTGTTCGTTCCAAAGTAATCAACTCCTTTCAAAAACAATGCAGAAATTTAATTGTTTAAACAACTCTTTCAATTACTGACTTTTAATCAGTCCTGTTGTTTTCTCAGAAGCTTAATAAATATCCATTTTCTGATTTTTTTCGGCATTAAAGCAACTACAAACTGTACACCCAATGTGTACATATAATCTCCGTAAGAGGCAAGTCCAAGCTTATACACTTTTTTTCTGCTGGCTTTATACTTTTTAAAATATGCGTATCCGCCTCTTCGTTCAATCATCGCCAAGCCTGTGCGGGCATACACCAAAGGCTCTGCAATGTTTTTTCCCTTTGCGCCGGAAAGTATCATGCGTGTCCACAGCATGTCGTCCTCCATAAGCGGCGCATGTTCATAATTTCCGGCTTTAAGCACGGAACTCTTTTTAAACATTACCGTCATATGGTTATATGCGCTTCTTCTTTTTTGGTAAGCTATAATCTCTTCGTTTGTAAGGGGAACCTTTCTTTCCGACAGAACATTGGTTACATCCCCTTCAAATTCGATAATATAGCTTCCGCAGATATCAAGATCCTTGTCCTGCTGAAACTCCCTCAGCTGCTTTTCAAATCTCTCGGGGACACAGATATCGTCTGTGTCCATTCTGGCAATTATCTCGTTGCTGCAATTTACCACGCCCTCTTTCAATGCAAGTCCAAGACCTATATTTTCAGAAAGAGGGACTCTCTTTATAAGGTTTTCATACTTTTTTTCATATTCGTCCAGCACGCTGTACAGCTCATCTGTCAGCGGTCCGTCCTCTACAACAACCCATTCATCTGCCTGTACTGTCTGTTTCAAAAGACTTTCAAAACATTCACGCAGATATTCGGGCTTTTCTTTTATATAAACAGACATTAAAACGGAAATCGGCTCTTTTGTTTGCAGGAACTTCTCATCTCTTCCCATATGATCTTCCTCCATATATCTCCTACCGTGCTTATTCTGCTACCGCTGTCACAGTTCGAATCATAACACGAATATCATAGAAAAATCCGAAATTTTTCAAATACTCAAGATTATACTTCATTTTTTCCGGCAGGATTTGCTTAACATAAACATCGTCCGGGGAAACAGCGTCCTTTAAAAGACGGTCTTCGTCCTTGTAAGCAATGCTTGCAGTTGATGTAACACCGGCAGGCAAAAGCAATGTAGCCATCATTTCCGGAGTATAGCAGTTTACGTACTTTTCAACCTCAGGGCGTGTTCCTACAAATGACATTTCACCCTTTAAAATATTCAAAAGCTGAGGTATTTCATCTAAGCGGCATTTGCGCAGACGGTTTCCTGTTTTTGTAATACGGCTGTCGTTGTCAACTGTTACCTGTGTGCCAAGCTTTTCCGCATCTGTAACCATTGTACGGAACTTAAATATACGGAATGTCTTTCCGTACTGGGTTACACGAACCTGTCTGAACATGACCGGCCCCTTTGAGTCGGTTTTTATCATGATACTTATTACAAGAAACACCGGTGACAGCAAAATCAAAAGAATAAGAGAAACTATAATATCAAACACTCTTTTGATTATCAGACTTGCCGTTTTCCTCTTCAATGCAAGATAATACGGTTTTACCTCATCAGTTTTCATAACATCGGGAAGCTTGTCCCATTTTTTCATAATCATTTATTCGACTCCTTGAGCACGCCTGCAAATGTATTTATTACACGTTCTGCCTGTTCGTCTGTCAATTTTGTATGAAGCGGCAAAGTAATCTCGCATTTATACAAATCATAAGCATTTGGATAATCTTCAATCTTAAATCCAAGATTCTTATAAGCTGTAAGCAAAGGCAACGGCTTATAATGTACGTTTGTTGCAATGTCTTTTTCAGCCATCTTTTCAATAATGAGGTTTCTTTCCTCTGCACTCTTGCCAAGCATATAAACCAAATACAGATGTCCGCTGGATTGATGGTCATCATCATAGTGATTAAGTACTCTAACCGGCATATTTTCAAGTGCCTTGTTATACATAGAAACGATATGTTTTCTTCTTTCAAGCATTGACGGATATCTTCTCAGCTGTGCCAAACCAATAGCCGCCATAATATCTGTCATATTACATTTATATCCAGGCAAAAGGATATCATACTCCCATTGTCCAACTTTTGTCTTTGAAAGAGCATCCTTAGTCTGTCCGTGAAGAGAATAAAGCATAAAGAAACGATAGATCTCCTCGGAGCTGTAGTTTGGAATTTCTCTCCATGTAACTGCGCCGCCCTCTGCTGTTGTGAGGTTTTTAACGGCATGGAAAGAAAAAGCTGTAAAGTCGGCAATTTCTCCGCACATTTTACCCTTTCTCATTGCACCGAAAGCATGGGAAGCGTCGGCAATAACAGCAATACGTCCCATAGCCTCCTGCACCTTGTTTGCAGGACGGAACATTGCTTTTTTCTCATTTACAATTTCATATATTTTTTCATAGTCGCAAACAACTCCTGCCAAATCAACAGGAATAATAGCTTTTGTTTTTTCCGTAATTTTTTCTGCCAGCTGTTCGTAGTCCATCTCGCAGGAACCCGGAGCAGTATCAACAAGAACAAGTTTTGCGCCTACATGACACACAATGCTTGCTGAAGCTGTATAGGTGTAAGCACTTGTAATAACCTCATCTCCCGCTCCAATGCCTAGAAAATGTAACACTCCTTCCAAACAAGCAGTAGCTGAGTTCAGACAGACCGCTTTTTCAGTGTGACAAAAGGAAGCAATCTCCTTTTCAAACTGTTTTGTCTTTGGTCCTGTGGTAATCCAGCCGCTTTTCAGGGTATCGACAACCTCTGCAATCTCTGCTTCTGTAATATCGGGTGGTGAAAATGGAATTAGCATTTTTAAACGTCCTTTCTTTGCGTAAGCGAAAACAAATTACTTTTCATCCGCTCCGCTTTCATTACATCTTTTAGTCAGATAGACGAGAACACGAAAAAGTCGGAACCAATGCCTGCAAACAGCAAAGCAGCTGATGTGTATCGCCTTTTTCTACTGTATCGTGCAGTTTTTCAAGCATTTTATCAAATTCTTCCGTATCTACATGTATTTGCTTTCCTATAAAAATTTTATGATTAAGTGTAGACTTTAATCCTTCTTCATTCATCAAAAGCTCTTCAAAAAGCTTTTCTCCCGGTCTAAGGCCGGTAAATTTAATTTCTATATCCTTATAAGGCTCTTTTCCGTACAGACGGATAAGATTTTCTGCAAGGGTTGTTATTTTAACCGGTTCGCCCATGTCAAGCACGAAAATTTCTCCGCCCTTTGCCATGGCTCCTGCCTGCAAAATAAGTGAAACAGCCTCAGGAATTGTCATAAAATAACGAATAATGTCAGGGTGAGTTACAGTAACAGGCCCGCCCTCTTCAATCTGCTTTCTAAATAAAGGAATAACAGAACCGTTTGAGCCTAAAACATTTCCGAATCTAACTGCAACAAATTCAGTGCCCTTTGAAATTTCTGCATTGTACTGAACTATCATCTCACAGCAGCGTTTTGTAGCTCCCATAACATTTGTAGGGTTTACCGCCTTATCGGTAGAAACCAAAACAAATTTCCTTACATTATATTTATTGGCAAGGCCTGCCACATTAAACGTACCGAATATATTGTTTTTTACAGCCTCGTCAGGGTCGTCCTCCATAAGAGGAACATGCTTATGAGCCGCCGCATGGAATACCAAATCCGGATGATACTCCTCAAACAGTCTGTCCATTTTTTCATAATCACGTACAGAAGCAATACGCACTTCCAAAGGCAGTGTGTTTCCGTATTTTCTCAAAAGCTCCTGCTGAATACTATAGGCATTATTTTCGTATATGTCTATAAGCACAAGCTTTTTAGGCTTATACTGTACTATCTGACGGCACAGCTCTGAACCTATGGAGCCACCGCCGCCTGTTACCATGCAAACACTGTCGTTTATAAGATTTTCCACCTGCACATTGTCAAACTGTGTGGGCTCTCTTCCCAAAAGGTCTTCAATTCTTATATCCTGTGCCTGAGAAATCAATTCTTTTTCAAAAATCAGCTTGTGAATATAAGGCAGTATCTTAACCTTACATCCTGTTGTAGAGCATAAATGCAAAATCCTCTTTCTTTCCTCCTTGTCACAGGATGGAATTGCGAAAAAAATAGCCTCTATTTTATGCTCTTTACAAAGCTTTGGTATCTCATCTGTCGGCCCGTAAACATTGATACCGTGAATACTTCTTCCTATCTTTTCTTTATCATCATCTACAACGCATACAGGCGTATAAGCACATCCCGGTATACTCATCATTTCTCTTAAAATACTCTGACATGCCTGTCCTCCGCCTATAATCATAGAGCGTTGTTTTGACGCTTTGTTCATACGTGCGTCCGACGTATCAACCAAATATAAATATAAAAATCTCGCTCCAATCACTGCCAAAACTGAAATGCCGCCGGCAATAATCGGGTACATTACCGTTTCTAACTGCTGTGCTACAATCAGGATTACTCCGGAAATAACCGTACCCGACAGCACACTGAATACACAATAAATTAAATCTATTATATCAGCATAACGCCAAACCTTATTATATGTGCCCCACGCTACAAGTGAAAGCATGTTGCATACTATAAAAACAGAAGCGTTCCAGAATACACCTTTCGTTGTCATCGGAATATGGGCGGTGAACACAACCATAAAATACGAAATAACACAGGCTGCCACCAATACCAACAGGTCAATCCCCATCAGCATCAATTTTCTCTGTCCCAAATTTTTCAAATTACCTTCCTCGCATTTCATTTAATAATATCGAGTCTTAAAACATTTATATTTCCCTATAGTTTTTAAAAAATTTCCCAAAACACTTTTTACACATAATTTACACTATATCATATATTACCACCTCAACCCTTAAAAATCAATACATCACGCATTACATCACGTATTTTTCGGAAAAAAAGACAAAGTAACTGTATAAAACACAGTACCTTCTCAATAATTGACATATATAAAATGAACAAAAATATCACAAAAGTTCAGAAAGAAGATTTTATTTTATGCTAATTTGAACTTTCCTTTCCATAAAATTCATCATTTTGAACAACTCTTTTCTATCTCATATCAATTCAAAAGCTATTTATTTTTACTTTTTAGAAATATTATCTTTATTTATTATTCCTTTATGGAACTATCTAATCCTACAATTTGATGATTACATAAGAATAAATATAAAAATAACCGTGGTTCAAAATTTAAGAACCACGGTTGTTGTTTTTACTTATTAAAATTCAAACCCAAATGCAAGCGAGTCATTCCAAGTCGCTTAACAAAACGTCTCGCCCATCGTGTGCAGAACTTAATTTATAAACACAAGTCATGCACGGTGGATATAGAAAATAAGGTCTCGCCCGCCTTGAAACGACGTTTATTTCTAAGTCTGACTTTTGCAAGGCGGAACTAAAAATCAAACGTTGAAGCGGAAGAGGACTATGTCGCCGTCTTTCATTACGTAGTCTTTGCCTTCGCTTCTTACAAGGCCTTTTTCCTTTGCGGCGGTCATGCTTCCGCATGCCATAAGGTCGTCAAATGCTATAACCTCGGCACGGATGAAGCCACGCTCGAAATCGGAGTGGATTTTTCCTGCTGCCTGCGGAGCTTTTGTTCCCTTTGTGATTGTCCATGCTCTTACCTCAGGCTTGCCGGCGGTAAGGTAGGAAATAAGTCCCAGGAGAGAGTAGCACTCTTTTATAAGTCTGTCCAAACCGGACTCTGCAAGTCCCATGTCGGCAAGGAACATCTCTTTTTCCTCTTTGTCCATCTCTACGATTTCGGCTTCTATCTCTGCGCAGATCGGCAAAACTGCTGCGTGCTCTTCTGCGGCGATTGCTTCAACCTTTTTCAAGCCCTCGTTGTTCTCTATTCCGTTGGAGAAATCCTCTTCGCTCATGTTTGCGGCATATATAATAGGTTTGTTGGTGAGGAGAGCAACTGTGGAAAGAAGCTCCTTTTCCTCTTCTGTACATTCAACACTGCGGGCGGATTTACCCTCGTTGAGAACGTCACGTACACGGGTGAAGAAATCAACCTCTGCCTGATATTTCTTGTCGGCTTTTGTCATTTTCTGAGCCTTGTCTATTCTGCGGTTGATAATTTCAACGTCGGAGAGAATAAGCTCAAGGTTTATTGTTTCTATATCACGAACCGGGTCGATGCTTCCTTCAACGTGGATAATGTCGTCATTTTCAAAGCATCTTACAACATGAACTATTGCGTCACATTCTCTTATATTAGAAAGGAACTTGTTTCCAAGACCCTCGCCCTTTGATGCGCCCTTTACAAGTCCTGCAATGTCAACAAATTCGATTGTTGCAGGTGTGTACTTGTCAGGGTCGTACATTTCAGCAAGCTTGTCAAGTCTTGAGTCCGGAACTGCAACAACGCCGATGTTTGGCTCTATTGTGCAGAAAGGATAGTTTGCAGACTGTGCGCCTGCATTTGTTATAGCGTTAAAAAGTGTGCTTTTTCCTACGTTAGGCAAACCAACGATACCCAGCTTCATTTTATCTACTCCTTCATAAAAACGGTTGATTATTTTCAAGCGATAATGTATTATTTATTGGTGGGCGGCTGTTTAAAAATCTACCGCCTCAATCTCTAAAGCATGAGAAAAATTCTCGCATTACAAGGTATTATATCACAAATTTTGCTGTTATACAACAGTAATATCCCTTTGAAAATGCCTTTAATATAGAAAAGGAAAAGATAAGGAAGTGTTTTTATGGCACACGAAAAAAACTTGAAAATAAAATATAAAGCGGTTTTGTTTGACCTTGACGGAACATTAAGCGAAAGCGCACCGGGAATAAGATATTCCCTTGAGGAAACATTAAAAAAGATGGGACAGCCTGTGCCGGATTTAAGCGACTATAGCGTTTATGTAGGCCCTCCTCTTATCAACACACTTATGAATCTCTGTTCCATGACCAAGGAAGAAGCGGAAAATGCAACAGAAATTTACCGTGGAATTTACAACACAGTTGGAAAATACAAAAACAAGCTTTATGACGGCATAGAGGAGCTTCTCACAGCTTTAAAGAACAGCGGCGCAAAAATCGCAGTTGCAACCTCTAAGTACGAGCCTTTCGCCGAGGATGTTATAAAAATAATCGGCGCATATGATTATTTCGACAAAATCTGTGGTTCAAACCTGGACGGAAGCCGCAAGGACAAAAAGGATATTGTGGAATACGCAAGAAAAGAGCTGGGACTCAGCGAAAACGATAAAATGGTTCTGGTTGGCGACACCTTTTATGATACAAAGGGAGCTTTAGCAGCAGGAATAGATTTTATCGGCGTAAATTACGGATACGGCAATAAAAATCTGATGGTTGAATCAGGCGGAAAAAACTTTGCCGACACACCTATGGATATTTTAAAATTTTTAACTGAATAAAATCTGTCATTTAAGGCTTTTCAGAAACATATACATCAACAAAGAATATTTTTAGAGGTGATGTATATGTTTGCCGCATCTTTTAAGATGAACAAGCTTGCCGCAGTTACATTTCTGTGCTCCTTTACCGTGCTTTTTGCAATTATTTGGATATTTTTTGCTTTTGGCGTGTTCCAGCCTGAAACGGCACAGGTAGAAAATCTGGGCAAATACAGCTTGAAGGTTTCCGACAAGGAAGAAACAACAGCCTTTTTCAGGCAATTCGGTTTGAATGTGGATTTTACAAACTGTGTTCAGCGTGAGATTATCATTCCCGAAAAATTTGACAGTCTTTATGAAGAGTACAACAATCTCCAGAAATCTCAGGGACTTGACCTTTCAAAATACAAGGGTCAAAATGCTCAGCAGAGAATTTATCCAATTATTACGGATAACCGCCAGGAATATTACGCCGTTCTTATTGTTATAAGGGACAAGGTGGTGGGCGGCCACTTAAACACAGGCGGAATTGATGAGCCGCTTCTGAATTTCTTGGGTGACAAAGCATAAAAAGGATAATTAAAATGGATAGACTTGACAAAATACTTGTTTCTCAGAATGTGGGAAGCAGAAAAGAAGTTCAAAAACTTATAAAAAACGGACTCGTCACCGTAAACGGAAAACCTGAAAAAAAGCCGGAAAGCAAGTTTGACCCGGAAAAGGACGAAATTTCCGTACAGGGCGAGATTCTCAATTTTCAAAAATATGTTTACATAATGATGAACAAACCCGCAGGGGTTTTGTCGGCCTCCAACGACAAAAACGCCCCAACGGTTATTGACCTTTTG
Source organism: Anaeromassilibacillus sp. An172 (assembly GCF_002160515.1). GTDB lineage: Bacteria > Bacillota > Clostridia > Oscillospirales > Acutalibacteraceae > Limousia > Limousia pullorum. Next base: position 21,032 of record NZ_NFKS01000006.1, on the reverse strand, counting down.
CCGGAAAATATGAAAAGACGTGGGCTTTTTCCTGCCGGCAGACTGGACAAAGACACCACCGGACTTTTGATTATAACCGACGACGGCGACTTTGCCCACAACATGCTTTCCCCTAAAAAGCACGTGTACAAGCTTTACCGAGCTGAAACAGACGGAATTATTACCCAAGAACACATAGAGCAATTCAAAAAAGGAATAGTGTTTGAGGACGGAACACAGTGTTTGCCGGCTAATCTTTATACAGAATGTCCGCTGGATGAACCGTATAAAAATTATTTCGGCGGCACGTTAAAATCAAATGTGGGATTTGTAAAAATTTGTGAAGGAAAATTCCACCAAGTGAAAAAAATGTTCCTGGCTGTCGGTCTAAAGGTGATATTTTTAGAAAGATTGTCAATCGGAAATCTCGTTTTAGATAATAATTTGGAACGAGGAGAATCGAGATTTTTGTATAAACATGAGAAAAATCTCATTTTTGATACAAAAATATACTTAAACATGGAACAATTTTGACAATGTGGTAATATTGTCTAAATTATAAAGAAAATATTTAGTTAAAAATAGGGTAGTAATATTTTTTTAAAAGTGTTACAATAATAACACAAAGTTCGGCAATGCAGAGTCCGGACTAATTTGGAGGTTATTTAATATGGCAAATGTATCTTTACAGCACATTTACAAAATTTATGACGGCGGCGTAACAGCAGTTACAGACTTCAATCTTGAAATCGAGGATAAAGAATTTATTATTTTGGTTGGTCCTTCCGGTTGCGGTAAGTCCACAACTTTGAGAATGGTTGCTGGTCTTGAAGACATCAGCAAGGGCGACCTTTACATAGGCGATGTTCGCTGCAACGACGTTGCTCCTAAAGACAGAGATATCGCAATGGTTTTCCAGAACTATGCTCTCTATCCTCATATGTCAGTTTTTGAGAACATGGCATTCGGTCTTAAGCTCAGAAAGATTCCTAAGGATGAAATTAAGAGAAGAGTTGAAGAGGCTGCAAAGATCCTCGGTATCGCTCAGTACCTCGACAGAAAGCCAAAGGCTTTGTCCGGTGGTCAGAGACAGCGTGTTGCTTTGGGTAGAGCTATCGTTAGAGATCCTAAGGTATTCCTTCTCGACGAACCTCTTTCAAACTTGGACGCTAAGCTCCGTGCACAGATGCGTACAGAGATTTCAAGAATTTATCAGAGACTCGGCACAACATTTATCTATGTTACTCATGACCAGACAGAGGCTATGACAATGGGTACAAGAATCGTTGTTATGAAGGACGGCTTCATTCAGCAGGTTGATACACCACAACACCTCTATGACATGCCTTGCAATGAGTTCGTTGCCGGATTTATCGGTTCACCTCAAATGAACTTCATCGACGCAACTGTTGTTAAGAAGGGTTCTGACTTGGCTCTCAAGTTCGACAAGTACGAAATCGTTCTTCCTGCTTCTAAGAATAAGAACGGCTGCCTCGAGAAGTACGTTGGCAAGGAAGTTAGATTCGGTATCCGTCCAGAGCACATCTATGATGATCCTGAGTTCCTCCAGAAGGCAGGTCAGGGTGCTTGCATTACAGCTACTGTTGACGTTACAGAGCTTATGGGTGCTGAGATTTATCTCTATGTAAACGTTGCTAACATTCCTGTAACAGCAAGAGTTGCTCCTACATCAACTGCTAAGGTTGGCGACACAATCAAGATTGCATTTGATGTTAACAAGATTCACATCTTTGATAAGGAAACAGAGATGACAATTACTAACTGATTATAAAATCCTGAGTGCGGTCACATCGGATTTTTTACAACACACCACAACAGTTTTGCTGTGGTGTGTTATTTTTTATATCTACGTGCATGACTGATGTTTATAAATTTGGTTTTGCACACGGTGTATACGACCTTTTGTTAAATCTTAGGAATAGCTCATCTTTATTTATGCTTTTTTAATATAAAAACTAAACCGTGGCTCTTTTGAACCACGGTTATTTTATATTTAAAAATATCAGGATTAAAAAATCAAGCTTCTTTTTTCTGTTCCTTTATCTGCTTGCGGAAGATTGTTCGGAAAATAAGTCTTACAAGTGGGCCGCAGTAAAACATTTGCCAGAACATAGCCATAGGAAAATTACAGCCAAAAGTATGAATCCATGTTCCGAAGCTCGGCTCTTTAAAAAGCAAAGTTGCAATTAAACTCATAACAGGACACATAATACACACTATCATAAGGGAAATCGCATATGTAATAAACTGCGGGCGGTCTGTTGTACGCATAAAAGAAAACGCAAGGCGTGAAGCAAGCTTTTCAACCACAAAAAACTCCAGCACAAAGGCTACCGGAACCATAATAGGCATTTCATGGAGTGCCAATAAAAATGTCTGGTTTGTTACTCCCCCTGTGTTAAGTGCTACATTGTAGACAATCATTCCGTAAACCATGATTGTCGCCATGATAATAGTAAAAATCACATTCTGAAATTTTGTCTTTGGCATAATTATACCCCTTTTCTTTATTATAACCCGAATTGCGGCAAAAAAATAAAGCAGCAAGACTCTCGTCTCGCTACTTTACCCTTTCACTGCGACTGCAATTCTTTATATTTATTATATCACAGCGAATATTTCCCTCGTAAGTATTTTTTGATTTCTCTTTGTGACAAAATAAGTAACTTCATTCCTAATAATATATATACTTTCCACAAAACAGAAAAGACCGGAAATTCCGGTCTTTTCCTTATTATAAGTGTTTAATTATCAGTGTACAATATTTCCGTCGCCATCAAGAGTATACTTTCCGCTTACTACAAGCTGTACGGTTGTTGCGTCGATAATATTTATTTTTCCGTCCTTATTTGCATCGGCAAGTTTTTCATCGAAGTTTTCAACTGCCTTATCTACAATATGTGACTGAATAGCTGTTACATCGCTAATGCTCAATGCTCCGTCGTGGTCTGTATCACCGCTGTTGTATGCCAATGCTTCGATTGCCTCTGTGATAGCTGTTACAGCATTATCAACCTCTGCCTGCTGAGCATCGTCCTTATCGAATATTACCTTACCTGCTGCTATAGCATCTGTAAGAGCCTTAAAGCTATTAGCTGTGTAAACATTCTCAATAGCTTCTGCCTCTTTAATCTTTGCATCGAGAGCAGTCTTATCAACTGTTACAGGTACATCCAAAGAGAATACAAGCTTATCAAGGTTTGGACCATCATAGCCTTCAGCTGCTGTGAATACCAACTCGCCTATACCGCTTTCTGTTACAACAATCTGATAGCTACGCTTCTCGATTTGAGGTGCTGTTGCAGATGAACCATAGAAATCAAGTTCATCTTCTTCAATCTTCTTTCCTGTAAGCAAAAGTCTGTTAGGCTTTTTTGTTCCCTCTACTCTTCCGCACTCAGCATAAATATCTACATTGTAAGTGCCTGCCTTTTCAGCATAGAATGGGATTATAACCTTATCGCCTGCCATATACCAGTCAAGCATAACTCCGCCTGATGCTTTGCTGCTTTCCTTTGTATGGAGATGCTCATTATCCTCAACTGTTGGAACAAGCTGTGCGTCTTCAGCTTCAAAGGATACCTCTGAACCGTCTGTAGGAAGTACAAGCAAGCCTTCCTGACTGATTTCCTTGCAAGTAAATTCAAACTTATCTACATCTGGACCATCATGGTCAGCAGCTGCTGTCAAAACAAGTTCGCCTGCGCCGCTCTTTGTAACTACGATTTCACATGTATACTTCTTAATCGGAGCATCTACAGAACCATAGAATTCTACTGATGTTTCTTCTACATTTGTTCCTGAAATATCAAATTTATTTGATGTATAGCCGCTTCCCTCTACTCTTCCTGACTGAGCGTACATATCCATTGTATATGTGCCTGCTGCCTCTGCATAGAAAGGAATTATTATCTTGTCGCCTGCTTTTACCCAGCCAACTTTCTTGCCGCCGGAATAATTGTCACCCTCAACAATATGGATGTTCTTGTCGCCTGCTACAGCCTGCTCAAGCTTTGCATCCTCTGCTTCAAATGCAACTGTTCCTGAAACTGCAAGGTTAAGAACTGATGAATCAACACCAGCATTGTCTATAGCCATCTGGAGAGCTGTTGTAGCACCGCCGTAAACTGACTGTTCTGCGTCAGGCTGTGCTGCTGCTTTCTCAGCAAATGCGATTTTCTCGTTCAAATAAGCTTTTGCTTCTTCTGTAACTGCCGGATTATCCAAAAGTGCTTTTGCCTCTGCAATAAGAGCATTGAGAGATTCAAGTGTTGCAGTTTTGTCTGCCGGATGAATATTGATAACCGCTCTTGTGTTAAGTCCAAGACGAGCGCCCTCTGCTGTGTTTATATCAAGGTAGAAGTTGAGCATTGAGGTTGTGTCCTTATGGGCATAAATCTTAACGTCAATTACCTTTGATGTTTCGCCGTCTGCAAATTCCAAGGTTCCGTCCTTGTACTCATAGTTCATGTTCTGCTGAGCGCTTCCTGTTGTTGTACTGAAGTTTACAGTTGCTGCGCCCTTGCTTCCGTGCTTGCGGACAACCTCAAGCTGAACTGTGTCTGTTTCTGCAATATCATATGTGAGGTTTCCTACTTCGAAGATACCCTCTTCTATGTTAAGACCGTAAATTCCGTAAACGTCTATACATGTCTTTCCGCTGGAATTGAGAGTCTTAAGCTCTACAGTGTGTTCGCCATAACCGATATCATCTGAATAGTAAACAATCTTATTTTCTATTCTTGTTGAGTTGTTAAGATTTACAGTTCCCATTGACTTTCCGTCAACTACAACTTCAAAGGAGCTGTGGTTCGGGTCTTCAATAGCCTTTACATAGAAAGCTGTACCTGTAAACTTAAATGTTACAGATGAATTTGTTCCTGCTGACCAGTAATGTGTATTGTCGGAAGTCTGCCATGAACCTGTTCTTGTAGCATCTTTAATTGACTTGTAATCGAGTTCGCTTTCATCAACTATAAATTCAATGTTGTCGTCAGCCTCAAGCTCGAAAGTTTCAGGTCCTTTGTAAATACCTACATCGTTGAGGATAGGTGTTGCATAGTCGGACTTAACTGTAATTCTAATCTGAGAACTTGTAACAGGAGCATGTCTTGTTACGCTCTGAGAACCGATTGTCTTTCCTGAATAGAACTCTTTCCACTGACCTCTTTCGTTCATGTACTCGATTGTAAATTCAGAAATTCTCTGGCCCTTCTGAATGTATTCTTCAATTTTAATTGTATCGAAGGTCTGTTCTGAACCCAAGTCGATAATTACGGAGCCTTCCTTTGCACCGTCTTCAGGAGCCCAGCAGGTTTCGTCGTAAACTCTCTCTTCCTTTGTTACGGAAGTGTTGAGTGTGTATTCGTCGATAAGGTTTGAAGGCTTGTATGTTTCGGAATTCTTATAGATTGAATCTGCATATACTGTTACGCCATCTGCCTCTGTCAAATCTGTTGTGAATATATCTTTTACGGACTGACCGAATTCAAGAAGACGGTTTTTTTGGTTCTCATCAAGAGTACCTGAGCTGTTCGGTGATACGTTGAGAAGCAAAACAGCACCTCTGCCGATTGTGTTAAAGTACATGTTTCCAAGCTTTTCCATAGAAAGCAATGAGCTTTGCTTTGACTGACTCCAGAACCATCCGGCATTCAAAAGCTTTGCGTCAGCTTCAGGAACGCTCCACTTGTTTCCCTCTGCCTTACCGATAATAGCTCCGCCTTCGCCTCTCGGATACAGCTCTTTATCTTCATAACTTTCGCCCTTGTTAACCTTTGCCCATGTTTCTATTGCAGCAATACCGGCTTCGTTTCCAATCCAGTGGATACCGCCTGTACTTCCAAGCTCTGGTCCGGCCTTATGAGTACCGAATATCTGACAATCCGGGTTTGTCTCTCTTATAGCAGAGAAAATTCCCTCCCAGTCATATGTCTGATAGTATGCACCGCTTCCTGTTGCGCCGTCCATCCACCACTCTACAAATCTGTCGCCTGAGCGGTTCGGGTTGTTGTTTCCGTACTTGTATGTTCCGTCATCGTTTTTGGCTGTGCAGATTTCTCTTATCTGTGCCTGATACAGTTCGTTATAATCTGTGTATGCACCGTTATCACTCGGGTTATTATTTTGGTCGCCAAAACAGCCGTAGTTCTGCTCATGAATATCCCAAGGTGAAAGATAAAGACCCATGTCGAGATTGTACTTTGTGCAGGCATCGGAAATTTCTTTAAGAATATCTCCGTTGCCGTCATCAAGCTCCTGGTGGTATTTAAAGTAGTCTGTTTCCGCAATATCATAATTTGTGGTCTCAGAATCCCAGATACAGAATCCGTCATGGTGCTTGGCAGTTATCATAAGTCTGTCGGCACCGGCCTCTTTTGCTGTTTTGACAATTGTTTCAGCGTCAAAATCCGCGTCTTGGGCAAATGTAAAAATTTCATTTGGTGTTTTTGTACCGTAGTTTTCGCCCCATTCAATACCGTTGAATGTGTTCGGGCCGAAATGACAGAATACTGCAAGACCGTCCTTGTGATATTTAAGCTGTGCGTCATTTGGCAAAGCTCCCCATGACGGTATGTCGGCAGATGCTCCTGTTGCCGCTGAATCATCCACATAACCGTCATATGCATAGGTTTCTGCTGCTGATGCTCCTGCCAAAGGAACAATGCTGCCCATGAGCATACAGCCGCACATGAGAACACTAAGCATTTTCTTTTTCTTCATCTTTAAAACACTCCTTTTCTAAATGTCTGCTGATTTTATATATACTGCGGTATATAATTTTCTTCAATACCATATTACACCAAGCCCAATTTTTCTGCAATAGACACATTCTACAAATATCAATCAAATAATTTGTTGTATTTGACGTTAAATTTTATTTTTATTATTTTATTATCTGTATTTTTTTACAAATCCCTTAAATTGGTATGATTTTTTGTTAGGTTAAACAATATAAAACAAATATACTTATCAAAATTCCATTTGCAAAAACTAAAAATAAAAACGGCTCACCTTATATTAAGGTTAGCCGTTCTAAAAAGGGTGTTTTTCCTTTTTTTATAATCTAAATTTTTCAATCAATCTTTTCCTGCTGGTTTTTTGAATAGGAGCACCCACAGAAATTTTGCCTGTACAAATCAAATTCTCTGGAAAGCTCTATTGTTCTTTTGTAGCCGTTTTTCTTTTTGAAATCAGAGGGCAAATACTCTATTTCAAATTCCTTTCCTATTTTCTCCCCTATTGCGTTTATTGCCTGGGCATTTTTCAAGGGACTTACGGTAAGTGTTGTGGCAAAAAAGTCCGCATTGTATTCCTTTGCAAGCTTTGCGGTTTCCCTGAGTCGAAGGTCAAAACAACGCATACATCTTGCTCCGCCCTCTTTGCAGTCCTCATACCCTTTGGCTATGTCTTCAAACTTTTCCGGCCGGTAATCGCCGCAGACTATTTCAACAGGGTTTTCAAAGTTTTTTTCCTTTATAAATCTTATCAATTCCCTTTGACGGTAGGAGTATTCCTCGTCCGTATCTATATTTGGATTATAAAAGAAAGCGGTTATCTGAAAATAGTTTGACAGATATTCCAGCACATAGCTGCTGCAAGGAGCACAGCAGCAGTGTAAAAACAATTTTTTTACCTGTCCCGAATTTTTCATATTTTCCAGAAGCTTATCCATTTCCCTCTGAAAATTTCTTTTTGGAACATTTTTTGTTTCCTGTGGGTTCATATATAAAGCCTCTTTCTTATTTAATAAAGTTCAAAAGTTCCAAAGGGGTTTTGCATGTGATTTTTGCGCCGGCTTTTATAAGCTCCTCTTTATCACGAAAGCCCCATTCAGCTCCGCACATATCAACTCCTGCGTCAAGAGCCGTAAAAACATCAACGTCGCTGTCGCCCACATAGAAGCAGTCTTTTTTCTCAAGTCCAAGCTTTTCAAGCATTGCGCAAAGACCCTCTCCGCTGGGCTTTCTCTTGTACTCTTTCTTCTGACCCCATGCGGCGTCAAATTTATGGTTAGGAAAGAGAGTGCATACCAAACGGCTTACAAACTCGTCGGGCTTATTTGACAAAACCGCTGTTTTTATACCCATTTTGTCAAGCTCTGAAAGAAGCTCGAGACAACCCTCATATGGTTTCGTATTGTCAAGGCTGTGGGCGGCGTACTCCGTGTCAAAAGTACTTCTCACTATGTCGGCTTTGTTGGCGTCGTTGTAGTTTTCTTCACCCATGGCTTTTTTCAGCATAACCTCTCTGCCGTTTCCCACAAAATATCTGTACTCCTCCACGGAATGAGCGGGAAGTCCGCATTTTACAAGGCCCTTGTTTACGCTTTGCGCAAGGTCTGTAATTGAATTTACCAAAGTTCCGTCCAAATCAAAAACAACTATCTTATACATTTAAAATGTCCTCTTTTCATTTTAAAAACCACACCGGCATATAAAGCCTTGCTGAGCATATGCCGGTGTTTTTCTTATAATATCACATTTTTATAGAAAAATCAAAAGTCGTCAAGGTCATCATCGTAAAGTTCGTCGTTAAAGAACTCCAAATCCCTTTTCTTTATTCTCTCTTCCTGTTTTTTCTTTCGTGAGTCGGAAAAAGCTTTTCCCTGTTTTTTAATCTTCTTTCCTGTGCTTTTCAGTATCTTCTGACCCTTTTGGAATGAAGACAGGTCGGAAAGCTTTATAAACTCTGAGCTTTCCTCTTCTCCTTTTTTCTTTGCGAGAATTTCCAGACGTTTATTCTTGTAATAAAGCTTTCTCAAAATATACAGAGATGCCGCAGTAATCAAAACTGAAATGACAATATAGATTATTATTTTTCCCACATGAGGCGTTGACTGAACCACATAGATATCGGAAATACCGTTCTTTATTGTGATTGTCATGCTTCCGTCCTCGTTCTTCACCGCATTGCCGCTGTCGGTTCCGGTAAGATAATTTACCTTGTAATCATCGCTTGGCAATACTGTGTAGTAAACAGGAATTTCCTTATTCATCTCTGTAAGCAGCGGAGCTATATATACATAATCTCTGATCTCCGTCATTGTCCTTATGTCCAAAGCCGGATTGCTTACGGTCTGGCTGAAATAGTTTCCGCCACCGAAAAGCTGGGCTTCCGCTATGCTCAGTTCTATTGCAGAACCCTTTATTGAAAGGCTGCAAACCTCGAATTCATCTTCCGTTCTTGTCTGTGCGTCTGCGCCCTTGTTTGTAAAGTAATCGCAGGCGTATTCCGCACCGGAGAACTGGCTTTCCTCATCTTTTTTATAGTATATCTCGGTAACTCTGCGGTAGTTGTCGTCGCCTATTCTCTGGAGTGTGTACTGAATTTTCTCTACAGGAAATTCGATACCGTCTTTTATGGATATGTCAACACAGTTTCCCTCATACTGCAAGGAATAAAGGTTGCCGCTCCATTCGCCCTGTTCCTCCCAAATGCCTGTATTTAAAACAGTTGCTGTTCCGTGGGTTGTTTCCTCAGGAAGAACATATTCATAGCTTATTGGAACATTTCCGTTTTTATCTCCCACATAGGCGTTGAGATTGATTTTCTCGTCAAAGGCAAGACCCTCAATAAACGGGGTACTGCTGTTATCTGTGTCGCCGTAGGATATTGTTATATCGTTTACAGAAAACATTCTGTTGGTGACGCTTATAAGCTGCTGCATATCAAGACCTGTATAAACAACCTGATACTGCTGGCTTTTATCAACCTCTGTCCAGCGGAGGCTGTCTGCTATTTCCGTATCGGTTGCCGCTTCAAAGTAGAAGTTTATCTGATTTCCCACTGTTTTATACAGGTTGGAATCCATAAGTATTGTAAATGTTCTGTCGTAGGTTCCGTCTTTATTGTTTTTTGTATACACCTTTATTGACTGCAAAGGCTGACCCTCAATGGTGTTTATATCCATTGTAGGCTTTGTTTCGTACTCCAAGCCCTCTATCTCTGCTACTGTACCCTTACATTCAAGGGACATTCCAAAAGCCTTGTCGTCCTCTTCAAGCACCGGTTCCAGCCATGCCAAAAGCTCTGTTGTGTTGAAATTTTCGGTATATCTCACACCTTTAGCCATAATGTTATCGGGCTGGGCAAGATTTACGGAAACATCTCTTCCCAAAAGACTTTCCATTCTTGAAACATAATCGCTTTGAGAGCTGAAATATATTGAGAGTGTATATTCTGTTCCGCCCTCTTCCAAATCGGAATATCCCAAAGTAACCGTGCCGTCCTCAGTTACAGGTGCCGCCTCTTTTATATTACTGTCAAGATTTTCCGAATACACAGACTCCGGAACAGCAAAAGTAACCGTTCTGCTTCCGCTAAAATTTTCGTCAATAGTAAGCTTTGAGGTTACCTGCAAGCCTCCCCAGTTACATCCCGAAAACAGAAATACTGTAGATAACAGGATAACCAGCGCTACAGATATTGATATGACTTTTTTCAATTATATCACCTTCCATAACCGTAAAATAAAGTTCCGTCTGTTTTCAGTTTAAAATCCTTTTTCCTGCTGAAAAAGAATAGCCCTGCACGGTGCGGCTTCAACCTTTGAAATTCTTATAGGAAATGCGCTGAGCACATATTCTCCGTCCTCAATTCCCTCAAGGTCAAGACCCTCCAAAACAGCAATAGAGCTTTTTGCAAGCTCAAGATGTGTTTTTTCCTCGTCAAATTCCGGAGCTATTGAAAGAGCATCAGTGCCTATAAGGCTCACATTGCTTTCAGAAAGCACAATGGCGGCGCTTGAGGAAATATATGCCTTTCCCTGTCCGTGAAGCAAAATTTTATTTTTGCAGTAGGGCAAAAGCTTTTCCATATCTGCGCCGGTCAAAACTCCGCTTATTGTAATCACCGTACATTTACCGTAAAAAGTAGAAAGAGGAAGCTGGTCAAGGGTACGTCCGTCTGCATAAAAATGACTTGGTGCGTCTATATGGGTAGCCGCATGAGAGCAAGTTCCTATAACAGAAAGTGTATACTCATCCCCGTTGTCAAGATGTTTCAGAAATCGAATCTGGGTTTCAGGATCGCCCGGATAAACCTCGCATCCGTTGAGGTCCCTTGAAATATCATGAATTATCATCTGAAAGCCCCCTCATATGTATCTCATAATTTCAAAGATACTATAGTTGTATTCATAATAATTATAACATATTTTCATAAAACAACAAGGTGCTTTTTATATTTTTTCCGTTGAAACCGTCACTATATTCCATAAAAATATAAAATTCTCCTTGACATTAAGGGAATGAAAATGTACTATTAAAAGGTATACATCTGTTATAATAACTTATGGAGGAATAGGCAATGGATAACAGTAAGAAGACTATGGAAAAAATTGTTGCTTTATGCAAAAACAGAGGCTATGTTTACTCAGGCTCTGAAATTTACGGCGGACTTTCCAACACTTGGGACTACGGCCCTCTCGGTGTTGAATTCAAAAATAACGTAAAAAAGGCATGGCTTAAGAAATTCGTACAGGAAAGCAAGTACAATGTAGGACTTGACTCAGCTATCCTTATGAATCCTCAGACATGGGTAGCTTCCGGTCACGTAGGCGGTTTCTCTGACCCTCTTATGGACTGTAAGGACTGCAAAACCCGTCACCGTGCTGACAAGCTCATCGAGGACTTCGGCGCAGATCCAAACGGCATGACTTTGGAGCAAATGGCTGATTTCATCAAAGAAAACAAAATCGCATGCCCTGACTGCGGCGGCACAAACTTTACAGACATCAGAAAGTTTAACCTTATGTTCAAAACTTTCCAGGGTGTTACAGAAGACGCTAAAAACGAGCTTTACTTGAGACCTGAAACAGCTCAGGGTATTTTCGTAAACTTTGCAAACATCGCAAGAACAACAAGAAAGAAAATCCCATTCGGTGTTGCTCAGATTGGTAAGTCTTTCAGAAACGAAATCACTCCGGGAAACTTCACTTTCAGAACAAGAGAGTTTGAGCAGATGGAGCTTGAGTTCTTCTGCAAGCCTGACACAGACCTTGAGTGGTTCTACTACTGGAAGGACTTCTGCAAGAACTGGCTTTTGAACCTGGGTTTGAGAGAAGAGAACATCCGTCTCAGAGACCACGAAAAGGAAGAGCTTTCTTTCTATTCAAAGGCTACAACAGACATCGAGTTCCTCTTCCCATTCGGTTGGGGCGAGCTTTGGGGTATTGCTGACAGAACAGACTACGACCTCACACAGCACATCAACCATTCAGGCAAGAGCCTCGACTACTTTGACCCAACAGACAACACACGTTATGTTCCATACGTTGTTGAGCCGTCTCTGGGTGCTGACCGTGTAGCTTTGGCATTCCTCTGCGACGCATACGACGAGGAAGAAATCGACGAAAAGGACACAAGAGTTGTTCTCCGTCTCCATCCTGCACTTGCTCCTTACAAGGCAGCAATTCTCCCGCTTTCCAAGAAGCTTGGCGACAAGGCAGACGAAGTAAGAGAAATGCTTTCCAAGCACTTCATGGTTGAGTACGACGACGCAGGTTCAATCGGTAAGCGTTACCGCAGACAGGACGAAATCGGAACACCATTCTGCATCACCTATGACTTTGAGTCCCTTGAGGACGGCTGTGTAACAGTACGTGACAGAGACACAATGGCACAGGAAAGAATAGCAATCTCCGACCTCGTTTCCTACATCGAGAAAAAACTCGAATTTTAATTTTTTATTTCCGATCTGCAAAGGGCGGATTTAAAAATTAACTCCCGTTTCAGGTCGGGCGAGACCTTGTATTTTATTTCCGACCTGCATGACTTAACATTTGGAATTAGCCTATGCACAGGTCGAGCGAGACGTTTTCCTTAATTTTTGGAATGGCTCGCTCTCGATTGGGTTTCATTTTTAAATTATAATTTTACCGCCACGGTTATTTATAGTCGTGGCGGTTTTTTCTTTTATGGAATTATATGTTGTATTTTATTATCACTAATTTCAAAAAATTCTTTTACAGAACAAAACCGTGGCTCAAATTTATGAACCACGGTTCTTATTGTTTTAAATATTTTCTATCTCAAATTCCAAGTCCTCATCCTTAACGGCTTTTGGGGGCTTTTTATTCATAAGGTCGTACATTACAGGCACTATATACAGTGTCATAAATGTGGCGTATATAAGTCCGCCTATGCAGACTATGGCTACAGGCTGCATCATCTCAGAGCCTGTGCCTATTCCCAAAGCCATAACCGACAAGCCTAAAACTGTGGTAAGGGCTGTCATAAGAATAGGTCTCATTCTTATAACTCCTGCCTTTACAATAGCTTCTTTCTTTGTCATGCCCTCGTCGATTTGCAGTCTGTTTATGCAGTCAATAAGCACAATACCGTTGTTTACTATGATACCGCTGAGCATTACAAATCCCAAAAGTGACATAACGCTGACGTCGTTGCCGGTGATGAGCAGTGCCAAAAATCCTCCGGTGAACACAAGAGGAATTGTGAACATAACTATAAACGGCGACTTGAAGTTCTGGAACTGGGCAACCATTATAAGGTAGATAAACACAATGGCAAGGGCAAGCATTTTAAGCACCTGCCATATAGCTTCCATGGTGGAGGCGTTTTCTCCGGAAATCTCATAGGAGAAGCCCGCAGGCATTTCAAAGCTTTCCAGCTTTGTTTCAACCTCTGAGGAAACCTGACTTAAAATATAGCCGTCCTTAACCTCTGCGGTAACTGTAACATATCTTCTCTGATTATCCCTTGAAATTGAATCAGGTGAGGTTTGCTCTGATACGGAGGCAACCTCAGCAAGCTGTATTTCTTTTTCCTCTCCGTCCATTCCTGTAACCGTCAATGTCATATTGGAAATATCATCTGAAGTTGTATTCTCCTTGTTCTCATCAATTACAATAACGTCCAGGGATGAACCGTCGCTGTTTTTAAGTGAGGTTGCGGTTTTTGACCAGCTAAGCTGTTCGTTAACTGCTGCGTAAACCTGAGCCACTGTCAAGCCGTTTTCCGAGGCTTTTTCCTTGTCAACGGTGATTTTAATAACCGGTGTTGTTTCCTTTGTTCCGCTGTCAACCTCGCCTATTCCCTCTATCTGGGAAAGGGTTTCTGCAACGCTTTCGGCGGTCTGCTTCATTGTGTCCAAATCGTCGCCGTAAATATTTACGGTAACGCCTGTTCCCCCCATAAGGGTTGACATAGAGGACATGGAAGAACCGCCGCTTACTGTTATTTCAGCATTTATATTTTCCAAATCCTTTTCAAGACTTTTTGAAATCTCGGAGCTGTCCTTGGCGTATTCGTCCTTTAAAACTCCGTAGGCTGTTACGCTTCCTGTGTTGTCGGAAGTTCCCGCCATTCCCATAACAGAACTCATATTTCCTGCCATTGAAGCGGTTGTTTCAAACTGCGGATAGCTTTCCATAACATCCAAAATAGCCTGCGCCGTCTGCTCTGTGTCCTCATAGGAGCTGTCATAAGGCAAAGTTGCAGTTATTGAAATCTGGTTACTGCTCATGTCCGGCATAAAGCTGAAACCTCTTGCCAATGCGCCCACGGTGCTTCCCACCAAAAGCAAAAATGCGGCGAGCAGTGCAAGTCCTCTGTGGCGCAGGGTAAACTGTATTGATTTTTCGTAAGCCTTTAAGGCTTTATCTAACCACTTGTGCTCTTTTGTGGTTGTTTTCTTTAAAGCCGTACTGCTCAAAGCCGGAACAAGTGTCAAAGCCACAATCAAGCTTGCAAGCAGTGAATAGGCTATTGTTAGAGCCATATCCACAAAAAGCTGTTTTGTAATTCCCTGTATAAACACAATAGGCAGGAAAACACAAACCGTTGTGAGAGTTGAAGAGGTTATGGCAGCCGCCATCTCCTTTGCTCCCTTTACAGCCGCCGCATGGGCAGGAACTCCCAAATTTCTCAGTCTGTAAATATTTTCAATTACAACAACCGAGTTATCAACCAGCATACCCACGCCTATTGCAAGTCCTGACAGTGAAATCATATTAAGTGTAACTCCGCTGAAATACATAAGCACAATGGCAAAAATCACGCTTATAGGTATTGAAACTGCAATAACCAAGGTTGGCTTTACGTCTTTTAAGAAGAACAAAAGCACTATAATGGCAAAGACTGCGCCCAATATCATATTGTTTATAACGCCGTCTATAATCAGGTGAATATAATCGCCCTGACTCATAAGTGAAATAAATTCAAGTCCCGGATATTTCTCCGAAAGCTCCTTAAATCTTTCGGATATATTGTCGGAAACATCGGCTGTGGCGTAGTTTGACTGCTTTGTAAAGCTCAAAAGCACGCCGTCCGCTCCGTTTATCTTTGCAAAAATTTCGTCGGAATTATCCGTTATAAATACATCTGCCACATCGGAAAGCTTTATCGGGTCAAGCCCCTCAATTCCCATATCGAAAAGCTGGAGATTTTCCATTTCCGTTATATCGGAAAACTCGTCTCCAACCCTCACAAGGTACTGTGTTCCCTCTGTATCGTTTACATAGCCCGAGGGCATTGAAAAGTTCTGAGCTGTGAGAATTGAGGAAACCATATCCATTGTTATTGTTTCGCTTATGTCTGCACCATCAAGAGCCTGCTGTTCCTGCTCATCAATTTCCGCAGAAGATGCGTCAAGCTGGCTCTTCGCCTGATTAAGCTGGTCAATAGTTGAATTGAGCTGGCTTTCCGCTCCGGAAATCTGGTTCTTTCCCGACTGAATCTGGGAATTAACATTGTTTTTCTGAGCTTCCAGCTCATCCTGTGCCTGCTGTAAGGAAACTTCCCCCTGTTCTGTAAGGGCAAGCTTATCCTGCAATTCCTTTTCCGCTGTATTCAGACTTTCTATCTGCTGTTCAAGGTATGTTGCAGCCTCGTCTATTGTATCTACTGAATATCCCAGCGGTTCCAATATAGCGTTTATCGCATCAAAGGTGCTGTCAATTTCCGCTATCTTATTTTTTATTTCGACAGCTTCCTCGCTGTCACCTAAGCCCTCGCTTTCCAGCTTCTCAAGTTGCTGGGCAAGCTCCTCTCTTGCAGCCAACAGCTCATCTTTTGATTCAACTATCTGCAATACCTGGGAATAAACTGCGTTTAAACTTTCTTTCTGACTTTCAATCTGGTTTATTCCCTCTATCAGCTGCAATTTGGCTTGTGCAAGCTCCTGAGCTTTTGCGTCCAGCTCGCTTTCCGCCTGTGAAAGCTGTGACTGCGCCTCCTGCTCCTTTTGTTCAAGCTGTTCCTTGCTGTATACAAGCTCCTGCTGACCGCTTTGAGCCTGAGCAAGTCCGCTGTCTATCTCTGTTTTTGCGCTGTCTATTTCTTCTCTGGCTTCGTCAAACTTTCCCTCTATGGCGTCCTGTATCTTTTGGTTAACGCCGTCGATTTTTTCCTGAGAAATCACCACGTTTACGCCCTGTTCCAAAAGTCCCGAGGCGCTCACCGAGGCCACGCCCTCAACTCCCTCAAGGTTGTTCATTATGCTGTCGTTTATAAAGTTTGAAAGCTCCGCCGTGTCCTTGCCCTCATAGCTTACCGCCGCAACAGTTACCGGAAGCATATTGGGGTTTATCTTCATAAGTATAGGAGTTGAAACCTCCTCCGGCCAATAGCCTTTTACCTTATCGATGTTTCCACGGATATCAACTGTTATGCTGTCCATGTTTGCATCTTCTGAAAACTCCATCATAACCATTGAATAGTTTTCAGAGGATGTGGAGGTTATATTTTTTATCTTATCCAATGTAGCCATGGATTGCTCCAGCGGCTTTGTCACAGTTGTTTCCACCTGCTCCGGGCTTGCTCCCGGGTAAGTTGTTATGACAACCGCATATGGAAAATCAAGGTTCGGAAGCAAATCCGGCGTCATCTCAAAATATGCGGTAAATCCCAAAACCAGCACAAGAATAACCGCCACAAAAACAGTAAGCGGCTTTTTTACACTGAATTTAACCATTAGGATTTTCCTCCCCGACACATTTTTTAATAAGATTTATTTTCATCTCAAGGGATTCTCCGACTTCCTTTATATCCTTTCCTCTTGCAAAAACGTCAAATATTGCGCCTCTCAACACCAAAAACAGAATTTCTCTCAAGGCTTTAGATTCCTTTTGATCCATATTTTTCTGTGTTCTGTTCACTATCTCAGACAATTCCTGAAGCTTTTCCTTGCTAAGACAGGAAAAATACTCGCTCAAATCATCTCCGTTTGCCTTGATGTTGGCAAAAAGATTTTTATAAATTTCAAAATTATTTCCACGCTGTACAAATTCCATTGTTCCGTTAAACATATCAATAGGAAGCTGAAAAACATTTTCTCCGCTTTCCTTCATTGAATTTGCAATGATTTCATACATATGATTGGAAAATTCCCCGGTGACAACGGTTATTAAGTCCATCTTATCGTCAAAGTACTGATAAAAACTGCCTCTGGAAATTTTAGCCCTTTGGATAATTCTGTTTATGGAGATTTTATCCACAGGATGATCCGCAAATTCCCTTTTTACTTCACGGATAATTCTGTCCCTTTTTTCCGTGGGAAGATTTAAAAAAGTTTTCTTTATCATTATTGACCGCCTTTCCCTTTTTCTACATCATGCGACAATCTGTCATATGACATTATGTCACCATTATAATATCACAGTTTATCCTTGTCAACCCTCTTTAAAGCTTTGCATTTTCCAAAGAAAGAAATTTTTCCTTTACATCTATTCCGCAGGCATAGCCCGTAAGCCTGCCGCTTTTTCCAACCACTCTATGACATGGTATCAATATTATTATGGGATTTTTGTTGCAGGCTAAACCCACCGCCCTGGCTCCTTTGGGACATCCCACAGCCTTGGCGATTTCTCCGTAGGTTCTAACCTCTCCGTAAGGGATTTTCAAAAGCTCATTCCAGACCTTTTTTTGAAACGGTGTGCCGTTAGGGTTTAAAGGAATCGAAAAGCTTTTTCTTTCTCCGTTCATATATTCCCTAAGCTGTTTTTCCAGCTCTTTTTCCCTTGCATCCATAGGCTCACAGTCATTGCCCGTTTCATTATTTCTAAAATATTTAAGCTCCGAAAGATATTCCCCCTCCCAGCAGGAATAAAAATACCCGTATTCAGTTTTAATCATTATTATCACCTTTCCAAAAAACAAAGAAACACAGACAGAAAAACTCTATCTATGTTTCTTACTTCAATTACAATCTAAATTCTTTTTCGATTTCTCCGAAGGAATCATCCTCCAAAGATTTCCACAGAAAAACTCCGTCCTCCAGCGTCATGTAGCTGTGGCGGCTGTTTTCCTTTGGGATTGACACAGAACCCGGGTTAATATATGTGAAGGTTTCTGTTTCCACACATGCGGGAACGTGGGTGTGTCCGTGGAGAAGCACAGAACCTTTTTCAAGGTTTGGCTTGTTCTGCAAATTGAATTTATGACCGTGGGTTGCAAAAATCATTTTGCCTTTTTCACACAGCAGGCAGTATTCCGCCAAAATCGGGAAATCAAGAACCATCTGGTCAACCTCTGTGTCGCAGTTTCCTCTTACGCAGAAAATTTTATCCTTGAGAGGATTAAGCATTGCAATAACCTCTTTTGGAGCATAATTTTTCGGCAGGTCGTTTCTTGGGCCGTGATAGAGAATATCGCCCAGCAAAAGAATTTTATCCGCCTTTTCCATTTCAAAGGCCTTGAGCATTTTCTCACAGTAAAATGATGAGCCGTGTATATCCGATGCGATAAAATATTTCATAATTTTACCTCAATCAGAAATTAGCGCCGTTGCTGCCCCAGTTGGCAAATGCACTGTAATTTATATAAATCTTATTGCTTTCTATATTGAGCACGTCTTTTAAAAGCTTTGAGATTGCCGAAGTGAGCTTATCCGCACCCTCTCTGTTTACCTCGTTGCCGAAAAGCATAACCTGAACAAAGGCAATAGGTGTATCGTTCTTACCGCCGAACCAAAGACGGCAGTTATCCTCAAAGCCCAGCATAAGTCTGCTTTCTGTTTTTCCCGGATAAAGCTCGATAAGCTTTCCCATCTCTGATTTAAGCTTAATTTCCTGTTCCTCTGTTATTGGAATATTTGTTTTTGTCTGAATATAAGGCATATTTACATCTCCCTTTTCAAAGTAAAACTTCATATGACTTTAAAACCATATCAATAAGATAATAACATATTCCACTTTTACTTACAACAAAAACCTGTAAATTTTGGGAAATTTTCAGCCTTTTACAGGAACAGTTAGCATATTTACCGACTTTCCGCAGTTGTAAATCTTTTTGTAAACGTCTTTGCACTTTCTGTACATATGAAATCTTTTTTCCGCCTCGTTTACATCGCTGTACACCTTCCAGCAGCCGCAGAATTTAAAATTTTTACCGTTATTTTCTATAAACCCCACAACATCCTCCGGGGGATATCCCAAAAAGAAGCCTATTTCGTGTGGAAAATCATCCTGTGTGCAAATTCTTTTTTTCAGAAAATTAAGAACCTCATCTGTACTGTCCGTGTTATAGCCTAATTTTTTTAAATAGCGGTTTGCCTGTTCATCCTTTAAATCCTTTTCAAGTCCCATTTTTCTGAAAACATAAATCAAAGCCCTGTTTCCCGCCGCCTTCATCAGCTTTAAATATACACCTTTGGGATTGAGATTTTTATTCCAATATATCAAAAAATATATCAGCGTCTTTGTGTCACTGTAGGTACAGCTAAAAAGATTGGCGGTTTTTATTCTCGCCAAGGTCGGGGCACAGTGTTCTATTAAAAGCATCTCACTCATGATTTTACTCCCACATGGCGGCACAGCAAATCGTGAAGAGCAGAGGCACTGCTTCCACTGCATCTGCACAAAGGAATGTTGCACCTTTTGGCTTCCTTACAGGCGGAAAGTGCCATTTTATGGGACACCGTTGAGGTGAAAAGCACCATAAGGTCCGGTTTTCCCAATTTTTTCTTTAACATTCCTTTTTCTTTAGTAAACACCTTAGCCTTGCAGCCGTAATTTTTACATATATTTTCATACTGACATGTCATACACTCGTTTCCGCCTACTATAACGATACTCATTAAATCTTTCCTCCTTTAGGTTTGTTTAAGCTAACTCAACTGTCTAAATATATTATTTCATTTAAAAAATTAACCGCTCTATTAGTTAGTTACGTCTAACTAAAGTGATAATATCACATTTCTTCACCTCTGTCAATCAGAAAAAAACAAAAAGCAAAAATTTTTCACAAATTTTTTTCAAAAAATTCAAGAAATCGAAAAACAAATGTTTGATTTTTGTAAAAGTATATGTTATAATATGTATATAAGATTGGAGGTTATGATAATGAAACAATTAGGAAACAGTTGTAAACTTGTATACGATTACCTTTTGTCCTGCAATTCACAAGGAAGAGTTCCTTCTGTAAGGGAAATTTGTGAAGCTACCGGTCTGCACTCTACCTCCACGGTACACGCCCATCTCAAGACCCTTGAAAGCAAAGGTCTTATCGAAAGGGAAAAAGGCTGCAACAGATGTATTAAAATTAACAAAATAGGAGCAACCGCACAAGTCCCTCTCGTTGGCAAAGTTACCGCCGGACTCCCTATCCTTGCCATTGAAGAAGTTGAAACATACATTCCTATAAGCGAAAGCTTCCGCCGTGGCAGAAATCTTTTCGCTCTGCGTGTTGTGGGAGAAAGCATGAAAAATGCCGGAATTTATGACGGCGACATTGTAATTGTAAATCAGTCAAATACCGCAGAAAACGGCGACATCGTTGTTGCTTTAATTGACGAGGAAGCCACTGTAAAAAGATTTTTCAAAGAGGACGGTCGTTTCCGTCTTCAGCCGGAAAATGATGCCTTTGAACCGATTATAACAGACAACTTGACTATTTTGGGAAAGATAGTATCTCTTCTTCGCTACTACTGATACAGAACAAACAAAAAAGCCGTGTTTAAAAACACGGCTTCAGCCTGTCGAAAAAGCTCAGCTTTCGCTGGGCTTTTTTCGATAAAAGTGGTAAAATAGAAGCAGGTGATAAAAATGATAGAGAAAAACAGAAAAAACAGAG
>NZ_NFKS01000059.1 GCF_002160515.1 Anaeromassilibacillus sp. An172 | reverse complement strand
ACGCCAAAGGCAGAGAGTTAAGCTGTGTTCCTATTTCCAGCGGAAACTTTAGCGCCGCAACCGTACCTTACGAAAAAATAATAAACTTGGCTATTTTAAGCAGAGCTAAGTCTGTAGCCCTTGCCCACAATCATCCCAGCGGCAGCGTTTTGCCATCTGAAAAGGACATAGACGTGACTTACACTCTTTCCGAAAAGCTCGAAACTATGAGTTTATCACTTTTAGACCACATAATAATCGCCGGCGACGAATACCTATCAATCTGCGACTGCATGGCCAGAATGGGCGACTTCTCTTTTGCCGATTGATTTTTATATCCGCCTTGCAGAGGTTTGCCTTAAAAATAAACGTCGTTTCAAGGCGGGCGAGACCTTCTGTTTAGTTTTGGGAATAGCTCGCTTTCGGTTGGGGTTATTTTATATCTGACCTACAAAGGTTATGCTGTTGGTAAGGCTCTGCACAGGTCGGGCGAGAATTTTATTTCCGCCTTGCAGAGGTTTGCCTTAAAAATAAACGTCGTTTCAAGGCGGGCGAGACCTTCTGTTTAGTTTTGGAAATGGTTCGCTCTCGGTTGGGTTTATTTTATATCTGACCTACAAAGATTATGCTGTTGGTAAGGCTCTGCACAGGTCGGGCGAGAATTTTATTTCCGCCTTGCAAAGGTTTAGCTATGAGATAGACTTCATTTCAAGGCGGGCGAGACCTTCTGTTTAATTTTGGGAATGGTTCGCTCTCGGTTGGGGTTATATTTTTGAATGAAAAGTTTTTTAAATAAATTATTTACACTAAGTTGATTATAAAACAATACCCACGGTTTTTATGATTGAACCATGGGTATTGTTTTATAGTTACATAAATTATTCCTTTGATAGAGTAAGCCGTTCTCATTTAGGAAAATAAAGTTAAATCATTTTATAGTTACAAAAACCACACCTCTGATAGGGCAAGCCATTCCCAGTCAGGAAAACAAAGTTAAATCATTTTATAGTTACAAAAACCACACCTATGATAGGGAAAGCCATTCTTAGTCAGGAAAACGAAGTTAAACCCGCCGCATAACGGAGGTAATCCTCCAGATGAACTTTTCCAAGGCGGATATAAAAAAATCTTGACAAGTGTTATATGCTGTTATATACTGTTTATAGAACAGGAGGGGAATATACATTGAAGATAATTATAAATAATTCATCTGTACAGCCTATATATGAGCAGATTGTAAATCAGATTAAGGCAATGATAACAGATGGAACACTGAAGATTGACAC
>NZ_NFKS01000058.1 GCF_002160515.1 Anaeromassilibacillus sp. An172 | reverse complement strand
GGACTTAAAAAAGACGGAACTGTAGTTTATGCCGGAAGCAATAAAAACGGAGAAAAGGAAAGATTAAAAGGCTGGAAGAATATAGCCGCAATATCTGCAAAGAGAAATTTAGTTGTGGGATTTAAAAGAAACGGAGAGATTGTGGCAGAAGAGTGCGGTATAAGCCAAAAAACCGATGCTGCAAACTGGAAAAATATTGCCGGTATTTCCATAGGGTGGGAACACACAGTGGGACTTAAAAAAGGCGGCACAGTTGTGGCGACAGGCTGGAATTATTATGGAAGCTGTAATGTGCAAAGCTGGAGAAATATAGAGGCGATAGCCGCAGGAGGCAACCACACTGTGGGTTTAAAAAAAGACGGCACAGTTGTGGCAACAGGACAAAATTACTTCGGTCAGTGCGATTTACAAAAATGGAATGATATAGTTGCCGTTGCGGCAGGAAATAATGTGACATTCGGACTTAAAAAAGACGGTACTGTTTTATTTAAAGGCAGCGGTGACTATTTCCTTGATGAAATAACAAATTGGAAAAATATAATCAGCATTGGGGCAGGAGCCTATCATGCAGCTGCGGTTGACATAAACGGCAAGATTATGTGTACAAAATTAAAAGAGGGATTCAGCAATCAAATTGACGGCTGGAAAAATATTAAAGCAATTTCCGCAGGAAGCAGTTGTATTGCAGGTCTGAGAAATGACGGAACGGTTATAACAACAAAAGAAGAAAGCGTAATAAATACGAAAATAGACGGTGTGAAAAATGTGGTTTCTGCTGTGGCTGGAGATAACTATGTACTGTGTCTGAAAGATAACGGAACAGCGGAAGTAATAGGAAACGGAAAAGTAGTAAAATACTCGGTAAGAGATTGGGAAAATATAGCGTCTGTTGTCACAGGACGCCGCCATGCGGCAGGAATTACAAAAGACGGAAAGGTTGTTGCCGTAGGGGACAACGATAAAGGCAGCTGCAAAGTATCCGAATGG
This sequence comes from Anaeromassilibacillus sp. An172, assembly GCF_002160515.1. Classification (GTDB taxonomy): domain Bacteria; phylum Bacillota; class Clostridia; order Oscillospirales; family Acutalibacteraceae; genus Limousia; species Limousia pullorum. The sequence goes on along the minus strand of NZ_NFKS01000058.1, from coordinate 493 downwards.
GAAAATATTACGTCTGTAGCTCTTGGAAACGAGCACACTGTGGGAGTAAAGAAAGACGGAACAGTCGTGGCAGTTGGAGATAATCTCTTTAAACAATGTAATGTAGAAGAATGGAGAGATATAAAATCCGTTGCCGCAGGAAGTGATTTTACGGCAGGACTAAAAAAAGACGGAACCGTTGTGATTACAGGCTATGGAAATTACCGTTTGAAAGATACGGGCAGATGGACAAATATTTCTGAGATTGTATCGGGAAACTATCATCTGGCGGGATTAAAAAGTGACAGCCGTGTTGCAGCTGCCGGAGAAAATAATGCCGGAGAATGTGATGTTTCCGGTTGGGTAAATATTGCCGCTATAGCCGCCGGAGATAATTTTACAGTGGGACTTAAAAAAGACGGAACTGTAGTTTATGCCGGAAGCAATAAAAACGGAGAAAAGGAAAGATTAAAAGGCTGGAAGAATATAGCCGCAATATCTGCAAAGAGAAATT
>NZ_NFKS01000057.1 GCF_002160515.1 Anaeromassilibacillus sp. An172 | reverse complement strand
AAAAACCCTGAATTTCTATCTGAAATTCAGGGTTTTTGCGTTTATCAAGCAACCAACACTTTGATAAAAAAGAAGGAGGAATTGGGGTTTAGCCTATTCCATCTATGTATTGCATATTTTTTGAGGTTCATGGCAGCAAATTTAAGCCTAACCCAGTTTCTTACTTGGACTAAGCCTCGATACAGGGTATACCGCATGGCATATTTTTCTTTTGCGTCTGCGAATACTCTCTCTATTGTTTCTTTTCTTTTTCCGTACAGTTCTTTATACTTCGGCGTATGCCTAATATCTTCTACTGTTTCAAGGTAGTCAGACCAGATATGCTTTGTTACGGTCTTTTCATATTTTTGATTTTCTGTACAGTTACATCTTGACGGACAACCTTTGCATATATAGCCTTTGCTTTTAAATTCTCGGTAGCCTTCACGGTTTGTTGTTACATAATTTAATATCTGATTTTCCGGACATATTACACAATCATAGTATTCATCATACACATACTTATATGGCTGGAAAAAGCCTTTTTTACTCATCGGTCTTTTATACGGCAGTACTGGTATTCTTCCATCATCAAGCACTTTTTTACTTATCCACGGCGTTTTGTATCCGGCATCTGCAACTATTGCTTCTATTTCTGGATGTCTTTCTGTAAGCCTGTCGTACAACTCATCAAAAGCTGTGCTGTCATGTACATTTCCCGGATTTACCGTTGCATCCATTATATATCCATTTTTGTCGCAGGCTGTCTGCGCCGTATATGCAAAGCATTTTTTGTGTTCTCCCTTATGAAATACTCCGCTTTCCGGGTCTGTCGTGGATTCTGTTATTTCTTTTTCTTCCGGAGCTTTTGTATCGTCAAAGGGCTTTTTATCATGTTTTTCTCTTTCTTCGTTGATTTCCTCCATTAACTGTTTTTCATAAACCTTTGCAGCTTTGGGTACTGCCTTTTTAACCGCTTTTTTCATGTTGGCGTTTGCCTTTATATGGGTTCCGTCTACAAATACCGCTTCAGGCGTTAAGTATCCCGCTTTTTCTATTTCTCTTAATATCCAGTAAAATATTTCTTCTATTGTCTTTTCCGTATACCTGTGTTTGAAATTATAGCTTATTGTGGAAAAATGCGGTACCTCCTCGTTCATCAAGTACCCTATGAACCATCTGTATGCCACATTCATTTTTATTTCTTCTACTGTTCTTCTCAATGATGGCAATCCATACAAATGCTGTATCAATACCATTTTGAATATTACCACCGGGTCTATGCTCGGTCTTCCGTTGTCTGCACAGTAAAGTTCCTCTACTATTTTATATATATGACTAAAATCTATCGCTGCGTCTATTTTTCTTAGCAGATGATTCTTTGGCACAAATTCTTCTATACTGAATATTTCCATTTGCTCTCTGTTTTTTCTGTTTTTCTCTATCATTTTTATCACCTGCTTCTATTTTACCACTTTTATCGAAAAAAGCCCAGCGAAAGCTGAGCTTTTTCGACAGGCTG
>NZ_NFKS01000056.1 GCF_002160515.1 Anaeromassilibacillus sp. An172 | reverse complement strand
TTTTTTTATGATATAATCACTATAAGGTCAGTAAAGTTATAAATAAGGAAAAATTATTATATCCTTTATATGTTTATTACTTTGCGGAAAAATACAGCGTTGTCGAGAGTTATTTTGCAGAGATAAAGAGAGGTGATGAAATCCGCTGTGCATTATTGCAGAAGTTTACTGCAATATTATAAAGCATATAGTAATAGCAGTGGGAAAATAAAATATGATAATAAAAAATAGAAAATCAAAAAGGAGGAACAAAACATGAAAAAACGACTTATGGCGGTATTGCTCAGTGCGTTGATGGTAGTTTCATTACTGCCCGTTACAGCATTTGCAGACGAGACCGAGAATATCGGAAATGAAATCACACTGGAAGTAACTGAGTCAATAGGCGAAGTACAGGAAGTGGCGACAATGTCAGCGTCTTCTGCTGATTCGGCAGAGGCTTTGGCAGACTGGAATTCGTCATATCTCAACGAATTGGAAACAAAAATTTATAACTCAGTTGCATCTCAGATGGAGGAAAGGGCTGTAACCGGCGGAGAAATGATATTTTATTATGCCTTTGACGGAATGAGCTTTGACAACGGCGGAGAAACAGATACCGATAAACTCTTAGAGCTTGCTAATGACTACTACAGAGATAGAATAAATGTAACAAAAATATATTCATGCTTAATGATTGAATATCCATATGAAATGTTCTGGTTTGATAAAATGGCTGAAGGCTATGGTTCAATTGGATTTAGTATTTCTACTTCAGGAAATACAACAACCATACTCAACACTACATTTTATATGCCGGTTTATGGAGATTATCAGGATAAAGACTCTTCAAAACCTGCAAATACATTGAGCAGCAGCGCAGCGTCAAAGGCAGCTCAGGCAGCCGCCTATGCTCAGGAGATAGTAGACGCCAATGCAGGCAAAAGCGATATGGAAAAGCTTCAGGCATATAAGGAAGCTATCTGCGGCCTTGCATCTTACGATTTAGAGGGCGTTGAGATTGTCGGAAATCCGGATCATCCGTTATTCGATACATTCTACGGAGATCCTTTCCAGATAACCAGCGTGTTTGACCGTGATCCAAGTACAGAGAGTATGGCTGAGGGTTACGCAAAAGCATTTAAGTATCTTTGTGATTTGTCCGATTTTGACAGCACAGCATGCTACTATGTTATGGGAGAAATGACCGAAACAGGTACAGGCGGATTTATTCCCGGAGACGTACAGTACTGGATAGACTATAGCTGGAATGTGGTTAAGACAGAAGGAAAAAGCTATCTTGTAGACGTAACAAACTGTGATACAGGAACATTCGGTGAGCCTGATTATGTGTTCATGAAAGAACCTGCAAGAGGCAATATGAATGACGGATATTGGTTCAACGGTGCCAAAGATTCAGAGATAAATTATATTTACAGCAGTGTTTTTACGACGGACGGACTGTATGATGCTACTATCCTTGACCTTAACGGAAGATATATGACAGGTTCAATATCTCTCAGCGGTACACCTACAATAGGTGAAA
>NZ_NFKS01000055.1 GCF_002160515.1 Anaeromassilibacillus sp. An172 | reverse complement strand
TTTCACCTATTGTAGGTGTACCGCTGAGAGATATTGAACCTGTCATATATCTTCCGTTAAGGTCAAGGATAGTAGCATCATACAGTCCGTCCGTCGTAAAAACACTGCTATAAATATAATTTATCTCTGAACCGTTGGCTCCGTTGAACCAATATCCGTCATTCATATTGCCTCTTGCAGGTTCCTTCATAAACACATAATCAGGTTCTCCGAAAGTACCTGTATCACTGTTTATTACGTCTACAAGGTAGCTTTTTCCTTCTGTCTTGACAATGTTCCAGCTGAAATTCAGCCAATTCTGTTCGCCTCCAGGAACAAATCCGCTTGTGCCGTTTCCAATTAAATTTCCTGTTACATAGTAACACTCAGTACTGTCAAAATCAGATAAATCACAAAGGTATTTAAAGGCTTTTGCATATGCCTCCGATGTTGACTCGGTCTCAGGGTCACGGTCAAACACGCTGGTTATCTGGAAAGGATCTCCGTAGAATGTATCGAATAACGGATGATCCGGATTGCCAATAATTTCTCTGGCCTCTAAATCGTAAGATGCAAGATCGCAAATAGCATCCTTATAGACCTCAAGCTTTTCCATATCACTTTTTCCTGCATTGGCGTTTACGATTTCCTGTGCATTGGCAGCTGCTTGTGCTCCCTTTGACGCTGCACTGCTGCTTAATGTGTTTTTAGGATTTTCAGAGTTTTTATCCTGATAATCACTGTAAACCGGCATATAGTATGTAATACTGGTTATATATGTTGTATTTCCAACAGTAGAAATACTATAGCCCATTGAACCAAAACTGCGGTCCATTAAATCATACCAGAACATTTCATACGGATAATTACAAATCAAGGCATTATATATACGAGTTGTTCTTATATTTTCTTCGATATACTTCTTGGCAAGCTCTAAACGCTTATCGTTGTCCGTTTCTCCTCCGTTGTCAATACTTACGCCGTTAAGACTGATAGTAAGTATCATTTCTCCGCCGTTGTGTACTGTTTCCACTATTTTGGCAGCAAGGTCGTTATAGACTTTTGTTTCCAATTCGTTGAGATATGACGAATTCCAATCTGCCAAAACCTCTGCGGAATCAGCAGAAGGCGCTGACATTGTCGCCACTTCCTGTACTTCGCCCATTGACTCGGTTACTTCCATGGTGATTTCATTTCCGATATTCTTGGTCTCGTCTGCAAATGCTGTAACGGGCAGTAATGAAACTACCATCAACGCACTGAGCAATACCGCCATAAATCGTTTTTTCATGTTTTGTTCCTCCTTTTTGATTTCCTGTTTTTTCCTCCGTCTTATTTTATTTTTCCACTGATATCACTGTATTTTTATAATATTGCAGTTAACTTTTGCAATATTTTACAGCAGATTTCCTCACCTCACTTTAACTATTCAAAATATCTCTCGACAACGCTGTATTTTTCCGCAAAGTAATAAACATATAAAGGATATAATAATTTTTCCTTATTTATAACTTTACTGACCTTATAGTGATTATATCATAAAAAAA
>NZ_NFKS01000054.1 GCF_002160515.1 Anaeromassilibacillus sp. An172 | reverse complement strand
GTATCTGATTTCCATGTGCGAAAACCTCCTTTGTTTTTGGTAGGTACATATATCACTCTGAACCCTTGAAATAGCAAGCGGTTTTCGCACATTTCTCTGTAGAATAGAAGCCAATTTATCCTTCCGGAAACTGTGCATAGTACACAATGCCGGAAAGCACAAAATAGACGTTGGGGAGCGCCACGCCGTTGCCCCACATTTTATATTCCGCACTGTCGGAGTGGGGATTCTTCAGCCACTTGATGATCTGGTTCCTGCTCTTGGGTCTGGAGGACTTCCCCATGACGGAGCGGTGTATCTCAAACACCTCTGTCCAGAACTCGATCTCGTCTTCGGTCGGCTCGTCTGTCCCAAGCCCGGCGCACCACCAGTCCGGGAACCCCTGCAGCCTGGCGCATTCGGTGGGTGTCAGCCTGCGGACGATGTACTCCGGCTCAGTCTCGTTTACCACAGGCGGGTCCTTATAGTCCCTTGCCATCAAGGTCGGGGACTGCTCCTCCAATGCCTGGGTGTAAATGCCGGTGGTCATGCAGTAAGCCACCGCATGGCGGTCGGCAGCATCCAGTGTAAAGGACACATCCTCATTCACACCGCTGCCCTGGGGGCCGTTCTTATCCGCCCTGCCAATCATGGAACCCTGCAGGGCCACCACAGCCATTCCGCCCTGGTTGCAGGTAGGATTGCCGCCGTTCGCATCCAGGCATCTGGAAGTTTCCGCTTCGTAGAAGCCGCTCTTGGGATTCTCGGATTTCATGGCGTTGCTGTCCTTGGAGCAGATGCCATATACTTTGACCGCCAGTTCATTGCACCGGGTCTCGCCCACATCGTAGGTATTCAGCGTGTTCGCCACATCGGAGGCTTTCCACTGCTGCCCCTCTGCGGGAGAGTGTGGCCGGGTGCCTTTCACGAACGGCACGAATACCGTCTGGTCATTGTTGCAGCCCAGCGTGGCGGATTTATTATCCTGGATCAGCGCGCCCTTGCCTCCGCCCTCGCAGCCGGAGCGGATCTTCAGCGTCTTGGGCGTCTCCACCACAAAAGGCTGGTTGTTTCCGCCCATGCCGTAGGTGGCGTTGACCGTAGGGGCCGTCTCCAGCGGGCCGGTGTATCTGGTGTCCTGGCTATGGTTCTCATAGACCGCTGCCGGCACCGTCCCGGCACGGAGGGTGGGCGAGGTTTCCTCCCCATACCCGATGCCCCTCGCCTGTGCGGAATGCTCGGTGCAGAATCCGGCAGCTCCCATCACGCAGGGAGGATGCCCGTGGTTTTCCGCCCGGAGCGTTGCCGCAACATCCTCCGTCACATCCATGCGACTGCCGCCCTGGTCGTTTAAGCAGACGCAGCCTGACGCTCCAGCGCCTTCCTTAAAAGCTCCGGCAGCTCCTTGCCACGGGCGGAAGCCCTGCGGAGTATACCCAGACACGCCTTCGGACTCAAATAGTATTTTTCCGGCACTCCCGCCTGCAAAATCTGCGACAAGGTAGATGCGTTTTCTGCGCTGGGGGACTCCCCAGTACTGCGCATCAAATACCCGCCATGCGAGACTGAAACCGGCTGCCACGATCTCCCCGGCGGCTGGCCACTTCGCAGGTCGAGCAGGATCAATCTTGTATCCTTTGACCGAGCAGATCTCTTCGAGGACGGACTGGAAGTCCGCGCCCTTGTTGGAGCTGAACGCGCCGGGGACGTTCTCCCATATGATGTATCTTGGATATCTGCCATTGGTTTTGCACCTCATT
>NZ_NFKS01000053.1 GCF_002160515.1 Anaeromassilibacillus sp. An172 | reverse complement strand
AAGCAAGTTCCTTGTAATAGTATCGCCTTATCTGCTTGTCTATTATGTGCGTTATTTTTCACTTTATCTGCCGCTGAGCGATTTGTATATACACAGCGTATTTTCATTGGATCATCTAAATTCCGGTGTAGCTATTCCCGGGTATCTTGTAACTTTGCTTTATACACTTTTACTGACAACTCTCTTTTCCTATATTTTTGTCAATAAGGCGAAAAGGAGGATTTATTATGGCTAAGTATGTTTGTTTAAGCTACAGGAGGGATTATTATGAAAAAAGTATTAAAAATCATTTGCTTAGAATTAGCAGCTCTAATATTTGTGTTAGTTCTGAACGGATGCGGAGGAGATGTGGACTATACTGAGGCTCCAACGGTCGAAGGGGAAACACAGAATGGTTTTGAAAACAACGAAGAGTTTCCCAAGCATATTGACATGGTTATAAGTGATAAGGTAACAGTTGATGCCGATGTTATTGTGCCTGAGGGCGTGGACTTTTCAAATATGAACACCTACAACGCAGAGGCGTGTTTATATAAGGAAAGCGACCCTATGGAACTTTTTGAAATAAAAGGCAACAGAGTTTTTGAGATTTATAGTGAGTTAAACGAAAATGATTATGAGGATTGTCCCGCAGATTTTAAATTTGAGGACAAAAGATATACTATATATAATGCAGACAACAGAGATGCGGAAAATATGTATAACGGAAGTTTAACTTGGGGAGGATCGTTTCTCTTTTATCATGATTTTACAGCTTCGCAGTGTGAAACACGCTATTTTGACCATTTGGGAATAACCCAGGAATCGGTTAATGAGGTGGACTGCGGAAAGGACTTTGACTTTATGACAAGGGAAGAGGCAAAAGCCAAAGCGGAAAACATCATAAGCAGTGTGACAAATTTTGATTGCAATATAACCCATGTGCTTTCGGTGGAAAAGGAAACGCTGGATTTGTTAAATGAAAAATGGGACTACACATCACCTTATGAAACAAAAGACAGCTATCTGATTTACTATACATATACGGTTGACGGAATTGATTTTCCATATATAAATTCGGTTGTAGATACTACGTCGGAACTTCCGTTGAAATATATTGTGCCTGCCTATATTTGGATTACAGAGGACGGTGTTATAAAGTTTTCAACCCCAGCTTTTGACTACTTTGATATGAAGTTAAATTCAGTGGCGACTCAGGGGAATAAAATAATAGGTCCGGAAGAAGCATTGGAAAAGGTCAAAGAGAGTATTGATTCAATGTGCAGTTTATTTGACGCAGAGGTATTCCAAATAAGCCTTAATTACGTTTCCTATAAAAAGGGAAGAACATTAAGAGAAAATAAAAATTATGAAATCCGACCTGTTTGGAAAATATATGTAAGGACGGTTCAAAATGATGAAATTGAAATTTCTGAAAAACCATTGCCTTTGGATGGAAATCTGACAGAAACTAAAATTATAGATTGGACAGTTGACGCTGTTACAGGAGAATATACTTTTGATGTTGGTTTGGCTTAAATTTTAAATTAAAGGAGGGATAAGAAATGAAGCGGTTTATGGGCGCATTTAGAATGGACTTAAAGAGAGCTTTTATAAATCCCGTGTTTATCGCCACGATTTTCCTTATGATGTGTTTGTTCTTTGTAAATGACTTTATAAACAATTTTGAGTTATCATGGGCTTGGGGAAGAAAAAGTCTTTTAATGGCAGACAGACAGATAATTTTATCTGTTTTTGATGTGTGGTATTCTGATGTGGTAGCAGGATATTCTATCTTTGCAACGACAATAGCTGCTTTGCCATATGCCCATAGCTTTTGCACAGACTTTGAA
>NZ_NFKS01000052.1 GCF_002160515.1 Anaeromassilibacillus sp. An172 | reverse complement strand
TGCTCTCTGTTTTTTCTGTTTTTCTCTATCATTTTTATCACCTGCTTCTATTTTACCACTTTTATCGAAAAAAGCCCAGCGAAAGCTGAGCTTTTTCGACAGGCTGAAGTCAATACTTTATTATATAAAAGTATTGACTTCTAGATTTTTATTCGATTACTGTACCATATTTGGTACAGTAATTCCATTATTCAATTAAAATCTTTCAAATCATTCTAATTAAGTAATTATTATTTCTTCTGCTCTGTCTATCTATTTATATATTTGTGTCTGACAAAGAAAAAACAGGGAAAGCTATTGCTTTCCCTGTTGATTTGGAGGCGTCACCCAGATTTGAACTGGGGAATCAGGGTTTTGCAGCAAATGACATCTTGTCATATTTGTTAATTTAATAACTACATTTTCATGTTTTTCCGTATTCGGAACCAGTTCCGCTTTTTTCGTACTTCCTTACACCTTTCCGGAACCAGTTCCGATTTTGTTTTACCTTTAGATTATGTGCATATACTATTATTAAAGTATTTCCGAACCCTTGACAATCTATATAATTTGTAGTACAATGTACTACAAGGAAGGGAGCTGATATTATGGCATTTTCAATCAGACTAACAGAAGAAGAAAAACGCTTGGCAGACAGCTATGCTAAAATTCATTCAATGTCCCTTGGTGAAGCGTTTAAGAGAGCATTATTCGAGAAAATCGAAGATGAATACGATGTTACTGTTGCTGATGAGGCATATCAGGAATATGTTGCTGACGGCAAGAAAAGCCGACCTATTGAAGAGCTTTGGAAAGAGTGTGAGATATGAGATATCGTATTGAAACTACTGCTCGCTTCGATAAGGAATTTAAGAAGCTCGACCAATACACAAAGCGTATGATAAAGGCGTGGATTGAAAAAAATCTTGTTGATTGCGAAAACCCACGTCAACACGGAAAGGGGCTTGTAGCCAACCGCAGCGGTCAATGGAGATATAGGATAGGCGATTATCGCTTAATCTGTGAGATTGAAGATGATAAGCTTGTTATACTGGCGCTTTCCGTGGGACATAGAAGCGATATATATAAGAGATAACATTATTGATACAGGATAAAACGAACCATCGGTGATTTAACTCCGATGGTTTTGTTTTATCCATAAATCGGAACCAGTTCCGATTTTTATATTCATACAATAAAGGAGAAAATCATATGAGCATTAACGTGTCAACCATTTCGGGTCGTATAACAAAAGACCTTGAATTAAAGACTACTCCGAACGGAGTATCTGTTACAAGTTTCACTTTGGCGGTCAAAGGCTTCGGCGAAAGTGTAGATTTCGTCGATGTAGTCGCATGGAAAAACCTTGCAGAAATCATATGTAAAAAATGTGAAAAAGGACAGGTCTTAACCGTATCCGGAAGGCTTGCAACGAGAATATACAAAGACAAAAACGATGTAATCCATAAAATCACAGAAGTTATTGCTAACGAAATAGTCTTTGGAGTTAAGGCAAAATCATCACAGGAACATCAGGATAGTCATAATCATGACGAACAATTCCCAGACTATGAAGAACTTCCAATTGATGAAGACCTACCCTTTGAATAAATCAGACAAAGTAATCATTAAGTCGTATCTCTTGTGTTTTCGCTTTAGATTATGCATATAATATTATTAAAATATTTTCAAACTCTTGACAATCCATATAACTTGTAGTACAATGTACTACAAAGAAGGGAGCTGATATTATGGCATTTTCAATCAGACTAACAGAAGAAGAAAAACGCTTGGCAGACAGCTATGCTAAAATTCATTCAATGTCCCTTGGCGAAGCGTTTAAGAGAGCATTATTTGAGAAAATCGAAGATGAATACGATGTTACTGTTGCTGATGAGGCATATCAGGAATATGTTGCTGACGGCAAGAAAAGCCGACCTATTGAAGAGCTTTGGAAAGAGTGTG
>NZ_NFKS01000051.1 GCF_002160515.1 Anaeromassilibacillus sp. An172 | reverse complement strand
CTCTCTGTTTTTTCTGTTTTTCTCTATCATTTTTATCACCTGCTTCTATTTTACCACTTTTATCGAAAAAAGCCCAGCGAAAGCTGAGCTTTTTCGACAGGCTGAAACCTGAATGTTTTCACATTCAGGTTTTTTGTCTTTGGTGACCGAAATTACCGGCACCCAGTAACCATGCGGTTTCCGGTGTGTTTCAAAAAATTTTTTTGAAAATCTGATACCCTTTTTCGAACCACCGAAGCGTTTTTCCTGATGTTGATTATTATAATAGAATAAAGGAGTTTTTTCAACCCCATGGAATGTTTGCAAACACAAAAAAGCCGACCATTATTCCATCAATAATGATGAAGTAATGATCGGCTTTTTTCTGTCGACAATTATTTTGTCGGAATATCACCAACTTTTGAAAATCCTCCTATGAACCGGACTTCTATCTTGTCTTTTGAAAGGATAGTTACTTGCTCAACAATTCTTCTGATAAACGTGTCATCAAATTCTGTTAACTCAACGATATCGATGTCAATTGCCTTTAGAATATCATCAAGTTGCTTTTGACGCTTTGCATCGGTTGTTGCATTTTCTTCGGCTTGTTTTAGCTGCTCTGCCAACCGAGCCTTTTCCTCAGTCATCTCCTTGAACTTTTTTTCAAATAGTTCTGTTTGGGAACTTTGGGCTGCCAAAGTTAAAAGATTCGCCATCCCGTGATCAATGTCCTGAATTCTTTGACGGATCACTTCTGGATTATTTTTGGCATCTTCAAATAAAATGATTTTTTTCTGTGCTTCACGAACTGCTTCTGCTATTTCTTCTTTATTATGAAATACGGACTGAATGCAGTTCAGAATTGCTTGGTGTAAAATGGGTTCCTTTAAACTTGGGGAATGTTTGCAATACTTAGTTCCAAATTCAAGACGGTTTACGCATCGCCATACATCTTCCTTCGTTCCGTCCCGTTTGATCCACATGGTTCTGCGATACATAGCACCACATTCCCCACAAACGGTTCTTTCCGATAGTGCGTATTTGCTGGTATATTTTCCTCGACCAGACTTTGTCCTTCGGCAAGAAACCTTTCTTTTGCTACTGCGCCTTGCAATCTCTAACTGGACTTCCTGAAAAATATCTCTTGGGATAATAGCTGGATGATTGTCAGTAATGTAATACTGTTTGACCTCACCTCTATTTTTCTTCACCTTCTTTTCGAGGAAATCTGCAGTATAGGTTTTTTGCAGCAGCACATCTCCAGCGTATTTTTCATTTTGCAGCATATTTCGAATGGTAGTTTTTGACCATGTTGGCTTTCCTGTTGGCGATGGGATGTGGTCAGCTTCCAGAGATTTTGCAATTTGTTCCGGGGTATCTCCACTGAGAAATGCGAAAAAAATCCGTGAAACAATGGCAGCTTGTTCAGGATCAATTTCAGGCTCTCCATTTTCTCCCGGTCGATAGCCTAAAAAGTTTTTGTACCTGAAGGCAAAATGGCCTTCCTTATACTGCCTGCGTTTTCCCATGGTAACATTTTGACTAATGGACTCGCTCTCTGCTTGAGCGAAGGCGCTAAACCATGTCAAATAAATTTCGCTGCTGACATCACTTGTGTTGAGTCCTTCTTTTTCAAACTCTATGGTTACATTCAAGCTTTTCAGCAGCCGTATGTATTTGATAGAATCCAACGTGTTTCGAGAAAACCGGCTAAGTGATTTAGTGAATATTAAGTCAATTTTATGTCTTTGGCAATGCTCGATCATTTTCATAAACTCTGGACGAATGGTATCTTTAGTGCCGCTGATTCCACGATCCGCAAAAATTCCGGCAAATTCCCATTCCGGATTGCTCTGAATAAGATCTGTGTAATAGGCAACCTGATTTTCAAAGCTACTCTCTTGTTCTTCCTGCTCTGTACTAACTCGGCAGTAGGCGGCTACTCGTAGCTTTTTCCTTTTGGCCTGTCCTTGAATAAAGGGATTTTCGGGAATTTCCCTAATCACTTTAGTCTTTTTCTGTGGCATTATGGTTTCTCCTTGTATAATAAATTTAGGTTGATAAGGGAGCCTATCTCCCAAAATCAACTGTATAATTATTCAACATAATGTTGTATAATTGTAGTTATTAGATAGAGGATGT
>NZ_NFKS01000050.1 GCF_002160515.1 Anaeromassilibacillus sp. An172 | reverse complement strand
TAAACCCCAATTCCTCCTTCTTTTTTATCAAAGTGTTGGTTGCTTGATAAACGCAAAAACCCTGAATTTCAGATAGAAATTCAGGGTTTTTGGACAAGCTGAAGCTTCGCAGAAATAAAACTGCGAAGCTTTTATTTTTATGTATAATCAGTAATAAACCTGGCGTGTTCTCGCCATTCCCATTTCAATAAGCTTTTTGGCTTCTTCACCGTTTTCTATTGTTAAGTCGTATTTTTTACCTTTTATAGTGATCACTATTCTGTTATTTCTGGAAACCACTCCGGAGAATTTTTGCTTTACACTGTCAATATCGCTGTATGAAGCGTTGAAAGGTACACTGCACAGATACAGGCACTTTCCTCCCCTGCCGCTTATTCCCTGGTCGCTTATATTGAGAACTATCTTATTATAGACCATAAGATTTATTACAACCGCTACCATTAAAACAAACAACAAAACAATCCAAAATACAGCCTCTGTAATGTCGCCTTTGTTTGGCTTATACGACGACATAAGTCTAAATAATGTAAATACCCAAAACAAATCAGCACACAAACCAATGCACAAAGCAAATATAATGAATTTTCTATGGAATTTTGTAGCATAATATGTTCTGACCTCACCGGGATTTAACGGGCGGACTCCCACATTATAAAAACCCTCTCCGCTGTACTGTGGTTGGTTCATATTCATTTGCTGATAATTTCTCTGATATCCCATCTTTTGACCATTGGCCGCAAAAGAATCTGTTCCGCAGTTGGGACAAAATCTAGCGTTTTCCGGCAGCTGTGTTCCGCAATTTTTGCAATACATTATAAATCCCTTCCCCTTTTACTTTTAATGTTTATTTAATTATAATTGTTCATTTACACAGCTGTCAATAGAACAGTATAAAATTGCGCCCCGCTTAATCACGGGGCGCAATTTTATACTTCAGGAACCATAGGGTCAACAACAGGCTTACAGTCAGTACAAATATCACTCGCGGAAGCTCCGTTACAGTTTACATAAGTGTCGCCAACAGAAGCAGCAGCTCCGAATTCAACAGGAACTGCCACACAGATATCCTGACGGATTGTAAATACACATGAACCGTCTATCTGTCCGTCACACTCTTCAGCACCTGAAACTACAATAGGTGTTCCACAGCATTTTGTAAAGGTTGTCCCTGTTTTTGCAAAAGGTCTTACAGTTACCGGAACGCAGATTGACGCAGACTAATATCCAACTGCCGGACAAGTCTGGTCATCTGTAAGGGCGTTCATCTGCCATATTTTCACCCCTTTCTTTTATTTATATTACATAATATATACCGTACTATGGATTTTTGACACAAAAAGCCCGTGGAGATTATCCCCACGGGTTTTTCTTATTATCCGAAAAATAAGGCTAGCGGATAATATATTTTGAGTTAAGAGTCAAGAAGCTTAATTTGAATAAGTGTTGCGTCGTTAATGGTTATTTTTCCGTCTTCATTCATATCTGCAAGTTCCAAATCAAATATTCCGGAAATATCCATGCAGACAACATACTGCTGAACAAGTGTTGCATCATTGATATCAACTGTATTATCGTGGTTTACATCGCCCTTTTCATATGCCGGCACTTTTTCAGCTTTCATAATTTTCAGTTCACTCACTGCAAGTTTATTAGGATCGCCTGTAGATGCGTCGTTCTGAATTGCTGTAGGCTTAATTCTGATATACTTTGCAGTTATAGGCTCATTGAAGATAATTTCAGCCGTTTGTCCGTCATATTCAGGTGTATAAGTACCTGCGGATGTGAATTCTGTTCCGTTTTCTGAAACAAGAATTTCTACAGTCTTTATCTTGTTATTGCCGTTCTTTCTTGCTGTATACTGTATTCCCTTTACAGTCTTTGCTGTGTCGCCGAATACTACATCTATATATGCGTTTGGAGCATCGTTCTGTGAGAGCCAGAAGCCGTTCGGACTTCCGTCAAACATTATATTGTTTGCAGCTTCCTGAGAAGCAACACCGGAAGACTGTCCGTCAGAGGATGACCACTGGAGCCATGCGCCTGATGTATTTACTGTAAAGTCTTCCTTATACATATAGAAATTAGGATCTGTCTTTAAAAGACCTTCAATAGCGGATGTAAGGCTGTTCTTAGCCGCTATTACATCAAACTGTGTAGCTGTTTCGCTTTCGGAAACTTCAATTGCCTTTGCCAAAGCTTCGCTGAACTTGCTGTAGCTTGACTCTGTATATGTTCCGTTGGCGTTTGTGTAGTCCTCAAGAGCCTTTGCCTTTTCGATTTCAGCCAAAAGTTCTGTCTTGTCAACTTCACCTGATGGAACGTCGCCTTCCTGATACTCGTAAGCGCCGATATCAGGTGTTCCTGTAACTTCGTTGCCGAAGAAGTCTGTTCCTGTAAATCCGTCGATTGCAACACCTGCGTCGATTGCCGGTGAATCTTTGGAAATCTTAAAGCCTTCAAATGCTGCTCTGCCGTGTACTACACCTGTTGTTGTAGTAGGTGCTGCTTCTGCTCCCCAGAAGAGAGGATCTGCTGTAACAGCATTTGCATCGCTTGTTGGTGTATTTGTGTAGTTATAATACAGGTTGTTGC
>NZ_NFKS01000005.1 GCF_002160515.1 Anaeromassilibacillus sp. An172 | reverse complement strand
GGATGAAAAAATATGCAAGACAAAAAGACCTGAACAAAAAGTCCAAGTCGATGGATAAGTGGGTATAAAAAGATTATTTAAATTGAGGGACGTAAGCGGTATTGTATTTTAAAACAGCAAAAATGGTGTTACAAAGCTTTCTGGCAACAGCACCAACAGCAGTAAGATGATGCTTGCCCTCGGATCGCTTTTTTTGATAAAAAGCCGAGAAAACCGGATCATGAAAGGCTGCAATCAAGGCAGCCTGAAACAGAGCTTTGCGCAAATAGGGAGAGCCACGCTTACTCATTTTGTTATTGGTGGATTGGTATTCACCGGATTGGCTGACAGAAGCGTCTATACCTGCATAAGCAGCAAGCTTGGAAGCGTTTGAAAAGCGAGAGATATCACCGATCTCTCCTAAAATAACAGCGGCGTTAATATTGCCTACACCCGGTACAGTCATAATAGGAGAATTAATTTTATCAAGGATAACTTTGATTTCTGCTTCCACATCACATACCTGAGCGTCAATAAATTTAATCTGCTCAATTAAAAGCCGAAGCTGTAAAGAGAAGCTATCCTGACAGAACTTCAGTCCGAAAGAACTTGCTGCGAGCTCTGAAATCTGAGTGATTTTGTTTTTGGCAAAACCCTTAAAAGAGACCTTTTTGAGCACGTTTTCAAGCTGTTCAGAAGAGATGTTTTCAAAATCATCCGCAGTCTGAAAGTGCGAAAGAAGTTCTTTAGAGGTTTCGCCGAAAACATCTGAAAAAGCAGTGTGATATTCTGGGAACACCTGGTCAAGAACACAGATTACCTTGCGCTTCAAGTCTGAAATGGACGAAACAAGATAAGTGCGAAAGCGTGACAGATTACGCAGTGACATTGTGTCTTCATCTGACAGTGAGGTTTCAACAAAATCACCGTAGCGTATCAAATCAGCAATGAGAACAGAATCGATGAAATCTGTTTTACGCTTTCTGATTTCAGTCCCTTTTCGCCAGCCGTCAGTTTGAATAGGATTAACGACATGAACAACAAATCCATTTTCAACAAGAAATGAGTAAATCGAAAGCCAATAATGACCGGTAGCCTCCATTCCTATTTCAACTTCTGATTGATTATTGATATGTACTGATAATTTTTCAATCAGGCTGTTTGCGCCTTCGGTTGTGTTTGAAAACGAGAATGCTTTGAATAATGGTTTTGCCGTTTCATCAATAAGAGAAGCAACATGAGTATTTTTGCCGATATCAATTCCGAGATAAAGCATAACATTCACCTAAATAAACAGATTTTAGATAGTTCCTCTTATCTGATAAACGTTACTGCCTTGTTCTATATTCGAAGTACGGCAATCAGCCGTCAACATCCAACTTATTCGTAATCTGTTTATCAGAAAGAGGTGTCAGTCTTTCCAGTACGGAGTAGCTTTTGGCTCCCCAAGGAGAATACGACATCCTCTATCTAATAACTACAATTATACAACATTATGTTGAATAATTATACAGTTGATTTTGGGAGTTAGGCTCCCTTATCAACCTAAATTTATTATACAAGGAGAAACTAAAGATGAGATCCACAATAAAAATCAGGAAAATAACGGCGCTATTGTTAGCTGTTATTATGCTGCTTGGTCAGAGCGCCGCCGTGTCAGCGGCGGATAATGACCCGGCCGATGAGAATTACGGCTGGAAAGTTGAGCAATTTGGAAAAATAGGAGAGATTACTGTTCCTGAAGGTGGTATGGAATACTATGAAGACGGCTTCAAGGAAACACATACTCCTTTTTATCAGGCCGGTACTTCTTCAATAGTTATTTACAACGAAAATGCCCCGGAGCTTACAAATAGCGTTTGGGAATTTGATTTGATTTTTCAAGATGATGTTCAGAAATGTAGAATAGGGTTTTTCCCCAGATTTCAGGATCCTCAAAACTGCGGAGGTATAGCAATTGATACAGTTGCTTCTTTGCAGGCATCAACAATGCAGGGTGGCAGTGAATCTTGGCCTGCACTTGCAAACGATACTGGATTTTCTATTGAGCACAACAGGGAATACCATTTTAAGTTTTTAACTGATGAAACATCAATAAAAATGTACGTTGACGGAAAGCTTATTACCCAGCGTACCCAAATGAACAATCTTCCTGCTTCAGGAAAATACGCATTTAGAATTTGGGGTATTGCAGATGCCGAAAAGGGTCAGAAATATGTTCAAGTTTCAAATATGCGTTTTGCTGAATACAAAAAATCACAAGCTGACAAGACAGATTTTGAAATTCAGTCATCTGACTGGGGACTTTCAGATGTTGAAATTCCTTTGACTTTGGCACAGGATGATACTGTTACAGCTGTTAAAAACGGAGTTGAAGCTTTGGCAGCAGATACAGATTACACATTGTCAGAAAATAAACTTGTTATCAGCAAAGACTATATTGCAAAGCAAGTCGATACTTTTTCTTTAAATATAGAGTTTGACGGCGGCTCTCAGTCACAGGTAACATTTACAAAGAAGGTTCCTTTTGAACAGTTCGAGTATGTTATGGACTTTACAACCCAGCAGGAGGGAGTTGTTCAGAAGGGTGGTTCCGGTACTATTGAGTATACCGAAGACGGACTTCATATAAAGGGCGGAACTACACTCCACTTTGAAAATGCACCACTTGCTGAGAACGGAGAAATAGAACTTGTTTTTGAAGAACTCAACGACGACGGCGGTGTTGGCTTCCTTTACAGAATAGACGGCGATGTTTGGCAGTCAGTTTATAATGCAAATTCATCACGTTATCAGTATGATACAAGCCTTTGGAATTACCGTTCAAATAAGACATCATCCTACCAGATTTTGGAGGACGGTACACCTATCTTTAAGAGAAACGGATATAACCACACATTGAAGCTCAGATATGTGGGCAATACCGTTACAATGTGGCTTGACGGTCAGCATATGAAAGATATCAGAATAGCCTCAATGGATTCTCTCAAGGGTATTATAGGTCTCAGTACTGAGGACGCTACAGAGATAATTCTGAAAAAAGTCACATATAAAAATATAGACAATCTCCAACTTTCAGAATCAAGCGAAGAAAAAACAATAAGCTTGGGAGATATGAGTGTAAAGCTTGCCGCTGATTTCCCAAGAGTAATCAGCTATGAGCTTAACTCAAAGACAATGTACGGTTCACAGCTTGCTAAAAACTATGTTTCAATAAACGGATGGGATTATCCGGCAACTGCTGAAATTTCAGAAGAAACAGAAACCTCTGTAACTTATAATGTTAAGGTCGAAGAAATTGGCGTTTCTTTCGATGTAGTGTACACTGTTTTGGAAAATAATGTTCTGGATATGAGAATTAAGAATATTGCAGATGACAGCTTTACAGTTTATACAATCGGATTCCCGGAACAACCTTTGATTTCTGCAAACAGCAGTCAAAGCGGTGCAAAACTCGACGCATCTATGGGCGCATCTGACGTACATCTTGACCTTACAAAGAACAGCGCAGATAAGGTTTTGAACACAGTATGCACAATTCCTGTAATTACCACTGATGAGCTCTCAGCTTCAATGGCAAATAATGTTCTCAACAACCTTTCTGAGTTTACATACAGAAGCTTTGATATGGAAGACGGAACTACAACAACAGGTTTCTGGAATACTGAATTCCTTTATAAGGGACTTGACGGCGCAAGAATGTATGAGGATGAGGACTTGTACTGCCAGGTTGTACTTACAGAGGATACAAACGAAGACGGAATCATGGATTGGCAGGATGGCGCAAATGCCCTCAAGACAATTATAGATGATAAAATTGTGGGCGGAGAAACAGTACGCAACAGTACTATCCATGTTGGTTACAACTTCTCCAGCGTTGTACAGCATCCTTTCCTTAAAGTTGCAGATAACATGAAGCGTTTGAGCAATTACATGGACGGTTTCGGCCAGATTCTTGTATTTAAGGGATATGCAAACGAAGGTCACGACAGCGGACATGCCGACTATGCAGATATAAACCAGCGTGCCGGCGGAGCCGAAGACATGCAGCTTCTCACAGAGATAATCGAGGATATAGACGGTGTTATGGGTATCCATATCAACCATTCCGAGGCATATCCGGAAGCTAAAATGTTCACAGATGAAACAATGACCACAAGAAACGGCTGGCAGTGGCTTGACCAGTCAAAATATATCCGTCGTGAGGTTGATATTTTAAACGGCGGCATGGATTCAAGACTTGATGAAATGTTTGAAAAGGTTCCAGGAATAGGCTTTGTTTATGTTGATACATATCGTGATGACAGATATGCAGCAGCAAGACTTGCACAGCATCTTTCAGATGAGCACGGCGTTATCATGGGTACAGAGGACGGCGTGAAGTTTGACCGTTGGACTGCATGGGTTCACTGGCCATCAATAGGCGATGGTATGCACAGATTTGTATATCATCAGGATAAGGATGTTTACAGCGGCAGCAACCTTTTCAGAGGCGGTTATAACAGAAGCGGCGGCTCAGGATTTATGAGCTGGCAGCATACAAATAATATTAACGATACAGTTAAGATGTTCTATACAAGTCAGCTTCCTCAGAAATATCTCATGCATTATGATGTTAGAAAGATGACATCAAACGAGGCTATATTTGAGGGCAATGTACGCTCAGTAAATAACGGTGGAGTAAATGAGATTTATAAGGACGGAAACCTTATTGCTAAGGGAGATTTGGTATTTATTCCTTGGTACGCAGAGGACAGCGAAACAAAGAATCCTGATGAAGCAGCTAAGATTTATCACTGGAACCCATCTTCATCAACCACAGAATGGACTCTTCCGGCAGGATGGGAAAATCAGACAACAGTTAAGCTTTACAAAACAACACAGAACGGCAAAGTATTTGTTGAAGAAATCGAAGTAAAAGACGGAAAGGTTTCAATAAATGCTCAGGCAAATACTCCTTATGTTATTTACAAAGGAAACGAGGATGTAGCTCCTGACGTTACTAAGTGGAGTGAGGGAAGTCCTATCGAGGATACAAGCTTCAACTCAAGAGATTTCTCAATCTGGCAGGCAAGCTCTGAAAGCGGAGAAACAGACCATATTACAATCGAAGACGACAGCAACGGCGTTGCTATTGTAAATATCAGAGGAGCAGAGGACGGAAGCCTCAGCCAGACAATGACAGGTCTTGTTCCTGGACAGAAATACAGAGTATCTGTATGGACAGGCGCTACAAACGGAAAAACTTCACGTTTGACAGTTGTAAACAATGACGGAACAGAGTATGAAAACTATACTGAAAATACAGTAAGACAGAGCTATCTCCTTGACCACTATTCTCAGGGCAAGATGATGCAGAGAATATGGGTTGACTTTGTAGCAACAGGCGAAACAGCTGAGATTATACTTTCAGCCGACAAGAGCGGTGATAACGGTCTTGTTCAGTTTATGGAAACAAGAATTGTTAAGACAGACGCTTCTGAACTTCCTGAGGGATATGCAGCATATGAAGATTTTGAGCATGTTGACCAGGCTCACGGAATATTTGTTCCTGAGTCAAGAGAGGAACATTCTCACCTTTCACAGACTCATGAGGGATATACAACCGATACTATAAGCGGCGAGTGGTCACTTAAAATGGGCACAAGCTTCAGAACACTTCCTTCAACAGTAAGACTCCTTCCTAATACAAAATACACAATGGAGTTTAAAACAATAGGAAGCGGAAACGTTTCAGTATTCTCAGAAACTACAAATGTGAAGGTTCTCGACTATAACTTTGAAGAGGGAGAAAACAAGGTTGAATTTACAACAGACGGAAGCAAAGACACTGTAATCAGATTTGCAGGCAACGGCGTTATGGACGGAGCAAAGCTTATCCTTGATGACTTTATGGTTTATTCAATAGTAGACAAAACACCACCTACAGTTCCTGAAAATCTCAAGGGCGAAAGCGTAAACGGAAGCACAGTAAATCTTACTTGGGACGCATCAACAGATGAGGATACAGGTATTTCCGGATACAATATTTACAGAAACGGAGAACTCATTGATTCAACAACAGAAACAAGCTATACTGACAATAATGTTACAGAGTTCACAGTTTACAATTACAGCGTATCTGCAATAAATTTAGGCAGTACAGAAAGTGACAAGTCTGCAGAAATCAAAGTAGCTGTTGGAAATGACAACAGCTTGCCGGTTCTCACAGGAATTAAACCTATCAGCAATGATAAGTTCGTTGTTACATTCAGCAAGGCTATGGATAAGGAATCCGCTGAAAAAACAGAGAATTACATCGTTTCTGACGGTTTGAAAGTTACAAGCGCAGTTCTCGGAGATGACCTTAAATCAGTAACTCTCACAATCGAGGGCGTAACAAGTGATACAAACGCAGTTTTGTACACAGAGAATATTGCAGATAATACAATATCAAAGAACATATGCAGTTCTGCTTCAACTGTTACAGTTTCACTTTTGTCACGCTGGTATAAGATGGATGAAACAGACGGCGACACAGCATATGACTTTACAGGAAACGAAAACGGTGTTAAAGCCGGAAAATATAATTACACCGAAGGTAAAAACGGATATGCAATGACATTTAACGGCGGAGAGAAAATCCAGCTTGGAGATACTTTGTTTAACGAAAGCGACAACTGGACAATCTCAACATGGTTCAATGTTACCGGAGAAACAGGACAGTCACAGACTATACTCAGCAACAACACCAGTGGTGACGCTTCAAGTAAGGGTATGTGGTTCTACATCAACGGAGGAAGCAAGAAACTCTGCGTTTCTCTCAGCGACAGCAACGGAAACGGTTCTATTTACCTTGAAACACCACAGGCAGTAAGTCTCAACACATGGAATCATACTGCATTGGTTAAGGATGGAGATACATTAAGACTCTATCTCAATGGCGTACTTGCAGGAGAGAAGTCAATAGCAGGACTTTCTACAAAGAATTGTCCAAACGATGTTAGAATCGGCGGAAACTTCAACGGTTCAGGTTCTTTCCTCCACGGATTTAAGGGAGCAATGGACGATTTCAGAGTATTCGCTTCAGCTCTTGACGAAAGCCAGGTTGTAAATGAATATGAAAAGGTTTATGATGTTCCTACAATTTCAGATGACAAATTCTATTATGACAAGTCACTTGGCGGAGATTTACAGATAGATGTAAATTACAACGGATATACTACAGAAAGCGTTATTTGCGGCGAAGAAGAGCTTTTGAACAATGCTGTAACAGTAACACCTAACGGTTTTGTGTTTGCTGAAAATTGGTTAAATAATATTGACGGCGAATGCACAGTAGAAGTTACATTTGTAAAGGGCGAAGACAGCCAGGTTATTAGCTTTAACATAGAGGCTATTGCTTCCCCGTTAAAGCCTGATAAATCAGAACTCTTCTTCCTCAAGGCAGAAGCAGAAGAACTTGATAATGTTTATACAGTTAACAGTTACAAGGCTCTTCAGGAAAAGATTGCACTTGCTGAGCAGATTATTACAAATCCTGATGCAACTGAGTCAGATATAACAGATGCTGTAAATCAGCTCACCGCAGCAATGGAAAGTCTTAAATACAATAAGGGCGACGTTAACGGTGACGGAAAAATTGATATTATTGATACTTCCTTGATTCAGACATACATTATTCGTAAGGAAGTTTCAGGAGATTTCTACCTTGATCCTGCTGATTCTGACGGAAATGGTACAATAAATATTCTTGATGCTACAATGACACAGCTTGTAGCTTCAGGTAATATGATAATAAACGACGACGGTGATATAGTAAAAGCATAAAGATAAGTGTTATTTGCCATATTTAACCTCTTTATTAAATCACATGAGACTGCAGCTTTTGGCTGCAGCCTCATTATTTATATGAATAATAAAAACGCCTATGAAATACACAGGCGTTTAGTGTTAGTTTAATTTTCTAAATGTTCGTAATTGTCGGCCATATTTATTTCGTGAGCAGCAAATACACGGTTCATGCCATCGATTACCTTTTGATAGCTTTGGCGCATTTCAGCAAGGTATTCCATACCGCTAGGCTCAATGTGATAATAGATACGTGTTCTTTTTTTACCTACGGTTTTTGAATATTCGCTTATTTTGCCTTCCTTTTCAAGTTTGTAAGCTGCCGTATAGATGGTGTTTTGAGACAAAGAAAGAAAACCTTCTGAAAGCCTTTGGATATCCTTTACAATCTCATACACATAACAGTCTTTTTCAGAAAGCAAAAGCAAAATTATCAAGTCAGTTATTCCGTTTTGAAACTGGTTTCTGCTTATCATATTTTCCCTCCGTTTTCATCATATACTAATATTATTCTAACACCTAATTACCGGTTTTGCAATAAAAAATACAAAATAAATGTTTTTATTTAACAAAAAAATAAAGTGTATGTTAATATTATTTTATAAAAAATAAATAAATTTTATTTAATTGAAGCACGTGTTTTTTATGGTAATAACTATCATTTAAAGTTTAGTAATAAGATATTACTGAAAATATTAAGGATATTAAATTTAAAGAAACGCTGAAATTTATTTTATAAAAATATAGGTGAAAAAAGATGATAGATAAACTTATAAAAATAAATGATGACCAGATATATGCTGAGTTTTATAGTGATGAATTTATAACAATTCATATGTTTCTCCCAAAATTAAAGGAATATAATTTTAAAAAAGTTATTATGGAAGTTAAATAGTAAATGATTTAAAAATTTAGCATTACTTACAGCTTATTTGAAAATACAAAAGTGCAGATAAAATTCTTTTGTGTGTAAACCGCCGAAATTTTGTCTGCACTTTTTATATATTTAATTATGATTAAAAAGCACTGTCTCGATTTGTAAAGCTATTTTTTTATTAAAAACTTGAAAATTTTAGTTCAAACTATACTTTCGGCTAGTTCACTTTGTATATATTATTTGATAAAATATACATGCTTAAAACAGCATATGCCCATGCATATAGGTCTATGTTTGTAAAAATTTTTGAGTAAAGGAGAAAAATCGATGAAAGAAAAATGGCAAAAACTATTGTGCAGACGCATTGTCGCAATAATTTTAATTTTATCTTTGGCTATAGGTACAATGCCTGCAACAGTATTTGCAGCTTCAGAAGACGAGCCGGTACTGCTGCAATGTACTTATCCGGAAGATGATGAGAATATGTTTTCCATTGCTACGCAGTCTTCATCTGTAAATGAAAAAGGAAAATATATTGTTACTGTTGTTCGCAGTTCAGATGCTACAAATAGTGCGTCTGTCAGTATCCAAACCGTAGATATATCTGCAACATACGGTGAGGATTATATTATTTCAGACGACAGATATGTAACTGAGGTTTTTGAAACGGCAGGAACAGTGCTCCAGCAAAGTGCCAACAAGGAAACCCAGCAGGAGAGATATGACCAAATGGTATCCTCTTTAGAGCAGGCGCAGGAAGAAATAGAGTTGTTTGATGAACAAATAACAGCTTCTGAGGAAGAAAACGAAGAAGTAAGTGACTTGGCGTCATTAAAGGAAGAACAGACAGGACTTCCCACAAGACCTACAGGTACTACAGAGTTTGAACCAATAAGCGAGTTGCTGCTTGGAGATGCGCTCGAGAATTTCGGCGATTATGTGGAATCTTCTTCATCGACACTTATCGAATTTGCTCCAGGTGAAACCGAAAAGCAGATTATATTTGAAGTGCTGGATGACGATATTTCAGAGGGTGATGAAACCTTTGATTTGATACTCGCTGATGTATCAGAGGGCTACAGCGTAGGAAACAGTAAAAACTGTACAATTACAATAACAGACGACGAACCGGCAGAGCGCTCAAGTCTCAGCTTTTCTCAGGCTGAATATTCAGCTGAAAGCGGTGTTGCAGAAATTACAATAACAAGAAGCGGAGCAGAATATTCTTTTGTAACAGCAAAGGTGACAACCTCTGACGGAGATAATTCAATTTCTGGAAAAGACTATTCAGCTGTTGAAACTGAAATAGCTTTAGAGCCATATAAAAATGAATATGTTTTAACTGTTCCTGTATTGCCGGGAACCACAGAAAAAACCTTTAATGTTGAGCTTTCCGATTTTAAAGGCTGTGACCCGGGAGAAACTGTCAGTGCAGTTGTAAAAATTCCCACAAGCACATCCTCATGGTCAAGCTCACTTGAAACCTTGGCAGAAGATCAGACAGAAGATGAAGAGCTTGAGTTTACAATAGAAATAGACTCAAAGGACTACACCGTAAGATATGTCAAGGGCGACAGCATAGGCAAGATTTATGACACAAGCTATATACCTGAGGTTTGTGTAGGCGATTACTATTTTGTCACAGAAGACGCAACCTTCGGAATTTATACTGGTGACGACGGTTCGAAATCCAGCTATTATGACGCAAATCTCGGAGAAAACGGAGGAGCTGTGTGCAAATATTATAAGGGCGTAACCTGGAAAGAAGGTGGAGCCGGCTTTAATATGAATAAAGATACGGAAGCGCTTTTCAACACTCAGAAATATCAGTACATCTGTGTTGACTGGTCACAGGGAGATGAGGGAGACGACTCTGCAAGATATAACACTATTCAGGTAAAAGATGTTTCTAACAAAAAGGGATTAAAGACAATTACCGAACGCAATCCATTCAGCAGACGTTTATCTTCAAAAGTCACATTCCTTGACAGTTCAAATCTGCCGATGGATAATGATGTATTTCTGTTTTTGGCAACAGGCGACGATTCAAACGTAAGCTGTCCTCATGTTGATATGAAGGTATACGGTATTCCGGCAATGTACAGACAGTTTAAAGTAACTCTCATACAGCCAACTGGACTTAAATATCTCAACTCTGAGGGTGAGTATGTTGTTGAGGCTCCGGCAAATGTAACATTGGGAGAGGGCCACAGCACAAGATTTTACGGACAGAGTCTCCAGATAAAAACTGCTGAAACAACCAGCGGCGAGCCTATAAAAGGTGTTATAACGAAATACGAAATTACAGTCGGTACTTCAAGTGATAATCAGGTTACCTTTGAGTATGTTCCTAAGGGTGATAATATTCAGAATATAACCTTTGACGATGACTTTATCGACATTTTGGACGAACATACAAAGCAGGTTTCAAAGTCTAACGGCGGATTTGTTACCGAGCTGAGAATAAAACCTGTATTTGAATACAAGGATGTTACAGTTGAAGTTCTTGAAAGTGAGGACGGAAGCTTTACAGATTCACAGCTTACACCGGGTATCCACACGTTCCATGTGGGAGATGAAATAATTCTCGACGGCGTTTCGGAAAACAGCGGTACATATTATGTAGGTTTTGAAGAATACGCCTATAAAAATGCTTCTGACACATATCCGATTATTTCCGGTATTATGGACGGCAGAAGAACAATTATGCTGGACAACGAGAGATATGTCCTTAGACCTGTTTTCAGCGAAACGGAAAACCATATTACAATAAAGCTTTCTAAAGAGGCTCAGGAGGTATTCGCAGTACTTAACACTGTCAATGGCGACATACTTCCGGACAATATAGAGCTGAAAGACGGAGAGTATGTGCTGAATACAGGAGAAAGTACAGAAGCATATGTGCCTACAGTTGGCAAGGTATATCAGATACAGCTCATTACAAAGAAAGACGCCGATGACGGCAAAATATACAGACCTGTTTTTTCCACGGAAACAAGCACTCAGAAGGTCAACGGATATATTCTTGACTTTGTGGCAGAGGAAAAGGTGAAAAACAATGTGATAACGGTTGATGTGGAAGAAATCAACGAATCCGACCTTAAAATGTTCAAAATAGACGGTTATGTAAAATATCCCGGAAATGCAATAAGGTCATCATCATTCAATGTTACCGAGGCGGGAGCCGTCGGCGTTACAGTTATAGGCGGAGGAGAAATTTCCAAGCTTTATGACAACTATACAAACAAGGTAATAAAGGTTATTGACAGAGCATCTGACTCAACATCAGCCGATGGTTCATTCTCTCTGAAAGGCGTTTATGCCAAGGACGGAGATACAATCACACTGCGTGTGGGCAACAACGAGGTTGAGCGTGTTGAATATATTACAGTCAGCAGTCAGGGAGCAACAGAAGAGCTTGTTTCCTATGTTGACAGATATTTTGATGAGGAAACAAATACCACTGTAGAAAAAACAGTGGAGGCTAATATGAGTTCTATAAATAAGGGAACTTTATATATGCCTATCCGTACACCGAATGCTCCATTTGTAAATAATATTACATATACTGTAGACCCTATAAAAGATGTGGACATTGATACAAGAGATAACGCTATACCTATCGTTTCAACAAGAATCTATATAACCGCTGACGTTAACCTCAACGGAAGAGAGGTTAAAGAAGTAATATTTATAAGAGTTCCTAAAGACGGAGCAAGAGAAGAAACCGTTGTGGAAGCTACCAAAAAGGGACAGACAATATTTACCGCCCAGTTTACTATGGATACTACATTTGAAGACGGCGATATGATATATGTTTCTCTTGTGGACGCAGAGGACAGAGTTATAACAGTAAACACAATAGATGATGAGGGCAATATCACAGCGCAGACTACCAGGGAAGAAATAAGATATGCCGACGTTTTCACAGGTCTTACATTTTACATTCCTACTCTTGAGGTTGAGCCTCAGTTTCTGAATATGGAAACCAGATCAAGTGTAGCGGTTCCGGTTCTGGGAGAAATGATGCCGTCTGTTACAACAGGTAAGCTTTCATTTACAAAGAGAGCTCTCAGTAATGAGCCAAACTCTCCTTATTATCTTGAATTCCTTTTTGCACCCGGAGTTTCAAATATGGAAAAGAAAACGGCTTATACAATTTTAGAAGGTGTAAAGGCAAGTAATAACAATGCTATCGGTGTAGGCGGAGTTCCTAAAGAAGAGGAAAATAAGATTACCAACGAGCTTAATAAAACATATTCAGACGGAAAAGAGAAAAGCGACGACGCCCTTAAACAGGAAGTTCAGGCAAATGAAAACAAAAAATCAAAAGCAACAGTGAATCCTAAATTTCTGCTTGATGTACATTTTTCAATTTTATTATCCTTCTATTTCTCTTATGATGAAACAGAAGATACATATGTTATGGCTTTAGGACAATACTCCTTTGGAGCTTTTGCAACTGTAGGAGGAGTAATTAACTTTACAATTTACGGCGTTCCGCTTTATGTTAAACCACTCATGGATTTACAGCTTTATTTCAGCGGACTGATAAATGCTGATCAAACAGTAACATCAGATGATATGACCGTTGTTTCAAATTTGAGAGATGTTATGGACTTTGATTCTGTAATTACAGCAGGAGTTGGAGGAAACGTATCTGTCGGAGTAGGATTTTGCGGTGCGCTTAGCGCAAGAGGTACTGTAACGGGAGATATAGTCATAAAAATTGACTGTAAAGGCGATTCGGCTGCCGAAGTTCTTGAGGGCTTCCTCTTTAAATTCGGCGGTGGATTTGGTATTGACTTATTCTTATTCAGTTTTGACTATGTTCCCGATATTGTGACTGTGGGAACAGGAGTATATGAAAACGAGACTTCCATACTTAGTTCTGAAGCGGGAGAAGACAGCCTTTCTGTGAGAACACTCAACAAAGGAAGCTTTGATACAGCTGATTTTGGCAGAAATTATCTGCTATCATCGTCAGGTGAAAACGTAAGCCAGCAGATTTTGGCAGAAAATACTGTAGAATATGCAAAGCCTCAGATTTTAATCCTTGATGACGGCAGAATGATGATGCTGTTTATGGATGACGACCCAAGCAGAAACGGAATAAACTCAAGAAGCTTGTATTATACAATAGCTGACGAAGAGGGTTTGTGGAGTGAGCCTGTTTTGGTGGATGACAACGGTACCGCAGATGCAATGCCTTCCATGAAAAAGATAGGGGACAAGGTTTTGATTTCATGGATTGATGAAAATAAAACCTATGAAAATGCTGATTCTCCAAAAG
This sequence comes from Anaeromassilibacillus sp. An172, assembly GCF_002160515.1. GTDB lineage: Bacteria > Bacillota > Clostridia > Oscillospirales > Acutalibacteraceae > Limousia > Limousia pullorum. The sequence goes on along the minus strand of NZ_NFKS01000005.1, from coordinate 123,754 downwards.
ATATTTTGGCAGGTCTTGAAATTGCATATGCTATTTATGACCCGGCAACTGATTCCTTCTCCGAAAAAACATTGCTTACACAGGATAATTACTTTGACATGATGCCTCAGTTTGGCTATTCTGAAACAACAGGAAATATATTCTGCTACTACTTAAAGAGAGATATAAAGGATGCTTCTTCAAATGAAGAAATTCTCGACTTTAACGCTACCTACAGCACAATAGCTTACAGAATTTATGACAGTAATACAGGCACATGGGGAGAAGAAACATACCTCAATATTCCATGCGAGGATATGAATGACCCGCTGATAATAGACTTTAATTCAACTGTAAGACATATGGACAACAGCGATGTAGTTCTTATGACCTACACAATAGACAGCGACCAAAATCTTCAGACAACAGACGACAGAGATGTTTATTTGTATGTGACAGACATAACAAATAAAAAATCATATTATCCGATAAGAATTACAAACGATTATAAAACAGATATTTCACCTAAGATTACTGAGTTTAACGACAACGTATACTTGTCTTGGGTAAGCGGAGAAAGCGATTTCTGCATGATAAACCTGACCTCTATGTTAAACGATATAGAGCTTACAGGAAAGCTTGATTATCTTAAAAATGCAGACGGAAGCTCTCCGAATTGGTACAAGCTTACAGCCGCTGACTTGGAAATGACCGAAGAGGAATACAATCTGAGCATCTTCTCATCGATGGCAAACGGTGATTTCCAAATCGACAAAAAGACTTTCTGCCTTGATGAAGACCAGGAAAACAAGGCAAATGTGTGCTCATATACACTTGTTCAGAATGATGACGAAAGTCTTTATCTGCTGTGGCTTGAGCCTGGACAGATAGATGATGAGGGAAAAACTTCTCAGGAGATTTACGGTTCCGTTATGGAGCTTACCTCAGAAAACAGCGAAGACAAGATAAATACCTATACCGGCTGGAGCGAGCCTGTACAGATAACACACACAGGTAAAATGCTTGACGAATATTCAATAGCTTTTGGCGACAATAATAACATTTACATGGCGGCAAATATGTACGAACAGCAGGTTGATGAAGAGGGAACACTGAGCTTTTCAGAAAACGACATTGTGTTGTTTGAAGCTTCAATAACAAACAATATGAAGTTTACAGAAGAACCAAAGTTTGCACATACACCAAGAGCAGGAGAAGAAAACAGCATAAGCCTTTCAATTAAAAATGAAGGTCTTAAAAAGACAGAGGGATACAAAGTTGATGTTATACAAACTATAAATGGTACTGACACAGTGATTTACAGTGAAAGCTTTGACAATGTGATTATGTCAGGCGAAACGGTAAACATTGATGTTCCTTGGACTGTTCCGGATAATATAGATAATCTGTCAATAAAAGCAAAGGTAACCGCAAATAATGTTACAAACGAGTCTGAAACCGTAAATGTAGAAAAGAAAGCGGACATTGTACTTTCCGAACCTACAGCACAGTACAAAGACGGAAATTTCTATGCTTCTGTTACTGTCACAAACGAAGGAAATATTCCTTCCGATGAATTGACTCTCACAGCTTCCGCAGAGGACAATGAGGATGGTTCACAGGGCAAAGTATATGGCAGCACAGTTATTGAATCTCTTGAACCGGGTGAAAGCACAATAGTTGAATATGAGCTTACAGACATTACCGCTGACGATTTGGATAAATACGGAAATGAAGAGATTTATCAGAGAGTTTATCAGGGTGATGAATGTATTGAAGTTGCAAGATGTATGCTTAATGTACTGGAGCCTATTGCAATTAGTGTGGACACTGGCGACACATTGTCAATGGGTATAGGAGAGGAAAAGCAGATTGAAGCTTCTATAAAACCATTAAATGTTTCAGGAAGAGAGCTTGTATATTCAACCTCCGACAGCTCAGTGGTCAATGTAAGCAGCGACGGAAAATTGACTGCTGTATCATCGGGAACCGCTGTAATTACAGTTACAGAACCTAAATCAGGAGTAAAGACTGAAATTGCGGTTGAAGTAAACGGAATTCTCGGTGATGTTAATCATGATAATGAAATTACAGTTTTGGATGTTACAGCAATTCAAATTTATCTTACAAGGCTCAAACCGGAAGGTATATTCGATGAGAGTCTTGCAGATGTAAATAAGGACGGAAAAATAAATATTATTGATGCGTCATTATTACAGCTTATGTTAGTTAAATAATAAATCTAATTAAAAACTTCCTTATGGGTTATTGTTACCTGTAAGGAAGTTTATTTTTTTATGTATAATAAACGGTTTACCGTAATACATTTCTATAGTTATATAAATTTTAAGGAGATATGTATTATGGCTAATATAAGGGATAATTTTGTTAAAACAGCTCAGAATTATATAGGAACCGGCTGCAAGATATTCAATGATTGCTTTGGTATGCCTGCCGGAACTCCGTGGTGTGCAGAATTTGTATCAAAATGCGCAGCTGATGTGGGGCTGATAAACAAATGCTTTGTAAAGGTTTTAGGCGCAGGAGATATTCCAAGATACGGTGTGGCTAAAGGTTACGGAAAATGGTTTGAAGGACACGAGGCAATTCCTCAGCCCGGTGACGCTGTGGTGTTCACGTGGAACGGACTTGGATATTTTCCGGGACATGACAAATATTTCAGCGACCATGTGGGTATAGTTGAGTACGTTGAGGGAAACACGGTACATACTATAGAGGGTAACGCCAACGGTTCAAATACTTCTTCTACAGTATGCAGAAAAACTTATCCACTTTATTCAGGAAGAATTAACGGCTATTACAGACCTAACTGGAGTCTTGCTGACCCGTCATACAATGAAAACAATAGCGGTACAGCAGTAATAGACGCAAAGATAAAAGCTATCAAAGAGGTACAGTTGTGGTTAAACAGAAAGTTTGGAACAGTATGTGATATGGATGGGGAATACGGACCAAAGACAAAGGCGGCTATTGTGTGTTCATTGCAAAGCTTTTTAAATGTTGCCTATAAAGCCGGTTTGGTTGCTGACGGAATTATGGGGGTTAAAACCAAGAACGCCTGCAAACTTTTAAAAATGGGGGATAAGGGCGACTATGTGAAAATTTTACAGTCAATTTTAATTTGTCGTGGATATAATACCAATGGTTATGACGGAGAGTTTGGAGAGCAGACAAAAATTGCTGTTTTAGATTTTCAAAAGAAAAACAACCTTGAAGCAGATGGAATAGCCGGTCCAAACACGTTCGCCGCTTTGCTGTGGTAATTTTTGATAACAGCAAAAAACAGGCATATCGCATTGCGATATGCCTGTCCGTTATTCAGAAGTTAATCTGAAATTAAATTTTAGTTTTGATTACTTATTCTTGATAGCTGCCTGAGCTGCTGCAAGTCTAGCAATCGGCACACGGAATGGTGAGCAAGATACATAGTTGAGACCAACCTTATGGCAGAACTCAATTGTTGTTGGGTCGCCGCCGTGCTCGCCGCAGATACCGAGCTTGATGTCAGGACGTGTAGCTCTACCGAGCTCAGCTGCCATCTTAACAAGCTTGCCTACGCCAACCTGGTCGAGTCTTGCGAATGGATCGTTCTCATAAATCTTGTGCTCATAGTAAGCATTGAGGAACTTACCAGCGTCATCACGGCTGAAGCCGAATGTCATCTGAGTAAGGTCGTTAGTACCGAATGAGAAGAACTCTGCTTCCTTAGCAATCTCATCAGCTGTAAGAGCAGCTCTTGGGATCTCGATCATTGTACCAACCTTGTACTTCATTTCAACACCTGAAGCTGCGATAACTTCGTCAGCAGTCTTAACAACTACGTCCTTAACGAACTTAAGTTCTTTAACTTCGCCAACGAGAGGAATCATGATTTCAGGAACGATGTCATAACCCTTTGAAGCCTTAACAGCCAAAGCAGCCTTAATAACAGCCTTTGTCTGCATTACTGCGATTTCTGGGTATGTTACTGCAAGACGGCAGCCACGGTGACCCATCATTGGGTTGAACTCGTGGAGAGAAGCAATAATAGCCTTAATCTCTTCAACTGTCTTACCCTGTGTCTCAGCGAGGAGCTCGATGTCCTTCTCTTCTGTTGGAACGAACTCGTGGAGAGGAGGATCGAGGAATCTGATTGTAACTGGCTTTCCTTCAAGAGCAATGTAGAGCTGCTCGAAGTCGCCCTGCTGCATTGGCTCAAGCTTTGCAAGAGCTTTCTCTCTCTGCTCAACTGTATCGGAGCAGATCATCTCTCTGATAGCAGCAATTCTGTCTGTCTCGAAGAACATGTGCTCTGTACGGCAAAGACCGATACCCTGTGCACCAAACTTAACTGCCTGAGCAGCATCCTTTGGTGTATCAGCATTTGTTCTAACCTGGAGAGTTCTGTATTTATCAGCAAGGTCCATAATTCTTCCGAAGTCGCCGCCGATTGAAGCAGGAACTGTAGGAATAGCCTCGCCATAGATGTTACCTGTAGAACCGTCGAGAGAAATGTAATCGCCCTCAACATATGTTCTGCCAGCAAGCTCGAACTTCTTGTTCTCTTCGTCCATCTTGATTTCGCCGCAACCAGATACGCAGCATGTACCCATACCACGAGCAACAACAGCAGCGTGAGATGTCATACCGCCTCTAACTGTGAGGATACCCTGTGCATAGTGCATACCTTCGATATCTTCTGGAGATGTCTCAAGACGAACAAGTACAACCTTCTCGCCCTTTTCGCCCTGTGCTACTGCATCTTCAGCTGTGAATACGATCTTACCGCAAGCAGCGCCTGGGGAAGCAGGAAGAGCATGAGCAACTGGCTTTGCAGCCTTAAGTGCTGCAGCGTCGAACTGTGGGTGGAGGAGAGCGTCAAGCTGCTTAGGATCGATCATGAGGAGAGCTTCTTCTTCAGAAATCATGCCCTCGTCAACGAGATCGCAAGCAATCTTAAGAGCAGCAGCAGCTGTTCTCTTACCATTTCTTGTCTGGAGCATATAGAGTTTCTTATCCTGGATTGTGAACTCCATATCCTGCATATCACGGTAGTGATTCTCAAGGATACCGCAGATCTTTACGAACTGCTCGTAAACCTCAGGCATAACTTCCTGAAGCTGTGCGATTGGCTGTGGTGTTCTAACACCAGCAACAACGTCTTCGCCCTGTGCGTTCATAAGGAATTCGCCCATGAGTTTCTTCTCACCTGTAGCAGGGTCACGTGTAAATGCAACACCTGTACCGGATGTATCGCCCATGTTACCGAAAGCCATCATCTGAACGTTAACAGCTGTACCCCATGAGTATGGGATTTCGTTCTGCATTCTGTAGAAGTTTGCACGTGGGTTGTCCCATGAACGGAAAACAGCCTTAACAGCGCCCATCAACTGCTCCTTAGGATCAGTTGGGAAGTCTGTGCCGATCTTCTCCTTGTACTCAGCTTTGAACTGATTTGCAAGCTCTTTAAGATCTTCAGCTGTAAGCTCAACGTCCTGAGTTACACCCTTCTTCTCTTTCATCTCATCGATGAGTTCTTCAAAATATTTCTTGCCGACTTCCATAACAACGTCGGAATACATCTGGATAAATCTTCTGTAGCAGTCCCAAGCCCAACGAGGATTGCCTGATTTAGCAGCGAGTACTTCTACAACTTCTTCATTAAGACCAAGGTTGAGGATTGTGTCCATCATACCGGGCATGGAAGCTCTTGCGCCTGAACGAACGGAAACGAGGAGAGGATTCTCCTTATCACCGAATTTCATACCTGTGATCTCTTCCATCTTAACGATGTTCTCCATGATCTCTGCCTGGATTTCATCATTAATCTTTCTGCCGTCCTCATAATACTGAGTACAAGCCTCTGTTGAAATAGTAAAGCCCTGTGGAACAGGAAGACCGAGTTTTGTCATCTCGGCAAGGTTAGCACCTTTACCGCCGAGAAGCTCTCTCATAGAGCCGTCGCCCTCTGAGAATAAGTAAACATACTTGTGGCCCATTGTAAAAACCTCCTTAATAAATTCCGCTTGAATGTACTTGTACGACAAAAGCGCACGTACATCCCTAAGCCTATTTAGTATTATAACAAACTTTTGCAAAAATAGCTATATGTTTTTACAAATTTTTCTGAGTTTTTTTGAAAAAATCTACCCAACTTTTGACAGTTATCTTGTATAATTCGATAAAAATGTAGTTTAATTCTAACAAAAATACTTTTTCCCCTTGAAAAAATCAAATTTTATGAGATAATTGGATTGTATAGTTATGTTTCAACAGAACTTTATGGTGCATGCTGTCGATTGTTTTTTATGCCTTCGATGGTTTTTTGTTGTTGTCTTTTTTGTGTGTGAAATGTTTTAAAGACATTATCGCTATAGGGATATTACTAATTATGTATATTACATAATAATTTGCGTATCTTATAAATTGGACAGGCAAGCAAACCTTGACAATGAAGAAAATAAAGACGTCCGGTGTGCCGATGTTTTACTACTAACTACAGGGGGATTTTATATGAATTTTCACGGCAAGGATATTAAGATCTTTTCCGGCAGTTCCAACAGAGATGTTGCTCAGGGTATAGCAGGTATACTTGGACTTCCTTTGGGTAAGAGCGACTGTACAACTTTCAGTGACGGAGAGATTGCTGTTTCTCTTCACGAGTCTGTAAGAGGAAGCGAGTGCTTTATTGTTCAGTCTACATGCACTCCTGTTAATGATCATCTCATGGAAATGTTAATCATGATTGACGCTATGAAGCGTGCTTCTGCCGGACGTATCACAGCAGTTATGCCTTATTTCGGTTATGCTCGTCAGGACAGAAAGGCAAAAGCAAGAGATCCGATTTCCGCAAAGCTTTGCGCAGACCTTATTACAGCAGCAGGAGCAGACAGAGTCCTTACCATGGATCTTCATGCTAATCAGATTCAGGGCTTCTTCAATATTCCTGTTGACCACCTTGTTGGCGCACCTATTCTTGCTCGCCATATGAAAGAGAAAATCGGTTCTGCTACAGATGATTATGTTGTTGTTTCTCCTGACTTGGGTTCAGTTACAAGAGCAAGAAACTTTGCAGCAAAAATCGGCTGCCCGCTTGCTATTGTTGACAAGCGCAGACAGAAAGCAAACGTATCAGAGGTTATGAATATCATCGGTGAGGTTAAGGGCAAGAAGGTTATCCTTGTTGACGATATGATCGATACAGCCGGTACACTTTGCAACGCTGCAGCTGCTCTCGTTGAGAAAGCAGGAGCTACTGAGGTTTATGCATGTGCAACTCACGCAGTTCTTTCAGGTCCTGCTCTTGACAGAATTAAGAACAGCGTTATCAAAGAGCTTGTTCTCCTTGATACAATTCCTTTCACAAAGGAAAGAATGCTGGACAAGTTCACAGTTCTCCCTGTTGCTCCTGTATTTGCAGAGGCTATCGAGAGAATTTATGCCGACAGACCTGTTTCTCAGATTTTCGGTTAATTTCGCCAAATAACTCAATATTTATGAGATATAATAAGGGGTGCGTAGCTGCGCACTCCTTTTTGGTGTTTGTTAAATAGTTTTTTGATAATATAATTTGATATCACCCTGTTGAAAAGGAATGATTTGATGTTCGGAAAAAATAAAAATTTTGGTTCAGGCTGTGAATTTATAATAGTGGGACTTGGAAATCCCGGAAGAGAATATGAAAATACTCGCCATAATATGGGATTTATAGCTATAGATAAAATTGCAGAAATCTATGACTGCAAAATAAACAAACTGAAATACAAGTCACTTATAGGAAGCTGTACAATAGACGGAAAAAAAGTGCTTTTAATGAAGCCTCAGACATATATGAACAACAGCGGACAGGCGGTTGTAGAGGCTATGCAGTTTTATAAAGTGCCTGCTGAAAATGTTCTTGTAATTTTTGATGATATTTCCCTTGATGTAGGCAAAATGAGAATAAGAAGAAAGGGAAGTGACGGCGGTCAAAAGGGAATGAGAAGCATAATTTATTTAAGCGGTGTTGATACATTCCCGAGAATAAAGATGGGAATAGGAGCAAAACCTAATCCAAACTGGGACTTGGCTGACTGGGTGCTTTCTAGCTTTTCAGCCAATGAACAGAAAATACTTGAAGAAAAGACAAAGGATGCTGCCGATGCGGCAAGACTTATTATTAACGGAAAAATAGCGGAAGCTATGAATAAATACAACTGATAAATCGGTATAAAAGCAGATTTAGAAAGGGAGATGATATAGATGATGAATTTTCTGGACAAAGTAATGGAACAGTCCCCGGAATTTCAAAAAATAGAAAGCTTTACTTATGGCAAAAACTCTGTGCTGGTGACAGGCGTAACAGAGATACATAAGGCGAATATTATCGGGACATTATGTAGAAAAGACAGAAAAAAGTGTTTTTGTATTGTCTCCAATGAAAGGGAAGGACAGCAGCTCACAAACGACCTTTGTTCTATGGGAATAAAAGCCTATTTTTATCCGGTGAGAGATTTTATATTTGCAGATGTAAGTGGAAAATCAAGGGAGTATGAGCATAAAAGAATAGAAATACTTTTGAGCATTATAACATCTCAGTGCGAAGTTGTAGTTGCCTGTGCAGACGCCGCAATGCAGTTTACAATCCCTATGGAAAATCTTGAGGCTTCAGTTCTGAGCCTGATGCCGGGAAAGGAAATTTCTCCGGATAAATGCTGTAAAATTTTAAGCACTTTGGGATATGAAAACTGTGCCAATGTTGAAGGTAAGGGACAGTTTTCAAGGCGTGGAGGAATTTTAGACTTTTTTCCTCCTGAAAGCGATTACCCTGTAAGGGCGGAATTTTGGGGCGATGAAATAGATACCCTTAATTTCTTTGATATAGAAACTCAAAGGCGTACAGAGAGCTGTGAAAATATTCTTTTAGCTCCATCCACTGAAATATTGGTTTCAGATAATCAGGAGCTTGCCGGTAAAATAAGGCATAAAGCCGATTTGCTTAAAGGTAAAAACAGCGCTCTTGCCAAGGAAAGACTGTACCGTGAAGCCGATGATATTGAAAATAATATAAAAATAGGTTCAATGGATAAATTTATAGGTCTTGTATATGAAAAAACCGCCACACTTTTGGATTATGCCGATGATAATACGGTGTTTTTTGTGTCGGAGCTTATAAATGTCCGTGAGAGAATCAAAGGCAGTGAGTTCAGATTTTCAGAGGACTTGAAAGAATATTTTTCCGACGGAATACTTTGCAGAGGCTTTGAAACCTACAGCATAAGCCACGGAACATTTGATGAAATTTTAAGTGAAAATACATGTATCTACCTTGACAATTTTTCAAGGGGAGGATATGATATCAGGCTTGACGCATTGGTTCCCTTTACAGCTAAACAGCTTTCTCCCTGGAACGGCTCAGTGACAGCTCTCTGTGATGATTTGGAGGGTATAACCCTTAAAAATAAAGCTGTTGTGATTTTGGCAGGAACAGAAAAAGCCGCCGCAAACGTGGCTTCACTGCTTCGTGACAGAAATTACAATGCGGTTTATTCCACAAATTTGGAAGAGGCGGAAAAGGAAATAATATACGTTACAGGCGGAAGTCTTTCTTCAGGCTTTGAATATCCCAGCCTGAATTTTATGCTTATTACCCACAGCCTTATTCCGGCAAAGCCCTCTAAAAAGAGAAAGACAATAAAAAGCGGTGAGGCTATATACAGTCTTTCAGAGCTGACTCCCGGTGATTATGTGGTTCATTCAACCCATGGTATCGGTATTTTCGGAGGTATTCACAAAATTGATACCCAGGGAATTGTAAAGGACTATATAAAGATAAGCTATGCAAAGGGTGACGTGCTTTATGTGCCGGTTACTCAGCTTGACCTGGTTTCAAAATATATAGGGCCTAAGGAAAATTCCACAGTCAAGATAAGCCGTCTCGGAGGTACGGAATGGCAGAAAGCAAAAACAAGGGTTAAAGCCGCCGTTAAGGATATGGCAAAGGAGCTTATTGCCTTGTATTCTGCCAGAATGAGCGCAAAGGGTCATGCTTTTTCAGCCGATACCGAATGGCAGAAGGATTTTGAAGCTTGTTTTGAATATGAGGAAACTCCTGACCAGCTCAGATGTATTGACGAGATTAAGGGCGATATGGAGAAAACAGCTCCTATGGACAGACTGCTTTGCGGAGATGTAGGCTTTGGAAAGACGGAGGTTGCCCTGCGTGCCGCTTTTAAATGTGTATGCGACAGCAAACAGTGCGCTTTGCTTTGTCCTACTACGATTTTGGCTTGGCAGCATTATCAAACCGCTTTAAAAAGATTTGACGGATATCCTATCAGAATAGAGCTTCTTTCAAGATTCAGGACTGCAAAACAGCAGAAGGATATTCTTGAAAAGCTTGAAAGAGGGGAGATAGATATAATTATCGGAACCCATAGGCTTGTTCAAAAGGATGTTAAATTCCGTGACCCGGGACTTGTGATAATAGATGAGGAACAGCGTTTCGGAGTTGCTCAAAAGGAAAAATTCAAGGAATGGTATAAAAATATCGACGTACTTACATTGTCCGCAACACCTATTCCAAGAACACTTAATATGGCAATGAGCGGAATAAGGGACATGTCTGTAATAGAGGAAGCTCCCCAGGACAGACAGCCTGTTCAGACTTATGTACTTGAACATGATGAAGCTGTCATAAACGAAGCCATAAGAAGAGAGCTTAGGCGAGGAGGACAGGTTTTCTATCTGCACAACAGAGTTGATTCAATAGACAGCCTTGCGGCGTCCATTGCAAAAAGGATACCGGAAGCCTCCGTTGGTGTGGGACACGGAAAAATGTCAGAACATCAGCTTTCTAAGGTTTGGGAGGAAATGCTGGAACAAAAGATAAATGTTCTTGTATGCACTACAATAATAGAAACCGGTGTTGACCTGCCCAACGCAAATACATTGATAATAGAAAACGCTGACTGTATGGGACTTTCACAGCTTCATCAGCTCAGAGGTCGTGTAGGACGTTCCAGCAGACGTGCATATGCTTATCTTACATTCAACAGAAGCAAGGTGTTAAGCGATATTTCTCAAAAAAGGCTCAATGCAATAAGAGAATTTACCGAGTTCGGTTCAGGATTTAAAATTGCCATGAGAGATTTGGAGCTTAGAGGAGCTGGAAATATCTTGGGTGCAAAACAGCACGGCCATATGGAGGATGTAGGATACGATATGTATCTGAAGCTTTTGGGCGATGCGGTAAAAGAGGAAAAGGGAGAGAAAACCACAAATCCGGAGATTGACTGTCTTATCGACGTTGCGGTTCAGGCGCATATTCCGGAAAGCTATATTTCCGACCTTTCCACAAGGCTTGACGCATACAGAAGAATTGCAGATATCAGAAACGATGAGGACGCCCATGATGTTACCGATGAGTTTATAGACCGTTTCGGTGAGCCGCCTCAAAGTGTTGTGGGACTTATTGATATTGCTCTGATAAGAAATATGGCGAACGCTTTTGGCGTTTATGAAATAAGACAGAATGACAGCGGATTTTTGCTTTACCTGAGAAATATAAAGTCTGAAGAAGCTATGGATATAGTGGTAAAAAATGCCGGAAAAGCATTTTTAAATGCAGGAAAGAAGCCTTATATACTTATTAAGGCTTCAAAAAATGAAAAACCTCTTGAGTTTTTGCTTGAGGTTTTTACAAACCTAAAAAAATAAAAAATGCCTATAAGTGCAAATCAGCCAGTTAAATGGTGAATGTTTTATGAAAATTTGTAAAATTATAGATTTTTATAGACAACAGTGAATATTTGGTGTATAATTACCGATATATGCTGTCATCGTTAAACGATGATGAATTTTATTTAAGGACGGTAATTTTTTATGAAAGCAATCAAAAAAATCACCGCTGCTTTTTTGGCGGTGCTTATGATTATGTCAATCTCAGGATGCAGTACAAAACCGGAATGGTCATACAAGGTTGATGACAATGAGATGCAGATAGGCGTTTATATTTATGCCCTCTATACTGCATATAATCAGGCAGCAACATATGCTTCATCCGCAGAAGGTTACGATGCGGAAAAGTCTTTTCTTAACCTTACAATCACTGATGACGACGGCGAAACAGCAGTTGCTAAGGATTGGATTGTTGACACTGCAAAGGAACTCACAAAGAATATTCTTACAATCGAAGAAGAGTTTGAAGCAAGAGGCCTTACACTCACAGCAGAGGATGAGGCAGCCGCTAAGGAATCAGCTGACAATGACTGGAACCTTGGACCATACTACGATATGTACCTTGCATACGGCATGATGCCAACTCCTTATAAGGATATACTTGAGCCTTACGGTGTATCTTACGAAAGCTTTGAAAGAGCAAGCTACATGGCTTCTGCAAAACAGACAGCTTTGTTTGAAGAAATCTACATCAATGATGAAGAAACAGCAGTAAGCACAGAAGACCTTACAAATTACTTTACAGAGAATTACACAAGCTACAGCTATTTGAGCGTTCGTCTTGCAGATTCTGCAACAGATGACTCAGGCTCAACAACATACACAGCTATGTCCGATGAGGATATTGCAGAAATCGAATCCACACTTCAGGGATACGCTGACAACATCAACAACGGCGCAGGAACCTTTGCAGAGCAGATGGTAGAGTATACAGCTTTAAAAGAGCTTGAGTCAGACCCATCAACAAGCGCAGTTGAAAATCTTGACGAGTCATCACTCAACGAAGATGTTGTTGCTGCGTTGAATGAACTTGAAGAGGGAAAAGCTTCTCTTGTAAAAGTAGGCGAAGCAGAAAATGCTTATTACTACCTTATTTATAAAGCTCCTATAGCTGATTCAGTTGCTGATTATATTGAAGACGAAACAAACAGCTTCAACGTACTCAGCGCAATGAAGTCAGAAGAATTCCAGGATATGCTTACAGCAAAGGCAGAAGAGCTGGGAATTCAGGAGAATACAAGCGTAGTTAATTCTTATAAACCATCAATGTTCGAGTAATATAGTTATTTGCTCTGCCGGATTTAACTTATTACTTTAGGGATTTGCCAAAGTGCAGAAGGAGAATGAGGAGTATATGGCGAAAATGAAAAGAATCACAATATCTTTTTTCCTTGCATTGATTATGTGTTTTTCTTTTTCATCAATTTTTACCGTAAGCGCAGATGAGCTGTCCAGCGATGATTGGGAGGAAATTTCTCTTAATCTTCAGCAGGGCGGGGAACAGTCCGGAGAAGATTTTAACTTTATCAAGGAGAATAACGGAAAAAGTGACGACGGCGAATGGATTTTATACGTTGGAATAGGTCTTGTTGTTGTGGGTCTTTTGGGAATAACATATGCTGTTTTGTCATCAAAAAGACAGAGAGCTATTGCTAAAAAACGCAGAGACGCATACATTAGAAATGCCAAGGCCGCCAACAGAAAAAGAGTAAATTCAACACAGCAAAGCAGGGGAAGAACAAAGCAGGCTTCAACTGCTAAACCTCAGCAAGGTCAGAGAAGACCTGCTTCATCATCCGGCAGTACAAGAAGAGCCTATGATGAAAGCGGAAAGTATGACTCTTACAATTCTATTAAGGGCAGCAGATATGTTGACGGCGGTGTAAGACGTACCAATTCACAGCCATCTCAGGATTTTTACGATGACGGTTACGGACGTTCTGCATCACAGCAAAGTCAGTTTGCAGACGATTATGTAAAGACTTATACAAGAAAATCTTCTCAGCCGAGAAAAACTCCGGGTTATGAAGATATAAGTTCTTTCTCCTCATCCGACAGGGATATTTACAGTTCTTCTTCAAGAAAAAACAGTAAATATATCAACGATTATATCGACTACGAATAATTAAAAACAGGGTAGACGCTTTAAGCGCCTGCCCTTTAAATTTCTACAAACCATCTGTCCTCTTCAAGAAAAAGGTATCTTTGTTTACCTAATAAAAGACAAGTATATCTTATTCCTGCGCCGCCGGCTTTTAAAGAGGCGGCTCTTCTTATATCTGTTATCCTGTCGATTTCAAAGGTTCTGCCGTCTTCCCAGTGAACCTTTATAGGCATAATTCTTCCTTCACAGTCAAACTGCGCCGTAACACATACATATTGTTTCATATTATCACCTCAGTAAATGTGGTTTCATACAGATTATTTGGATTAAATATACTTTGTAAAATATCCAACAGGGTGTATAGTATGGTCATCCTTTGGATTAAAGCCGGAAAGACGTGGGTCGTTTAGCATAACTGCCGGCTGAACACAGTATGAGCCAAATCGTTTTTTTAAACTGTCAACAGCGCAGTCTAAATTATGAAGCCTGTTATTGTTTTTGGCATTACAGAAGAAACTCATCTGCACAGGTGTGTCAGAGGGGATAAGCTCGCTTAAACTTATTCCTATGCTTCTCAAAGGGGTTTCTCCTTTGTTTTTCAAAAACAGGTCTATAGCGTTTTCGGCAATTTCTTCTGTTATATCGGTGGGAATACTTAACTTGCGCTGGCGTGTAAAGGAGTTAAGGTTATTTTCCCTTATTGAAACGCCTACAACCCAAGCCTTTAGGTTTTGTTCTCTAAGTCTTCTTGCTACACTGTCGGAAAGAACAAAAGCTACAATCTTTATGTCCTCAACTGTTTTTAAATCTCTGTAGGTGGTTGTTGAGTTTCCTATACTTTTAACATCCTGATGACTTATAGAAAATGCCACAGAAGCTTTGTCACTGCCGTTTGCGAATTGATTGAGAAGATTTCCGTTTTTTCCGAAAACTGAAACGAGTGTATCCAGGGGGCAGTTTGCCAGATTTCCTATGGTGTATATGCCCATGTTGTTAAGTTTTTTCTTTGTGGCAGGCCCTACAAAAAGAAGATTTTCAACAGGCAAAGGCCAAACTATATATTTATAATTTTTATCAGTTATAACAGTAACTGCATCAGGCTTTTTGTAGTCGCTTCCAAGCTTTGCAAATATTTTATTAAAGCTTACTCCGATGCTCACAGTTATGCCAAGCTCATATTTAATTCTTCCACGTATTTCCTCGGCTATTGCTTTGGCTTTTTGGAAATTCATATCCCTTCCGCTTATATCAAGCCAAGCTTCGTCAAGACCGAAAGGCTCCACTTTTTCGCTGTATTCTCCATATATTTCCCTTGTCATTTTTGAAAATCTTTTATACAACGGAAAATTAGGAGGAACAGTAACAAGTTCGGGACACTTTTGTCTTGCCTGCCATATGGCTTCGCCTGTTTTTACGCCGAAATTTTTGGCAATTTGATTTTTGGTCAGAATAATTCCGTGTCGGTCGTCGGCGTTTCCGCTTACGGCTACCGGTTTGTTTCGGATTTCGGGTCGGTAAAGACATTCCACCGACGCATAAAAGCTGTTGCAATCACTGTGGAGAATATACCTCATGAACAATCGCCTTCCTTGACGAAAATTTGTTTGATATAATTATAGAACTAATTTTCGATAATGTCAATAGGTATTTTATGGAATTGAAAAATTTTTTATATTGAGGCGGAATTTTCTTTGTGATATAATTTAATTGCTTGATAATACAGAAGAAAGGCGGATTGAAATGAAGTTTGTTCATCTTTCCGATTTACATATAGGAAAAAAGGTTAACGAATTTAATATGGCGGAAGACCAGAAATATATATTGAAGGAAATACTTAAAATTATAAATGAAGAACATTGTCAGGGAGTTTTTATCTCCGGCGATGTTTACGATAAGACAATTCCTTCCGGTGAGGCTGTGGGAATATTCGACGATTTTCTCACAGAACTTTCAAATACAAGAGTTAAGGTTTTTATAATAAGCGGTAACCACGATTCGGCAGAGCGACTGGAGTTTGGCTCAAGAATAGTCAAGGACAGGGATATCTATATAGCATCGGTTTTTAAAGGTGCGCCGGAAAAAGTAACCCTTAAAGAAAAGGATGAAACAGTTAATATATTTATGCTTCCTTTTGTAAAGCCCTCTACGGTAAGGCCTTTTTTTGAGGATAAGACAATAGAAACCTACAACGACTGTGTGAAGCTTGCATTGGAAAAGGCTGAAACAAAAGAAGATGAAATAAATATACTGCTTGCCCATCAGTTTGTCACAGGCGCATTAAAAAGTGACTCTGAGGAGGTATCAGTTGGCGGTATTGATAATGTAAACGCTGACGTGTTTGAAGGCTTTGATTATGTGGCATTGGGACATATACACAGACCTCAAAATATTTCCACGGAAACATTGCGTTACTGCGGAACACCTTTAAAATATTCCTTTTCAGAGGCCAGCCACAAAAAGTCAGTAACTATTGTGGAAACAGGAAAGAAAGGCGAAATTTCAATAAAAACCCGTGAGCTTAAACCTCTCCGTGATATGAAAATAATAGAGGGAAGCTACATGGATGTGACAGACAGGGAATTTTATAAAGGACTTAATCTCGACGATTACTATAAAATAATTTTGACAGACGAAAAAGATATTCCTGATGCTATAAATAAGCTCAGAGCTGTATATAAAAATATTATGATCCTTGATTACAAAAACACAAGGACGATGAATAACAACGGTGTGGACGCAGTACAGCCGGTTGAGGATAAATCTCCGTTTGAAATGTTTGAAGAGCTTTATAAGCTTCAAAATAATATTTCTATGGATGATGAAGAAAAAAGTTTTATAAAAAATATTATGGAAGAAGTTTGGGAGGAAGAGCTGTGAAACCTTTAAAACTTACAATAAGCGCATTCGGTCCATATCCCAATAAAGTTGTTGTGGATTTTACAAAGCTGGGAAGCAGTGGACTTTATCTCATAACCGGAAACACCGGAGCGGGAAAAACAACTATCTTTGACGCAATAACCTTTGCGCTTTTCGGAGAACCAAGCGGAGATAACAGAAAATCAGATATGCTGAGAAGCAAGTATGCCGATGAAAACGTGAAAACATATGTTGAGCTGGAGTTTTCCTATAAGGATAAAATTTACACGGTAAAAAGAAATCCTGAGTACAAAAGGAAAAAGCTCAAGGGCGACGGATTTACAAAGGAAACAGCCGACGCAGAGCTTACATTTTCAGACGGAAGAACAACGGTCACAAAAATAAAAGAGGTAAACGAAGCCATAAAGGAGATAACAGGTCTTGACAGGGGTAAGTTTACCAGAATAGTCATGATTGCCCAGGGGGATTTTTTAAAGCTGCTTTTTGCTGATACGGAGGAGCGAAGCAAAATTTTCCGTGATATTTTCAGAACAGAGCCATACAGAAAATTGCAGGAGCGCCTGAAAGAGAATGTTTCAGAGAGTAAAAGGGACTGTGAGGACACTCAGAAAAATATTCTCAGATTTGTTGAAAGCGGTCAGTATTACGGAGAAAACAAAGAAAGATTTGAAGAAATAAGAAAATCTAAAAACGCCGTATATTCTAATGAAGTTCTTGAATTTTTTAAAAGTCAGATGGATGCTGACGAAATATTTTTAAAGGAGTCGGAAGAAAAAATTTCAAGTACGGAAAAAGAGCTTGAAAAGATAAACCAAAACTTAGGACAGGCAGAGCTTTACAAAAAAACACAGGAGCAGATAAATCTGACAAAAAGAGAAATAGAAAGCTTTGAAATGAAAGTTCAAAAGTCAGAAGCTGAGTTAAAAGATGCGGAAAGCAAGCTTCCTTTGTCAGAAACACTGACTGAAAATATACGAGAAGAAAAAGAAAAGCTTCCCCTATATAAGGAACTGGACGAACTGGAAAGCAAAAGAAAAAAATCCGCAGAAAGAGCGGATTTTATAGAGAAAAATTATCAAAACGCAGAAAAGTCGGAAAGAACTTTTTCTGAAAAGCTTAAAGAAGCAAAGGACATCTGTGAAAAATTAGGAGATGCGGAGGTTCAGGTTGAAAAGCTGAAAAACAAAAAATCCGATCTTATGCAGAGAAAAGGTCAGACGGATGAAATTATTTCCCTTATGCCAAATGTAAGAAAGTTGAATGAGGATTACAAAAGGTTAGCAGTAAAATACGAAAAAGAAAAAACAGATTACGAAACTAAAAAAGCTGTATATGAACAGCAGGAAAGAAACTTTTTTGATGAGCAGGCAGGCTTTTTGGCGAAAAATTTAAAAGATAATTGCCCATGTCCTGTTTGCGGTTCACTTTCACATCCAAACCCTGCTAAGGTTTCAAAGGAAACAGTTTCAAGAGAACAGCTTGAAAAAGAAAAAAGTCAAGTTGAAAAATATAGAAACACTGTTTTGGATACACTTACGTTGTTGAATCAGGCAAAATCCACTTTTGAAATAGCAAGGGATAACATTTACAGTAAAATGGAAGAGTTTACCGGAGAAAAGGACAGAAAAAAGGCTGTTGAAATTATAAATTCAGAAAGCGAAAAATTGTCCGAAGAAATTAAATCCCTTGACCTGCAAATAAAGAAAGAGGAACAAAACGGAAGAATAAAGGAGAAAGCTCAAAAAGATATACCGATTTTTGAAAGCTCTTTGAATAAGGCAATAGAGGAAAAGCACAGAAGTGAAATTGAACTGGCAAGAATAAATGAAGAGATAAAAAATCTTGAAAAGGAATTAAAGGAGAAAAAAGAAAAGCTTACCTTTAAAAGCGAAAATGACGCAAAGCTTCATATAGAGAAGCTGCAAAAACAAAAGGATGATATAACATCTGCACACGAGAAAGCTTTTAAAGAATATCAGGAATTTAAAAATAAACTGGATGAGAAAAAAGCATCTCATTCAACGCTTAAAAATCAGCTTGAAAATATGGCAAGCTTTGACTTTGCGGAGCTTAACAGTAAAAAATCAGAGCTGTTGAAAGAAAAAGAGGAGCTTCAAAAACATCAGAAAGAATACAATCTACGTCTTTCTTCCAATAAAACTGCGGTTGATAACATAAAAAAATATACCGTGGAACTGGAAAAATCCGAGAAAAAATATCAGATGGTAAAGCTTTTGTCCGATACAGCTTCCGGCAATCTTTCCGGCAAGGACAGAATATCTATAGAAACTTTTATCCAAATGACTTATTTTGACAGGGTAATAAACAGAGCAAATGTAAGGCTTATGAGAATGAGTTACGGACAATATGAGCTTGTGAGAAGAACGGAAAGCGACAAGGGAAGAGCCCAAAGCGGCTTGGAGCTTGACGTTATAGACCACTATAACGGAACAAAGAGAAGCGTAAAATCTCTTTCAGGCGGTGAAGCCTTTAAAGCTTCTTTGTCACTTGCTTTGGGTATGTCCGACGAGATACAGTCGTCCTCCGGAGGTATTCAGGTTGACTCCATGTTTATAGACGAGGGTTTCGGTTCTCTGGACGATGAATCTTTAAATCAGGCTATAGGTGTTTTGCAGGAGCTTACCGCAGGAAATAAGCCGGTGGGAATAATTTCCCATGTGTCGGAGCTTAAAGAGAGAATAGACAGACAAATTGTAGTTACCAAGCAGAAAAATTACGGAAGTAAGGTCGAAATAAAAATTTGATGTAAAAGGCGGCGTGGTTTGCGCCGTCTTTTGTTTTAACCAACGGTTAATTTTTGAAGGGTTATATTTATAACGGTTCAATTGAAGGAGGAAAATGCTTTTGTTATAATAGGATTAAAGAAGGTGATAACATGAAAATCAACCATACAATAAAGGAAAAGAGAATAGAGAGAGGATATACCCAAGAACAGCTTGCGTCAATTTTGGGTGTGACTGCGCCCGCCGTCAATAAGTGGGAGAAAGGCAGTTCATTTCCGGATATAACCTTGCTGCCTGTTTTGGCAAGAGCCTTGAAAACGGATTTAAACACACTTTTGTCTTTTAAAAATGACCTTACGAGGGAAGAACTCGCCATGTTTTTAAATGAGCTTTCAAAAATTGCAATTTATGAGAGCACAGAAAAAGCTTTTGAAGCGGCAAAAGAAAAGATAAGTGAATATCCAGAAAGCGACGAGTTGATTTTGTATTGCGCCATAATAATAGAAAATTCCGCTATTATGGAGAAGGGAAGAAATATTCAAAGCGATTACGATGAAGCCGAGGTTTTTTCATGGTACGAGAAAGCCTGTCAAAGCGGCGATACAAATATAAAATCCATGGCTCAGTCCTCTGTTGTCAATAAATTTATTGAAAAAGAAGAGTACGAAAAAGCCGAAAAAATCATAGATGAAATCCCGGATAAACTTCCTGTAGATAAGAAACAGCTAAAAATAAATCTTGCTTTGAAAAAAGGCGAATATGAAAAAGCAGCCTTACTTTTGGAAGAAAAGCTGCTTTTATCTGTTACGGAAATATTATCTGATATGACTGCACTTATGCAGACCACTGTGAAAATCGGAAACGTTGAAGATGCAAAGTATATTTCAGAGGTTTCTGCAAAGGCCGCAGAATTATTCGATATGCAGAAATACAATATCTATATACCGAAATTTTTATATCTGTGTTCAGTGGGGGAAAACAGTGATGAATTGAAAAAGGTGCTTTCAATGCTTATGGACTCCACAGAGGAAAAATGGAAAGGGAATAAATCCCCTCTTTACCGTTTTGTAAAAACAAAGGACCACAAGGATTTGGAGAAAATATTGAAAAGAACTCTTTTTTATGAGATTGAAAATAACGATTCTATAAAGTTTTTGCGTGAAACGGAAATTTATAAGAAACTAAAAGCTGATATTAGTTTTCCTCAAGCTTCCAGCCAAAGTCATTGTGATAAATCATAAGCTTTGTCATTCCGCCGTCTATGCAGATATTTTCTCCTGTTATAAATGAAGCTTTATCGGAACAAAGGAAAAGCACCATGTTTGCTATGTCCAGAGGATTTCCTACACGGCCTGCCGGGTGCTGAAAGGCGTCTGCTCCTGAATATTCGGTAAAGTCAGTGTCAATCCAGCCGGGAGAAATCGAATTAACTCTTACTTTTCCGGAAAGAGATACTGCAAGGGCGTGAGTTAAAGCAGAAATACCGCCCTTTGCCGCTGTATAGCTTTCTGTGTTTCTCTGGCTCATTCTGTCACGTGAGGATGAAATGTTTATTATTGAGCCTCCCTTGTTAAAATCATCCATAAAAAGCTTTGAAAGCATATACGGAGCGGAAACACCTATTCTAAGAGCATAATTGAAATCTTCCCAGGAGCAGTCAAAAATTCCGCCCATAGATTTCATTGCGTTGTTTACAAGGAAATCTATATGTCCGTAATCGGAAATAACCTTGTCATGAAATTTTACGAGTGTTTCCTCTTCGGCTATATCTCCTGTAAAATATTCATTTTCTATTTTGTCGATTATGCAGACATGAGCGCCTGCCTTTTTAAATTCATCGGCTATTGCTTTTCCGATTCCCTGTGCGCCGCCTGTTACAACGGCTACTTTGTTTTTAAACATTGTGGTCACCTCATATTTTTTGTTTATTGAAATTCTTTCCGGTTTATTTTATAATTATATACAAATAAAATAAAGGGGAGTTTTTAATGAGTACATATACAGCTGTAAAAACATGGTTCAGCCCTACAGGAGGCACAAAAAAAGCTGTGGATATTTTCTGCGACGGTCTTGGTTTGCCTGTTAAAGAAATAGATTTTACGGTTATGGGAAACAGAGAAAAAACAGAGGAATTTACCCATAAGGAACTTTTTATAGCCTCAGTTCCTGTTTATGCCGGCAGAATACCTCCTATTGAAAATCTTTATAAAAACGTAAAGGGAAACAATACTCCTTGTATTATTGTGGCATGTTACGGGAACAGACACTACGATGATACTATAGCTCAGCTTAAAAATATATTAGATGAAAGAGGTTTCATCTGTATAGGAGCTATTGCCTGCATAATTCCTCACATTTATTCTGACAAACTTGGAAAGGGCAGACCTAACGATAAGGACGAAGAGATAATAAAGGCTTTTGCAGAAAAAATAAACGGAAAGCTTGAAAGCGGAGAACTTTCAGAAATTTCTGTTCCGGGAAATCCAATGCCTGAGCCTAAGCCTGTTAAAATGATAAAGACATGGATAGAGGGACTTTGTAATTTCTGCGGTTTGTGTGCAGAAAGCTGTCCT
Source organism: Anaeromassilibacillus sp. An172 (assembly GCF_002160515.1). Taxonomy (GTDB): domain Bacteria; phylum Bacillota; class Clostridia; order Oscillospirales; family Acutalibacteraceae; genus Limousia; species Limousia pullorum. The sequence continues at coordinate 101,759 of NZ_NFKS01000005.1, read as the reverse complement.
GTGGGAGCTATCAACAGAGAAACAATGTTCATAGACAACAACGTCTGCATAAACTGTATGCGCTGTTCAAAAGTCTGTCCAAGAGAAGCCAGAAGCTTTGAGGCTGAACACATAAAACTTAAATTGGAGCAGAACTTCTTAAAACCAAGGGAGATAGAGTGCTTCCTTTGATTTTAAATCACAATAAATCTTTTCCGTAGATTTCCGTGTAACAAAGCTTGCCGGAAATTCTTGAGGACTGCATAAGGGAAATTCTTGAAACATTCATGGTAAGGTGTGGGGGAGTAATAAAGATTTTTTCTTTTGAAACCACCTGTCTTGCTATGGTTATATGTGGCTTGAATTTCCTTTTTTCTATGTTAAAGCCGGAGGCAATAAGCTCTTTTTGAATATTTTCTGCGGCTGTGATGAGAGATATATTTTCCTTAATTCCTACCCACCAAAGGTCAGAAAATTTACCGATTTTTTCAGTTGTAATTTTAAAGCTTTTAAAATTTTGAAAAGCTCGGTCAACGGCATTTTTAGCACCCTGAATATTCTTAGTTTCTCCTATAAAAGCCAGTGTTAAATGCAGGTTCTCATCCAAGGTGAAATTACCGAAAACACTTTGATTTCTCAGTTCTTCACGTATGTTTATTAGTCCGTCTTTAAAGTTTTTGTCAAAATTTATTGCAATAAATAATCTCATCGCCTATTTACTCCCTGAAAAAAAGTGATATAATGTAGTTGTGATATATTCTATCATAGGCGTGAGTATATTACAACGAAATTTTTCATCATAATAAAAGTCGGAGGTGCTTTACTTTGGAACTTTGTAAAGGATTGGCTCATGTAGCAATAGCTGTTGAAAATTTGGAAAACAGTATAAAGTGGTATGAAAAAATAGGCGGAAAGTGTCATAACCGTGGAGAACTGAAAACAGATATCGGAGTTAAGAAATTGGCTTTGGTGAATTTGTTCGGCGTTGATTTTGAACTCATAGAAAACGAAGTTCCGGAAAAACTTCCATCAGGAGCGATAACTCACGTGGCAATTACGGTTGTGGATTTGCCTAAGGTTATTGAATACCTCAAAGAAAAAGGCGTTGACAGCTTTATGACTGAGGAAATTGTAAATATGCCTGAGCTTTTCGGCGGCCTTAGAAACATATTTATAAAAGGTCCTGACGGAGAGGAAATCGAATTTATTGAGATGGGAAATTTCTGATAAATTTCGACGGATAAAACGGAGGAAAGAAAAAATATGAAGAAAGCAGCCCTTATTTTAGCTTTTGTATGCATGTTTATTTTTTCAGGATGTTCACAAGGCGAATATATGCCGGAAGTGAAGAATAGAACCAATGTTTTTGAAATTTACGACTGCGGCAGCAAAAAGCTTGTAAAGGAATTAAATGTTAACAGCGATGCTGACCAGCTTTTGATTCTTGACAGTATTATAAACAATGCAGACAACAGTAAGGACTATACAGAAGAACTAAGTGAGGTTGAACCGGAGTATGTTTTGATAAACTGCGGTGAAACCGACGAAACAACCATATATGTAAAAATAAGATTTTCTGAGGGAAAAGTATACAGAGAGATTTACAGTGACAACGAAAGTTCATCAGTCCTTAATCAGGGAATACTTGACTGTATAACAGTTACGGAAGAGGATTTTAGAAGTATTTTGGCATAATAAAAAAGGTAACGGGACAAGCGTCTTCGTTACCTTTTTGTTTTGTGTTGATATTTAAAAAATCAGTCCTGGTTTAAAGCTGCTTTAAGAGCTTTTGAGAACTGGTCAGGACATGAAGTTGACTTCATTCCGCAGGTTATGCCCTCAAGTCTGTTTATAGCTTCTTCAACTTCCATTCCCTCAACAAGGGCAGAAATTCCTTTAAGGTTGCCGTTGCATCCGCCTGTAAAGCTTACATTTTTAACAACGCCGTCCTCAATTTCAAAATTGATTTTTCTGGAACAAACTCCCTTTGGTGTGTATGCATATTTCATATTTATACTTCCTTCCTTAGTTTTGTATATCTTAAATTGTGAATTTAATTACTTTCTTTTCTCGGCAAGCGCTAAAATCTTTTCGACTTCTCTGTCTGTTGTAAAACAACTGCCGAGAGGTCTTGGGGTCATAGAGTGAAATCCGTGGAAATCGGAACCGCCGGTTTTGATAAGATTGTATCTATCCGCAAGGGAAGAGAGATAATCAAAATCACCCTCTTTATTTCTCGGGTGCATAACCTCTATGCCGTCTATCATGTTTTCCTTGCACAGATTTTCCAAAAGCTCATAGCTGTTGTAAACACCGGGGTGAGCCATAACCGCCACACCTTTACAGCTTCTTACTGTGTCAATAGCTGTGCGCACATCCGGATATTCCACAGGAAATAAAGCCTTCGGGTTTTCTCCTCTGAAATAATAGTTGAAAAGCTCGCCGAATATTTTTGTTTCATAACCCAATTCCATAAGTAAAGCTATGATACTCTGCTTAAAAACGCTTTTATATTTACCACGTTTTTCTCTGAGTATTTCATAATCAATAGGGTAGTCTTTTGATATTACCTCTATGGATTTTTCTATAGATTTTTCACGGCTTTGATTTGTAGTTTCAAAAAGCTCATTTAAAGGGTTTTCATCCTGGGGAAGATAGCAAAGAATGTGAACACGTCTTCTTGTAAGAGGGTCACGTGTTGAAATTTCACAGGCTTTGAGAAGTCTGATGTTTTCACGGTCAGCGATTTTCTGAGCTTCAGGGTACTGGGCAAAAGTATCGTGGTCGCTTACAGCGATTGTTGAAAGCTTCAGTTTTACCGCTGTGGTAATAATTGTTTCAATATCGGTAGAACCGTCGGAATACAAACTGTGACAGTGTAAATCTCCGTTCATTTTTACATCTCCCGTTAATAATGAAAAGGTTATAAAACTTTAGATATGAAAAAAGCACCGAACGCAATGTTCAGTGCTTATGGAGCGGATGACGAGGCTCGAACTCGCTACCTCCACCTTGGCAAGGTGGCGCTCTACCGGATGAGCTACATCCGCATCCCTCAGTGCTCGTTTATTATATAACAGTAATCCTCATTTGTCAACACTTTTTTCAAAAAAAATTTAATTTTTTTCAGAGGCAGATTTTTTGACTTTTAGACAGTGAAATACACCTTAAAAATTTTAGTGGCGGAGAAACTGCACTTGTGGTATAATTAAAGTTATAGAGTGAATGAAAAGAAGTTTTACAAATTTATTGAATGGAGGGTATTATATTATGTCTTTTAATTTGAATTTAGGCTGTTGGTCATCGGTTTTTGCCGTGCCTACACGAATTGTTGATAATGATATTAAACTTGCAAGCTCTTATCACTTGAAAGTTTTGCTTTATATTCTCAGAAACTCAGACCATGCCATGACTTATGAGTCAATCGGTTCAGCTCTCGATATGCATCCGGGAGATGTAAAGGACTGCATAAACTTTTGGGCAGACCGTGAAGTGATTTCTGTAGATGAAAATATGATTTCTCCTTATCCCGCTAAAAACTCAGAGAGCGTTATATCTTCTGTGGAAAGGGAAGAAACTCCGGAAAAAGAAGAAGAGAGGGAAAAGCTTTATCATCAGGAAGAGTTTGAAGCTGATGATGAAACAGGAGATGATAGCGGATACACATATCAGCCATCACCTGTTATAAAATCTCCAAGACCTTTGACACGTCCTTCAAGACCTGATATAAAGCATGTGGCACGTATGCTTTCCACAGACAGCGAGCTTGCGGCTTTGATGGAAGAGGCTCAGATGATTTTGGGCAAAACTCTGTCCTCAGGGGACGCCGCAACACTGCTTATGCTCAGGGATACTTATGGAGTCCCTGCAGAGGTTCTTATAATGATAATTCAGTACTGCGCCAGTGTTGATAAAGGCAACATGCACGCTGTTGAAAAGGAAGCAATAAACTGGTCCGACGAGGGCATTATTACAATGGAACAGGCTGATGAGAAAATAAAAGACCTTACAGAAAGACGTGAGGCATGGAACAGAGTTTCACGTGTGTTTGGTTTTAAAAATGTGGGTTCTCCTACAAAGAAACAGCTGGAGTTTGCTTCACGCTGGACTGCCGAATGGAAATTCTCCGATGAAATGCTTAGAGAAGCTTACGAGCGCTGTGTGGATGCTAAAGGTATTTACGAGATGAACTATATAAACGGAATTCTAAGCAACTGGCACAAGAATAAGATTTTCAATATGGATGAGCTTAGAAGCGCCGATGCCGCAAGAATGATGTCTGATAAAGGAGATAAAAAGATTTCTGACACAGCTCAGAGCATACACAACAAAAAGCACAGCTACAATATAGAGCGAACCTACGATATAGGGGAGCTGGAAAAAAGAAGTATTCTGGATGAACAGGATTGATTTTAAACTATAGAGAAATGAGGTGCAGGCCTTGGGATACGGTTACAGTGTTCATGTAAAAGCAAAAGAGGTAATGCAGCAGAGAAGAGCTAAGGCTTTGCGTGAAGCCGACTATAGGCTTCAGGAGATTTACAATAAAATTCCAAGAATAGAGGAGATTGACAGGAAGTTAAGCTCTCTGGGTTCAGCCGCCGCAAGAGCTGTTGTAAAGGGCGGAGACGTAAAACAGCATATAGAGGAACTGAAAGTTCAAAGTCTTGGACTTCAGGAGGAAAGAAAAATGCTCCTTGCAAAGCACGGCTACAGCTTTGATTATGATGAACCGAGGTTTATCTGCAATATATGTTCCGATACCGGAATTATTGAAAAAAACGGAATTTCCATCCAGTGCGACTGCATGAAAAAGCTTATGTTTGAGGTTGCCTGCGATGATATAAACAGGATAGCTCCTTTGAAGCTTTCCACCTTTGATAAGTTTGATTATACCTTACAGCCGGACGAAGTGATATCCGGAATAAATCTCAGAGAGAATATGAAAAGGATATATCTTTTTTGCAGAAAATACGCCAGTACTTTCGGAGAGGGAAGCAAAAATCTTTTGATGAAAGGCGGCCCCGGACTTGGAAAAACCCATTTGAGCTTAGCTATTGCAAATGAGGTTCTTCATAAAGGTTTCGGTGTAATTTACGCTTCTGCTCCGTCGCTCATATCAAAGCTTGAAAAGGAACACTTTTCCTACAGATACGACGACCTTTCGGAAACAGAGGATGCGGTTACAAACTGTGATTTGCTTATTATTGATGATTTGGGTTCTGAGTTTTCTAATCAGTTTTCCACAAAAACACTTTACAATATTCTGAATAACAGAATTCTGCTGGGCAAGCCGATTATAATAAGCACCAATTTGAGCTTTGAAAACATTGAGTCGGCTTATTCCACACGTTTTCTTTCAAGAATTGCCGGAAACTGCGGAACTTTGAATTTTGTGGGAAAGGACGTCAGAAACCTTGTCAGAAGATAAGAAAGTAAGCAAAAGAGTTTTATCATTTTTTCTTTGTTTGATTATGGCACTTTTAAGTTTTGTTTTGACTTCCTGCAATAGTGAAGTAAAGACGGAAACAGCGGAGTTTTTTGTATTCGATACTGTTGTGAATATAACGGCTTACGGAGAAAACGCAAAGGAAGCCATAGAAGCGGCAAGAGACGAGCTTTACAGATATGACGCCTTGCTTTCAACAACAAATGAAAACTCAGATATTTATAAGGTTAACAACAACGAATCCCGGGAGGTTTCCGCTGAAACAGCGGAGATAATAGAAAAATCTCTGAAAATATCTGAGCTTACCGAAGGCTCTCTTGATATAACAATTTATCCCGTTGTGGAGCTTTGGGGATTTACCGGCGGAAACTACAGAGTTCCAAGTGAATCAGAGATTGAAGAAGCTTTGAATTTTGTTGGCTTTGATAAGATTTTCCTACAGGATAATAACGTGGTAAAGGACGATCCAAAGGTTCAGATAGACTTGGGAGCCACAGCAAAGGGATATATAGGTGATAAGGTTGCAGAAGCTATAAAAAATGCAGGCTGTAACAGCGCAGTTTTAAGCATAGGCGGAAATGTTGTGACAGTTGGAACTAAGCCTGACGGAAAGGATTTCAATGTGGGAATTACATGGACTGACGGAAAGGAAATATGCGCAACTGTTTCATTAAAGGATATGTCCGCAGTTACATCAGGTACATACCAACGTAACTTTACCGAAAACGGAGTTTTTTACCACCATATAATAGACCCCAAAACAGGATATCCTGCCCAGTCTGATATAGGGTCGGTGACTATTTTTACTTCAAACGGACTTGTTGCTGACGGACTTTCCACAGCATTTTTTGTTATGGGAAGTGAAAAGGCTGTTGAGTTTTATGAAAACGAAAAATATTCAGAACTTGGCACTGACAGCCTTGATTTTATGATTATTAAAAATGACGGTACATGTATTGTTACAGAAAGTATTTACAGTAATATGAAGTTAAATTCTGACTGCATATCAGAGAGCGATGTAACTGTAATTTGAGACATAAAATAACCCGATGTTTCTGTTTAGTTGAAACATCGGGTTTAACTATTCATGGTGTGTTCCGAATTGTTTTATTTCGCCTTTTCTGAGCTTTTTGAAAAAAACTTTTAAAAGGGCGGCACATTCTTCCTGTAAAACTCCGCCTAAAACTTCTGGTTTGTGATTGTAGGGAAGCTCAAACAGGTTTGTAACAGAGCCGCAGGAGCCGTTTTTCTTGTCATAGGCTCCGAATATAACCTTGGGTATTCGTGCATTGATTATTGCCCCAGCGCACATTGGACATGGCTCTAAGGTCACATACATGGTGCATTGCCACAATCTCCATCCGCCTAATTTTTTACATGCGTTGTTTATGGCTTCTATTTCCGCATGACACAGGCAGTTTTTTTCATTTTCACGGTGATTTGTTCCGAAAGAGATTATTTCATCGTCCTTGACTATTATTGCGCCAACGGGGACTTCGCCGTGCTGGGTATATTTTACGGCTGTTTCCAATGCCTTTTTCATATAGAAAATATGTCGGTCTTCAATTTGAATGTTGGACATTTTATCACCTTTTAACTTAGAAAAGAATCACTTACGGAAATCGCCAAAAGAAGTACTGTAAAAGCTATAATTCCGAAGCTTTGGAAAAAGTATCTGTATTTTTCTTTTTCGGTTTGTATAAGACCTGAATAGGGAGTGCTTGTTCTTTTGCTGAACCTGAGAAGCTTTTCGTCATTTTTTGAAAGTCTGTAGACCGAATATATACCTAAAAGCAAAGCCGCCACTACGACTATTCCGTAAATTATTTCGGAATATGTATTTCCTATATATTTAGGAAGAGCGGAAAAAATACATGAGAATAAATTATTTGCAAAGTGTACAATCATAGCGGGAACTATTGAGCCTGTATAGATTGTGACATACCCAAATACAAGACCGCCAACAAATGCAAAGGGCAGCTGAACAAAATTATGATGCATAAGACCGAAAAGCAAAGCGGAGGTGACCACCGCAAAGCTTTCGCCGTATTTTCTTAAAATTCCCAGAAGAACTCCTCTGAATAAAAATTCTTCTGTAAGTGCCGGGATAACCGCAACAGATAAAATGTATACGGAAAGATTAAGCCATGATTTTTCAAAGACTGATGAGGATTGATTAACGGGTATTCCTATTAAATCCATATTTCCTAAAAAGAGATTGGTAAGATAATTGCTAAGCATAAAAAATGCAAAGGAAGCTATAAGAATAAAAGCAAGTCCTTCTTTTTTAGCTCTTGAAAAGGATATTACGGAACTAATCTTCTCTTTGGAAATGGCGCAGCAGAAAAACCCGGCAGGTATAAAAGCAAGTATAGACGCCATTGCACTTACCAGATTTGAAAGTGCAAAGGAGTTTTGAGGGTTTTCAATGCCCACTGCTGTGCCTATAACAATACCGTATGATATGAGATATAGGATAACTATAGAGAGAAGCAGGGAAAATCCTATCTTTGAAAAATTATTTCTTAAAGAGCTTTTTTGCTCGGCTAAGTACATTTTATCAAAGTCATAGGTGTTTTTGTTATTTAAAGTTTTATTTCTTCCTGAAAACATTAAAAGCCTCCTTTTAGAGGTATTTTTACATTTTACTTTATATAGTGAAGTATATCACCCGAAGAGCTTTTTTACAAGATATAGATTAAAGGTTTGTTTTTAAGAAAAATATAATAAAAGTGTTGACAAAAGAGATTTTGTAGGGTATAATACCAAAAGAACAATAAAGCAAGGCAGTTACATGCTTTCACCTGTGGGGTTCCGTCTGCACGGGTCAATATTTTTAACATGATATTTCTGCGGCGTTGAGCCGTGTTTTTGTGTTGAGTTTATTGTGCGGGCGGAGTGTATTCTGTCCGCATTTTCTTATATTGTTACACAACTTTTTAAAGCTTTGGAGGTGCTTACAATTAGCAGTAAGGAAATTCAGATCAACGAAGAAATTACCGAAAAAGAGCTTAGAATAATCGGCTCAGACGGTACTCAGCTTGGTATTATGTCAGCGGCTCAGGCTCTTGAGCTTGCAGCAAAGAGCAATCTCGACCTTGTAAAGATTGCGCCACAGGCAAAACCACCGGTTTGCAAGATAATGGATTACGGTAAATATCGCTTTGAACAGGCAAAGAGAGAAAAGGAAGCAAGAAAAAATCAAAGAGTTATTGATGTTAAGGAAGTAAGACTTTCCTTGAATATAGATACCCATGATTTTAACACTAAGCTTAACAACGCTCTCAAGTTTATCAAAAAGGGCGATAAGGTAAAGGTTTCCATCAGATTCAGAGGAAGAGAGATGGGACATCCGGAAATCGGTCAGGCTACAATGGAGCGTTTTGCAAAGGCCTGCGAAGAAGCGGCTATTGTGGAAAAACCTGCAAAGCTTGAAGGCAGAAACATGCTGATGTTCCTTGCTCCAAAGCCTAACAAGTAATATAAAAAATCAGGGAGGATAAATTTTATGCCTAAGATTAAAACACACAGCGGCGCAAAAAAGCGCTTTAAACTTTCCAAAAACGGTAAGGTTATCCGTGCTCATGCAAATAAGAGCCACATTCTCAACAAGAAGACAAGAAAGCGCAAGAGAGGCCTTCGTCAGACTTGTGTAACTGATAAGACAAATACAGCACAGGTTAAGCGTTTGATTCCTTACAAATAATTCAATCTGAATTTTTTGTAAGCTATTGTATTGATTTTTAATATAACTTTTCGGAGGTAAATATATATGGCACGTATAAAGGGTGCGATGATGACTCGCAAAAGAAGAAAAAAGACATTAAAGCTTGCTAAAGGTTACTGGGGTGCAAAAAGCAAGCACTTTAAAATGGCTAAACAGGCTGTAATGAAGTCAGGCAACTATGCATACATCGGCCGTAAGCATAGAAAGAGAGATTTCAGACGCCTTTGGATTACAAGAATTTCCGCAGCTTGCAAGCTCAACGGCACAAACTATTCAACATTCATGAACGGTCTTAAGAAAGCAAATATCGCTCTTAACCGCAAGATGCTGGCTGAGATTGCAATTTCAGATCCTGCTGCATTTGCAAATCTTGTAGAAAAAGCAAAAAATGCATAATTAAATGTATAAACTGCGTTTGGGAGTTCCTTCCAAACGCTTTTGCATTTCTTTGGGAAAGTGTAGGTATATATGGAGGCAATTATAAATTCTAAGGATAACCGTATGGTGAAATACGCTGCAAAGCTTCAAAAAAGCGCTTCTTTCAGACGTGAGGAAAATCTTTTCCCGGTTGAGGGCGCAAGGCTTTGCGAGGACGCTTTAAATTCAAAGGCGGAGATAAAATACTTTTTTTATTCGGAAACAGCTGATAAAAAATACCATACAATTATAAAAAAAATATCAGAAAAATGCCCCAATACATACAGGGTAAAAGAGAGCGTATTTCCTAAAATGTGCGACACTGTTACCCCTCAGGGAATGCTTTCTTTGGTTTCACCTCTTGACAAAAGCCGTGTATTTGATACAATAAAAAAGTATAACAAGCTGAAGTTTTTGGCACTTGAGTGCGTTCAGGACCCCGGAAACATGGGAACAATCCTTAGAACCGCCGACGCACTGGGAATTGACGGCATAATAATCAGCAGCAATTCCTGTGATGTTTTCAGCCCGAAAGTAATAAGAGGCACTATGGGGGCGGTTTTTAGACTTCCGATTTTTATAACTGATGATATATGCGGATATATAAAAAGGTTTAATGAAAACGGATGCTCCTATGCTACAGTTCCTTTAAACGCCGATAAAGCGGTGACAGAGATTGACTTTAAATCAGGAAATGTGATTGCGGCTATAGGCAACGAGGGAAACGGTCTTACAAAAGAGTGCATTGAGGCTTGTTCATGCAAAATTACAATTCCTATGACGGGAAATGCCGAGTCCCTTAATGCGGGAATAGCGGCAGGCATTGTTATGTGGGAGATGGTCAGGTAATCATGGTTTATAACAACGCTCGTTACTGGATATGGCTTACTTTGGCTTTGGGATATAAAACGCCTAAGGCCTTAAAGGTATGTGAATTTTCCTTTAGTATAGCTGAGTTCTACGAGTGCGGTGAAAACCATTGGAAGCTTTGTCCCGGAATAACTCCTGCTGATATTCAAAAGCTTAAAAGTACCGCCTTGAGCAGTGCGGATAAAATCATAAATAGATGTATGGAACTAAACATCGATATAATAACCTTTGATGATGAAAGATATCCCATGTGTCTTAAGAATATTTATGCGCCTCCCTGCGTTTTGTACGTAAAGGGAGAATTTCCCGATTTAGATAACAGGTTTACTGTTGGGATTGTGGGAACAAGAAATGCTTCAAAATACGGTCTGCGTGTGGCTTATGATGCGGCTTCAAATCTTACAAGAGCCGGTGCTCTGATAATAAGCGGCGGCGCATTGGGAATAGATTCGGCAGGCCATCGTGGGGCGTTGGCGGCAGGCGGCGACACAGTTTGTGTTTTAGGCGCAGGAATTGACGTAAACTACATAAGTCAAAACGCAAAGATGAGGGAGTATATAACAACTCACGGCTGTCTTGTGACGGAGTATCCTCCGGGAACACAGCCGAAGCCCTATCATTTTCCTGCGAGAAACAGAATAATAGCGGCTTTTTCCGACGCTGTTTTGATTGTGGAGGCGGCAAGAAGAAGCGGAGCGCTGATAACCGCCAATCTCGCCCAGGAACAGGGAAAAGAAGTGTTTGCGGTGATGGGAAACATAAATGCGGCATATTCTGAGGGTACAAATGCCCTTATTAAGGATGGAGCATATCCGTACACCCATTACACGGATATTATCGACGCTTTCCCTAATGTTTACATAACACGTAAAAACGACGTGAGAGCCACTGAAACCGCTTTGGAGGCTATTCCGGTAAAGGGAACACTTCCAAAAAATGCGGGCAAAAGCAAAGTGGTGCCGGCTTCCCAAAAGACTGAAAATGTAAATGTAGTGAATAAAGAAAGGGAAGCCAAAAAAGAGGATATTTCCGAAAATACGAGAAATATTCCAAATGAAAAAATTGAAAGTATAAGCAGTGAAGCGAGGCGTGTGTATGACGCCATTAAACAGGGCGAAACAGTATCCACAGATGAACTGTGCATACGGCTCGGTTTATTGCCTTATAAAATTCTGCCTTATATTACAGAACTTGAAATAGAAGGTCTTGTGATAAATACAGGGGCAAGAAACTACAGAAAAGCATAGCAATATGAAATCTGTATAATAGATGTGACAGAAGTAATTTAAAAAGTACGGAGGAATGAAATGTCAAATCTTGTAATAGTGGAGTCACCGGCTAAGGCTAAAACAATACAAAAGTATCTTGGCAATGACTACGAAGTTATCGCATCTATGGGACACGTAAGGGATTTGCCTGCGGCTCGTCTCAGCGTTGATATAAAAAATAATTATGCTCCGAAATATGCGGTGATTAAGGGCAAGGAAAAGCTTGTGGAAGAGCTTAAAAAGGAAGCCGAAAAAAGCGATAAAGTATATCTGGCAACTGACCCTGACCGTGAGGGAGAAGCTATTTCATGGCATCTTGCATATCTTTTAAATCTCGACCTTAACAGCAAAAACAGGGTTGAGTTTACCGAAATCACAAAAACCGGAGTAAGCAACGGAATGGAACACCCAAGGTCTATAAATATCGACCTTGTAAACGCCCAGCAGGCGAGAAGAATTCTTGACAGACTTGTGGGTTATAAGCTAAGTCCCTTTATTTCTCAGAAGATAAGAAGAGGGCTTTCAGCAGGACGTGTTCAGTCTGTTGCGGTTAGAATTATCGTTGACAGAGAAAACGAAATAAGAGAATTTAAGCCTGAGGAATACTGGTCAATAGACGCAAAGTTTATTCCAAAGGGCAGCAGAAGAGTTTTCTCAGCCGCTTTTTACGGCGACGAAAACGGAAAAATGAAGATTGAAAACGAAGAGCAGGCAAAGAAAATCCTTGCAGACTTGGAGGACGCAGAATATGTGGTTTCCAAGGTTAAAAACGGCACAAGGAAAAAATCTCCGGCTCCTCCTTTTATAACATCTACATTGCAGCAGGAGGCTTCCAGAAAGCTCGGTTTCCAGTCAAAGAGAACCATGAAGGTGGCTCAGGAGCTTTACGAAGGCGTTGAGGTAGAGGGAATAGGCGCTATGGGTCTTATAACCTATATGAGAACCGACTCCCTGAGAATTTCAAACGACGCAATTACCGAGGTTTCAAAATACATTTCCGAAACCTACGGAGAAAAATATCTCCCTGCAAAGCCACGTGTATTTAAATCCCGTGCCAATGCTCAGGACGGACACGAAGCTATAAGACCTTCTGTACCCTCATTGACACCTGACAGAGTAAAGAGCAGTCTTACTTTAGATCAGTATAAGCTCTATAAGCTTATCTGGGAAAGATTTACCGCTTGTCAGATGGCCGACTGTATCCAAAAGACTACACAGGCTGACATTTCTGCAAAGAATTATATTTTCAAAGCTTCAGGATATAAGGTTGACTTTGACGGCTTCACTGTTCTCTATGTTGAAAGCAACGACAGCGCAGAGGAAAAGGAAAAAGAGCTTCCGGCACTGGAAAAGGATATGCCTTTAAAGCTTAAAGAGATTGTGCCGAACCAGCATTTTACTCAGCCGCCTGCAAGATATACGGAAGCTTCCCTTATCAAGGCTTTGGAGGAATACGGTATAGGCAGACCGTCCACATATGCGGCTACAATAACCACCATAACAAGCCGTGAGTATGTAAAGCGTGACGGAAAAACACTTATACCTACAGAACTGGGAGAGGTTTCAACTCAGCTTATGAGAGAGCGTTTCCCGAAAATTGTAAACGTGAAGTTTACAGCTCAGATGGAAAAAGAGCTTGATACAGTTGAAAAGGGCGAAACCCAGTGGGTTCAGCTTTTGGACGACTTCTATCAGGATTTCGATAAAACACTTAAAAAGGCAAAAGAGGACATGGAGGGCGTAAAGCTCCACCTTAAAGAGGACGAAACAGACCTTATCTGCGAGTACTGCGGAAGACAGATGGTTGTAAAATTCGGCCGTTACGGTAAGTTTATTGCCTGCCCGGGATATCCGGAGTGCAAAAACATTAAGAAATTCGTTCAGGATATAGGAGTTGCCTGCCCTAAGTGCGGAGGAAAGGTAATTGTGAGAAAAACCAAAAAGGGCAAACCTTTCTACGGCTGTGAAAATTATCCGGAATGTGATTTTGTTTCATGGACTGAGCCTACAAACGAAAAATGTCCGAAATGCGGCAAGACTTTGTACAAGAAAAAGGGAAAGAAACCTACCCTTTACTGTGCTGAGGAAGGCTGCGGATATTCAAGACCTTTTGAATAATAAGATTTTAACAATGCCCTTTGTGGCTGAATGGTTGTGACTTATGCATATAAATGTAATCGGTGCCGGACTTGCCGGCTGTGAAGCGGCTTTCCAGTCCGCACAGAGAGGTTTAAAGGTTTATCTTTATGAGATGAAGCCCCAAAAGAAAACTCCCGCTCATAAAAGTGATACGTTTTCGGAGCTTGTCTGCTCCAACTCATTAAAGGCTGACAGAGTGGAGAGCGCCGCAGGTATGCTCAAAGAGGAAATGCGTGTTATGAATTCCCTTTTGATGGAGTGTGCCGACCAGTGCCGTGTTCCGGCGGGAGGCGCTTTGGCGGTTGACCGTGACAAATTTTCCGCAATGGTGACAGACAGAATAAGAAATCATCCCAACATACAGGTGGTTGAAAAGGAAGTTTTGAACCTTGATGAATTTATACAGGATAAAGACGGAATAACCGTAATAGCTTCAGGCCCTTTGACCTCTGAAAGTCTTTCAAAAAGTATTCAGGAAAAATTCGGCGGCGCACTTTCATTTTTTGATGCGGCGGCTCCCATAGTTTCTGCGGAAAGTATAGACATGGAACACGCCTTTACCGCTTCAAGATACGGAAAGGGCGATGGGGACGACTATATAAACTGTCCAATGAATAAAGAGGAATACGAGAATTTTCACCGTGAGCTTGTAAATGCCGAAAGAGCGCCTCTTCACGACTTTGATGTGAATAATCCTAAGGTGTACGAGGGCTGTATGCCAATAGAGATAATGGCGCAAAGGGGCGAGGACACAATAAGATTCGGCCCTATGAAGCCTGTTGGTTTGAGAGACCCGAAAACAGGACATCGTCCCTGGGCGGTTTTGCAGCTTAGAAAGGAAAATGCTCTTGGCAGTATGTATAACCTTGTGGGATTTCAGACGAATTTGAAATTTCCGGAGCAGAAAAGGGTTTTCGGCTTAATTCCTGCTCTTAAAAATGCTGAGTATTACAGGTATGGCGTGATGCACAGAAATACATTTTTAAACTCTCCGAAAATTTTAAATTCCGATTACAGCGCAAGGGAATACCCAAACCTGTTTTTTGCAGGTCAGATGACCGGAGTTGAGGGCTATATGGAGTCTGCAAGCTCGGGACTTTTGGCGGGAATGAATGCCGCAAGAAGAGCTTTGGGAATGGAAACTCTCACAATGCCGGAAACCTCTATGACCGGCGCACTGAGCAGATATATAAGCTGTCCAGAGGTTGAAAAGTTCCAGCCTATGGGCGCAAACCTTGGAGTGCTTCCTCCTCTTGAAAACCGTCCAAGAGATAAAAAGGAAAGAGCGGCGGCCTATGCCTACAGAGGACTTGAGGATATAGAAAAATTTTTAAGTTTGTCCGGCGAGAATTTTAAGCCGGCAAATATTCAAAAATAAACATGATTAGGGAAAAAGAACATATATAACAGAATTGAGGTGCAGCATAATGAAAATTATCGTAGACGCATTCGGCGGAGATAACGCCCCTTTGGAAATCATTAAAGGCTCCTGCGAGGCAAAGGCGGAGTACAATGTTGATATCGTTTTTACCGGAAACCGTAACATAATAGAAAAGGTGGCAAAGGAAAACAATATCGACATAAGCGGTATTGAAATTATACATACCGAAGATGTGATTTCTATGCACGACACAGGCTCTGAGATTATGAAGTCAAAGAGCAACAGCTCAATGGCAGTAGGACTTAAGGCTGTTGCCGAGGGTAAGGGCGACGCTTTTGTTTCAGCAGGAAACAGTGGCGCACTCTGCGTAGGCGCAACACTTCTTGTAAAGAGAATAAAGGGCATTAAAAGACCGGGCTTTGCTCCTGTTATCCCCACAATGGAGGGATGCCTTATTCTTGCAGACGGCGGAGCTAATGTGGATTGCAGACCGGAAATGCTTCAGCAGTTCGGTATTATGGGTTCTGCCTACATGAACAAGGTTTATAATCTTGAAAAGCCGAGAGTTGCCCTTGCCAATGTTGGCGAAGAGGAGTGCAAAGGCGGAGAGCTTCAGCTCCAGGCTTATCAGCTTATGAAAAACAGTCCGATAAATTTTATAGGCAATATTGAGGGCAGAGATATTCCAATGGGCGGCTGTGACGTGCTCGTGTGCGACGGCTTTACCGGAAATCTCATTTTAAAAACCTATGAAGGCGTTGCGATGGCTCTTATGAAGAAAATTAAGGGAATTTTCACAAAGGGTATTAAAAATAAACTTGCTGCCGCAATGGTGCTTTCCGATATGAAAGAGATGAAAAAAGAGTTTGACTACAACGAATACGGCGGCGCACCTATTTTAGGATGCTCAAAGCCGGTTTTCAAAGCTCACGGAAGCTCCAATGCCAAGACATTTAAAAATGCCATAAGACTTACAAAACAGTATGTTGAGGGCGACGTTATCGGAGCTATTGCAAAGTCTTTGGAGAGCATGAAATAATAAAAGATAAGCGGTGTAAACATGGAAGAGTTTCAGAAGATTATAGGATATGAATTTAAAAACAAAGAGCTTTTAACTGAGGCTCTGACACATTCATCCTATGCCAATGAACACAAAAATAAAAAAATCAAATGCAATGAAAGGCTTGAGTTTCTGGGAGACGCAGTGCTTTCTATAGTTGTTTCCGACTATATTTTTAAAAACTGTCCTCATCTTCCGGAGGGAGAGCTTACAAAGCTGAGGGCTTCACTTGTATGTGAAAAAAGCCTGTTTCAGTTTGCTAAAAAGATAAATCTGGGAAATTACCTT
Source organism: Anaeromassilibacillus sp. An172 (assembly GCF_002160515.1). Taxonomy (GTDB): domain Bacteria; phylum Bacillota; class Clostridia; order Oscillospirales; family Acutalibacteraceae; genus Limousia; species Limousia pullorum. Next base: position 85,181 of record NZ_NFKS01000005.1, on the reverse strand, counting down.
ATTTTGAGCAAGGGTGAGAAGAACAGCCACGGCGACGAAAGACCGTCTATTCTCTCCGACGCCTTTGAAGCGGTGATTGCCGCTATTTATCTTGACGGCGGAATTGAACATGCGAGAAAGCATATTTTAAGATTTGTAGAGCCTGAAATTTTAAATCACAAGCCAAAGGCTTTTAAGGATTATAAAACCACATTGCAGGAAATAGTTCAGAAAAACCCGGGAGAGCTTTTGCAGTACTGTTTGGTTGATGAAAGCGGCCCTGACCACAACAAGCATTTTGTGGTTGAGGTTCATTTAAACAGCAACGTAATCGGTAAGGGCGGCGGAAAGAGCAAAAAGGAAGCCGAACAGCAGGCGGCTCGTCAGGCTCTTGAGCTTATGGGTTATTGATAAAAAGGAGGACGAAAGTTTGTCAGACAAAAATAAAAGGTCAAACGTGGCTGTTTTTGTACCGCACAACGGTTGTCCTCATATGTGCAGTTTTTGCAATCAGAGAAGTATAACAGGGCAGCAGTACCAGCCTACGCCTCAGGATGTTAAAGACGCTGCCCTTACGGCTTTAAAAACCATGGGAGAGTTTTCAAAGGACTCGGAAATCGCCTTTTTCGGCGGCAGCTTTACGGCTATAGACAGGGATTACATGGTATCCCTGCTTAAAGCCGCCTATGAGTTTCACGATGTTTTTAAGGGTGTGCGAATTTCCACACGGCCTGACTGTATAGACGAGGAAGTTCTCGATTTACTTAAAAGCTACAATGTTACGGCTATAGAGCTTGGCGCCCAGAGCATGGATGACCAGGTGCTTTCTGCCAATAACAGGGGGCACAGTGCAGAACAGGTGGAAAAGGCTTCAAAGCTTATAAAGGAAAATGGTTTTTCTCTTGGTCTTCAGATGATGACGGGACTTTATAAAAGTACCTTGGAAAAGGATATGGAAACCGCTTTAAAGATTGCCGCTTTACAGCCTGATACAGTGAGAATTTACCCCACTGTAATAATGAAGAATACGGCTCTCGGCGACCTTTACCTGGGCGGTGAATATAAGCCTTATAGCTTTGAAGATACAGTGAAGCTTTGTTCAGATATGCTCAAGCTTTTTATGGAAAGAAACATAAAGGTGATAAGACTGGGGCTTCATTACAGCGAAGAGCTTTTAAGGGACAGACTTGCAGGAGCCTACCACCCGGCATTCAGAGAAATATGCGAAAGCAGATGTTTTCTTGAAAATATTAAAGCGGCCTTTGACGGAAGAGAAAATTTAGATATAAGAACACTTCCCGACGGGAAAACCTTTATCAAGAGAAAAAAAGTGCTGATAAATGTTGCGAAAGGCTCGGTTTCAAAAGCTGTGGGACAGTCGGGCGCAAACAAAAAATATATCTTTGAAAAGGGATATATACCTGTTTTTAAGGAAGATGAAAACCTTAAAGACTTTGATGTGAAAATTCAGATACTTGAATGACTATAAAATAACCTTTTGTTATGGGGTGTATGAATGTTACTGAAATCACTTGAAATACAGGGATTTAAAACTTTTCCCGATAAAACAAAGCTTACCTTTGACAAGGGCATTACCGCCGTTGTAGGCCCTAACGGTTCGGGAAAAAGCAATATAAGCGACGCTATAAGATGGGTGCTTGGAGAGCAGTCTCCGAAAAGCCTTCGATGTTCCAAAATGGAGGATGTCGTTTTCAACGGAACCGACGGAAGAAAGCGACAGGGTTTTGCGGAGGTCACTCTCACTATAGATAATACGGACAGACTTCTTCCCTTTGACGGTGACGAAGTGGCTGTCACAAGAAGATATTACAGAAGCGGCGACAGCGACTATCTTATAAACAAAAGTGCCGTAAGACTTAAAGATATACACGAGCTTTTCATGGATACCGGACTTGGAAGAGACGGTTATTCCATGATAGGTCAGGGAAAAATTGACAGCATAGTTGCCTCAAAAAGTGAGGACAGACGTGAAATCTTTGAAGAGGCGGCAGGTATTTCACGTTACAGATACAGAAAGCTTGAGGCTGAAAGAAAGCTTGCTTCTGCCGAGGAAAACCTTGTAAGACTTCGTGATATTGTGGCTGAGCTTGAAGGAAGAGTAGGGCCTTTGAAGGTGCAGGCTGAAAAAGCGGAGAAGTTTTTGGAATATTCCGAGGAGAAAAAAGGTCTTGAAATCGCTTTGTGGTTGGAAACACTCAATAAATCCTCAGCTATTTTAAAGGAGCAGGAGGACAAAATAACTGTTGCCAAGGCACAGCACGATGACGCCGAAAAAATTCTGGAAGAGATAGCAATAGAAACAGAAAAGCTCTACTTTGAAAACGGAGAGATTTCCTCAAAGATTGAGGAGCAGAGAAGTATGAACGCTGAATACTCTGCCCTTTGTTCTTCAAAAAGGGGAGAAATCTCGGTTGCACAAAACGATATTATCCGTGACAGGGAAAATATAGAAAGACTTGAGAAAGATATTGCTCAGACGGAGATAACCTCAGAGGATTCTCAGAAAACGGCTCAGGAAAAAACAGAGATTTTGAAAGAGGTTGAAAAGACACTTTCAAATCTTAAAGCAAAATATGACGAGACCTCAGAAAAGCTCAATGCTAAAACCGCCGATACATGGAATCAAAGCGAAAAAATTCAGAAGCTTACATCTGAAATCACACAGATAAACTTTAAGCTTGCCGATGTTCGTGCAGCCTGCCTTGCTGCTCAGTCTGCGGCTGAGGATTACAGAGAGAGAATAAAAAGAGCTGAGGAGTCCGGCGAGGAAAGACAGAAAAAGTACGAGGAAATAAAAAAATCCGCCGAGGAATATACTGCGGTGGTTGAAAAGTATAAAAATCAGGGAATTGCCCTTGAAAATGTACTTAAAGGACTTGAAATAAAACTCCGAAACCAAAAGGCAAAACGTGACCAGACAAAAGCGGAGTCTGATAAACTTATTCTCGATACAGGAGAGATTTTCAGAAGAGTTAAAATTCTTGAGGACTTGGAAAGAAACCTTGAGGGTTTTTCCCAGAGCGTAAAGGCGGTTATGAAAAATTCAGCCGCAGGACTTTTGGGAGGAATACACGGACCTGTATCAAGAGTTATAACAGTTCCCAATGAATACACAGTGGCTATGGAAATAGCTCTTGGCGGAGCTATGCAGAACATTGTCACAGGTACGGAAGAGGATGCAAAAAAGGCTATTGAGCTTTTGAAGCAAAAGGACGCCGGACGTGCAACTTTCCTGCCGATATCCACGATAAAAGGAAAGCAGCTTAATGAACAGGGACTTGAGAATTGTTTCGGTTACATAGGAGTTGCCAGCGAGCTTTGCTCCTGCAAAGATGTGTATAAGGGAATACTTGACAACTTGCTGGGCAGAATTGTTGTGGCTCAGGATATAAACTGCGCCGTTTCCATTGCGAAAAAATACAGCTACAGATTTAAAATAGTTACCCTTGACGGACAGGTTGTAAACGCCGGCGGTTCTCTTACCGGTGGTTCCCTTGCAAAGAAATCAGGACTTTTGAGCCGTGCTACAGAGATTGAAAGACTCAAACGCACAGGCGCAAAAATGCAGGAGAAGTCCGATAAGCTTAAAGAGGAATACAGACAGTCAGAGGAAAATCTGGGAAAATGCGAACAGGAAATAGAAGAAAAGAGAAATCTTTTGAGAGAAACCCAGCGCAGATACATTCAGGCAGAGGGTGAGTACAAAGCCTGCGTCGGTGAATACAAAAACCTTGAAGCGATTATTTCGGAAAATAACACTCAGATTGAAGAGACAAAACGTCATCTTGACGAAAGCATAAAAACCGCTGAAAGCTCTTCGAAACTTCAAAAGGAAGCGGAGGAGGAAATAGCGGAAAAAGAAAAGATTTTGCAGAGCCTTACAGGAAAACGTGACGACCTTTCAAGAGAAAGGGAGATACTTTCAACAGAACTGCAAAACATAAGACTTGAAACCGTAAAAACAGAAAAGGATATTGAGTCCTTGAAATATGAAATCGCTGTTATGAGTGAGGCGGCTTCCGACCAGAAAAAGAGAAAACAAATGCTTTTAAATGAAATCGAAGCCATAAAACAGCGCTCAATGGGTTCAAACCACAGAATAGAAGCCATTGAAAAGGAAATCGCTTTGCTTGAAACAAGAATTTCCGAAGGCGAAGCAAACATAAAAGAGTTTAACCGCCAGCGTGAGGAAAAAGAACAGCTTACAGTTGAACTTAGACAGAAAGAGCGTGACAAAACCTCTGAAAGGGAAATTTCAGGACGTGAGCTTGCTCGTCTTGAGGAAAGAAAACTCAATCTTCAAAAGCAGTACGACGATATAATATCAAAGCTTTGGGAGGACTATGAGCTTACAAAAAGAGAAGCAGAAAGCGTTGCAAAGCCTATTGAGAATATCCCTCAGGCGCAGAAGCGTTTAAACGAGCTTAAACAGAAAATTAAATCTCTGGGAAGCATAAACGTGGGTGCTATTGAGGAATACAAAGAGGTTTCAGAGAGATACGAGTTTATGACCACTCAGGTTTCCGATGTTGAAAAGTCCAAAAAAGAGATTGAAACCTTGATAAACGGACTTACAAAACAGATGAAGGAACTTTTTGAAGTAAACTTTAAGAAGATAAGCGAAAACTTTACCGCAACCTTTAAGGAGCTTTTCGGAGGAGGTACGGCATCACTGTCACTTTCAGAGCCTGATAATGTTCTTACCAGCGGAATAGATATTATAGTTCATCCGCCGGGCAAAATTGTGGTTCACCTTGAGGCTTTGTCCGGAGGCGAAAAAGCTTTGGTGGCTATCGCTTTGTACTTTGCGATTATGAAAGTTCGTCCGGCACCGTTTTGCGTTATGGACGAGATTGAGGCGGCTTTGGACGATGTAAATGTTGAAAGATTTGCAAAGTACATGAACAGAATTACAGATAAAACACAGTTTATACTCATTACCCACAGACGTGGAACAATGGAAGAAGCCGATGTGCTTTACGGTGTAACTATGCAGGATGAGGGTATTTCCAAGCTTTTGGAACTGAGAACAGCAGAAGCTGCTCAAAAGCTTGGAATAGATACAAGCAGAGCCTGAGTATATTAAATAAAATCTACAGGGGATGATTACATGGGATTTTTCAGCAAAATTAAAGAAGGTTTGAAAAAAACAAGGGATAATGTTGTAGGTCAGATTGATTCAATGCTTAAATCCTTTACAAAAATAGACGACGAGCTTTTTGAAGAGCTTGAGGAGCTTTTGGTTATGGGAGATGTAGGAATGTCAACAGCTTCCAAAATCTGCGACCAGCTTAAAGAAAAGGTTAAAAAAGACGGTATCACCGACCCTAAGGTTATTCGCTGGATGCTTGAGGATATAACAGCCGAAATGCTTGCAGGAGGCGAGGAGCTTGTTCTCAATACAAAGCCGTCAATTATTCTTGTGATAGGCGTAAACGGAGTTGGAAAAACCACAACAATAGGCAAGCTTGCAAACAACTTTGTCAAGGACGGAAAAAAGGTTATCCTTGCAGCGGCTGATACGTTCAGAGCTGCGGCTATAGAACAGCTTGAAATCTGGGCTGACAGAAGCGGCGCAAGCATTGTAAAGCAGAAAGAGGGAAGCGACCCGGCAGCTGTTGTATTTGACGCTATAGCTGCGGCAAAGGCGAGAGATGCGGATATTATTATCTGTGACACAGCCGGCAGACTTCACAATAAAAAACACCTTATGGATGAGCTTGCAAAGATAAGCCGTGTTATAGATAGAGAGCTTCCGGGAGCAGACAAGGAATTTTTGCTGGTTTTGGACGCAACTACAGGCCAAAACGCTGTAGTACAGGCAAACGAATTCAGAAATGCCACAGGTATCACCGGTATAGTTCTGACAAAGCTTGACGGAACCGCAAAGGGCGGTGTTGTGCTTGCTATTAAGGACGGTCTTGGTATACCTGTAAAATATGTGGGCGTAGGCGAGCAGATAGACGACTTGCAGCCATTTGACCCACAGGGCTTTGCAGAAGCATTGTTTGCACAGGATAAGAAATGATTTTTCCGAGAGGAGAAAGAGAAAATATGAAAAAATTTATTATTGCCACCAACAATGCCAAAAAGCTTGTTGAGCTTGACAGAATATTAAACCCATTGGGAATAAATGCCGTAACCGCAAGGGACGCAGGCGTTGATTTGGACGATGTTGAGGAAACAGGAACAACCTTTGAAGAAAATGCCCTTATCAAGGCTATGTCAGCCTTTGAAAAAAGCGGACTTCCGGCTATTGCCGACGACAGTGGACTTATGGTTGACGCCCTCGATGGACGTCCGGGAGTTTACACCGCCCGTTACGGCGGAGAGGGACTTTCCGACAAAGAGAGATATATGCATCTTTTGGATGAAATGAAAGATATTCCAAAGGATGAGAGAACCGCCAGATTTGTAAGCGCAATTTGCTGTGTGATTTCAAAGGATGAGGTTATCACAGTCCGTGGTGAATGTGTGGGAGAAATCGCTTTTGAACCGTCAGGTGAGGGCGGTTTCGGATATGACCCGATTTTCCTCTATGAAGGCAAATCATTTGCTCTTCTCACACCTGAGGAAAAGGACAGCATAAGCCACAGAGGAAAAGCTCTGAGACTTTTAAGAGAAGAGCTTTTGAAAAAGAATATAGACGGTTAAACCGTTTGAATTTTATAAATAAAACAAGGAGTGTTATATATAGTGTTGACAAGCAAACAGAGAGCATATCTCAGAGGTCTTGCAAGCAAGGAAGATACAATTTTGATGCTGGGTAAGGGCGGAATGAGCGACCAGATTATAAAGCAGGCTGATGACGCAATAAAAGCCAGAGAGCTTATTAAGGGCAAGGTTTTGGAAACCTGCGAGCTTACACCGAGAGAAGCAGCTGAAGAAATTGCGGAGAAAATTTCTGCCGATGTAGTTCAGGTTATCGGAACAAAATTTGTGCTCTATAGAAGAAACAATGACGAGCCGAAAATCGAGCTTCCTAAGGCTAAGAAATAAGGTTTTAAAATGAGTGAAAAAATTGCAATGCTGGGCGGTACTTTTAATCCAATTCATGACGCCCACGTAAAACTTGCCCTTGAGTTTGCAGACAGAATGAAACTTGACAAGGTGCTTATGGTTCCTACGGCAATTCCTCCACACAAGGAAATAAAGGACTTTGTGCCGGCAGAGGAAAGATTTTATATGACAAAGCTTGTGTGCGATATGTACGACAAGCTTGAACCCTGCGGCCTTGAGCTGGAGAGAAAGGGAAAAAGCTATACGGTGGATACTTTGAAAAGCATAAAGGAACTGTATCCAGACGCAGAGCTTTACCTTATTGTAGGTGCCGATATGTTTTTGTCATTGGAAACATGGAGAAATCCTCAGGAAATATTTAAAATGGCAAAGATACTTTCCGCACCCAGAGAGGACAGCGATTATGAGCCTATGAAAGAGCATCAAAAGGTGCTTAAAGAGCTGGGCGCTGACACTTTTGTCCTTGAAAAGTCGATTTTCACTGTGTCCTCAACGGAAATAAGGGAAAAAATTAAAGGCGGAGAAGATGTTTCAAGCCTTATTCCTGAAAAAATTTATTCATATATAAAGGAAAAAGGTCTTTACCTTTGAATAAATAAATGATAAAATAATAGGTGATTTTATTTTTGATTTCGGGGGTATGTATTGTGTTGACGGCTGATGAGTATAAAGCTATGTTAAAAAAGTCTTTGTCCACAAGAAGATTTACCCATTGCGTAAATGTTTCAAAGGAAGCTGTAAAGCTTGCAAAGATTTACGGAGCAGACAAGGACAAAGCGAAAATTGCGGGACTTTTGCACGATGTTACAAAGGAAATGCCTTTTGAGAAACAGCTTGTTATTATGCATAACGGCGGACTTGCTCTTACAGAGGACGAGCTTATCTCAACAAAATTGTGGCATGCAATGTCCGGCGCAATTTATGTCAGAGATATTCTTCTTATTGACGACGAAGATATTTACAATGCAATAAGATATCATACAACAGGCAGAGCAGGAATGTCTTTGCTGGAAAAAATTATCTTTACCGCCGACTTTACAAGCGCCGAGCGTTCATATAACGGTGTAGAGGTTATGAGGGAAAAATCATACAAAAACCTTGACGATGCGGTTTTGTACGGGGTTTCCTTTACAATAAGCGATATTTCCAAGAAATGTCAGCCCCTTCATCCGGACGCTTTGAAGCTGTACAACGAAATTGTATATTCAAAATACAAAAAGGAAATCAAATCAAACAAATAATCAGAAGAAAACTGACAGGAGTGATTAAGTGAATACACGTGAACAGGCTCTGGAAATCGTAAAGATCCTTGATTCAAAAAAAGGACTTGATATAAAGCTTATAAATATTTCAGACGTGTCCAGTCTTGCCGACTATATGGTAATTGCCACAGGTACAAGCAGTACCCACGTTAAAGCTCTTGCCGAAGAGGTAGAGTATAAAATGGACGAAATGGGAATTTCCGTAAGTCACATTGAGGGACACCGTTCAAATACATGGATTTTACTTGACTATGTTGATATTATCGTTCATGTTTTTTCCGACGAAGCCAGAGAGTATTACAGCCTTGAAAGACTGTGGCAGGACGGTAAAATGGAGGACATTTCCGATTATCTTATCGACTGATTTTGCAGGTGAATATTTTCACTGTTTTATTGAATAGCAAGCCGCTTCTTGCGGCTAAATAAACAAGGAGGTTTCTGTTTTGAAGTACGACCATAAACAGATTGAACCCAAATGGCAAAAGGTTTGGGAGGACAGAGGGGTTTTCCACGCTGAGGAAAATTCACAGAAAGAAAAATTTTATGCATTGATAGAGTTCCCTTATCCTTCAGGTCAGGGTCTGCATGTTGGACATCCACGTCCTTATACAGCTCTTGATACTGTTGCGAGAAAAAGAAGACTCCAGGGATACAACGTACTGTATCCGATAGGCTGGGACGCTTTCGGACTTCCTACAGAGAACTATGCAATTAAAAACCACATTCATCCTGAAATTGTTACAAAGCAGAATGTGGCAAGATTTAAAAGCCAGATTCAGTCTTTGGGTATTTCCTTTGACTGGAGCAGAGAGATTAACACAACTGATCCTGAATATTACAAGTGGACTCAGTGGATTTTCCTCCAGCTTTTCAAGCACGGACTTGCCTATAAAAAAGAAATGGCTGTTAACTGGTGTACATCCTGTAAGTGCGTTCTCGCAAATGAAGAGGTTGTCAACGGCACATGCGAGCGCTGCGGCAGTGAGGTTGTAAGAAAAGTTAAATCTCAGTGGATGCTGAAAATCACAGAATATGCAGACAGACTCATAGAGGATTTGGATTTGGTTGACTATCCTGAGAGAGTTAAGGCTCAGCAGAAAAACTGGATTGGCAAGAGCACAGGCGCAGAGGTTGACTTTACTACAACAACCGGCGATAAGCTTACAATATACACAACAAGACCTGACACTCTTTACGGTGCTACATATATGGTTATTTCTCCTGAACACCCGATGATTGAAAAGTGGGCAGGAATTTTGGAAAACATGGACGAGGTAAGGGAATATCAGGCTCAGGCTGCAAGAAAGTCTGACTTTGAACGTACAGAGGTTGCCAAGGACAAGACAGGCGTTCGTCTTATGGGCGTTGAGGCAATTAACCCTGTAAATGATAAAAAGATACCTATCTTTATTTCCGACTATGTTCTTGTTTCTTACGGTACAGGCGCAATTATGGCTGTTCCTGCACACGATACACGTGACTGGGAATTTGCTAAGAAATTTGATTTGCCGATAATCGAGGTTGTTAAGGGCGGAGATGTTGAGAAAGAAGCATTTACCGACTGCGCAACAGGCATTATGGTTAATTCCGGTATTTTGGACGGACTTTCAGTTGAGGATGCAAAGAAAAAAATCGTTGAATTCCTTACAGAAAAGGGTATCGGACACGAGAAGGTAAACTTTAAGCTTCGTGACTGGGTATTCTCACGTCAGAGATACTGGGGCGAGCCTATTCCGATTGTTTACTGTGAGAAGTGCGGCTATGTTCCTCTTGATGAGAGCGAGCTTCCTCTTAAACTTCCTGAGGTTGAGTCCTACGAGCCTACAGACAACGGAGAATCACCTCTTGCAAATATCACAGACTGGGTAGAAACCACATGTCCTCACTGTGGAGGAAAAGCACACAGAGAAACAGATACAATGCCTCAGTGGGCTGGTTCTTCATGGTACTTCCTCAGATATATGGATCCTCACAACGATAAGGCTTTGGCAAGCAAGGAAGCTATTGAATACTGGTCACCTGTTGACTGGTACAACGGCGGTATGGAGCATACAACACTGCACTTGCTTTACAGCCGTTTCTGGCACAAGTTCCTTTACGATATCGGCGTGGTTACAACAAAAGAGCCATACGCTAAGAGAACAAGCCACGGAATGATTTTGGGTGAAGACGGCGGAAAGATGAGTAAGTCCAGAGGCAACGTTGTAAACCCGGATGAGGTTGTTGACGAGTACGGTGCAGATACAATGCGTCTTTATGAAATGTTCATAGGCGACTTTGAAAAGGCTGCTCCTTGGAAAACATCAAGCATCAGAGGCTGCCGCAGATTTATTGAGCGTTACTGGAATCTCCAGAACATACTCGTAGACGGCGATGAAATAAGACCTGAGCTTGAGGGCCCGTTCAACAGAACAATTAAGAAAGTCGGAGACGACATTGAAAATCTTAAGTTTAATACAGCTATTGCGGCGTTGATGGCTCTTATCAACGACATCACCGCAGTGGGTTCTATAAATAAAAAGGAACTTTCCATATTCAGCATTCTGCTCAATCCTTTTGCTCCTCATGTTACAGAGGAAATGAACCAGCAGTGTGCTTTGGGCGACGATATAATTGCCGCTCAGAAGTGGCCTGAGTATGACGAAAGCAAATGTGTTGAGGCCACAGTTGAAATTGCAGTTCAGGTTAACGGCAAGATTAAGGCAAAAATCAATATTCCTGCCGACTGTGACAGTGAAACTGCACTTAATGCGGCAAAGGCTGACGCCAATGTTGCAAAACTTATTGACGGTATGAACATAGTCAAGGAAATTTATGTAAAAGGAAAGCTTGTCAACATAGTTGTTAAGCCGATGAAATGATTTTTTGATAAAATTCAACTAAATTTTCATTATCCTATTGACAAGTATGTCAGTTATGTTATATAATACTCCTTGCAATTATGTGCATATAACCCCTGCCTTATGGCGGATGGGAGGGAAGATAGATGGCAGAAGTTAGACTTAAGGATAACGAATCTCTTGAGAGCGCACTCAGAAGATTTAAGAAGCAGTGTGCAAGAGCCGGCGTTATTGCTGAGGTACGCAAAAGAGAAGCTTATGAAAAGCCTTCCGTAAAGCGTAAGAAGAAATCCGAAGCAGCTCGCAAACGCAAATATAAATAATTAAAAGCAAAAAGCGGACAGGGGCTTCTTGTCCGCTTTTTTACTGTTTCGGAAGAATTAAATGTGAGTTCTAAGGAATGATAATAATGAAAAAAGTACTTGTAATTTTAGGTCCGAACCTGAATATGGTTGGAGTGAGAGAAAAAGGCGTTTATGGAACAGAAACCGCCGAAAGCATAAATCAGCAGATTTTGGAAAAAGCAAAGTCTTTAGACTTTGAATGTGATATTTTCCAGTCTAATCACGAAGGAGATTTAATTGACAAAATACATTCTGCTTTGGGAGTTTACGAAGGCGTTGTTATAAATGCAGGCGCTTTGACCCATTACAGTTATGCTTTGAGGGACGCTATAGCTTCTGTTAATATTCCTTTTGTAGAGGTTCATATGTCAAATATCCACAAAAGGGAAGAGTTTCGTCATCACTCTGTAATAGCTCCTGTTTGTGTGGGACAGATTGCAGGATTCGGAAAGCATGTATATTTTCTGGGACTTGAGGCATTAAAGGAATTGATGGTATGAGTATTTACAGCGAAAGAATAAGGAAAATGAGATATTACATCTTTGCTCCAAATGAAGCTATGCTTTTTACCAAGGATGAAAATATCTACTACTTTACCGGAATGCGCCACAGCGAGGGCTCTTTGCTTATCACTGAGAAAAAAGCCTATCTTTTTGTGGACTTCAGATATGCTGAAGCCGCAGAAAAAATAGTTTCTTCCGCTCAGGTTATAAATTCTGTTGAGCGTGAAAAGGACATATGCAAGGCCTGTGTTGAAAACGGAGTAACTTTATTAAGCCTTGAGGCTAGAGAAACAAATGTACTTCAATACAACAGATTTACAGAGCTTTTCACAAAACGTCATTCCATAAAGCTCGAATGTGACGGCGGTTTTGATATGGCGATTGCCAACAACCGCATGATCAAAACTCCCGATGAAATTGAAAAAATGCAGACCGCTCAGAATATTACGGAAAAAGCTCTTACAGAGGTTTTAAACGATTTAAAGCCCGGAGTTACTGAAAGAAGTATAGCGGTAAGGCTTGAGTATCTTATGAAGCTTTACGGAGCAGAGGACGTTTCTTTTGACCTTATTACAATCACCGGTGAAAATACATCTTTGCCTCACGGCGTACCGGGAGACAGAGTTGTAAAAGACGGCGACTTCTTTACCTTTGATATCGGTGCGGTCTATGAGGGTTACCACAGTGACATGACGAGAACTTTCGGTATCGGTCACATAAATGAAAAGCAAAGGCAGGTTTACGATATCGTATTGAAAGCTCAGAAAGCCGCTTTGGACACTATTAAGGATTCGGTTTTTGCCAATCAGGTGGACGCAGCTGCAAGAGATATAATAAAGGATGCCGGTTACGGAGATTATTTCGGACATGCAGTTGGCCACGGAGTGGGACTTGAAATTCATGAAGCTCCCACAGTTTCTCCGAGAAGCACAAAGCTTTTAAGTCCGGGAATGGTGATAACCGATGAGCCGGGAATTTATATTCCGGGAGAATTCGGCGTAAGAATCGAAGATATGGTTCTTGTAGAACACGGAGGATACAAAAATTTTGCTTCTTTTACCAAGGACTTGATTGTAATCTGATTTTTATTGCAAAAAGTCATTGATTTTTATGTCGCTTTTATGTATAATATAATTGTTGAGTACCGACAAATTTTTTTGTTTGGCGCAAAAAGATGCGGCGGAGGAATAAATAGGAGGAATTAACTTATGATATCTGCAGGAGATTTCAGAAACGGCGTTACATTTGAAATGGATGGACAGGTTGTTTCTATTATCGAATTTCAGCATGTTAAGCCAGGTAAGGGTGCTGCTTTCGTAAGAACAAAAATCAGAAATGTAATCACAGGCGCTGTTGTTGAAAAAACTTTCAACCCAAATGATAAATATCCAACAGCTTATATCGAGAGAAGAGATATGGAGTACAGCTACGAAGACGGCGACCTCTACTATTTCATGGATACAGAGACATGGGAGCAGATCCCGATAAATAAATCCATTCTCGGCGACAACTTTAAGTTTGTAAAAGAGAACATGGTTTGCAAGATCCTTTCTTACAAGGGCAATGTTTTCGGCGTAGAGCCACCAAACTTTGTTGAGCTTATGGTAACAAAGACAGACCCTGGATTTAAGGGCGACACAGCTACAAATGCAACAAAGCCTGCAACTCTTGAGACAGGCGCTGAAATCAAGGTTCCTCTCTTCATCGATGAGGGCGAAATGATTCAGATCGATACAAGAACAGGCGAGTACATGGGCCGTGCATAATGCACAGATTTAAGGAGATTTTACTATGAACTTGAACGAAAAAATTGCTTACATCAGAGGTTTGGCAGAAGGACTTAATCTTGACCAGTCAAAGGACGAGGTAAAGGTTCTCAATGCTATTATTGAGCTTTTGGACGATATGTCTTTCACAGTAACTCAGATGGAAGACCTCTATGATGAACTTTCAGAGCAGATTGATGCTGTTGACGAAGATCTCTCATACCTTGAGGATGATTTCTATGAGGATTATGATGAGGACGAGTGCGACGACGATTGTGACTGCGGCTGCTGCGGCGGTGACGACGAGGAAGAGGATGTTTACTATGATGTAACATGCCCAACCTGCGGCGAGACAATCAGCGTTTCTGAGGATGTTCTTCTCTGCGGCGAGATCAACTGCCCTAAGTGCGGCGAAACTCTCGAGTTTGATTTCTCAGAGCTTGAGGACGAGGAGTGCGACTGCGACGAGTGCGCTAAAGGCGAGGAAGAGTAATTTAATTTCCGGTCACAAGTAACAAAATAAACACCTTCCGTGTATAATAGCGGGAGGTGTTTTTTATGCTTTATAAAAAAACTAAAAGGAAGAAAAGGAAAATTTTTAAAAAATATCTGATTTTCTTTTTTGTACTTTGTGTGGCGCTGGCGGCAGTGTTTGAATATCAGGTAAAGCCGATACAGGATAACTTTATAAGAACCAAGGGGAAAGTTGTTGTTCAGAAATGTATCTCAGACGCAGTTACAAAAACCCTTGAGGAGTCTCCGAATGAAGATTTTGTAAATATTTCCACAAACGGTGACGGAACGGTAACCGCCGTAAATACCGACGCTGATTCTGTGAACAAATTTAAAAGCGATTTGGAAAGTGAAATTTCAGCATCTCTTGAAAAAATACATACGGAAAACATAAGTATACCAATAGGAGCTTTTTCAGGGCTTACACTTCTTACAGAGGTTGGTCCAGATATAGCATTCACTTATTTTTTAACAGGCAGCTTTGAGGCTCAAATTACAGACAGCTTTGAAAGCGCAGAAATAAATCAGACACTCCATCAGGTGGAGCTTACTGTTACCGGAACGGTGATACTTGCGGCGTACGGATATGAAGAGGAAATAGAGGTAACAACCAATTATATAATATCTCAGACGGTTATCGGAGGAGAGGTTCCCCAGTACAGCAGATATTATGGTATATAAAAATTGACGGTTATCTGAATATTTTGTTTTTAAGCAATCTCATAACCTTATTTACTTGAAAAAAAGCGTATTTTGTGGTAGAATAACATGATACTACAAGAGAATGGGGGATTTTGTCCGTTGCTTAACGACAATTTAAACAATTCACCGGAAATTCAAAACGATTATATAAAACTCATCGCAGAGATTATGGAGATAAGAAAAAGGGGAGAAGTGCCTCTTGCTTATATCAGAACCTACGGTTGTCAGCAGAATGTTGCAGACAGCGAGAAGATAAAGGGAATGCTCTCCATGTGCGGTTATGAGTTTACAGATAACCCAAACAATGCAGATTTTATTCTTTTTAACACCTGCGCCGTAAGAGAGCATGCCGAGGACAGAGTTTTCGGAAATGTGGGAGCTTTAAAGTCACTTAAAAGAAAGCATCCGTCAGTGCTTATCGCTTTGTGCGGCTGCATGATGGAGCAGGAGCATGTGGCAAACAAGATTTATAAGAGCTTTCCTTTTGTTGGTCTTGTATTCGGAACACACTGTATGCATATTTTTCCGCAGCTTCTGTATAAGTCACTTGTTGACGGAAAGAGAGTCTTTGAAAGAGATAACGACGACCTTTTGGTGCATGAGGGAATACCTGTAAGACGTGACGGAAGCTTTAAAGGCTGGCTTCCTATCATGTATGGCTGTGATAACTTCTGCACATACTGCATAGTGCCTTATGTGCGTGGAAGAGAGAGAAGCCGTGAAAGCTCGGTAATTCTTCAGGAAGCAAAAAACATGATTGACGCAGGCTATAAGGATATAACATTGCTGGGTCAAAACGTAAATTCCTACGGAAAAGGTCTTGAAGAGAAAATCACCTTTGCAGAGCTTTTGAAAAAGATTGACGATATCGAGGGCGATTATCTTTTAAGATTTATGACCTCACATCCAAAGGACTGCACAAAGGAACTTATCGACACAATGGCTTCAGGCAAACATATAAGCAAGCATCTGCATCTGCCTTTCCAGTCAGGAAGCGACAGAATTTTAAAGCTTATGAACAGACGCTATAATGTGGAAAAATACTTGAGTATTATAGATTATGCAAAAAGCAAAATACCGGATGTTTCACTTACCAGCGATATAATTGTAGGATTCCCGGGTGAAACCTATGAGGATTTCAAACAGACCTTGGAGCTTATCAGAAAGGTAGAGTTTACATCATTGTTTACCTTTATCTACTCTCCGAGAGTTGGAACACCGGCGGCAAAAATGGATGACCCGATACCTTATGAGGAAAAATCAAAGTGGTTTTCCGAGCTTTTGGCGGTTCAGGAAGAAATCGCCGCAAAGAGATGCGCTGCTATGGTAGGAACAACTCAGAGAATTTTGATAGAGGGAGAAACCGGAAAAGACGGTATGCTTGCAGGAAGAACCTCAGGCAACATCGTTGTAGAGCTTCCGGGAGATAAAAACACTATCGGAACATTCCAAAATGCAGAAATCACAGAAGCCCGAAACTGGATACTCAGAGGAAAGCTTCTTTGATAATAAATTAGAAAAATACATTGATAATATAAAACGGAGGAAAATTAAAATGGATATTATTGAAATGACAAGAGATTTGGGAAGAGCACTCCAGCAGGAGGAAAGCTTTAAAAAGCTTATGGACGCTCAGAAAAAGGCAGACGCAGATATCGACCTTCAGAGACTTATCGGAGAGTTTAACCTCAAGAGAATGGCTATCAACAACGAGGCTTCCAAAGAGGACAGAAGCGATGAGAAGCTCAAGGAGCTCAACGCTGAAATGCGTCATGTTTACGCTGACATTATGAAAAATGAAAACATGACAGCCTACAATGAGGCAAAAAATGAGTTTGACGCTATTATGCAGAGAGTTACTGCTATCATTACTCAGTGTGCTGAGGGCGCAGACCCGGAAACTGCTGACTACTCACAGTCAAGCTGCTCAGGCAGCTGCTCAACATGCGGCGGATGCGGCTGATAAAAACTTTTTTTATCTCCCTAAAATAAGGAAAGGAAGTATGTAAATGGCTGATTTATCGCCAATGATGCAGCAGTACTGCGAAATAAAAGAAAAAAATAAAGACAGCATTTTATTCTTCCGCTTGGGAGATTTTTATGAAATGTTTTTTGACGATGCAAAAATAGCTTCCCGTGAGCTTAATCTCACTTTGACAGGAAAAGACTGCGGTTTGCCAGAACGTGCGCCTATGTGCGGAATACCTTTTCACAGCTATGAGGGATATCTTGCAAAGCTTGTGGCAAAGGGCTACAAGGTTGCCATATGCGAGCAAACCGAGGACCCTGCAAAGGCAAAAGGTCTTGTAAAAAGAGAGATTATAAGAATTGTAACTCCCGGCACAGTGCTTGAAAGCAGTATGCTGGACGAGGGAAAAAACAATTATATAGCTTCTCTTTACGGCCTTGGCAATGATACGGGAATGTGTTTTTGCGATATTTCAACAGGCGAGCTTTTGGTGACTGTGGTAAGCGACAGCACAGCAACAGGTGAGCTTGTTAAAAATCAGCTTACGGCATTTTCTCCCAGAGAAATTCTTATCGGCGGAGATGTAATAAACATCAAAAAGCTGGATACATTTATCTCTGAAAAGCTTTCCGCTTCTGTGGAAATGTTTGAAGATGAAAAATACGATGAGAATAAGTGCCGTAATGAGCTTGAAAACCAATTCCCAACGGATGAGTTTCAGAAAATTTCACAAATGCCTTTGGTTATAAAAGCCTTGGGCGGACTTTTGGAATACCTTTCAGTAACTCAGATGGTGGGACTTGAAAGAATAAATAAAATCAAGATTTTTACTGACAGTCAGTATTTGAGGCTTGATTACAACACCTGCCGAAATCTTGAGCTTACACAAACCATGAGAGGCAATGAGAAAAAGGGTTCTCTTCTCTGGGTGCTGGATAAGACAAAAACCCCTATGGGCAAGCGGCTTATCAGAAGCTGGATTGAAAAGCCTCTTATGAATATCTGTGAGATAATCAACAGACAAAGCGCAGTTGAAGAGCTTGCAGGGGACACGGAAAAGAGAATGGAGCTTGCACATCTTTTATCGGGAATTTCCGATATGGAAAGACTGCTTACTAAAATAGTGTATGGTTCAGCAAACGGACGTGACCTGCGTTCTCTTGCTTCCACTTTGGAGGTGCTTCCCTCTGTTAAATGTTATCTTCAGGACAGTGAGTCCAGCAAACTCTCTGAGATTTATTCCGGACTTGATGTTTTGGAGGATATCTTTACACTTATAGATAATTCTATTGCGGTAGACCCGCCTTTCTCTGTGAGAGAGGGAAATATAATTAAAGAGGGATTTAATAAAGAACTGGATGTTCTGCGTGGAGATATGACCAATTCTTCACAGCTTTTGGCTGATATCGAAACAAGAGAAAAAGAAAAGACAGGAATACCAAAACTTAAAATAGGCTATAACAAAGTATTCGGTTATTATATTGAAATTTTAAATTCCTCAAAGGATTTAGTTCCTGATAATTACATAAGAAAGCAGACCCTTACCAACTGCGAACGCTATATTACCGATGACCTTAAACTTCTGGAAAGCAGAATTTTAGGCGCAAAAGACCGTTCAGTGGCCCTTGAATATGAACTTTTGGACGGTATAAGAAAACAGGTGGCTGAAAACCTTGATAGAATTCAGAAAACAGCAACTACAATAGCGGTTCTGGATGTTTTGGTTTCCCTTGCAAATGTGGCTGTTGACAACAGATATGTGCGCCCTGAAATAAGCCTCGACGGCGTTATAAAGCTCAAGGACAGCCGTCATCCTGTTGTTGAAGCTATTTTAAAGAATGAACCCTTTGTTCCTAACGATGTAAATCTGGATAACGACAACTGCCGTGTGGCTATAATTACCGGCCCTAATATGGCAGGTAAATCCACATACATGCGCCAGACTGCCCTTATTGTTATAATGGCTCAGATGGGAAGCTTTGTCCCTGCATCATACGCTCATGTGGGAATAGTGGACAGCGTTTTCACACGTGTTGGCGCATCAGACGACTTGGCGGCAGGTCAGTCAACCTTTATGGTTGAGATGAGCGAAGTGGCAAACATTGTGATGAACTCCACTTCAAAGAGCTTACTTATTTTGGATGAGATAGGCAGAGGTACATCCACTTTTGACGGAATGAGCATTGCAAGAGCTGTTTTGGAATATGTGGTTGATAAAAAGAAATTGGGAGCGAAAGCCCTTTTTGCTACACACTACCATGAGCTTACAGTCCTTGAGGATTTGCTTGACGGTGTTAAAAACTATAACATTGCCGTAAAAAGACGAGGGGACGACATAACCTTCCTGAGAAGAATAATTCCCGGAGGAGCCGACGACAGCTACGGCGTAGCAGTTGCAAAGCTTGCAGGAGTTCCCGACTGGATTATAAAAAGAGCAAATAAAATACTCTCTGAGCTGGAAAGCGGCAAAAAGCCGGATGTTCCTGAACAGAAAAAAAGCTCGAAACAGCAGGCAAGTGAATTTGCCTCACCGTTTTTGCTGACTGAAAGCGCACCTTCTAAGGTGGAAGAGAGATTAAAAGAAATTGATGTAAATACTTTAACGCCTATTGAAGCGTTGAATGTGATATACGAGCTTAAACAGCTTATAGAATAATAAAAAAGGTGGTGACACGTTTGGGAAGAATAAATGTTTTAGATAAACATATGGCGGAGCTTATTGCCGCAGGTGAGGTTGTTGAAAGACCGGCATCGGCAATAAAAGAAATGGTGGAAAACTCTATTGACGCCGGCTCAACCGCTATAACTGTTGAAATAAAAAACGGCGGCGTGTCATTTATGAGGGTTGCAGACAACGGCAGCGGAATTATGCGTGACGATGTAAAAAAAGCATTTCTGCGCCATGCAACCAGTAAAATAAAAGACCAAAGCGACCTTGATAAAATAGGCACTTTGGGATTTCGAGGAGAGGCTCTGGCGTCTATTTCAGCCGTTTCCGACCTTACCCTTATAACCAGGTGTCCGGAAGACTTTGTGGGAACCTCCTACAGGGTTAGGGGAGGAGAGGAAGTCTTGTTTGAGGATGTTGGTTGTCCTGTTGGTACAACCTTTATTGTCCGTGAACTTTTCTTCAATGTTCCTGCAAGAATGAAATTTCTAAAAAAGGATGTTTCAGAGGGCAATGCGGTTTCGGCGGTTATGGACAGGCTTGCCTTAGCTCATCCTGAGATTGCATTTACTTATATTAAGGACGGAAAAGTAGCTTTAAAAACTACAGGTGACGGAAAACTGCGTTCCGCCATATATTCGGTTTTCGGAAGAGAGTTTGTAAACACTTTGATGCCGGTGGATTACACCCTTGATAATGTACGTGTTTACGGATTTATTTCAAGACCGGTCAACGCCCGTCCCAACAGAAACATGCAGAATTTTTTCATCAACGGACGTTACGTCAAAACGAAAACCGGAGTTGTGGCTTTGGAAGAGGCCTGCAAGGGTTCTGTAATGGTGGGGAAATTTCCTGCCTGTGTTTTAAATATTCAGCTTGATTTCAGCATGGTGGATGTCAATGTACATCCGGCAAAAATAGAGGTTCGTTTTGTAAATGAAAAGCCTGTTTTTGATGCTGTTTATCATGGTGTAAAATCTGCATTGCTGAAAGAGGATACAAATAAATCAGCTGTGATAAATTCTTCACAAAAAAATTCGTTTGAACCTCAGACTCCAAAGGTAAATCCTTTTGAGATGGCGCAGATGATATTTAAAAAGCGTGATTTGGAAGAAGCAGAAAAAAATGAACCTCCAAAGGCTGAAGAAAAAACAGACCCGATTTCTGAACTTGACATTGTTTCGGAAAATATTAAGCCGTTGAGTCTTGAAGAAAAACCCTTTAAAGAAGCAGAAAAAACATCAGAGTATAATAGCTCTGATATATTTAAAAACAAAACAGAAGAGGACATTTCTATTACTTTTGAGGAGAAAGAAGAAAAGAAAGAGGATAAGAAATCTCTTTCTGAAAATGATGGCGACTCAATTAAAAAAGTTACCCCGTCGGATGAATATATAAAGGCTTTAAAGGAAAAGATTATAACAAACTTTAAGGACCACGGAAACTTTTCCTCAAATAAAAACCAGCGTGACTTAAATGATTCAGCAGGAATAAATGAAAATGCTCATGTTTATGCAAAGCTAAATAAAGAGGTTTTCAAAGATAATGATGTTACCTCAGAAACAGTGCAAAAGCCGAAAGAAGAAAACTTTACAGGTGAAAATCTTTTGGAAAAGGATGAGCAAACAGTATTGCCTCGTTTTATAGGAGAACTTTTTAATACATATATTATCCTTGAAAACGAGAAAAAAGAGATGCTGCTTATTGACAAACATGCGGCTCATGAGAGAATTCTTTATGAAAAACTTAAAAAAGAAAAGGGAAAAGGTTTTTCTCAAATGCTTTTGGATCCTGTAAGGGTTTTGCTTGACAAAATGGATTACGACAGCAGTATAGCTCATCTTGATGTGTTTAAGGAAGCGGGATTTGATGTAGAGGATTTCGGTTTCGGAACACTGATTGTGCGAAGCGCTCCCCAGTATCTTGACGAAAAGGATATACACGATTCCGTTATTGAAATGGCGGGATACATCGCAAAAAATAAAAAAGATATTACCACAGAGCATATGGATTGGATTTATCACAATGTGGCTTGCCGTGCCGCAGTAAAAGGCGGAAACCTTAATTCAAGTGCAGAACTTATGGAGATTGTAAAAATTCTCCACGAAAATCCACAGCTCAGATACTGCCCACATGGCAGACCTATTGTGGTTTCAATATCAAGAAGAGAGATAGAAAAACAATTTGGCAGGGTGTGATTACCGATGTCTGATAAAGATAAAATCAAAGTTTTGACCGTTGTTGGCCCAACCGCTTCCGGAAAAACAGCTCTTGCCGTGGCTTTGGCAAAAGCCTTGGACGGAGAGGTTATATCTGCTGACTCAATGCAGATTTACAAGGAAATGAGCATAGCTACGGCAAAACCGGATGAAGAGGAAAAAGACGGCGTTGTTCATCATCTTATGGATTTTTTGCCGCCGTCTGAAATTTTTTCCGTCGCCGATTATGTGGAGCAGGCGGGAAAAATTATAGAGGATGTTCATAAAAGAGGTAAGCTTCCGATTATCTGCGGAGGAACAGGCCTTTACATAGATTCTCTTTTAAAAGGTGTAAAATTCACCGAAGAAAAATTTGACCCTAAGCTTAGGGAAAAACTAAACGAGGAATACAAAGAATTTGGAATTGAGCCTCTTTTGGAAAGACTGAAAGAAATTGATTTTGAAAGCTATGAAAAGCTTAAAGTTGAGAGAAATCCCAAAAGAGTTATAAGAGCTTTGGAGATATACGAAACCTCCGGAGTTACAATGTCAGAACAAATTAAAAACTCTCTGCCTGAAGAACTGCCTTACGATACCGTTAAAATCGGTCTTAAATGTGCAGACAGGCAAAATCTTTACAACAGAATAAATCTCAGAGTAGACCTGATGATGGAGCGGGGATTATTGGAAGAAGCCAGAGAGGTGCTTAAAAAACCTCTCGGTGCAACTGCGGTTATGGCTATAGGCTATAAAGAATTGGCTCCGTATTTCAACGGTGAGAAAAACCTTGAGGAATGTATTGAACATCTTAAACAGGAAACAAGGCGTTATGCTAAAAGACAGCTCACCTGGTTTGGAAGGGACAAGGATATAAATTGGATACTTACTGATGAGTGCAGAAATTTTGAAGATGTTTTCCAAAAAGCGGCAGACATCTGCGGTTCTGCGGGACTTGTAAAAAAGTAAAGGAGTAATTTCTGTGAAAAGAACTGAAAAGAAAAAAGGTATGCTGGTCACAGGAGGAATTATTCTTCTTGTGGCGGTTGCTATAGTTACATATATTGTAAAATCTGCCAGTGCTATTCAGACAGAGGACGCAGTTTCCATTGAAGTGACAGATTATATCGATACCACCGGTTATGTTGTTAGAAATGAAAACTATATTCTTTCAAATAGAGAGGGAATTGTAGCATACGATGTGGATGACGGTGAAAAAATAAGTTATAACGGTGTGGTAGGAAGTGTCTTTCAAACAGAAAAAGATGCGCTAAACCATAAAAAAATCAGAGAACTGGACGCACAAATAGAAAATTTTGAAAGATTGAATCAGACAAACGTAAATGTTCAGATAGGACTTGACTCTGTAAATAACCAGCTTGACTCACGATTGATACAGTTTCAAGAGGATTTAAATAATAACAGCTTTAAATCTATGGATACAAACGTATCTGAACTTATGTACCTTATAAATCAGAAGCTTATTCTCACAGGCAAGGTTGAAAACTTTGATTCTGAAATTGAGGAATTGAAGCAGGAAAAAGAAAGGCTTGAGGCTGAAACGGCGGACAGTCTTTATACTATTACCAGCGAATATGCAGGTTATTTTGTTTCAACCTGCGATGGATATGAAAATATTTTGAGCTATGACGACATTGAAAATGTGACGCTTGATGACTATAATAATGTTGTAACAGCTGCAAATGTACCTGATTCTGCAATCGGAAAGGTAATACACAGCTTAAACTGGTATGTTGTATGTCCTGTTACTGCTGACCAGGCGTTCAGTCTTTCAAACGGTTCAACAAATGTTACAATCAAGATGCCTTATGCTTTTTCCGAAGATATACCTGCAAAAGTTATAAAGGTAAACCAGGAAACAGAGGATTCTGACGGAGTTGTAATATTGCAGTGCTCCTATATGGATTCAGACCTTTCAAAAATAAGATCTGAAACAGTGCAAATCGGCTTGAAAACATATGAGGGTATCAGAGTCAGCAAAGATGCTCTTCACAACGACTATGTAACCTATACCTACGAGGATGAAAGCGGAAACACCGTTGAAGAGCAGAAACTCGTTCAGGGTGTTTACGTAAAATACGGAAGCAAGCTTATATTTAAGCAGGTTTCAATTTTGTATGCAGGCAACGATTTTGTTATTTGTGATCCATCACCTGAAGAAGGTGTTTTATATAATGGTAAAACAGTAGAACTGTACGACCAAATTGTTGTGAGCGGAGGTAATCTATATGACGGAAAAATTATTGACTGATGTGGAATATAATTTTAAAACTATTCAGGAAAATATATGGAATACAGCTGCATCTGTTGGAAAAAGCGGCGACGATATAACCTTTCTTGCAGCCACAAAAACTGTAAGTCCTGAAGTTATAAATCACGCAATTTCACTTGGTCTTGACCACATAGGTGAAAATAAAGTTCAGGAGCTTTTGTCAAAATACGATTATTACAATCTCGAGAAGTGTTCATTGCAGTTTATAGGACATCTTCAGACCAATAAGGTGCGACAGATAATTGATAAAGTCGATCTTATTCAGTCGGTAGATTCTGTAAAATTGGCACAGGAAGTATCCAATCAGGCAATTAAGCACGGCTTGGTTTGTGATGTTTTGGTAGAGGTAAATATTGGAAAGGAAGAAAATAAATCCGGTGTTATGCCTGAAATGCTGGAAGAATTATTAAATAATATTTCTAATTTTGAGGGCATAAATGTTAAAGGATTGATGACAATTCCGCCAATTTGTGATAATACACAGAAAATCAGAAAATATTTCGAGAATATGCACAATATTTTTATTGACATATCGTCGAAAAAAATAGATAATATAAGTATGGACATTTTGTCGATGGGTATGTCGGCAGATTACCGTGAGGCTATTTTGGAGGGTGCGACTATGATTAGAGTCGGTTCTGCTCTCTTTGGTCCACGCCTGTACAAACAATAAACATTTCATTGGAGGAAATTTCTATGGCAGGGTTAGTAAATAAGATAAAGAATCTTTGGGGAGATAACGAAGAAGATTACGAGTACGAAGATGATATGAACGAATACGACGAGGACGAAGAAGACATAGAGGATGAGTATGAGGAAGAAGAGCCTGTTGAAAGACAGCCTCAGAGAGACTCTTATCAGAGAAGAAACTTTAACAATTCTATGAACGGAGGAAATAAAGTGGTTAATTTCAGCGCAACAGCAAAGCTTCAGGTTGTTCTCTTTAAGCCTGAGAGATTTGGTGAAGAGACAAGAACTATTGCGGACGAGCTTATTAAGCTTCACACAGTTGTTCTTAACCTTGAAAATACAAACAAGGATATGGCAAGAAGAATTATCGACTTCCTCAGCGGTGTTGCTTATGCTAAGGGCGGACAGATAAAGAAGGTTGCCGCAAATACATATATCATTATTCCTAACAATGTTGAGCTTACAGGTGATGACCTCCTCGACGAACTTGAGAATAACGGCTTGTATCTTTGATGAAAAAATTAAAAGGTGATGCTTTTTCTGATGAGGATTCTATCCTATCAGCAAAAATATGTGATTTAATATCATTATCGGAAAAGCGTTGTTGTCCATGTTTTTCGGATTTTCTGAATCTGCATGAGATTCATGTTGCCGTAAAAACGGCAGACAGCAATGCTTTTTCTCGTTTTGTGCTTTTTGGAGGCTATGAGCAGGCGGAAAGAAAAATTTTTGCGGTGCTGCCTGATTACATAGAACCTTCAGATTGTACAGATGATTTTCCCATAATTCCCCTTACTTTTGAATATAAAAAGGAATTTGAGCTTAGTCACAGAGATTTTCTCGGTGCGCTTATGGCTCAGGGAATAAAAAGAAATTGTATAGGGGACATAGTTGTCACGGAAGGCAGAGCAGTTGTTTTTGTTAAGGACGATATGGCCGATTATATCTCGCTGAACATTGATAAGGTGGGCAGAGTCGGTGTTAAAATAAGTAAAATTATTCCGCCGGTTATATCGGCAGGGAACAAATTTATCGACATTGACATAACAGTCAGCTCAATGCGTCTTGACTGTATGGTTTCTGCTTTGACCGGTTTAAGCCGTGACAAGTCTTCGTCACTTATTTTTTCAAAAAATGTGTTTATAAACAGCAGTGAAGTTTCAAAGCAGGATGTTTTGGTTAAATGCGGAGATACAATCACTGTAAGAAAAAAGGGTAAATTTATAATTGATTCCTTAAATGGCAATACAAAAAAAGGAAGAATTAAGATTTCAGTAAAAAAATACTCTTAAAATTGCTTATTTATGTTTGATTTTCTTTTCGGAATATGATATTATAAGACAATAGTATCAGATATATTTACAATAAAGGTTGTGACAGCACACAGCCTTTTTCAGATTACTAATAGTGTTGACTTTGTTGTGACATAAAATAAAATTACGACAGGAGTGCGTTTAGATGCTTACTATTGATGAAATCAAGAATATAAGCTTTAGAAAAGCAAACAGAGGCGGCGGCTATCATCCCGATGATGTTGACAGCTTCATTGACGATGTAGTTGCAACTTTTGAACAGATGAAAAGAGAAAAGTCCGACCTTATCAGAAAAATGGATATTCTTGCAAACAGAATTGAAAAATATCGTGCTGACGAAGAGATTGTAAGAAATGCTCTTATATCTTCTCAGAGAATTTCTGATGAGACAATTAAAGACGCAAATGAAAAAGCAGAAGGAATTATTAAAGACGCCGAGGCACGTGCTCAGCTTATGGTTATGGACGCAAACAAAGCTGTTCTTGCTAAGAAGGATGAGATGCTCAAGCTTGAGAAAGATGCTGCTGATTTGAGAGATGCAGTGCTCGCTATGTATAAAAAGCATATTGAGGTAATAAGCGAACTTCCTACACAGCAGGACGTTGAGGAGTTAAACGAAAAACTCTACGACAGCAAAGAGGAAGAAACTGCACCTGTTGAACAAGAGGCAGAAACTGCATCAGAAGAACTTTTGACAGATGTTCAGCCTTCAGAGGTTGAGTTTGAGGGAGAGGTTATCACAGAAGCTTCTGAAAATGAAATGGAAGGCAATAACGAGGTTCAGGAGTAATATTCTGACTTGAATTTAGTATATATTTATTTTATATATAATTTTACAGAGCCGGATTGCAGTTTTGCAGTTTTGGCGATGAATTGATTTAAATAGGTTTGGAGAGATTATTGGTATGCCACAGGATTATAATGCAACGCTCAATCTTCCGAAGACTGAGTTTCCTATGCGAGCTGGACTTCCAAAAAGCGAGCCGGAAACTTTGAAGCGTTGGGAGCAGGAAAAAATTTATGAAAAACTGATGGAGAAAAACGAGGGTAAGCCTTTGTTCGTTTTGCACGACGGCCCTCCTTATGCAAACGGCAATATCCATCTTGGAACATCACTTAACAAGGTATTAAAGGATATTATTGTAAGATACAAGAATATGTCAGGCTTTAAGTCACCTTATGTGCCGGGTTGGGATACACACGGACTTCCTACAGAGCTTAAAGCAAGAGCAAAAGCAGGCGTTGAAAATTCAACAACAATTTCCGAGCTGGAGATAAGAAAGATTTGCCGTGAGTTTGCTTTGGGATATCTTGATGACCAGAGAAATCAGTTTAAACGTCTTGGCGTTATAGGCGAGTGGGATAATCCTTATATCACTCTTCTTCCTGAGTTTGAGGCAAAACAGATTGAAATTTTTGCAGAGATGGCTTGCAAGGGTTACATCTACAAGGGTTTGAAGCCTGTTTACTGGTGCCCTGACTGTAAGACAGCTCTTGCAGAAGCAGAAATCGAGTACGCAGAAGACCCATGTCACTCTATCTACGTAAAATTTAAGGTTAATGATGACCAGGGCAAGCTCAAGGCTTTGGGAATTGAACCTGAGAAGTGCTATTTTGTAATTTGGACAACAACCACATGGACACTTCCTGGTAACGTTGCAATTTGCCTTGGACCTGATTTTGATTATTCCATCATCAAATGCGGTGATGAATACTATATTATGGCAGAAGCACTTGCTGCTGATGCAATGAAGGAAGCCGGCAAAGAGGATTACGAAGTTGTAGGCACAATGAAGGGTATTGAGTTTGAATACATGAAGGCTCAGCATCCTTTCCTCGACAGAGAATCCCTTGTAATCGTGGGCGACCACGTTACTTTGGAAAGCGGTACAGGCTGCGTTCATACAGCTCCTGGCCATGGTGTTGAGGACTATGATGTATGCAAAAATTATCCTGAAATTCCGATCGTAGTTCCTGTTGATGCTGACGGCAGACTCACTGAGGAAGCAGGTCAGTTTGCAGGCTTGCTTACAGGAGATGCAAATAAGCCTATTGCACAGCATCTTGACAGCATTGGCGCATTGTTTGCTCTCAAAAAGATTATCCACCAGTATCCTCACTGCTGGAGATGTAAGAATCCTGTTCTCTTCAGAGCAACAGACCAATGGTTCTGCTCTGTTGAAGACTTTAAGGACGAAGCTGTAAAGGCTATCAACGAGGTTGAATGGATTCCTGGTTGGGGTAAAGACAGAATTACATCAATGGTTAAGGAGCGTAAAGACTGGTGTATTTCCCGTCAGCGTAAATGGGGTGTTCCTATTCCAATCTTCTTCTGCAAGGACTGCGGCGAGCCTTATATTGACAGAGATGCCATGATGGCAGTAGCAGACCTTTTCAGAAAAGAAGGTTCAGACGCTTGGTTTAAATATGACGCTTCTGAGATTTTGCCTGAGGGTACAAAGTGTCCTAAGTGTGGCGGCACACACTTTAACAAAGAACAGGATATCATGGACGTATGGTTTGACAGTGGCTCTTCACATGCTGCTGTTTTGGAGCAGAGAGATTATCTCAAGTGGCCTGCTGATTTGTACCTTGAGGGCGCAGACCAGTACAGAGGCTGGTTCCAGTCATCACTTCTCACTTCCGTTGCAACAAAGGGAACAGCTCCTTATAAGGCAGTTCTTACACACGGATGGGTTGTTGACGGTGAAGGAAGAAAGATGAGTAAGTCTCTCGGAAACGGTATCGACCCACAGGAGATTGTTGAGCAGTACGGCGCAGATGTACTCAGACTTTGGGTTGCTTCTTCCGACTACCATGCAGATATCCGTATTTCAAAGGATATCCTCAAACAGCTTTCTGAAGCTTACAGAAAGATTAGAAATACTGCAAGATATATTCTGGGTAACCTTAACGACTTTAACCCTGATACAGATATGGTTGATGTTGAGGACTTGTACCCGATTGATAAATGGGCTATTGCAAAGCTCAACGAGCTTAACGACAAGGTAAGAGCAGGTTATGATGCTTATGAGTTCCATCAGGTATATCATAGCATTCACAACTTCTGCGTTGTTGATATGTCTAACTTCTATCTTGATGTTTTGAAGGACAGACTTTACACAGAAAAAGCAGACAGCGCAAGCAGAAGAGCTGCTCAGACAACAATTTATATGATCCTTGACGCTATGACAAGAATGATCAGCCCAATCCTTGCATATACATCAGATGAAATCTGGAGATATATGCCACACGGCAGCAACTGCGATAAGGAATGTGTCCTCTTTAACGAGATGCCTGCTAAGGTTGACGTTGATATTGACGCTGAGTTTATGGCTCGTTGGGACAGAATTCACGAACTCCGTGACCTTGTTAAGAAGTCAATCGAGGTTGCAGTTAAGAACAAGCTTATCAAAAGCTCTCTTGAATCAAAAATCGTTCTTACCTGCGGCGGTGATAACTATGAGTTTGTTAATTCCGTTCTCGGTGAACTTACTGCTGTATTCATTGTTTCAAAGGTAGAACTTGTTAAGGGCGACAGCGACGAAATCAATGTAGTTGTTGAAAAGGCAGAGGGTGAGAAGTGCGAACGCTGCTGGGTTTACAGTGATACTGTAGGTCAGAACAGTGAGCATCCTACACTTTGCGCACGTTGTGCTGAAATTTTGAAATAATAATTGTGAAAAGCGGCGTGGATAACACACCGCTTTTCTTATAATATAAAAGCTAAAAGAGGTGTTGTGATTGGCAATTATAGCCCTTGGTTTGGCGGCTTTGCTTGTGGCGGCAGACCAACTTATAAAGTATTTTGTTGTGGCTTACTTACAGCCTGTAGGTGCAGTCAGTGTTATAGATAATCTTATAGACCTTGTATATTATGAAAACACAGGAATGTCCTTCGGTATGTTTGAGGGCGCAAGATGGATATTTGTTATCTTTACCGCAATAGCAATGGTGGTTATGGTGTATCTTTTGTTCAGAAATAAGAACGAGAAAAAGCTCTACTATATTTCCATTGCGCTGATTATCGGCGGAGGAATAGGAAACATGATAGACCGTATTCTTTACGGATATGTTATAGATTATTTCAGACTCTCATTTTTCCCGCCTATCTGTAATTTTGCCGACTACTGTGTTGTTTTCGGAGCGGTTTTGTTTGCAGTTTACGTATTGTTTTTCTCAGACTTTTTTAAATCGGAAAAGAAACTGGAAAACAGAGAAAAAATTGAAAAGTAAGGTTATAAAATGGACAGAGTTTTGAATTTTACTGCCGGCGAAACAGAAGCAGGCACAAGACTTGATAAATACCTTGCAGATATGGTTGAAGATTTGACAAGGTCTGCGGCGGTACTGCTTCTTGAAGACGGAAAAGTTACTGTAAACAAAAAAAGCGCAGCTAAAAACTATAAGATAAAAACAGGGGACGAAGTGGAAATTTTAATCCCCGAACCTGTTGAATACGAAGCTAAGGCGGAAAATATACCTTTGGATATTGTTTATGAAGATGACAGCCTTTTGGTTGTCAATAAGCCGAAAGGAATGGTGGTTCATCCTGCCGCAGGAAACTACGAGGGAACGTTGGTAAATGCGCTGCTTTATCACTGCAAAGACAGTCTGTCAGGTATAAACGGGGTTTTGCGTCCCGGAATAGTTCACAGAATTGATAAAAATACCAGCGGATTGCTCATTGTAGCTAAAACAGATTTTGCTCATAAGGGACTTGCTGAGCAGATAAAAGAGCACAGCTTTACCAGGGAATATGAAGCTGTTGTCTGCGGAAGATTTAAAGAGCCTGAGGGCACTGTAAATGCGCCAATAGGCAGGCACCATGTGGACAGAAAGAAAATGTGTGTTACTGAAAAAAACAGCAAAAATGCGGTTACACATTACAGGGTTTTAGAGGAGTTTAGAAACTATTCTCATATAGCCTGCAAGCTTGAAACAGGCAGAACTCATCAGATAAGGGTACATATGGCGTATATGGGACATCCTGTAGCCGGTGACGATGTTTACGGAAAGCCTTTAAATGATTTTACAGGACAATGTCTTCATGCTAAGAAAATAGGATTTATCCATCCTGTGACCGGCGAGTATTTGGAATTTGATTCAAATTTGCCGGAGTATTTTTCAAATTTTTTAGAAAAATTGAAGAAAATCGGATATTGACAGAAATATATTAAAAAAATGCCCTGAAAGACTTGAAAAAAGTCTGATTATATGGTATTATTTTAGAGCGTTTGAAACCGTCACGTTTTGTGATGGGGTTCAAATAACGGCGAAAGCCGTCATTTTGAAGCGGACAGTCCTCTGCCCAAAGGGGTACGAATGTCTGAAAATATTAGGAGGATGTTTATGGACGCATTAAAGACAATTGCAGCTAGTTCTGTAAAAAGTGAAATCCCTGAGTTTTCAATCGGTGATACTGTAAAGATTTCAGTTAATATCCGTGAAGGCGAAAGAGAAAGAATTCAGATGTTTGAAGGCACTGTTATTGCAAGAAAGGGCAGCGGTGTTGCTGAAACATTTACTGTTCGTCGTGTTTCTTACGGTGTTGGTGTAGAGAGAGTATTCCCTGTACATTCACCAAACGTAAAGGACATTCAGGTTGTTAGACACGGTAAAGTTAGAAGAAGCAAGCTGTACTATCTTCGTGACAGAGTTGGTAAGGCTGCTAAGGTTAAGGAAGAAATCCGTAAGTAAAACCTACTGGAAGGGGCGGTCTTACCCGTCCCTTTTTGCTTTTTTAGCTTAATTTTTTTAAAGAAGTGGTACTCATGAAAAAAAGTAAAAAAAATGACGAGATTTACTCAACAATAGAACCATTAGATAATTCCGGAGTTGCCGGAGTGTACGATATTTTGCGTTCTGTTTTAATTTCTGCGTCTATTTTGATACTGATAATTACATTTGTTTTTACAATGGTTATTGTTGACGGACGCTCTATGCAGCACACCTTGGAAAGCGGAGATAAAATCATTGTAACCAAGATGGGATATCAGCCAAAAGACGGCGATGTTATTGTTGTGGGTAAATCCGAAGATGGTTATTCAAAGCCCATAGTTAAGAGAGTTATTGCTACTGAAGGTCAAACCTTGGAAATTGATTTTGAAAATCAGCAGGTTATTGTTGACGGAAAGGTTCTTGATGAACCTTATATTTCCAGTGAAACTATTGAGGGAACAGCAGAAATCCCTGAGGTAATTCCGGAAGGATATGTTTTTGTTATGGGTGATAACAGATATATATCCATGGACAGCAGATATAAGGATATAGGTCTTGTAAATGTTGATGATATCGTTGGAAAAGCCGTTTTTGTGGTATTTCCTTTTGACAGATTTGGATTTATTGAGTAAAAAATCTAAAAGCTATTGTAACAGACTCTTATCTGTTTTATAATAGATAAGAGCCTTTATATTAAAAAGGAGGAGATCAGATGGGCAGATACAAATACGATGATAATTTTGATTATACACAACATAGCTATATGGGTACTGCAAACAACGATGATGCTATGGAAACCGTTGTGCTTCACAAAAGAGGTTTCGTAAGCGGTTTGTTTGGATGGATACGCTGTTTGGTTATCTGTGTTATTTTAATCGTGGTTCTGCTTGTATTCTTTTTCCGTCCGGTCACTGTAGTGGGCGATTCTATGGAGGATACTTTGGCTGAAAATGACACCATTATCCTCACAAATTTCTTGTATACGCCACAGCAGGGAGATGTTGTTGTTATAAATGCCGACAACGAATCCGGAGAAAGTACAGCTTTGATTGCCAGGGTAATTGCCGTGGGCGGTCAGAGTATTTCTATCGAGGAAGATAAAAACAGAGTTTTGGTAGATGGTAAAATAATAGACGAGCCTTATGTAAAGGGCGAAACAACAACAGGAATTGAGTGGGACGTGCCTTCCACAATTCCGGACGGTTACGTTTTTGTTATGGGCGACAACAGAGAAACTTCTGTTGACAGTAGACACCAGGCTGTCGGCCTTGTACATGAAAGCGACATCATCGGTAAAGCTCAGTTTTTAGTTTATCCATTTGACAGAATTTCAGTTATAGGTTAAAATTTAAAATTGATTAGGATGAAACGGTTTTATTTATTAAAGCCGTTTCAAATTTTATATGTAGATTTGAAAGGAAAGTTATGAGCGAAATTCAAAATATACAATGGTTTCCGGGTCATATGACCAAAACCAAAAGAAAAATACAGTCATCTCTGAAGCTGGTTGACGCAGTTGCAGAGATTATCGACGCAAGAATACCTGTAAGCAGCAGAAATCCGGATTTGGCTGAAATCGTCGGCTCAAAACCACGTGTTGTGCTTTTAAATAAGTGTGATATGGCTGACCCCAATGCAACTGCAAGATGGATTGAATATTTTAAAGCCAATAAAATAGTGGCTATTCCTGTTGACTGTAAAAGCGGAAAGGGACTTAACAAGTTTATACCGGCAGTTAAAGAGGTTCTTGCAGAAAGAATTGCCGCATGGAAAAATAAAGGAATGGTAAACAGAAGCATAAGAGTTATGGTTGTTGGAGTTCCGAATGTTGGAAAATCTTCATTTATAAACAGAATTGCAAAGCAAAACAGAGCTAAGGTAGAAGACAGACCGGGCGTTACAAGAGGTAATCAGTGGTTTACAGTAGCAAAGGGCTTTGAACTTCTCGACACCCCGGGAGTTTTGTGGCCAAAATTTGACGATAAGGTAGTTGGAGAACACCTTGCGTTTATGGGCTCTGTTAAGGATGAAATTGTGGATACAGAGCAGCTTGCTTCCCGTCTTTTGGAGTTTCTTTCAGTGAAAAGCACACCTCAGTTTGTTGAAAGACTGAAGCTTGCAGAGGTTGATTACAAAAATATGCAGGGCTATGAGCTGCTGGAGGTTGTGGCAAGAAAAAGAGGAATGCTTATATCCGGAGGAGAAGCAGACACAGAGCGTGCCGCATCAATGGTTTTGGATGAGTTCAGAGGGGCAAAGCTTGGCAGAATAACACTTGAGCTTTCTGAGAATATGTGAGGTTAAAATGGATTGGCTTTATTATGAAAATACAGCGTACGAAAAGGGATATAACCTTGTGTGCGGAGTGGATGAAGCGGGAAGAGGCCCTTTAGCGGGACCTGTATGTGCCGCCGCTGTTGTTTTGCCTAAAGGACTTATTCTTGAGGGTGTAAACGACTCCAAAAAGCTTACCGAAAAGAAAAGGGAAGCTCTTTTCGACGTTATAACAGAGCAGGCTCTTGACTGGTCTATAGCTTTTGCAACGGTTGAAGAGATTGAAGAAATAAACATTTTAAATGCCGCAATGCTCGCCATGAAAAGAGCGGTTGAAGAACTTAAAAATCCCGTGGATTTTGCCATCATAGACGGAAACAGAAAACCGCCATTGGAAATAGACTGCGAAGCAGTGGTGAAAGGCGACGCAAAGTCTATGTCGGTTGCCGCAGCTTCAATACTTGCAAAGGTTTCAAGGGACAGAATTTTGCGTCAGTATGCAGTTGATTATCCTCAGTACGGATTTGAAAAGCACAAGGGCTACGGCACAAAAGTTCATGTTGAAGCATTAAAAAAATACGGCCCTTGTGAAGTTCACAGACCCAGCTTTTTGAAGAAAATACTGAAATGATGTGGTGAAATAGTGGGAAGCTTTTTGAATATATTTGGCAGTAAGGAAATAAATCATCTTGATAAGGGAAAATTCGGGGAAGATAAGGCCTGCAAATACCTTAAAAAGAAAGGCTACAAGATTGTTGAAAGAAATTATCGCCTGAAATTTGCCGAAATAGATATAATAGCCAGGGATGAAAAAACCTATGTTTTTGTAGAGGTTAAAACACGAAAGCTGGGGTCTGTTATTCCTGCCTGTGTATCGGTTAACTTCAAAAAACAACAGAAAATAATGAAAGCTTCCTGCTGTTATTTAGCAGGTAAAAATATAAAGCCTCCAATGAGATATGATATCATAGAGGTGTACACCGACGAAAAACTAAAAAATTATGAGATAAACCATATAAAGAACGCTTTTGGAAGCAGGTCTGACTATGCGATTTTTTGATTTACACTGCGACACCCTGTACAGGGCTGTTACAGAAAATAAAACACTGAACGAAAACTTTTATAAACCTCAGAAAAACAGTTTTTCTCAGGGGGTTTTGTTTGAGGGGGATGAGCTTCCGCCTTTTCAGCTTTCCTTTGACAGAGGTAAAAAGTATTGTCCGTGGATTCAGTGTATGGCTGTTTGGATTCCAGATGATGTAACTGACGACTACGGTAAAAAGCTGTTTGATAAAGCATATCTGAAGCTTAAAAAAGAGTGTGAAGAAAATCATATGACAGTTTGCCGTGATTTTTCCGATTTAAAGTCTGTAGCTGAAAACAAGAAGCATGGTGTTATTTTTACTTTGGAAAACGGCAGACTTATAAAAAATATTGATGACTTAACTGCTCTTAAAAACTGCGGCGTGAATATGATAACTCTCACATGGAATGGTGAGAATTCTTTGGGAAGCGGCGTAAAGGCGGAGAGGGATTCAGGACTTACACCCCTTGGAAAAGATGTTATAAGGGAAATGAACCGATTGGGGATAGTGGTGGATGTGTCCCACAGCTCCGATAAGTTATTTTATGAGGCTGCTCAGATTTCAACGGCTCCTATTGCCGCAAGTCACAGTAATTCGAGAAAAATAACCGATAATCCCAGAAATATTACCGACGAACAATTTAAAATAATATGTCAAAAGGACGGAGTTGTTGGTCTTAATTTTTGCCGAAGCTTTTTAAACTACAATCCTGAGAAATCGGTAATCGAAGACATTCTAAGACACACAGAACATTTCCTCTCTTTAGGGGGAGAAAATCACCTGTGCATTGGCTCTGATTTTGACGGAACAGATATGCCAAAGGGCATTACCGGGATTGAAAGTATGGAAAATCTTTACGAGCTTTTCCTGAAACATAACTACAGCGAAAGGCTGGTTTCAAAACTTTTCTTTGAAAATGCCTATAATTTTTTTGAAAACTTTGACATTTAGCGCTCTATGGTGTACAATGTTATCTTGTATAGAAACTGTAAAAGAACCCGAAAGGATGGTTTTATGTTATATAACAGCACAGAAAATAAAAAAGAAGTCGTTTCTGCAGCTCGTGCCATTGCACAGGGCATCTCAAGCGAGGGCGGACTTTTTGTACCTTGTGATTTTCCTGCATATGACAAAAGTGTGTTTGAAAATCTCTGCAAAATGAGCTACAACGAAAGAGCAAAAAAGATTTTAGGAGATTTCCTCAGCGATTTTACTGCTGAAGAAATTGCTCAGTGTGTTGACAGCGCCTATACAGCAGAAAAATTTGAGAGCGACAATCCTGCTCCTCTCAAGGCAGAAACCTTTGACGGCAAAGAGATGAATATTTTGGAGCTTTGGCATGGCCCTACATCCGCTTTTAAGGATATGGCTTTGCAGATTCTTCCTCATCTCCTTACAAAATCTTTGCAGAAAACAGGCGACGGTAAGGACGCAGTTATCCTCGTTGCGACTTCCGGTGACACAGGTAAAGCCGCTTTGGAAGGCTTTAAGGATGTTGACCACACAAAGATTATTGTTTTCTATCCTGTTGACGGCGTAAGCCCTATGCAGAAAAAACAGATGAACACCCAGGAGGGTTCAAATGTAAATGTTTGCGCAATCGAGGGCAACTTCGACGATGCTCAGACAGGCGTTAAGAAGATTTTTACAACAGAGGAAATCATTGAAAAGCTTGATAAAAACAATATGCTTTTCAGCAGCGCAAACTCCATTAACTGGGGCAGACTGCTTCCTCAGATTGTTTATTATATTTCAGCTTACTGCGATATGGTTAACAGTGGTAAGATAGCTATGGGTGACAAGATAAATATTGTTGTTCCTACAGGTAATTTCGGTAATATTCTTGCAGCTTACTACGGCTACTGCATGGGTATGCCTGTAAACAAGTTTATCTGTGCTTCAAACTCCAACAATGTTCTTACTGATTTTATCAACACCGGAGTTTATGACAAAAACCGTGATTTTTACACTACAGTTTCACCGTCTATGGATATTCTTGTTTCCAGCAACCTTGAAAGACTTCTCTATAAGCTTTCCGGAAACGACGATGTAAAGACCGCTCAGTGGATTAAAGAGCTTAAAACAACAGGTAAGTACACTGTTGACGATGAGGTTAAATCTCAGATTCAAAAGCTTTTCTATGGCGGCTACTGCGACGATACTGCAACAAAGGAAACAATCGGTAA
The DNA here is from genome assembly GCF_002160515.1 of Anaeromassilibacillus sp. An172. Taxonomy (GTDB): domain Bacteria; phylum Bacillota; class Clostridia; order Oscillospirales; family Acutalibacteraceae; genus Limousia; species Limousia pullorum. The sequence goes on along the minus strand of NZ_NFKS01000005.1, from coordinate 47,837 downwards.
GATGTACAAGGAGAACAACTACCTCTGTGACACACATACTGCGGTTGCAGTAAATGTTTACGGCAAGTTTGTTGACGAGACAGGCGATAAAACTCCTTGCGTTCTTGCATCAACAGCAAGCCCATACAAGTTCTCAAGAGCTGTTATGGAGGCAGTTTCCGGTAATAAGGATCTTCCTGAGGATGATTTCGCTATTGTGGACATGCTCAAAGAGCTTACAAACACTCAGGTTCCAAAGCCTCTTATGGCTATTAAGGACAAGAAGGTTCGTTTTGAAGACGTGGTTAAGTCCGAAAACATGGCAGGCTACGTTTTGAATGTACTTGGTGTAGAGTGATGTCACTGTTTGCTATTGCGGACACACATCTTTCCATTGGTACTGACAAGCCAATGGATATTTTTAAGGGCTGGTCAGATTATGTGGAAAGACTTGAAAAAAACTGGCGTCTTCTGGTAAAAGAGGATGACACTGTGGTGATTGCCGGAGATATTTCCTGGGCTATGAAGCTTGAAGAGTGTGAAAAGGATTTTACCTTCCTTGAAAATCTTCCTGGTAAAAAAATCATCCTAAAGGGTAATCATGATTACTGGTGGGCAACCAAAAAGAAAATGGACGAGTATATTGAAAAAATGGGATTTAAAACCCTCAATATACTTTTCAACAACAGTTATTCCTGCGGTGATTTTGCTTTGTGCGGAACAAGAGGCTGGTGTCTTGAGCCTGAAAGCGAAGAGGACACAAAGGTTTTAAACAGAGAGCTTGGAAGATTGAAAACTTCCATAGACTGCGCTAAAAAGCTTGACTGCAAGGAAATGGTTGCTTTTTTCCACTATCCGCCGGTTTTCGGGGATAAGGAATGTACACCCATTATAGATTTGCTCATTGAAAACGGCATAAAAAAGTGCTATTATGGACACCTGCACGGTTCCATGGCAAAGAGATATGCGGTTAACGGAATTTACAGGGATATAGAATTTAGACTGATTTCCTGTGATAATATAAATTTTACACCGTTTTTGGTTAGATAATCGGTGAAAAAATCTTGAAAATATTAAAAAAACTATAGCAAAAATCTTATTTATATGCTATACTAACATAGTTATTGCGTTGTTAAACAGGAGGAAATGAAAATGGCTTTAAAAAATACCAATAAAACTGATACAAACACATATGTACTTGAGATTACTGTAGACGGCGATGCTTTTAAAAAGGCAATCGACAAGGTTTACCGTAAGCAGGTTAAAAACATTAACATACACGGATTCCGTAAGGGTAAGGCTCCTAAGGCTGTTATCGAGAAAATGTACGGAAAAGAAGTTTTCTATGATGATGCAATGCAGGAGTGCTATCCAGAGGCTCTCGAAGCAGCTGTTAGAGAAGCAGACCTTAAGCTTGTTGCTGTAGACGCTTTGGAGGCTGTTGAAGCAGGAGACGAGGGCTTCACATTCAAGGCTACAATCATTGTTGAGCCAGAAATCACAATCGAAGGCTACAAGGGAATCGAGTTTAAGAAGAAGTCAACTGAGGTTACAGAGGACCACATCAACGATGAGATTGAGAAGGTTAGAGACAGAAACAGCAGAATGGTAACTGTTGATAACAGAGCTGCAGAGAACGGCGACGTTGTTGTTATTGACTTTGAGGGATTTGTTGACGGCGAAGCTTTCGACGGCGGCAAGGCTGAAAACTATAACCTCAAGCTCGGCGCAGGCCAGTTTATCCCAGGCTTTGAAGAGCAGATTTGCGGACACAACACTGATGAGGAGTTCTCAATCAACGTTAAGTTCCCAGAGGACTATCAGGCAGAGGATCTCGCAGGCAAGGATGCAGAGTTCAAGATTAAGCTCCACGAGATAAAGACAAAAGAGCTTCCGGAAGTTAACGATGATTTCGTTAAGGATGTAAGCGAGAAGGAAACACTTGAAGAGTACAAGGAAGAGCTTAAGGAAACAATCGGCAAGCGCCTTCTTGAAGAGGCTGACAAGCACAAGGAAAATCAGCTTGTTGAAAAGCTTATCGAGCTTGTTCAGGGCGAAATTCCTGAGGCTATGTACAACAACATGGTAAGAGATATGATCAGAGAGTTTGACATGCGTCTGCGTTCACAGGGCATGGATATGGAAACATACCTCAGATATGTTGGCATGGACATGAAGGGTCTTGAGGATATGTACAAGCCAGAGGCTGAGAAGAGAGTTAAGATCAGACTTGCTCTTGAGAAGATTGCAGAGCTTGAGAACATCGAAGTTAATGACGAGGCTATTGAGGCTGAGTACAACAAGCTTGCAGAGAACTACAAAATGGATGTAGAAAAGGTTAAGGAAATCATCGGCAAGGATGGCCTTGTTGAGGATATCAAAGTAGAAAAGGCAATGGATCTCGTAAGAGAGAACGCAATCGAGAAATAATTTAGCAATATTATTATATTTCGCAGACGCTTTTTTGGCGTCTGCGAAAAGCCTATAAAATGGTTTTTTATTTTTTGGCAGCCGGCATGGATGTTTAACAAAAAATGTTCATTATTCCTGATAATGGTGAATAAAATATGTTTGGCTGCCGATAATTCTTTCCTGAAAGGATGGTATATTTATGAGCTTAGTACCTTATGTAGTAGAGCAGACCAGCCGTGGAGAGCGTTCATATGATATTTTCTCCCGCTTGCTCAATGATAGAATTATTATGCTGAATGAGGAAGTTAACAGCACATCAGCAAGTCTTATAGTTGCTCAGCTTCTTTACCTTGAGGGTCAGGATCCTTCTAAGGATATAAGCTTTTACATCAACAGCCCGGGCGGTTCTGTTACCGACGGACTTGCAATCTATGACACAATGCAGTACATCAAGTGCGATGTTTCTACAATCTGCATGGGCATGGCTGCAAGCATGGGCGCTTTCCTTCTTGCTGCCGGTACAAAGGGCAAAAGAATGGCTCTTCCAAACAGTGATATTATGATTCACCAGCCAAGCGGCGGCGCACAGGGTCAGGCAACTGACATTGAAATCCATACAAAGCACATTCTTCACACTAAAAAGCGTCTTAATGAAATTCTTGCAAAGAATACAGGACAGCCTTTTGATGTGATTGCTCGTGACACAGAGCGTGACAACTTTATGACCGCTCAGCAGGCTTTGGAGTATGGACTTATTGACAAAGTTATTGAGAAAAGATAAGAGAGGTTTAATTGATGCCCAGTAAAAAAAATGATCAGCAGGTGAGATGTTCTTTTTGCGGCAAACCACAGGAGCTTGCCGGAAGAATGATCGCAGGCAACGGGGTATATATCTGCGACCAGTGTGTTGAGCTGTGTATGTCTATAATTGAAGACGGAGAAATGGCAGCTCATAACCACGAAGATAACGAGGTTGTATTTGATAATTCACATCTTTTAAAGCCAAAGGAACTGAAAGCTATCCTTGACGATTATGTTATTGGTCAGGACAGTGCCAAAATCACATTGAGTGTTGCGGTTTATAATCACTATAAGCGTATTTTAAACCACGACGAGGATGTGGACTTTGCTAAGAGTAATGTGCTTTTGCTGGGACCTACCGGTGTTGGTAAAACATTGCTTGCACAGACTTTGGCAAAAGCTCTTGACGTTCCCTTTGCTATTGCGGACGCCACAACACTTACCGAAGCAGGTTATGTGGGCGAAGATGTTGAAAACATTCTTCTCAAGCTGATTCAGGCGGCTGATTATGATATTCAGGCGGCTGAAAACGGTATAATCTATATTGATGAAATTGATAAAATTGCAAGAAAATCCGAAAACCCATCTATAACAAGAGATGTAAGCGGTGAAGGAGTTCAGCAGGCGCTGCTGAAAATTTTGGAAGGCACAGTTGCCAATGTTCCTCCACAGGGAGGCAGAAAGCATCCACAGCAGGAATTCTTGCAGATAAACACAAAAAATATTCTCTTTATTTGCGGCGGAGCTTTTGAAGGTCTTGAAAAGATAGTTGAAAGACGTCTTGGTTCTTCTGCAATGGGATTTGGAGCAGATATCAAGTCTAAGGTTGAGCTTGATTCCACAGACTGGATGAAGGATGTTATTGCTCACGACCTTGTAAAGTTCGGAATTATTCCTGAGCTTGTGGGCAGACTTCCGGTTATCACTTCTTTAAGCGGTCTGGATGAAAATGCTCTTGTAAGAATTTTGACAGAGCCTAAAAATTCCATTGTTAAACAGTATAAGAAGATTTTTGAGCTTGACGGTGTTGAACTTGATTTTGAAAAGGGTGCTCTTCTTGCTATTGCAAAGAAAGCCTGCGAACAGCACACCGGAGCCAGAGGTCTTAGAGGAATAATGGAAGATACATTGATGAAATTGATGTTTGAAACTCCTTCCGACCCTGATATTGAGAGAATTACAATAACAGCCGGAGTGGTTAATCATACCGATAATCCGGTTATTAAAAAGAAATCAAAGCGTAAAATTGCGGTGAAAACTGTCAAAAGCCTTGAAGATGGTAAAAACGATGACGATATCTCCGGCAATTCCGCATCTTAATTAAGTATGGAAGCTGTGTGTTGTACTTTTTTCAACATACAGCTTTTGTGGATTTTATTTATTTTAGAAATTTTAAAGTTAGGAGGCAATGATATGAATGTACAGGAAGGTATGACTTCTATCATGCCGGTTTTGCCTCTCAGAGGACTTGTTATTTTCCCTGGTATGCTTATACATTTCGATGTGGCAAGGGAAAAATCCGTAAACGCATTATACAGCGCAATGGGTTCAGACCAGCATATTTTTGTGGTTGCACAGAAAGACCCTGCAATAGATGCTCCTCTGAAAGATGACGTTTTTGAAACAGGTGTAGTGGCAAAAATAGTACAGCTTGTTAAGCAGCCTGAAAATATGGTGAGAGTTGTAATTGAAGGCCAGTATCGTGCTGAAATTAAGGAATATAATGCAGACGGCGAGTTTATTTCTGCCATAGTTGAGCCGGTAAAATATATTAAAAACAAGACAACGGTAATGAATTTGGCATTGGTCAGATCAGTTAGAAATGTTTTCGAGGAATATCTGAAATATATGCCTAAAATGCCGTCAGATATATTATACAAATCTCAAAATGCCAAGAATGCCGATGATTTTTCAGATTTTATCGCAGCAAATATTCAGGCGGGATTTGAAAGCAAGCAGAGAATACTTGCTACTAAAGATGTTACAGAAAGACTTGAGTTTATACTTGATTTTCTCACAAATGAAGTATATCTTTTAAAAATAGAAAGAGAGCTTACCGATAAAGCGAGGGCGAAAATTGACGAAAGTCAAAAGGAATACATGCTCCGTGAACAGCTCCAGATAATCAAAAGCGAGCTGGGCGAGGACGAACCTGACGATGAAATACGTGAGTACGAAGAGAAGATAAGAGAGCTGAAGCTTCCCGAAGAGGTTGAAACAACTCTTTTGAAAGAGTGCGCTAAACTTGATAAAACTCCGTTTATGAGTCAGGAAGCTGCGGTTATAAGAACTTATCTTGACACATGCCTTGAACTTCCATGGAATGTGTACTCAGAAGACGATATAGATTTGAAAAGAGTAGCTGAGTCCCTTGATAAAAACCATTACGGTTTGAAAAAAGTAAAAGAGAGATTTTTGGAGTATTTGGCAGTTAAGAAAAATGCTCCGGATATGAAAGGCCAGATAATCTGCCTTTTAGGCCCTCCAGGCGTTGGAAAAACTTCTATTGCAAAATCAGTTGCTGAGGCGATAGGTAAAAAATATGCGAGAGTTGCTTTGGGCGGCGTGAGAGATGAAGCAGAAATCAGAGGTCACAGACGCACATATGTGGGTTCAATGCCGGGACGCATAATAAATGCAATGAAGCAGGCAGGAACTATGAATCCGCTTATTGTTCTTGATGAGATTGATAAGCTTGCTTCCGACTATAAAGGCGACCCAACATCGGCTCTTCTGGAGGTTTTGGACAGCGAGCAGAACAACACATTCACTGACCACTACATAGACTTGCCTTTTGATTTGTCTGACGTTATGTTCGTGACAACGGCAAACGATTACTCAACAATCCCTGCACCTTTGAGGGACAGAATGGAGGTTATAGAACTTCCAAGCTATACCCTTGTTGAGAAAATCAATATTGCGAAAAAGCATCTGATTCCAAAACAGCTTAAAAACTGCGGATTAAATGCTAAAGATTTTAAGTTTACACCTAAAGCTGTTGAGATTATTATAAACAACTATACAAAAGAAGCCGGCGTTAGAAATCTTGAAAGAACAATAGCTTCCGTTATGAGAAAGTCTGTTTATAAGAAGCTCACAGAGGATATTGAGAAGATTACTATTTCAAATAAAGATTTGGAAGAACTGCTGGGACCTGCAAAGTACAGCGATTCTGAAAAATCAAATAAAGATGAAGTTGGATATGTAAACGGCCTTGCATGGACTTCCGTTGGCGGAGAGCTTTTGCCTATTGAAATTGCAGTGATGCAGGGAACAGGTAAAATCGAACTTACAGGATCTTTGGGCGATGTTATGAAGGAGTCTGCAAAAACTGCCGTTACATGTATCAGAAGTCATGCGGATGAATTGAACATAGATCCTATGTTTTATTCAACAAAGGATATCCACATTCATGCGCCTGAGGGTGCTGTTCCAAAGGACGGACCTTCTGCCGGTATCACAATGGCTACTGCTCTGTATTCAGCCTTGTCAAACAAAAAGGTTAGACACGACGTCGCTATGACAGGTGAGATAACACTTAGAGGAAAGGTTCTACCTATCGGCGGACTTAACGAGAAGAGTATGGCAGCCTATAAAAACGGGATTAAAACCGTAATTATCCCGAAAGAAAACAGCCGAGATTTAGCTGAAATTGACGAAGATGTTAAAAACAATGTGACTTTTATACCGGTTTCCGATATAAAAGAAGTGTTGAAAATCGCTGTTTTAGATAAAACAGAAAAAACCCCATCGGGCAGAAAAAAGACAAAAAAATCACTTAATGCAAGTGGTATTGACGAAAGTATGAAGGAGGTTACCCTTTGAACATAAATAATGTGAAATTTGAGTTTGCTGCGGGAACTTCCTCACAGCTTCCGCCTTCTGAAAAGCCGGAGATTGTATTTTCAGGACGTTCCAATGTTGGAAAATCCTCCCTCATTAACAAGCTTGTAAACAGAAAGGCCTTGGCTCGTGTAAGCGCAACTCCGGGAAAGACCGCAACAATAAACTTTTTCAGCGTTGACAGATTTCATCTTGTGGACTTGCCCGGTTACGGATATGCTAAAGTTTCACGTTCAGAAAAAGAACGCTGGTCAGAGCTTATGGAGGGCTATTTTGCCCAGGACAGAAACTTTTGTCTTGTGGTTCAGATAGTTGACATAAGACATAAACCATCTGCAGATGATATGCATATGATAAATTTCCTTGTTGAAAATGGTTTTCCTTTTATTATTGTTCTCACTAAAAAGGACAAGCTTAAAAAGTCCCAGTTTATAAAGAGAATGGAAGAACTCAAAACAGAATTGGGAGAGTATGAGGGAATTTCACTTTTTCCTTTTTCTGCTCTTAACGGAGAGGGCGCAGAGGAAATAAGAAATGTTATAGATGAATGTGTAGATGATTTTTATTCCACTGAAAGGACAGAAGAATTTGATGAAGAATAATTTTAACAACAGTGTAAAAGTTAATTCCAAAGGTCATTTAGAAGTTGGCGGATGTGACTGCTTGGAGCTTGCCGAAAAATACGGAACACCTTTATATGTTCTCGACGAAACTATGATTAGAAATATTTGCAGAGAATATTTGCAGTCTTTCAAAAAATATTATGACGGAAACGGTCTTCCTCTTTATGCTTCAAAGGCTCTTTGCTGTATGGAAATGTGCAGAATAGCAAAACAGGAAAATATAGGTCTTGATGTTGTTTCAGGCGGTGAAATTTACACAGCTTTGAAGGCAGGTTATCCAGCTGAAAAAATACATTTCCACGGAAATAACAAGACTGTAGACGAGATAGAAATGGCTGTTGAGGCCGGTGTTGGCAAAATCGTTATGGACAACCTCAGCGAAATCCAGAGAGTTAATAATGCAGCTGAGAAATTCGGTAAAACAGTAAATGTTTCCATGAGAATTAAGCCCGGTGTTGACGCTCATACACACGACTTTATCAGAACAGGTCAAATCGACTCCAAGTTTGGATTTGCCCTTGAAACAGGAGAAGCTTTTGAAGGTGTAAAAGAGGTTTTGAAAGCTAAAAACCTTAATTTTACCGAACTTCACTGCCATATAGGTTCACAGATTTTTGATATTGCTCCTTTTGTTGCAGCTGCTGAAATTATGATGGACTTTATTGCAAAAATCAAAAATGAGCTTGGACATCAGATAACAGAGTTAAACCTGGGCGGCGGTTTCGGTATAAAATATGTGGACAGCGATAAGCCTGTTGCATATGAGAAATATATGGAAGCTGTTTCTAAGGCTATAAAGGCAAAGGCTGAAGAGCACAATATTCCTGTTCCTTATATATACATTGAGCCGGGCAGATCAATTGTAGGTGAAGCCGGTGTAACTCTTTACACAGTTGGTTCAGTAAAGGAAATACCAAATGTCCGCAGTTATGTAGCTATTGACGGCGGTATGACTGACAATATCAGATACGCTCTTTACGGTTCTGCATATACTGTAATAAATGCATCAAAGGCAGATAAAGACGCTGACTATAAAGCTACTATTGCAGGTAAGTGCTGTGAGAGCGGTGACCTGGTTCAGGAAAACTGCATGATTGCAAAGCCTGATGACGGAGATGTTATAGCGGTTCTCTCAACAGGAGCATATAACTATTCCATGGCTTCTAATTATAATAGAAATCCGAGACCTGCCATTGTAATGGTTAAGGATGGAGAAAGCAGAGTTATTGTTAAAAGAGAATCCTATGAAGATATTATAAGAAACGATATCTGATATTGAATTTGATAGGTGGCTGATTTTTATGCATAAACTTGAAGATTATTTGCCTTTTTGGGAAAAATTGAATAAAGAGGAACAGACATTGCTTAAGGATAACTGCAAAACTGTTAATTATAAAAAAGGCAGTCATGTTTACAGTGCTTCTGAAGAATGTCTTGGAGTCCTTGTTATTTTAAAAGGGAGTCTGCGTACTTATATATTGTCAGATGAAGGCAGAGAAGTTACTCTTTATAATCTTTATGAAAATGATGTTTGTGTTCTTTCAGCTTCCTGTGTCCTTTCTCAGATAACTTTTGATGTTTTTGTAGACGCCAGGGAGGATTGCAGTCTTTTACTTATATCTCCTGCGGCATTTTCTTCTGTAATGAAAACAAATGTATATGCAGAAAATTTTATGCTGAGGATTACAGCTGAAAGATTTTCTGATACTATGTGGGCAATGCAGCAAATTCTATTTATGGGATTTGATAAACGTCTTGCTATTTATTTACTGGATGAAATGAACAGGAAAAATACCAATGTAATTAAAACAACTCATGGTGACATAGCCAAAGAAATAGGAAGCGCCAGAGAAGTCGTAAGCAGGATGCTTAAGAGTTTTGCGGAAGATGGTGTTGTAAGTATAAACCGAGGTGCTGTTGAGATAATTAACAAAAAATATCTGCAAAACCTGGTAAGAAACCAATAAAAATAAGTTTATTTAAGAGCCGGATATTACTGAATTCAGTGGTATCCGGCTTTTTACACATATTATTTTTGTGATTGTAATAAGTGCACAAAAAAATATATAAAAAATATACATTTTAACTATTGTTGTCTTTTTTTTGTTGTGATATACTATATATTGTAAGTGGCATACGTGCCAATTTTAGCATTTATTATGAGAAAGGAGAAAAACAAAATGCAAAAAAATATCACAAAAAAAGCATTATCTGTTTTGCTGGCTTTGACGATGATAATGGGAATGTTTTCAATGATTTCCTTTAGTTCATCGGCAGCAGAGAACACAAATTTGGCAACAGGCAAAACAGCTACTGCTGACAGCAGTGAAACAAATGATTTTGCTGCACCGAAAACCGTTGACGGAAGCGATTCAACCCGTTGGGCAAGTGCTGTTGCTAACGCACCTCACTGGGTTCAGATCGACATGGGCGAGCCAACAGAGATTGCTGCTGCAACTATACACTGGGAGAGAAATACTGTAAAAAGTTTCGAGATTCAGTATTCAGACACAGCTGCTGCAGATTCTTGGAAAGTAGCTTACAGCTATTCAAGTACTGAACTTTATGATGGCTGGAATACAAAGGTAAATTTTGATACTCCTGCAACAGGTAGATATTTTAGAATTTACATTAAAGATTTCGCCGATAGAGGACAGGACGAATCAGGCAAAGAGGTAACTTGGAATACAATTTCAATTTTTGAAATTGGACTTTTTGCAGAACCACTTGTAATTTCAGACCATACACTTGCAGAATTAGTAAATTCTATAACTGCTCCTGAAATCACAGCTGACGACACAACTGTTCCACTTCCTGAAGTTCCAGAGGGCTTTAAAGTTACATTTGCAGGCAGTAACTATGATAATGTTATTACACCTGAAGGTAACATTGCAACTCCTCTCGTAGACAAGCAGGTGAAAGTTGCTTATGAGGTAACTGACGGACAAGAAACAAAGAGAACAGCTGATTTGACAGTTACAGTTCCTGGAAAGGTTGCTGCTTCAGCTGAAGAGAATAATGCTAAGCCGGTTGTAATTCCAGAAATCGCAGAATGGATTGGCTCAACAGGCGATATGACAATTACTGAGAGCAGTAAGGTTGTATATGCTTCTGAGGATCTTAAAGCAACAGCTGATTTGTTTGCTGCTGATTATCTTGAAGTTACAGGCATGGAACTTGCTGTTACAGCAGGCACAAAAGAAGATGTTGCCGCTGGTGACTTCTATCTTGCTCTTGATGCAGAAGACACAATGAATCTTCGTGACGAAGGTTACTATGTGAATATAGCTGACGGTGCAGCTTATGTAACTGCTAATACAGCTACAGGTGCTCGCTGGGCAACAGTGACATTCCTCCAGATTCTCAAGCAGAACGGAACAACAATTCCACAGGGTGAGATGAGAGACTATCCTAAGTATGAAATCAGAGGATTTATGCTTGACGTCGGCAGAATTCCAATCGAAATGGAAACAATCTACGATATCGCTAAGACAATGTCTTGGTACAAGCTTAATGACTTTGAGCTTCACCTTAACGATAACCTTATATTCCTTGAGGACTATGTAAACGCAGGTCTTGATCCTCTTGATGCATATTCTGCATTCCGTATGGAAAGTGATATAACAAACGACGAGGGCGAAGGTATCACAGCTGAGGACCTTTACTATACTAAGGATGAATTCAGACAGTTGATTACAGATTCAAGAGCAATCGGTGTAAATATTGTTCCTGAGTTTGACTTCCCTGCACACTCTCTTGCAATCACATCTGTATTTGATGAACTTGCGGTTGATTATATAAACGGAAGCGGCCGCTCATATGCAGACCATTTTGATCTTTCAAATCCTGAATCTACAGAACTTATTAAGGATATCTGGGATGAGTATTTGGACGGAGAAAATCCTGTATTTGACGAACTGACAACTGTAAATGTTGGTGCTGACGAGTACACACACAATAATGAAGATTACAGAAAGTTTGCAGATACTATCCTTAAGTACATCCAGCAGGAAAAGGGCAGAACTGTAAGAATTTGGGGAAGCCTTTCAACTATCACAGGTACAACACCTGTATACTCTGATGATGTTCAGATGTATATCTGGAACACAGGTTGGGCTAATCCTAAGGCTATGCTTGAACAGGGTTACGACCTTATCAACATCAACGACGGAAGTGTTTATATTGTTCCTGGTGCAAACTACTACTACGATTATCTCAACCCAACAAGCATATACAACAATTGGAAGCCAAACGTAATCGGCGGAACAACAATTGCTGAAACTGAAGATCAGATGCTCGGTGGCGCTTATGCTATTTGGAACGACTGCATCGACACAAGAGATAATGGTATCTATGAGTATGATGACTTTGACAGATTCTATAAGCCAGTAGCAGCTTTCAGTGAGAAGCTCTGGGGTGAAGGAACTGAGAAAACAGCTACTGAGTTGGCAGAAACATTTGAGGAAACTTCAACAGCTCCTGGCACAAATCCTTACAATGAAGTAGAGACAACAGCTAATGACAAGACATTTGCTGAGTATACTTTTGATGATGGCACAGGCACAGATGTAACCGGAAACGGCTATAATCTTACAGATAACTCTGAGAATGTAACATATACAGACATTGCTGAAGGTAATCAGGCTCTGGTTCTCAACGGTGATACAAGCTATGTAGAAACACCAATCGAGTATCTCCCAGTTGATACAAATCTTACAATAAGAGTTAAGAGAACCAGCTATTCTAACGAAGAGCAGATACTCTTTGAAAGTGATTATCAGCCTGCTAACGGTGCAGGTAAATATGCAATTCAGGCTGTTCAGGCTGATACAGGAAAGGTTGGCTTTGTAAGAGGCGCACGTACTTATACATTTGACTATGAACTTCCTGTAGGTGAGTGGGTAACACTTACATTTAAGGGAGAGCAGAACTTTGCAAGTCTTTATGTAAATGGTGAACTGGTTGATTCACTTGGATCAACAGCAGGTCTTGCGATGAGAGCTACACTTTCATCACCATTCAATAGAATAGGAAGCAAGACAAATGCATTTATCGGTCTTGTTGATTATGTAAAGGCTGATAATCTCAATGCACCAGACGAGACAATTATTTCAAATGACAGTTTCACAGTTGAGTGTGATAACCAGAACCCTGCTGCAGGATCTGAAGGACCAATTTCCTATGCATTTGATAACAATCTCAATACATTCTGGCATTCAAATTACACACCAATGCAGGCACTTCCTGCTAACATCGAAATTCACGCTAACGAAGGAACAACACTGGATGTTGGAGCTATAACATATGTTCCAAGACAGTCAGGCGATAACGGTTACATTACATCTGCAACATTCTATTACAAGAACACAGAAGCAGGTGTAAATGAATGGACTGAAATCACTTCTGTAAATTGGGCTGCTGATTCTTCAACAAAGAAGGTTAACTTTGATTCTATTATTTCTGCTACTGATATTAAGATCACAGTTAAAGCTGGTAAGAATAACTACGGTTCTGCTGCTGAATTCTATCTCCACAACCAGATGGATGCAAGTAATGCTGAAGGTCTTAACAATGCAAAGGCAAACGCTGATGAAGTAATTGCAGAATATGCTGATATCATGAATAACGAGAAGTTTGCAGAGGCTTATAATAAGGCAGCAGAGCTTCTTGAAAACGGCGGAACACAGGAAGAGTATGACGCAGCTGCATCTGCACTTGCTGCAATGAACGCAGTTGTTATTCGTGGCGGAGATATTGACGGAAGCGGTAATGTTACAGTTTCTGATGCAACAATTATTCAGCTTATCGTATCCGGAAAAACTATAGATAATGCAGATACATATAGTAAGTACTCAGATATAGATTTGGATGGTAGTGTTGATATTGAAGACGCAACTATAATTCAGACATATCTCACAGGTGCATCTGACATTTTTGGAAAGACAGTTTAATATTAATTAACATTTAATTTGATTATTTAACTAGAAGGTTAAATAATTATTGCGTATGTCGTCGGGCATAATTAAATGTCCGGCGACTTTGCTAATTAGAACAAAAGGAGGAGAACAATGAAAAAGATATTATCAGTTATTTTGTGTACGGCTTTATTGATTTCATCAGTATTGTCTGTTGGCTTTGTATCTGCTACGGAAAAAGTTAATACATATACAGGAACAGTTAATGACCTTAATACAGTTGAAAGTGTATACAATGATATAGCCTTAAATACACAAGATGACTTTACGGGAAATGTTGCCTTAGGTAAGACGGCAACCGCCTCCGGTTCCGAGAGCGATGTTTGGACTCCTGATAAAGCGGTTGATGGTGATAAAACTTCTGCTGATTCACGCTGGGCATCAGCAAGAGTGTATAATGTTACTCCAATAGTACCTCAATGGATTGCTTTGGATCTTGAGAAAGAAGTAACAAATATAACCGATATTACATTGACATTTGATAAGCTTGCATGGTCTACAAATTTTGATATTCAGACAAGAGCTTCAGAGGATGACGAGTGGGTTACTGTAAAAAATGTGACTTCAGATTCCGGCACAGAGCAAAATAAAGTATTTACAATAAATGACGTTACTGAGCTTGACAGATATGTTCGTTTCTATTTTAACGAGTTGAATTCTTCAGCTGCATGGGGAACAATCTCTATTAAAGAAATTGAAATTAACGGAACTCAGTCAGGCGGAGATGACTCAGAGCTTGTAGAAGTGACAGGAAATGTGGCACAGGGAAAAAATGCTACTGCTTCCGCTTCTGAAAGTTCAACATGGACTCCTGACAAAACAGTTGATGGCGATAAAGAAACCGCCGATTCACGCTGGTCATCCGGAAGAACTATGTGGAATGATCCGGTAGAACCTCAGTGGCTTGAACTTGATTTGAAAACAAATGTAACAGATATTACAGAAGTAAAAGTATACTTCAACGCTAAGGTTTGGGCAACAAAATATCAGATTCAGACAAGAGCTTCTGTTAATGATGAGTGGAGAACAGTAAAAGATATTTCTGTTGCTGCAAGCGACGAAACAAACAAAATAGATACCTTTACTGATATAACTGAACTTGACAGATATGTTCGTTTCTATTTTACAGAAATTAACTCAAAGGCAGTATGGGATTCTATTTCCGTAAAAGAAATTGAAATTTACGGAACTCAGCTTATCGACCCAAATGCACCTGCTTCAGCAGCAGAGATAATGAATAAGATAACATCACTACCTGAACTTACTGTAGACTCAACTTCTATTGAACTTCCTCAGGTTCACAGTGATTATAAGATATTTATCAAGGGCAGCGAGGTTAAAAATGTTATCAGCCTTGATAACGAAGTAACACCTTATAATATCGGAGACAGAGATGTTTCTGTTATTGTTAGAGTTGAAAACAAAGAAAACGCTGAAGATTATGCGGAGAAAAGCTTTGTTGTTACTGTTCCGGATAAAACAGCTGAATTTCCAAACATCTATCCTCCGGTTGAAAATCCTAACGAGGAGCCTGCAGTAATACCCAATATTCAGGAATGGTATGGCTATACAGGTAATTTTACAATCACTTCTGATACAAGAATTGTTTATAACGATGAAGCCAATTTGGGCATTGCTAAAGTTGCAGAGAACTTAAAAGAGGATCTTTTGGATGCTTATGGACTTGACCTTCAGGTTGTTGCCGGCACAGATGGAAATCAAAATGATATTTACATTGAAGCAATGACAGATGATACATATGATGTCGGTGACGAAGGTTATTTTATGATAACAAATCATCTGGGTCTTAAAATTTACGCTCCAGGCTATACAGGTGCTTATTATGGAACAGTAACTCTTGAGCAGATTTTGTTCCAGGATAATACTCTTGATGTTCCAATGGGTGTTATAAGAGACTATCCAAACTATGAAATCAGAGGAGTTATGATAGATATCGCTCGTGCTCCGTATAGAATTCAGATGCTTAAAGATTATGAGAAAATGCTTTCATGGTATAAGATAAACGAAGTGCATCTGCATATAAATGATAACATTCATAATCCTAACGGCGATGTTACAAGTTATGAGCATTGGAAGGATACAGAGGGATATTTCAGACTTGAAAGCGAAACATTCCCAAGTCTTACATCTACAGCTAAATCAAACGAGTATTATAATGAGAGTATGGGCGGAACACCTTCCTATACAAAAGAAGAGTGGAAAGACCTTCAGACCTATGGAATGGATTTCGGAGTTGATACAATAACTGAAATTGATATTCCGGGACATTCTTTGGCACTTACAAAATATGTTTATGAAAATGCTGATGAGGCTGCAGAAGCGGGAATCACAGGTCCGGTAAACAGCACCAGAAACTGGGAACTCTTGTCATTGGAAGATGGCAGATTTGAAAATTCCCTTAAGATGGTTAAACTTTTGTTTGAAGAGTATCTTGATGAAGATGATCCAACATTCCTTTCAGACACAGTTCATATAGGTATAGATGAATACTGGAATATTAAGTCTAACGAAAGTGCTAACATGGTAAAGCTTATTGACGAGTTAAAGGCACTTTTGGAGTCAAAAGGAAAGACAGTCCGTGTATGGGCAGGTCTTGGCTCTTATACAGGTTCTAATATCTCCAATTATACTGATGTAGAGATGGATTGCTGGGCAACATCATGGGATAACCCATTCCAGCGTCTTTCTGATGGATTCAAAATTATCAATGTTGATCAACCTATAATGTACAACAACCCAGGAAGAAACAACCGTGATATAGTTAATGTTGAGTGGATGTACGAAAACTGGGATCCTACTGTATTTGCAGTTGGAAAAATTACTAAGGGTGAGCCAGGTCTTCTTGGTGCAAAAACCGCCTGCTGGGCTGATGTTAACCTTATTGGTATTACAGAGAAGGATTGCGATGAAAGAATAATCAGAGCAGCTGCCGTTACTTCAGAAAAAACATGGGGCGGCGTAAGAGCTGATGACACATATGAAGAATATGAACTCACATTTAGCAAGCTCAGAGATAAGACTCAGAATACAGATATAGCTATGAATGTCGCCTCTCAGTCAAATCTTGTAATGAAGTATGACTTTGAAAATGTTTCCGGCGATGTTGTTTATGATATGAGCGGAAACGGTTATGATGCTTCAATAGTAAACGGAGGAGCTGTTGAGGATGGAATGATGACATTTACAGCAGATACAAAGATTACAACTCCGCTTAAAACCATAAGCTATCCATATACCGTAACTTTCGACATAGAAGTTGGAGAAGGCAACGGCGATAATTCCGCTATTCTGGAAGGATATGACGGCAGACTTTCAGTAAAAGAAGACGGTACTCTCAGAATAAACAGAAGCTATTTTGAACAGACATTTGGAAATTACAAACTTAATCTTAACGAAAAACATAATGTAACAATTGTCGGTACACAGCAGGCAACAAAACTTTATGTGGACGGCGTTTTGGTTAAGCATTTGGGAAGAGCTTCTGCTTCTGAAACCGATTACGAGAACCTTGCAACAACATTTGTACTTCCTGTTACAAATATAGGCGGAGGATTTGTTGGAAAGCTTGGTAACTTTGAAGTTTATAATAAAGCATTTTCACCAGAGCTTATCAATGCCATTGCAAAAGGAACAGCATATAACAAGGTCAATGTTGCACAGGATAAGGGCGTTGCCGGAGACGGACAGACTGTTGGAATGGGCAATTATGACGTTGACTGGAAGAAAATAAGAGTAGGCTGGAAAGCAACAGACGGAGACGGCTTTGCACTTGACGGTTCAAATAATGTAAGCGTAACAGAGATTGACTCTTTCTTCGAGGGTAACTATAACGGTGCTTTCCTTACAGTAGATCTTTTTGAAAATCATGAAATCAGCGAAGTAGTTTTACAGTGGGATAGATCACCTCAGACTTATAAGATTCAGGTTTCAACAGATGGTAAGGCATGGACAGACGTTAAAACTGTTACATATACAGATACCAATAAGAAACAAGAGGTAATTACTCTTGATACTCCTGTAACTGCCAGATATGTAAAAATGCAGGGCGTATCATTGCTTAACGGGACAACATTTAAGCTGAGAGAATTTATGGTATTTGAAAATGTTGATAAAACAAGTCTTGCAGAGAAAACTGCAGAGGCAGAAGCTCTTATGAATAAACTTGGCGTATCCATTGTTGATAAGGGCAATTACCAAGAGCTTGTAAACAGCTATATTTACGCAAAAGCAATGGAAGAAAATCCAATGGCTGAAGCTAATAACGTAAATGAAGCATTAACAGCTTTGGAAAGCGCAATTGAAGATGCTTCTTCAGTACCTGAGTATAAGTTGGGCGACGTTGATCACAATGGAACTGTAGATGTAAATGATGTCACATTGATTCAGAAATATCTTACAAGAATGGAACTTGATGTTGATTTCTTTGTTTCTGAAGCAGATATCGATAGCAGCAATTCTATAACTGTTTTGGATGCAACATTGATCCAAATTATGCTTGTTAAAAAGTAATAACGTGCATGATTTTTTGAGAAAATACTTTCTTAAAATAATTAAAACTTAAACAAACCTCGGATTTCAATTACTGAAATCCGAGGTTTTACATTAAATGAAAATTTGCTGCCAATAAATTGTGTTTTGAGTTTATATATTATGGACTTGCAATTATTTTATGTGTTGAGAATAGAATGTAGTACTAAAATGAAAAGAGTGATGAAATGCTGGATTTTCTTGCGTCTATTGGCAATTATCTCTATTTCTTAATACTACATGTTTGTTCAACAGGAGCTTTTCCAAAAAAGCTTTCTGCGGAAGAAGAAAAATATTGGATAGACAGACTAAAAACAGAGGATAAAAAGGCAAAAAATAAATTGGTAGAACATAATTTAAGATTGGTCGCACATATAATCAAAAAATATTATTCCGTCCAAAGTGATCAGGATGATTTGGTTTCTATAGGAACTATTGGTCTTATAAAAGCAATTAACACTTATGACCCTGATAAGAATATAAAGCTTTCAAGCTATGCGTCAAAGTGTATTGAAAATGAAATTTTAATGCATTTTAGAAACTGCCGAAAATCGGCTCAGGATGTTTCATTGAATGAGTCTATTGATACAGATAAAGATGGAAACCCACTGACCTTAATGGATGTAATGTCTGTGGATGATGATATAGTTGAAACACTGGATTTAAAAATCAAAAGTGAAAAAATTTCGAGATATATAGATGAAGTGTTGGATAGCCGTGAAAAAAAGATAATAATTCTTCGTTATGGACTTAACGGATGTAAACCGTTAACTCAGCGTGAGGTTGCACAAAAGCTTGACATATCACGGTCATATGTTTCACGAATTGAAAAAAAGGCAATATCTCTTCTTAGAAAACGATTTGATAAAGGAGATAATCTTTTTTAATAAAGAGTTTTTATTTTTGTGATATGGTCACTGAAATGTTATGTCAAAATTAGTATAATAAAGCCGTTATATATTTATTATAAGTATATTTTAAGAGAGTTATACAAAATTGAATGATTATTTGTTAACAAAACAAAATATATTGTATAAAAATCTAGTGTTTGTTGTTGATAAAGTATAATATTAGTTATATAATATATATGAATCAGAAAATAAGCTTTGCTTGTAATATCTTTTAATATGTGAAAACGGAGGAATATTTATGAACGACAGCAAAAAGAAAGTTGTTATTGTCGGCGGTGTTGCCGGCGGAGCTTCTGCCGCTGCAAGACTCAGACGTCTTGATGAAAACGCAGAAATTGTAATGTTTGAAAAAGGTGAATTTATCTCTTTTGCAAACTGCGGACTTCCTTATTATGTGAGCGGAGAAATTAAGGAGCAGTCTGCCCTTACACTTCAAACACCAAAGAGCTTTAATGCTAGATTTAATGTTGATGTAAGAATACTCAGCGAGGTTATTGCAATAAATCCTGATGTAAAGAAAGTAACAGTTAAAAAAGTTGTAGACGGAACTACATACGAAGAAAGCTATGACGAGCTTGTGCTTTCTATGGGTGCTGACCCTATTAGACCCAATATTAAGGGTATAGAGTCAAATAAAGTTTTCACAATCAGAAATATTCCTGATACCTTGAGATTGAAGGAATATGTTGATTATAAAAAGCCTCAGAGAGCGGTTGTTGTTGGCGGCGGTTTCATCGGTCTTGAAATTGCAGAAAACATTAAAGCTGTCGGAGTTGATGTAACAATCGTTGAGATGAGCAATCAGGTAATTGCTCCAATCGACTATGATATGGCAGCAGAGGTACATTGTCACTTGAGATCTAAAGGGGTTAAGCTTATGCTTAACAGTGCTTTAGAGGAAATCGAAGAGAAAGACAATGCTCTTGAGGTAACTATAAGCGGTAGAAAAGTTGAAACTGATATGGTTGTTATGGCTATAGGTGTTAAACCTGAAAGTAAAATGGCTATTGAAGCAGGTATTGAGGTAAACTCAAGAGGAGCTATTAAAGTTGACAGCCATATGAGAACAAATATAAAGAATATTTACGCTATCGGCGACGTTATAGAGATTACAAACTTTATAACTAAAGAAAAAAGCTATGTTCCTCTTGCAGGTCCTGCAAACAAACAGGGAAGAATTGTTGCAGATAATATATGCGGCCTTGGAACAGTCTATACCGGAACTCAGGGTTCTTCTGTTATGAAGGTATTCGATATAACTGTTGCATCTACAGGACTTAACGAGAAAGAAGCAAAAAGACAGGTTCTTGATTACGGAAAAGTTTATACATATTCCGCAAACCACGCTACCTACTATCCAGGTGCTTCCATGATGGCTATAAAGACCATATATGAAAAGAAAACAGGAAAGATTTTGGGTGCACAGATTGTTGGCAGAGACGGTGTTGACAAGAGATGCGATGTATATGCAGTTGCTATCAGAGCAAATATGACAGCTTATGATTTGACTAACCTTGAGCTTTGTTATGCTCCTCCTTACGGTTCTGCAAAAGACCCAGTAAATATGGCAGGTTATGTTATAGAAAATACACTTACAGGTAAAGTTGAGCATATTTGCTGGGAGGATTTGGAAGCTGCAAAAGCTGACGAAAACGGTATATTGCTTGATGTAAGAACAGAAGCAGAGGTTGCAAATGCAGGAATCATTGATGGTTTTATAAATATTCCTGTAGATAATCTTAGAGCAAGAATTTCCGAACTTGATAAATCCAAGACAATATATATCACCTGTCAGATTGGACTTAGAGGTTATATTGCAGCGAGAATTCTTTCACAGCTTGGATATAAGTGCAAAAACTTCAGCGGTGGTTATAGATTCTATAAGATACTCGAAGCTGATAAAAATGCTAATAACTAATTTTAAATTTATATACTAACATAAAAAACAGCGTGAGATTTAACGAAAGATAGTCTCACGTTGTCTTTTATGAAAAGCAAAAAAATAAACCGTCGAAAGACGGCTTATAAAAACACGAAATAAAATTTTGTAGTTTTAATAGTGAGTCGAAAGGATAAATATTGACATTTTGTCAAAGTAGAAATATACTTATCAGAGTGACTCGTTTACGACGTAATTTTCAATATCTTTTTTGAAGTCCTCAGGAACATCTCCGTCAACATTAAGAGAAATTGCGCCGGAAAATTCGCTGTTCAGTACACCCATAGAAATAACCCCCATTATTGAATGAGCGTCGATTGAATAATCGTCTTTAGAAATCTTGATACTCAAGTTTTTGTACTTGTTGGCGATGTTAACAATGGACTTTGCATCATCAAGATTTTTAATTATGATATTTCTCGTATACAATTTAAATACCTCCAAAAATCGAAATCAAGTACATGATACCATTTATTTGACGAATAATCAAGTATTTTGAAAAATTTCTTTTGATTTTCTGAAAATTATCTGATATACTATCCGCTGTGGACAGTTTTATTTTTCACAGAAATACTCTACCATTTCATATGGTATTAAAAATATTGAAAAAGGTGATAATTTGAATTTTAATGTGATAACTCTCGGATGTAAAGTGAACCAGTATGAATCACAGGTGATGAGAGAGAATTTGATAAAATCCGGATATATGCCATCCGATAACAAAGAAATAGCTGATATCACAGTTATAAATACATGTACGGTTACCTCTGTCAGTGACAGCAAAAACCGAAAGCTTATAAGAAGAATAAGAAGAGAAAATCCTCATGGAATAATTGTGCTGACCGGATGTATGCCACAGGCATTCCCTGATGATACATCTCTTTTTGAGGGCTGCGATATAGTTTTGGGGAACGCCTCAAGAAAAATGCTTGTCCCGTCAATAGAAAGATATCTTTCCGGCAAACAACAGATTATAGATATAACCGAACATCAAAACTCAGGGGAAGAATTTGAGTCTATGGCGATTTCTGATTTTGACGAGCGTACAAGAGCTTTTGTTAAAATCGAGGACGGCTGCAACAGATTTTGTTCCTACTGCATTATACCTTACGCAAGAGGAAGAGTTAGGTCAAAGAAACTTTCACAGCTTAAAGAGGAAATAGAGGCTCTTGCACAAAAGGGATACAAAGAGGTTGTCCTTGTAGGAATAAATCTCTGCGCCTTTGGCCAGGACACAGGAAGCAATCTCTGCGACGCTGTAGATGTAGCCTGTGCAGTTGATGGAATAGAGCGTGTGAGACTTGGTTCTATAGAGCCTGAAAAGATGGACAAGGAAACTATTAAACGATTGTCTGTTCAGAAAAAGTTCTGTCCGCAGTTCCATCTTTCTCTTCAAAGCGGATGTGATGAAACATTAAAGAGAATGAACAGACATTATACATCTGCTGAATATATGGATATCGTTAAAAATCTTTCAGAAGCCTTTGAAAATCCGGCTTTTACCACAGATGTTATGGTTGGATTTGCAGGGGAGACAGAGGAAGAATTTCAAAAATCTTTGGACTTTGTAAAGTCCGTTGGTTTTGCAAAAGTTCATGTTTTTTCTTATTCAAGAAGAAAGGGAACAGTTGCCGATAAAATGCCTAATCAGGTAAGCCCTGAGGAAAAAGACAGAAGAAGCAAAATTATGATTGAAGAAACAGATAAAAGCCGTCTCGGCTTTTTGGCTTCTCAAAAGGGCAGAACTGAACCCGTTTTAATAGAAACCATTCGCCGTGACGGCTTTCTTGAGGGGTACACAAAGAATTATACCCATGTAAAGATAAAAATAAACAAAGAAGATGAAGAAAGTTTCAAAAAGCTTTGCGGAACATTTGCAGATGTTTATATTGAAAGCTGTGAAAAGGATTGTTGTATAGGCAGTTTAGTACGATAAGGCTTTTATGAGGTTAAAAGATTTCTCATATTTTCAATTTCTTTTGAAGCTTCTTCACTTACAAGAGAGTTGTAGCTGTAAAGTATAAATCCGTTTATATCTGCTTCACGTATGATTTCAATTTGTGTTTTGATAATATCATCACGGTCAAGCCATGTTCCGGAATCGGCGTCACTGCCGGCTTTATAGCCTGCAAGACCGACATACAATTCTACACCCGGAGCAAAGTCAATATCAATCCAATCCTGCAATGCGTCCTCAAAAGTGAGTGCTGGGTTGTCAAGGCTAAAATATATCTGCGGGCAGATATAGTCGGCATATCCTTCAGTAGTACACCAGGTAACTACGTCGGCGTAAAGCTTTGCATTGTTGCTGAGATTTCCCTGAGGAGATATTCCGAAAACTGCGGTGTCGCTTGTTTCATGTACTGTTTTATAGACTTCTCTCAGCATGCTGTTGACGTTTTCCACTCTCCAGTCATCCAGTGACATGGCTTCTTCTCCTTTATTGAGCTGTGAGGAATAATATTCATTATATGCCTCCGAATCGAAGCTTTTATCCTGTGTGGGGTAGAAATAATCGTCAAATTGAATTCCGTCTACGGGATATTTTTCTAATATTTCCCTTACGCCATTGCAGATAAGCTCTGTGACCTCAGGAAAAGCTGGATTAAAATAGATACCTGTGTCCGTTACTACTCCAAGATTTTTATTTTTTATATAGGGGTTGTCATCGCTGAGTGGGTCAGGAAAATCTGTAGTTTTAATTCTGTATGGATTTATCCAAGCTTCTATTCTCAGATTGTTGTCGTGTGCGGCTTTGCACATGTATTCAAGAGGGTCATATGTAAGTTCTGCACCCTGTGTTTGAAAAGTGACATGGGATGTGGGGAAGTAGTCTGAATCATAAAGAGCGTCGGCAAATGGCCTAACCTGAACAATAAGTGTATTAAATCCGTTTTTTAAAGCGTCATCGACTATTGTATCAAATTTACTTTCAAAAGATTCCTGTGAATAGTCGGTGCCGCTCATATTTAAGTCTATATAACTTACCCAAAGTCCACGGACTTCCTCATCTGGAAGCCTTGAGATTTCTTCGGAACTGCTTGAAGATTGATTGTTTTGAGTGCTGTTGTTTTCCGAATGAGGAATTTTGAAATTCTCACCGAAAAAATCTGTCAGCTTTGTGCCTGCACCGGCTATGAGTATAGCGGCAGCTAAAATAATGATAGAAATAAACTTTAACCTATTTGTGATTTTCATTGAACAACACTTCCTATGGAGATGATTTTTATGGATAAAATTTTCATTGTGTATTTAATAGTAATAAATATCATAGCTGTTATTGTGACAGTATTTGATAAGAAAGCTGCTATAAACGGCTGGAGAAGAGTTCCGGAAAAAACCTTGCTTCTTTTGTCGGCAATAGGGGGAAGCGTAGGCATGTATCTTACTATGAGGGGAATCAGACATAAAACTCTGCATGCTAAATTTATGGTTGGTATTCCGGTTATATTCGTGATACAGTGTGTAATTGTATTTTTGCTCTGTAAATATGTGTTTTAATGGCAGGAAGTAAAATGGAAGGTAATTATACAAAAGATTTTTTATCTGCTAATAGCTGTGATAACGGAGCTATCAGCTTTACTGTAGGGGAAAATGATGACGGAAAGCTTTTAAAAGTATTTTTAAAAATCACCTGCGGTGTATCAACCAGAACCTTTACAAAACTGAAAAAAATACCTTTGGGAATAACAAGAAAAGGGCAGCTCATAAAAGCCGATGAAAAGGTTTTTGCAGGTGATGAGATAGTTTTAAAACAGGTCTCAGAAGATAACAATATTATTCCTGTAAAAGGCAGTCTTGATATAGTTTATGAGGACAGTCATATTATTATCATAAATAAGCCTGCGTCTACTCCAGTTCATCCAACAAAAATACATCAGGAAAATACACTTGCAAATTTTTTAAGATACTATAGTCTTGAAAAGGGAGAGGACTACACATTCAGAGCTGTAAACAGACTTGATAAGGATACATCAGGTCTTGTACTGATTGCCAAAGACAGACACTCAGCCGGTATTTTACAGAAACAGGATATTTACAAGGAATACATTGCAGTGTGTACCGGCATTACTCCTGAAAAAGGGACAATAGATAAGCCTATCAAAAAATCAGAAAACAGCACCATGCTGAGAATTATTTCTGACGACGGAGATAAGGCGGTTACCCATTTTGAAAGAATGGACTGTTTTGACAATTCATCCCTTGTTAAACTTTGGCTTGAAACAGGCAGAACACACCAGATTAGGTGTCACATGAGCAGTATAGGTCATCCTCTTGAAGGTGACGACCTTTATGGCGGAAGCCTTGAAAAAATAGAAAGACAAGCGTTACATTGCGCTAAAATGAAATTTTTTCATCCTATTGACGGGAAAGTTATGGAGCTTTGCTGCGACATACCGGAGGATATGAAAAAAATAATCAATACAATGAATTTGTATGAAATAAATATTGAATAAATGACATTTTTGTGATATGATAATAAACAGTTAATATTTAACACTATTTAATCTTGAGAGAAGGTTATTCTAATGCAGGAAATTAAAATTGAACTTACTAAAAATCCTAAGGCTAAGCCACAAGACGAGTCAAAGCTTGGCTTTGGTCAGATATTTACAGATCATATGTTCCTTATGAACTATGACGAGGGCGAAGGCTGGCACAATCCAAGAATTGTTCCTTTTGGACCTATTGAACTCAGCCCGGCTGCTATGTGTCTTCACTATGGCCAGGAAGTTTTCGAGGGCATGAAAGCTTACAGAGGCGCTAACGGCAAGCCATTGCTTTTCCGCCCAGAAAAGAATATGGCAAGACTTAATCTTTCAAACGAAAGACTCTGTATTCCTCTTATTGATGAGGAGTTCTGTGTTGAGGCTATCAAGGCTCTTGTTAAGGTTGACGAGGACTGGATTCCAAAGTCAGAGGGAACATCACTTTACATAAGACCGTTTATTTTCGGTATTGACCCACATGTTGGTGTGCATCCTGCTCATCACCTTATTTTCTGTGTAATCTGCTCTCCTGTTGGAGCATATTATCCAGAGGGTCTTAATCCTGTAAAAATTTATGTTGAACAGAAATATGTTCGTGCCGTTAGAGGCGGTATGGGCTTTACAAAGACAGCTGGTAACTATGCAGCTTCCTTGAAGGCTCAGGACGAGGCTGAGAAGCAGAACTACACTCAGGTTCTCTGGCTTGACGGTGTTGAAAGAAAATACATCGAAGAAGTTGGAACAATGAACGTATTCTTTGTTATCGGCGACGAAGTTGTTACACCTGCTCTTCAGGGTTCAATTCTCGGCGGTATTACAAGACTCAGCACAATCGAACTTCTCCGCAGCTGGGGCTATAAGGTTTCCGAGCGTCAGATTTCAATCGATGAGGTTGCAAAGGCATATGACGAAGGAAAGCTTGTTGAAAGCTTCGGAACAGGTACAGCCGCAGTTATTTCACCTATCGGTGAACTCAAATGGGGCGACAAGATTATGACTATCAACAACGGAGAAATCGGAGAGATTTCTCAGAAGCTTTACGACAATCTTACAGGTATTCAGTGGGGTAAGATTGAAGATAAGTTCGGATGGGTAGTAGAAGTTGAATAATATTATTTTGGCAACTCACTCAATCGTATAAGAGATCTGTGGCGGCCGGATCATGTGTTTTGTGGTTCGGTCGCCTTTTTTGTTTGTTAAGGTGTGGTTATGGAAGAAATAGTGAATAATGAAAAGAAAAACAGAAATTATAGGAAAAATGCAGCTTCCCCAAAACGCTTTAGGTGGGTAAAATATGTATCGGCTCTGGTTGTGATTGTTGGAGCTGCTTTGGTATATCTTTTTTTAACCGGATTTTTTAGTTTGCCAGGATTGTCGAAAGATGTGTATTATATCAGAGAAGGTGAAACTCTGAAAATAGAGGCGGAGGGAACAAGAGGAAGTTCCTTTTCCTCTGAAAATCAAGATATAGCTTCAATCTCGTCGGACGGTACTTTGGAAGGACTAAGTGTAGGAACTACAGAAATAACTATCAGTAATAAATACAATAAAAGCGACAGTGCAAAGGTTGTAGTTGTTGCTCAGCCTGATTCTCTTACTCTTGTTTCCGATAAAGAGTCCATTGCTTCGGGAGAAAAAATGCAGATATCCTTTGATGATGGAGTTGAAGAAATAGAACACAGCGTTACGTACGAGTCACTTAACCCTGATATTGCCTCTGTTGATGCTCAAACCGGAGAGGTTACGGGAATATCCTCCGGAAAAGCTGAAATAAAAGGTACTTTATATAACGGCGTTGAGGAAATTATTACTGTGTATGTCGATGTTACACCGGTTGATTTTAGAATTGAGGACGGAAACGATTCTATAGTTTTGGTTGTAGGGGAAACATCTGTGCTGGCAACCACTGAGGAAAATTCACAGCATCTTTCTTTTGCCTCTTCTGATACTTCTGTTGTGTCAGTTGCTGAGGACGGTACAATAACTGCTGAAGCGGTTGGTGAAACCACAATAAATGTTACAAGATACAATGAATCAGACAGTTGTACTGTGGAAGTAATAGAAATGCCATCGTCGGTTCTTGTCGATATGCCGCAGATTTGTCAAAAGCCGGATTATTATTACGCCTGTGAAAGCGTCAGCGCAGTAATGCTATTACAGGGTATGGGATATGATATCACCCCTAATACATTTATTGACGACTATTTGACAATAAGATATATGACTTTTACAGATGAAGGTATAGCTGCGGCGGATATGAATTCCGCTTTTATAAACAATCCGTATGATTCTTCCGGATACGGTTGTTTCAGTCCGGTAATTGCAAAATCAATAAATAAGTATTTCAGCGATATCGGTGAAACAGAGTACAAGGCTATATATGAAAAGGACATAGAGTTATCAGATATTATAAAGAAATACTTATCAAAGGAACAGCCGGTTTTGCTTTGGGCTACAACATATATGGTTGCATCATATCCGACTGATTCTTGGATAGTTGATTATGTGGATGAGAACGCCGAATATGAAATAGGTGATGTGTTTACTTTCCCTTACAATGAGCATTGTCTGCTTCTTGTGGGATATGATGACTATTATTACTATTTCAACGACCCGCTTTATGGTTCACTTGTTAAATACGATAAGAGTTTGGTAGAATTAAGATATGAACAGATGGGCAAGCAGATTGTAGCGGTGGTCCCTGCGTGAAATTTTGTGTTTATTATATGAAATAGCCTCAAAATTATTGAAAAGCTTTCTATATAATGATATAATAATATGCAGTTAAACGAATTGGCTTTTCGGAGGTTTTTGGATGAAAAAGATATTTACTTTCGCCGCTTTGTTGGTGTTTTGTCTTTCGCTTGCCGGCTGTGCAGCACAGCAGACCACTGCAACAGAATCAGGCATTGCAGATGACATGGATTTGGATTTGATTGTGTACAGGGATGTTCCTGAAGACGATAATGAATTTAATATTGAGCGTTTGACAATAACCTATTCTTGGGTAGGCGGATATGTTGACAGTATTCTCATGCAGTATGATTGCGCAACTGAAGAAGATGCTCAGGCGGCATACGATTCACTTAAGGAAACTTACAGTGACAGTCTGAAAATTGACGGAAAGAGAGTTACTTATAACGAAGATACCGCTGTTTGGAAATATTCAAAATATGATGAGGTTAGAAACTATTATCTTTCAATGTACTGGAGTATAATCGACGATGATAAGTATATTATGGCGATGAGTACAGAGAGCGAAACCTCTGAAACTGCTTCACTCGATGATAATTCAAACGCAACAGAAACAGATGCTACAGAAGCAGCATAAAACAAAATATTTACGCCCTTTCCTTATACTTAGGAAAGGGCGTTTTTGATAGGTTTATTTGATTTTAATTCGTGTTTTGCGGTTTACGCCTTTAATTCCTCCCAGCGCTCCGAAAATTAGAAGTATACCGAATGAAAGAACAGTTCTGTATGTAACTTCTTCAAATCCGCTTATCATTCCGCCTGTTAAAACCAGAATGAATAAAATGCCGCCTACAATGGCTCCGCAGACAATTCCTTTTTCTTTTTTGATTCTTGCGGCTACGTATCCTCCCACAAAAGCGCAGATAACATCGGCTCCTATTACTACACCTAAAACAGCTTCCGAGGAAAATGTTTTTGATACGGAGAACATGAAAGAGCAGAGGGCGACAATAGCGATGTTTATAAGTGCCGCCGTAAATACGCCTAAAATATAAGGGCGTAAAGTAGAAAAAATACTTTTCAATGATATTGTATAGCTATGCAAAAAAACACCTCCGAAAATATATCTTTAGTAGATATATATTCAGAGGTGTATGTTTTATATGTTTCCGGTAAAGCCGAGAAGAAGAAATTTTATTTTGTTTCTTCGTTTTTATCCTCAGACTTATTCTTTTTGAACCAGCCCTTGCTCTTTTTCTCTTCAGCAGGAAGCTCTTTTTCTGTGTCAACAGTTGAGATTGACCAGCGCTTTAATTTCATTTTAACACGGTCGGAACCTGTTTCGATAATGATTGCGTCTTCGTCGTCTCTGATAGCGATAACACGTCCCATAATTCCGCCGATTGTTGTAATCTCGTCGCCGATTTCAAGGCTTTCTCTCATCTTCTGATCCTGTTTCTGTCTTTTTGACTTTGGTCTGATGAGGAAGAGATAGAGCAAACCGAAAATTGCGGCGTAGATAACAATAATCATCAAAAATGAAGTACCGTCAGTGCCGGCTGCGGTGTCAAAAAAGTTTAAGTTCATAATTTCAAATCCACCCTTTCATGATATGCCATACAATTATAGCAGACATTTTCTTTATGTGCAATACTATTAAAGAAAATTATATAAATTTATGCGGAAAACTGGAAAATTCTTCTTTATATTCTCTTTCCAAGTATTTCTCTGTAGTGTCTGTAGTAACTTTCAAATTCACCGTTGTCAAGAGCATTTCTGATTTCTTCCATAAGATTGTTGTAGAAATACAGATTGTGCATAACTGCAAGTCTCATGCCCAGCATCTCACCGCTTTTAAGCAAATGTCTTATATAAGCTCTGCTGAAATTCTTACATACTGGACACTGACACTGGCTGTCGATTGGTGTGTCGTCCAATTCGTATTTTGCGTTTGAAATATTTATTATTCCCGACTTTGTGAAAAGATGTCCGTGACGGGCATTTCTTGAAGGCATAACGCAGTCGAAAAGGTCAACTCCTCTGTAAACAGCTTCCAAAATATTTACAGGAGTTCCGACACCCATGAGATATCTTATTTTGTCTTTTGGAGCATAGGGTTCAACAGCTTCGATTATCTCGTACATAACCTCCGCAGGTTCTCCAACTGCAAGACCTCCGATTGCATAACCGTCAAGATCGAGATCTGCAATGGTTTTCATGTGTTCAATTCTAAGGTCTTTGTATGTGCTTCCCTGGTTTATTCCGAAAAGCATCTGCTCTTTGTTTATTGTATCCTCAAGACTGTTGAGTCTTGTCATTTCCTTTTTGCATCTCTCAAGCCAACGCACGGTTCTTTCTATTGATTTTTTTGTGTAATCGTACGGAGCAGGGTTTTCAATGCACTCGTCAAAAGCCATGGCAATGGTTGAACCTAAGTTTGACTGAATTTGCATACTTTCTTCAGGCCCCATAAATATTTTTCTTCCGTCAATGTGAGAAGAAAAATAAACGCCTTCCTCTTTGATGTTTCTAAGCTTTGCCAAGGAGAATACCTGAAATCCGCCGCTGTCTGTAAGAATAGGGCCGTCCCAGCGTGTGAATTTGTGAAGACCTCCGAGCTGTTTTATAACCTTATCTCCGGGTCTTAAATGCAGGTGATATGTGTTGCAAAGCTGTACCTGACATTTTAAATCCTTTAAATCAAGAGCAGAAACCGCACCCTTTATTGCTCCGCAGGTTGCCACGTTCATAAACGCCGGAGTCTGTACAGTGCCGTGAGGAGTTATAAATTCGGCTCGCCTTGCGCTGCCTTCGGTTTTTATAAGTTTGTACATATTTCAATTTTACCTTTCATACAATAGTTTTTATATAATAAGCATAGCGTCACCAAAGGAGAAAAATCTGTATCTTTTCTCAACGGCTTCTTTGTATGCCGCCATAACGTGTTCATATCCGGCAAAAGCGGAAACCAGCATAATGAGTGTGCTTTCCGGAAGATGGAAGTTTGTTATAAGTCCGTCCAAAACTTTGAATTCGTATCCAGGATAGATGAAAATGCTTGTCCAGCCGTCACTTTCAAGGATTTTTCCGTCGTTAAAGGTTGCGACACTTTCCAAAGTTCTGCATGAGGTTGTTCCTACAGCGATAACCCTGCCGCCGTTTTTCTTTGTTTCGTTAATAAGGTCTGCTGTTTCTTTGGGCAGGTGGTAGTGCTCGCTGTGCATTTTGTGTTCGGTGATGTTTTCAGCCTTTACAGGTCTGAATGTACCAAGTCCCACATGAAGTGTCACATAGCCGATTTTTACGCCTTTTTCCTCTATTTTTTTCAAAAGCTCTTTTGTGAAATGAAGTCCGGCTGTGGGAGCGGCGGCAGAACCTAACTCATGGCTGTAAACTGTCTGGTATCTTTCCTGGTCTTTAAGCTCTGCTGTGATGTAGGGAGGAAGAGGCATTTTTCCAAGCTCCTCCAAAATTGTATAGAAATTTCCCTCACAGGAGAAATCTATAATTCTGTTTCCATCCTCAAGTACATCGGTAATTTTACCTTCCAAAACTCCTGGGGAAAATACAAATTCTGCGCCGACTTTAGCTTTTCTTCCGGGCTTTACAAGGGTTTCCCACCTGTTATTTCCCACGCACTTTAAAAGCAAAAATTCCACATGAGCACCGGTGTCTTTTTTTGTTCCGAAAATTCTCGCAGGCAAAACCCTTGAATCATTTAAAATAAGGCAGTCGCCTGGTTTAAGATAATCCGAAACATCATAAAAATGCTTGTGCTGAGTTTTTCCTGTTTCTCTGTCAAGCACCAGCATTGACGAATGGTCACGAGGCTCCACAGGAGTTTGAGCAATAAGCTCTTCAGGAAGCTCATAAAAATAATCGCTTGTTTTATTCTTTAAGGTCATATACAATCCCTTTCCTAAAATATGTTTATGTATATAAAATGTAATTCTATATGAGTTTTTAGCTAAAATTTGCTTTGTTCACCCGCTTAAAATATACTTTTCTGTAAATAATCAATTGACAATGTTCCTTTACCTGTGGTATATTATACTAAGTATAAACGGTTGAATAGGCTTTTAGCTTTAGGCTGCAATTCATATAATATAATATTATAGAGAAAATGACAACCGCTTTTTCAATTTTTTTATTTTTCGGAGGCAATTATGAAAAAATACAAAGTAGGAATTATCGGCGCAACAGGCATGGTAGGTCAGAGATTTGCTACTCTTCTTGAAAATCATCCTTGGTTTGAGGTTACAGCTTTGGCTGCCAGCAGCAGAAGCGCAGGAAAAACATATAAAGAGTGTGTAGAAGGAAGATGGGCAATGAAAACTCCTCTCCCTGCTTCTATGGCTGATATGGTAGTCATGGATGCTTCTGAGGTTGAAAAAGTTGCTGCTCTTGTAGATTTCGTATTCTGCGCAGTTGACATGAAAAAAGACGAAATCAGAGCTTTGGAAGAGGCATATGCAAAGGCAGAATGCCCTGTTATGTCAAATAACTCAGCACACAGAGGAACACCTGACGTTCCAATGATTATCCCAGAGATAAATGCAGATCATGCAAAAATTATAGAGTCACAGAGAAAGCGTTTGGGAACAAAGAAAGGCTTTGTTGCAGTTAAGTCAAACTGCTCACTTCAGAGCTATGTTCCGGCTATTCATCCTCTCAAGGCTCTTGGTGTAGATAAGGTGCTTGCATGTACATATCAGGCAATTTCCGGCGCAGGAAAAACATTTGAGCGCTGGCCTGAAATGGTAGATAACCTTATTCCTTACATCGGCGGTGAAGAGGAAAAATCAGAGCAGGAGCCTTTGAAGATTTGGGGACATATTGAGGGCGACAAGATTGTAAACTGCGACGATATCGCTATTACATCACAGTGCTTGCGTGTTCCTGTATCCGATGGTCATACAGCAGCCGTATTTATGTCATTTAAAGACGGTGTCGAGAAGCCATCAATTGATGAGATTATAAAGATTTGGGAAAGCTATAAGGGAAGAGCTCAGGAGCTTGAGCTTCCAAGCGCACCAAAGCAGTTCCTGCACTATTTCACAGAGCCTGACCGTCCTCAGATTAAGAGTGAGAGAAATCTTGAAAACGGTATGGCAATTTCTATCGGCAGACTCAGACCAGATTTACAGTACGATTATAAATTTGTTTGCATGTCACACAACACCCTCAGAGGTGCAGCAGGCGGTGCTGTTCTTATGGCAGAGCTTCTCTGCGCAGAGGGTTACCTTGATGACTGATTCAAATTTTATGAATCCAAATAATATAAAGTAACATACTTTATTATAGATAGTAGATAATAATCACGGAGGGAAACTTATGGGCAATCCAATTTTCAAAGGTTCTGCTGTTGCGCTGGTAACACCAATGCACAGCGACGGTTCTGTTAACTATGAAGTTTTGGGCGAGCTTATTGAGTTCCAGATAGCAAACGGCACAGATGCCATTGTGGCTTGTGGAACAACAGGTGAAGCCGCAACTCTTTCAGAAAAAGAACACTGCGAGGTGCTTTCATTTGTTGCTGAAAAGGTTAACGGACGTATCCCTGTTATTGCAGGTACAGGAAGCAACGATACAGCTACAGCTGTAATGCTTTCAAAATCAGCACATCAGTACGGAGCCGACGCAATTCTCTGCGTTACACCTTATTATAATAAAACATCACAGACAGGTCTTATCAAGCATTTTACAACAATTGCAGATGCTGTTGATATTCCAATGATCCTTTATAATGTTCCGTCAAGAACCGGCTGCAACATTAAGCCAAAAACATATGCCGAGCTTTGCAAGCACAAAAATATTGTTGCTACAAAAGAAGCAAACGGCGATATTTCTTCCGTTTCTCAGACAAGATCTTTGTGCGGAAACAATCTTGACATTTATTCAGGAAATGACGATCAGACAGTTCCATTTATGTCATTGGGTGGTCTTGGTGTAATTTCCGTATTTGCAAACTTCTGTCCAAGTGAAATGCATCAGATATGCCAGCTTTGCCTTGAGAATAATTTCGTAGAGGCTGCAAAGCTTAATTTCCACTATGTGGAGCTTATGGATATTATGTTCTCTGATGTCAACCCAATTCCGGTAAAAACAGCTATGAACTTGCTCGGATTTGATGTTGGTGAGTGCCGTCTGCCGCTTGTTCCTATGAGCTATGCCGGCTATCATGATTTGAAGGATTGTCTTGCAAAGTACGACCTTATAGGAAAGTATAATAAAAAGTGATTTTTGATAAGGGCGTATTATTACGCCCTTTTGTCTTTTCTATGTTAATATTTTCACATAAAAATTTTACAGAAATTTAACATGGAATTTTGTATAAAGTAAAAATAAGGAGATTTAAAATGGTTAAAATAATTCTTGGAGGCTGCAGCGGAAAAATGGGACGAGCAGTAACAGCCTCAGCAGAAGAAAACCCAAAAACTGAGATTGTCTGCGGTGTTGATATTTTCAATAACGGCAGTTTGAAATATCCTGTACATGAAAATTTTTCACAGGTTACAGAAGAAGCTGATGTAATAGTTGATTTTTCAAATCCGTCTCTTTTGACAGACTTGCTTACATATGCTAAGGAAAAATCTTTGCCATGCGTATTGTGCGCAACCGGATACAGCGAAGAACAAAAAGCAGAAATCTTGGAGGCTTCTAAAGTTATTCCAATCTTTTCTTCAGGAAATATGTCACTGGGTATAAATCTTTTGATAGAGCTTGCACAGAAAGCAGCAAAGGTATTCGGAAGCTCTTTTGATGTTGAAATAATTGAAAAGCACCACAACCAGAAAATTGACGCTCCAAGCGGTACAGCTCTTATGATAGCTGACGGAGTTTCAAAGGTTATGGAGCAGGAACCTCAGTATGTGTATGACAGACACAGCTACCGCAGAAAACGCAGTAAAAACGAAATCGGTATTCATGCGGTTAGAGGCGGTACAATCGTCGGTGAACACGAGATTATTTTTGCCGGCCACGATGAGGTTCTCACAATAAAGCACGAGGCTCATTCAAAGGAAGTTTTTGCAGTGGGCGCTGTAAATGCGGCAGCATTTATCTGCGGAAAAGAACCGGGAATGTATGATATGGGTGATATGCTCGCCGAAGAATAATTATTTATAAAAATACAAAAATGTAAACTCGGAGGTAGTTTAAGGT
Organism: Anaeromassilibacillus sp. An172; assembly: GCF_002160515.1. GTDB lineage: Bacteria > Bacillota > Clostridia > Oscillospirales > Acutalibacteraceae > Limousia > Limousia pullorum. Next base: position 12,458 of record NZ_NFKS01000005.1, on the reverse strand, counting down.
GTCAGATAAGAATACGGGTAAGTTAGCATCGATGGATATACCATATAACAACAGAGAATTAAGCTGGATGGATTTTAACTACAGGGTTTTGGAAGAGGCATTTGAAAAAGAAAACCCTGTTCTTGAGCGTTTGAAATTCCTTGCAATAACCGCTTCTAATCTTGATGAATTTTTTATGGTACGTGTTGCCGGAGTTATGGACGAAATGCACGACGGAAGAAAAAATCCGGATGTTTCAGGTCTTACTCCAAAGCAGCTTTTTAAAAAGCTTTCAGTGAAAGTACACGATTTCTGGAAAAAACAGTATTCCTGTCTCAACAGAAGCATAATGCCTGTACTTAATAAAAACGGTCTTATGTTTATTTCTATAGATGATTTAGACGAAAAACAGAAGGCTTTTATCGACGATTATTTTCATAAAATGGTTTTTCCTGTACTTACACCTCTCGCGGTTGATACAAGCAGACCTTTTCCGCTTTTGGCAAACAAAAGCCTTAACATCGCAGTAAGACTTAGAAGTGAAGATGAATCGGTATTTGCCGTGGTTCAGGTACCGTCCTTGCTTCCAAGATTTATTGAAGTACCTCAGAGCGATGAAAAAGATAAAACAAGAAAGTTTATCATGCTTGAAGATATTATTATGGACAAGCTTGATGTTCTTTTTGAACTTTATAAAATTGAAAAATTCTGTCCTTTCAGAGTTATCAGAGACAGTGATTTGGAAATAGATGAGGACGTTGACAACCTTTTGGTTGAAATTCAGCGTTCAATTAAGAAGAGAAAAAGAGGAAAGCCGGTTCGTCTTGAACTTATAAAACACTGTGACGAGGAGCTTAAGCATTTCCTTGTTGAGTCATTTGATGTTGAGGAGGACGAAATTTACGAGTCTACAGGTCCTCTTGACCTTACATTCTTCTCAAAATTCGGAGGTTTGGACGGCTGTGACAAATTGAGATTTGCTCCTATTGTTCCGGTTAACCCTCCTGCTGATTTTTACGGTTACGACGACTGCTTCAAAGCTATCAGAGAGAAAGACAGACTTGTACATCATCCTTATGAAAGCTTTGACGCAGTATTGAACTTTGTAAAACAGGCGGCTTCAGACAGCAATGTTTTGGCAATTAAGCAGACCCTTTACCGTGTAAGCGGTAATTCACCTATTATTGCAGCACTTATAAAAGCTGCGGAAAACGGCAAGCAGGTTACTGTATTGGTTGAGCTTAAAGCCAGATTTGACGAAGAAAACAACATCCAGTGGGCTAAAAAGCTGGAAAAAGCCGGCTGTCACGTAATTTACGGCCTTACAGGTCTTAAAACTCACTGTAAAATTTGCCTTGTTGTTAGAAAAGAAGAGGATACAATAAGACGTTATCTCCATATGGGTACAGGTAACTATAACGATATTACTGCAAGATTCTACACAGATATCGGCTTGTTTACCTGTAAGGAAGAATACGGCGAGGATGCTTCTTCCTTGTTTAATGTTCTCACAGGCTATTCACTGCCGCCAGAGTACAACAAATTTATTGTTGCTCCAAAGGGTATGAGAACGTTCTTTGAACAGGCAATAATTAAAGAAACTGAAAACGCTAAAAACGGACTTCCGTCCGGAATTACAGTAAAGGTAAATTCCCTTGTAGATCCAAGTATTATTAACTTGCTTTATAAAGCTTCTCAGGCAGGAGTTAAGGTTACAATGATAGTGCGTGGTATATGCTGTCTTGTTCCGGGATTAAAGGGTATAAGCGATAATATTACAATATACAGTATTGTTGGCCAGCTTCTTGAGCACAGCAGAATTTTCAAATTTGAAAACGCCGGTGATCCTATTATTTTCATGGGTTCTGCGGACTGGATGCCGAGAAATCTGGACAGACGTGTTGAACTTGTGTTCCCGATTGAAGACCCTGATATCAAGAAGAGAGCATTTAAAATTCTTGAAATTATGCTCAGCGATACTGTAAATATGAGAATACAGAAGCCAGATACAACATATCATATGGTTGACAGAAGAGGCAAAAAAGTTGTAAACAGTCAGCTTGAGTTCTCAAAGAGAGCCCAGAAACAACAAAAAGCTGCTATTAAAAATAATATCAATAGTGAGGAAGTAGGAAAACCAATCGGAACTCCTCAATTACCGAAATGAAAGGATGTTGAAACATGAAACGAATCGGTATTTTAACCAGCGGCGGCGATTGTCAGGGTCTTAACGCCACTATAAGAGGCGTTGCAAAAACACTTTACGCCCATTATGGGGACAACGTTAAGATTTATGGCATTATCGACGGTTACAGAGGCTTGATTTACGGCGAGTACAAAGAGATGAAACCTGAGGATTTTTCCGGAATTCTCACCAGAGGCGGAACAATTCTCGGAACTTCAAGACAGCCCTTTAAGCTTATGAGAGTAATCGACGAAACATCCGTTGACAAGGTTAAAGAGATGAAACGTCATTATCAGGAAATGAAGCTGGATTGCCTTGTTGTTCTCGGAGGAAACGGCACACAGAAATCTGCAAACATGCTTTCCGAAGAGGGCATGAATGTTATCGGACTTCCAAAGACAATCGACAACGACCTTTGGGGCACAGATATTACTTTCGGTTTCCAGAGCGCAGTTGACATTGCTACAAATGTTATCGACTGTATTCATACTACAGCTACATCTCATGGCCGAGTATTTATTGTAGAGCTTATGGGTCATAAAGCCGGATGGCTTACACTTCATGCAGGTATTGCAGGCGGAGCAGATGTTATCCTTATACCTGAAATTCCTTATGACATCAATTCTGTTATCAATACAGTAAAAGAGAGAACTAAGAGCGGAAAGAATTTCTCCATTATAGCTGTTGCAGAGGGTGCAATAACAAAAGAGGTTGCTGCTATGAAGAAAAAGGAAAGAAAAGCAGCTATTGCTTCTCTTGCATATCCTTCTATCTCTTATAAAATTGCCCATGAAATCGAAGAGGCTACAGGACAAGAGACAAGAGTTACTGTTCCGGGTCATTTCCAGAGAGGCGGAAGCCCTGTTCCTTATGACAGAGTTATTTCCACACGTTTCGGCGTTAATGCTGCAAAGCTCATCATAGAGGAAAAATACGGCTATCTTGTTGCTATGCAGAACGACAGAGTTGTTCCTGTACCACTCAAGGAGATTGCAGGAAAGCTCAAATCCGTACCACCTGATTGCGATATGGTTAAGGAAGCAAAGATGCTGGGCATAAGCTTCGGTGAATAATAAAACTTTTATAGTTTAATAAAACAGCGTGTCTTTATGAGATGCGCTGTTTTTTGACTGTATTCTGGAATTTTTAAATTTAGGTGATAATATGGGAATATTGGAAATGGTGCTCATAGGCGTGGGCCTTGCAATGGATGCATTTGCCGTGTCTGTATGTAAAGGGCTTGGTATGAGAAAAATAAACTATAAGCATGCACTTATTACAGCTGTATTTTTTGGAGGTTTTCAGGCTTTAATGCCCTTTATAGGCTGGCTGCTGGGAACACAGTTTGAAAAATATATAACAGCTGTTGACCACTGGATTGCGTTTATTTTGCTTTTATTCATAGGCGGTAAAATGGTGATTGAGGTTATAAAAGAGAGGGATTCTCAGAAAGAAATTTGCAAAGAGAAATTTAGCTATAAACAGCTTACTGCCGAGGCTGTTGCCACAAGTATAGACGCTCTTGCGGTTGGAATTACATTTGCCTTTTTGAACACGGGCATTGCTTTGCCAATGACTATAATCGGAGTTGTAACATTTGTTATAGCTTTCGGCGGAGTGGTGATAGGAAACCGTTTCGGAGCAAAATTTAAGTCAAAGGCAGAACTTGCAGGAGGCATTATTTTAATTTTAATAGGTGTGAAAATTTTGATTGAACACCTTATGGGCGGTTAAAATAAATAATAAAAGGTCTTGTATTTTTTTCGGTTATGGTGTATGATAAAAGTGCACAAACAAATTTTCGAAGTGTGAGGTAAGAATAATGCCTATAGAAAAAATTGTTGTAAAAGGCGCAAGAGAACATAATCTTAAAAATATAAATGTAGAAATCCCAAGGGACAAGCTTGTTGTAATAACAGGTTTGTCCGGTTCGGGTAAATCATCCCTTGCTTTTGATACAATATACGCAGAGGGTCAGAGAAGATATGTGGAGAGTCTTTCTTCATATGCACGTCAGTTTTTAGGTCAAATGGAAAAACCGGATGTGGACAGTATAGATGGACTTTCTCCGGCTATCTCTATTGACCAGAAAACCACATCAAAAAATCCACGTTCTACGGTGGGAACAGTAACAGAAATATATGATTATCTCAGACTGCTGTATGCCAGAATAGGTATACCGCACTGTCCTGTGTGCGGCAGAGAGATAACAAAGCAGACAGTTGACCAGATTGTTGATAAGGTTTTGTCCCTTGAAGAGGGAAGTAAAATCCAGATACTTGCACCGATTATAAGAGGACGCAAAGGAACCCACAAAAAAGAGCTTGAAGCGGCGAAAAAAAGCGGATTTGTCCGTGTGAGAATCGACGGAATAATTTACGATCTTTCAGAGGAAATAAGCCTTGAGAAAAATAAAAAACATATTGTTGAAATAGTTATTGATCGACTTGTTATAAAAGACGGAATACGTTCACGTCTTGCAGACAGCATTGAAACGGCTTCAAAGCTTACAGGAGGATTGTCGGTTGTAAATGTTATCGGCGGTGAGGATTTTCTCTTTTCTCAAAACTTTGCCTGTCCTGACCACGGGGTGAGCATCGACGAGCTTTCACCGAGAATGTTTTCCTTTAACAATCCTTTCGGAGCCTGCAAAAAGTGCACAGGCCTTGGAGTATTTATGAGGGTTGACCCTGAGCTTGTTGTTCCAAACAAGGAGTTATCCATAAATCAGGGAGCAATTAAAGCAGGCGGTTGGGCAATGGAGGGAAATACCATTGCAAATATGTATTTTACTGCTTTGTCAAAAAAATATAATTTTTCTTTGGATACGCCCTTTAAAGATCTTTCTGATGAGGTAAAGGATGTGGTTCTTTACGGAACAAAAGGGGAAAAGCTGAATTTAGAGAGAGTCAGCAATACCTTTACAGGAACCTATCAGGCAGTATTTGAGGGAATAATAAACAACCTTGAAAGACGTTTTAGAGAAACATCAAGCAACTGGATTAAAGAGGAAATTGAAGCATATATGACTGCCAGCCCATGTGAGGAGTGCCATGGAAAAAGATTGTCACCGGAAAGCCTTGCGGTTACTGTTGGCGGATTAAATATAAGCGATTTCTGTGAAATGTCAGTTGTCAAAGCTTTAGAGTTTATAAATAATCTTGAGCTTACCGAACGTGAACAGATGATAGCAAAGCTTGTTTTGAGAGAAATCAGGGAAAGACTGACCTTCTTAAATAGTGTTGGACTGGGATATCTCACCTTGTCCAGAAGTTCAGGTACACTTTCCGGCGGTGAGAGCCAGAGAATCAGACTTGCCACTCAGATAGGAAGTTCTTTGACAGGAGTTTTATATATTCTTGACGAACCGAGCATAGGACTTCATCAGCGTGACAATACAAAGCTTTTAAATACTCTTAAAAGGCTTAGAGATTTAGGTAATACGGTTATTGTAGTTGAGCATGATGAGGAAACTATGATGTCAGCAGATTATATTGTGGATATAGGCCCCGGAGCCGGAATTCACGGCGGCGAGGTTGTCTGCTGCGGCGATGCCAACGAGATAATGAAATGTGAAAATTCAATAACCGGTCAATATTTGAGCGGAAAGAGAAAAGTTTTAGTACCTGAAAAAAGACGTGAGGGAAACGGAAAATTCCTTGAAATAATCGGTGCTGAACAAAACAACCTTAAAAAGGTAAACGCAAAAATACCTTTGGGCAAATTTGTGTGTGTTACAGGCGTTTCAGGTTCGGGCAAGTCCTCTTTGATAAATGAAATCCTTTATAAAAAGCTTGCCGCAGATTTAAATGGAGCTAAAACTCGTGCTGGAAAGCATAAAGCTTTTAAAGGCATTGAAAACTTAGATAAGGTTATAGATATAAACCAAAGCCCTATCGGAAGAACACCACGTTCCAATCCGGCAACCTATACAGGAGTGTTTACCGATATAAGAGAGCTTTTTGCTTCAACTCAGGAAGCCAAAATGCGTGGTTTTACCGCAGGAAGATTTTCATTTAATATAAAGGGCGGTAGATGTGAAGCCTGCGAGGGCGACGGAATTTTAAAAATTGAAATGCATTTTCTCCCTGATATTTATGTCCCGTGTGATGTGTGCAAGGGAAAAAGATACAACAGAGAAACTCTTGAAGTAAAATACAAGGGAAAATCCATTTATGATGTTCTTGAAATGACCGTGGAAGAGGGCTGCGAGTTTTTCGGAAATATTCCTAAAATCAGCAGAAAACTGCAAACCTTAAAGGATGTAGGACTTGGATATATTAAAATCGGACAGCCTGCCACAACTCTTTCCGGCGGTGAAGCCCAGCGTGTAAAGCTTGCCACAGAGCTTTCAAAGAGAAGCACAGGCCGCACAATGTATATTTTGGACGAGCCTACAACCGGACTTCACATAGCTGATGTTCACAGACTTATAGATGTTTTGCAGAAGCTTGTAGATAACGGAAATACAGTTGTTGTTATTGAGCACAATCTTGATTTAATAAAAACCGCTGACCATATTATCGACTTAGGCCCTGAGGGCGGAAGCGACGGCGGACTTATAATAGCGGAGGGTACACCTGAAGAAATAGCTAAATGCGAAAATTCCTATACAGGTCAGTACCTTAAAGCAATGCTTGAAAAAGATAATAAATAGCATGAGAAATCACCTCTGAATAATATAGTTCAGGGGTGATTTTTTGCTTGGTTTCATAAATGGTATTCACGGTTTTTTAAAGTCTCTTTTTATATTTTTCTTTGGTAAACCTGATCTTTTGTTTTTTTCTTATTTGGCATTGATTTTTATAGGGTTTATTGTTTATACTGTTAAAAGTATTTATCTAAAGACATTTACCGGAAAAGGTGTTTTAAGATATTTAGGAAGAAAATTGCTTTCCCTTATACTTGTCTGTCTTGCTGTGATTTTACAGCAGATTATTTCCGTGGAAATGGCGTTTAGAGAGCTTACTTTGATGTTTTTGATTATAAATCAGAGCCTTGAGCTTTTAAGATATGTTGATAAGATTGTGCCTGTACCTAAAAAGATTACGGATGCGCTTAAAAAATTACAGCAGGACAACGGCGATAATGATGATACAAACAGAGAAGCAGAGGAATAATTCATTTTTTCTGAAAGATAAAAAGAGGCAGCCAAAGTAAATTTCAACAATCTTTTCCTTGACCTTTTATACATTATGGGTTATAATTGACTGGTATAAAAAACGGATTTATTATCCGTGGATTTTGAAAGGGAGTAGATCGATGGGTGTTTTTGAAGAATTGAAATCAAGAGGGCTGATTGCCCAAATGACAAATGAAGAGCAGGTTCGTGACTTGCTTAACAATCAAAAAACACATTTTTACATTGGCTTTGATCCGACAGCTGACAGCCTTCACGTTGGACATTTCGTACAGATTATGGTTATGGCTCATATGCAGAGAGCAGGTCATGTGCCGATTGCACTTTTTGGCGGCGGTACAGGCATGGTTGGTGACCCATCAGGAAAATCCGACATGAGAAAGATGCTCACAGAGGAAGATATTGACCATAACATAAACTGCTTTAAAAAGCAGATGTCAAGACTTATAGACTTTTCCGAGGGAAAGGCTATTATGGTTAACAACGCCGAGTGGCTTAAAAACCTTAACTATATCCAGTTTATCAGAGAGATAGGCGTTCACTTCACAGTTGCCAAGATGCTTGCCGCAGAGTGCTACAAGCAGAGAATGGAAAGAGGCGGCCTTACTTTCTTTGAACTTAACTATATGCTTATGCAGAGCTACGACTTTTATGTACTCAACCAGAGATACGGATGCCGTCTTGAGCTTGGCGGCGACGACCAGTGGAGTAATATCATTGGCGGTGTTGAGCTTACAAGAAGAATGGCTGCTAAGAAAGCAGAAGAAACCGGTATTGCTCCTGACAGCAATTCAGAGTGCTACGGTATGACATTTACTCTTCTTACAACCTCTGAGGGTAAGAAGATGGGTAAAACAGAGAACGGCGCAGTATGGCTTGACCCAGAAAAGACAAGTCCTTACGAGTTTTATCAGTACTGGAGAAACGTTGCTGACGCTGACGTTATCAGATGTCTTAAAATTCTCACATTTGTTCCTGTTCCTGAGATTGAAGAGCTTGCAAAGCTTGAGGGCAGCGAGATAAACAAGGCTAAAGAGATTTTGGCATATGAGGTAACAAAGCTCATACACGGCAAAGAAGAGGCAGATAAGGCTCAGGAAGCTGCACGTGCTTTGTTCGGCTCTAAAGCAAATACAGACAATATGCCAAGCACTGCATTGAGCGCAGAGGACTTTACAGACGGTAAAATCGCTGTTCTCGACCTTATGACAAAGTGCGGTCTTATCGCTTCAAAGGGCGAAGGAAAAAGACTCATCCAGCAGGGCGGTGTGGCTGTTGACGATAAAAAAGTTACAGACCCGTTTGCTAAGATCAATGCATCAGAGTTTGAAAAGGGCTATGTAGTAATCAAAAAAGGAAAGAAAGTTTTCCACAAAGCTACACTTTGATAAATTTAATTAAACATGTTTAGTACCAGAGATTTGCTGTAAACATACAGCAAATCTCTGAATACATATTAGGGGCTTTTTGCCAAATTTTTTTATTTATCGACGTGATGAAAAAGAATAGTAAAAATAAGGAAGGAGAAAATTATGAAGAAATTTTTCGGAGAATTCAGAAAGTTTATTTCAAAGGGAAATGTTATTGACCTTGCAGTCGGCGTTATTATAGGCGCTGCGTTTCAGGCAATAGTTAAATCCCTTACAGATGATGTTTTGTCACCTATTATCGGTTTGGTGGCTAAAACAGATTTCAGTGACTGGGTATTAACAATAAATGATGTTAATATCAGATACGGTGCTTTTATAACAGCCGTTATCCAGTTTTTGATTATGGCTTTGGTTGTGTTCTTTATTGTTAAGGCGATAAACAAGGTAAAGGACTTGGCAATAAAAAAAGAGCCGGAAGCTCCAAAAACAAAGAAGTGTCCGTACTGCTGTACAGATATAGATATTAAAGCTACAAGATGTCCTCACTGCACATCTGTTCTTGATGAAGAATTAGTCAAAGCATAACAGGAGGACACAATGAAAAGAAATATCACAGGGAAAAAGAATGGGGTAGGAAATGGGAACCTTTTCAAGCAAAATTCTTTCAGGATTTTGGCTGTGATAATTATCATGTGTCTTATGCTCGGAGTTGTGTGGAACGCTTCTTCTTGTAAAGATAGCAATGAAGAATTTAATGATGAGATTTCTCAGCAGGACAATGCAAGTGGTTATTCAGTTGATAATAAAGATATGTTGCGGCTTGTTATCACAGCTGATGACTGTAAAAGCGGAGATTTAATCCTTGTCAATAAGGATAATCCTTATGAAGATACTCCGGAAAACCTTGTTTCTGTTTTGGAACACTCAAATAAAACTTATACAGTGTCCGATTATAACGTTAAGCTCAATTCAAGGGTATGTGAAGCTTTAAATTCTTGGCTGGGAGAATTTTACCGTGAATACGGTGAAACAGATTTGCTTGTTGCCAGCGGTTATAGGAGCGTTGATACTCAGGAAAGCATATACGAAGATGATGTTTCAAAAAGAGGCCAGGAAGTAACCGACAAATGGATTGCCGTTCCGGGAACAAGTGAACATCATACAGGTCTTGCAGTGGATATGTCTATTTATAATACCGATAATAAAATATCTGAGGAATTTGACGGCGAGGGAATTTATAAAAATCTTTTGGAAACCTGCGATGAATATGGTTTTATTGTGAGATATCCTGAGGATAAAACCGAAATAACAGGTATTGATTATGAGCCGTGGCATTTCAGGTATGTGGGAAAAGGACATGCTTCGTATATTTTGGAAAATAATCTTTGTCTTGAAGAATACATAGAGCTGTTGAAAAATCATACATATCAAAATCCACTTACATTTGAATATGACTCAACAAGCTACGGCGTATTTTGGTTTAATGAAGATGAAATACCATATACGGCTTTTATTCCCGATGGTTATCAGTATAATATATCCTCTGATAACTGCGGCGGTGTTATTGTTACATACTTTAAAAAGAATTGACCAATTTTAGCTTAATTAAAGTAAAAAATCAGACAGGTTTGATCTTTAATCTGTTTGATTTTTTCATATTTAGGTAAAACTAAAACTAAATAATCAATTTAAAGTAAATTTTAGGTTGATATATAAAATTATAAGAAAGGAGGGAATAATCATGCGATTATTACTGGCTGAAGACGAAAGAGAGCTTTCAAAAGCTCTGTCAACTATTTTGAAACATAACCTTTATACTGTAGATACTGTTTTTGATGGTGAGGAAGCTCTCGCTTATATTGAAAACGGTAATTATGACGGTGTTATACTTGACATAATGATGCCGAAGATTGACGGTATTTCTGTTCTTAAAATCATAAGAAGCAAAGGAATAAATGTGCCTGTTCTCATACTCACCGCAAAGTCCGAAGTTGATGACAAGGTGCTTGGTCTTGATTGTGGCGCAAATGATTATCTCACAAAACCATTCTCTATTAAAGAACTTTTGGCTAGAATCAGAGCTATGACAAGGATTAAAACAGAAGCTGTTGACTCACTTTTAAAGTTCGGAAATGTTACTCTTAACAGAGTTACTTTTGAGCTTTCAACTGCTTATGGTTCTTACAGACTGGCAAATAAAGAGTTCCAGATTATGGAAATGTTTATGAGCAATCCTAAAAACCTCATATCCACAGAAAGAATACTGGAAAAGATTTGGGGATATGATACAGAAACAGAAGTAAGTGTTGTATGGGTTTACATTTCTTACATAAGGAAAAAATTAGCTTCAATAAATTCCAATATTTATATTAAAGCTACGAGAAACCTCGGTTATTCCCTTGAGGAGAAAGTAAATGATTAAAAAGCTTCGGCAAAAATTTATTTTGTCGGCTATGCTTTCACTGGTTTTGGTCCTGTTTGTAATTTTGTCTGGTATACATATCATGAATTATAATAAAATAACTTCTGATGCAGATAATATTTTAACAGTACTTAATCAGTATGGAGGTAAATTTCCAAAATATAATTCACCTGAACGAAAATTCAGAAATCCTCTTTCTCCGGAAACTCCCTATCAGTCAAGATATTTTACTGTGTCCTTTAATTCAGACGGTTCAGTAGGATTTATCGATACAGGAAAGGTAGTCGCCATAGATACGGAATCTGCCCAGGAATATGCGATTAAAGTATATGAGTCTGGAACAAATAACGGTTTCTATGACGTGTATAGATACGGAAAATTCTACAACGAGGAAGAGGATATGACACTGATTATTTTTCTTGATTGTAGTAAAGAATTATCAAATCTATATTCCTCAATTATTTTCAGTGTTATTTTAAGTTTAATAGGAATTTTTTCTGTTTTAATTCTTGTTATAATATCTTCTAAATTCTATTTAAAGCCTGTATACGACAGCTATAAAAAACAAAAACAGTTTATCACCGATGCGGGCCATGAAATCAAAACACCTCTTGCAATAATTGATGCAAACTTGGAATTGATTGAAATGGAAAACGGAGAGTCAGAGTGGACAGGAAGTATCAGAAACCAAATTCAAAGACTTACATCACTTACTTCTGACCTAATTACTCTGTCAAAAATGGAAGAAAACGATAAAATTATTATGGAAAAGTTTTCTTTGTCTAATATAGTTTGTGAAGCTATAGACCCATTTATTATTCCAGCTGTAACACACAAGAAAAATTTAGATTATGATGTTGACGCAAATATTGAGTTGTGCGGCGATGAAAAAGCTATACGAAGACTTATAAATATTCTGCTTGACAATGCAATTAAGTACACACCGGAAAATGGAAGTATTTTTGTGTCATTAAAAAAGCAGGACAAAAATATAATTCTATCGGTAAAGAATGATGCGGAAAATCTTAAAATAGGTGACATGCCGTATATTTTTGATAGATTTTACCGTGAGGATAAATCAAGAAATTCCTCAGTTAAAGGGTATGGCATAGGATTATCGGTTGCTAAAGCGATTGTTGATTCACACAAAGGAAAAATATCAGCAAAAAGTCCAGACGGAAAGACTTTTGTTATAACTGCTGTGTTTAATGCATAGTAAACTTAATATATTATCACCGGAAGAGAAAATCTTCCGGTCAGCTTGTCCAAAAACCCTGAATTTCTATCTGAAATTCAGGGTTTTTGCGTTTATCAAGCAACCAACACTTTGATAAAAAAGAAGGAGGAATTGGGGTTTAGCCT